>NZ_CALRNF020000006.1:0-142847 GCF_943369415.1 Polaromonas sp. YR568
TGCGATCGGAAGAGAGCGAGCCCAGCTACCAAAGGCGGGCAACCCCAAGCAAGCTCGATCCCTACGCCGAGAAGCTGGCCACCTGGCTAGTCATCGAGGCAACAAAATCGCGGAAACAGCGGCGCACTTTGAGGCAGATCCACACAGACATAGGACTTGACATCCCAAAATGGCGCAACCCAAGGCTGATCAAAATGCGGTCGAGCCCTCATTTGAGCGTCTAGACGCGCGGCGCCAAATATCTGATCCATGTCCGCGGGAGAGATGCACGCTACCGCTGGGAATCCGCCAATATCAATTCCACCGGGATAAGACGAGTTATCTGCCGGGCTATAGCCGGTGCGGTACTCATTAGTGACGCTCAGCATCTCTGGGGCCTGGTCCATTGCTGAGACATTGAATCGCCATCAATTCGCAGTTCTGTAGTGCGGATCTGTCAACATCGTGTTCCACTCTAAAACTTCAAACCCAGTGACTTCCTGCAATCGCTGAGGATCGCCAATGACGTTCAAATCGAGCGCCGTTTTTAATCGACCCAAGAAGCTGATGACCTGTTGCTTCTGGTCTTCCATATGCTGCTTTTGTTGATTTGTCAGATGTGAGTTCTGCTGCGCTGGATTGCACGCACAAACTAAGATCGCAACGGGCAGCAACCATAGAGTCCTCTTGCTTGAATTTTGAAGCCTGAAAGTTGTCATGCTTTGTGGGGTTGCCTATGTCAAGTGCTGCGGAGCTTACAAGCGCAGCGATGTATCAGTCAAAAATCGCCATTCACTGTCCGCAACAAGACAATGTCATCACTCATTTGTTTTACTCACCGTTCTTCCAGGAGTAAGAAGGCGTGCATTCGGCCTGTGTGTCCATCAACAAAATGAAGAACCGGCTGTGCGGATAGAAGCCAAAAAATTTTGAGGCTCGGAGTTTCGGCATCGGCCTTGCCCCAAGACAGGGACTGAACCATCGCGCAGGCAGCGCGCCATCACGGCGACCCGCCTGGGCGGGCGACGGCAAGCGTGCGTGAATGGGTCGTGGTGCATCCGCGCTTCGAAGTTTGATGCGCGCGCCGCATCAAACTTCAGCATCTTTGCAATTTACATAGGCAAAGCGCTCAAGCATCATCGGGCACTCCGGCCACGCCATGGCCGCTTTAAAACAGCCCTGCAAGCGCGCGCTCAGCCGGGCCATCAAGAGACAAAGCCTGCATGACAAACAAATCCCACCTCGTCCTCGGCGCCCTGAACGGCGACGACATCGGCCATGAAATCGTCCCGGCTTCGGTGGAGGTGGCAAGCGCCGCGGCCCTGCTGCACGGGCTCAGCATTGACTGGCGGCCCATGCCGGTGGGCCGCAGGGCGCTGGACACGCACGGCTCCACCCTGCCCGAGGGCACGCTGGAAACGCTGCAGAAGATGGACGGTTTTGTGCTGGGCCCCATAGGCCACCGCGACTATCCCAAGGGCCCGGGCGCCATCAACCCGCACCCCATCATGCGCAAGCACTTCAACCTGTTCGCCAACGTGCGGCCCACACGCTCCTACCCCGACATCGGCTGCCTCTACGACAACGTGGACCTGATCATCGTGCGCGAGAACAACGAGGGCTTCCAGCCCGACCGCAACATGCTGCTGGGCACGGGCGAATTCCGGCCCACCGACGACATCACGCTGTCGGTGCGCGTCATCACGCGCGTGGCCAGCGAGCGCGTGGCCCGCGTCGCGCTGGAACTGGCGCGCTCGCGCCGCAAGCTGCTGACCGTGGTGCACAAGAACACGGTGTTCAAGCTGGGCTGCGGCATGTTCGTGGAAGAATGCCACAAGGCCGCGAAGGATTACCCCGACGTCACGGTCAACGAGGTCATCGTCGACACCATGGCCATGCGCCTGGTGCGCGACCCGCACAACTTCGACGTGGTGGTCACCACCAATATGTTCGGCGACATTCTGTCGGACGAAGCGGCCGGGCTGGTGGGCGGCCTGGGCATGGCGCCGGGCCTGTGCATCGGCGAAGGCGACTTCGCGATGGCGCAGGCCACGCATGGCTCCGCGCCGGACATCGCGGGCAGCGGCCGCGCCAATCCCTACGCCATGATCGAGTCGACGCGCATGCTGCTCGACTGGCTGGGCCGGCGCAAGAACATTCCGCAGGCGGTGGCCGCGGCGAAGTCCATGCAGGAGGCCACGGCCGCCGCGCTGGGTAATGCGGCCGCGCGCACCGGCGACATACGTGGCAGCGGTAACACGGCGTCGTTCACCGCCGCCGTCATCAAGGCACTTAAATAAAGTATGTGATGAGCCATGGCTGCTATGCCATCTTGCTCGCCGACCGTAGTCTGGCGCAAGCGCTGGAGCGGATAAAAGGAAATGCGCTATCGAAGCTCGAGATGACAGGTTTCCATCTGGCGCGCGGTGAGCTGCTCCCTGGGCAGCATTGGCGCCGCCCTGGCGCTGGATGCGCGGCGCAAGTTTGGCTAAGTTGGCAGGCTGAGCGCCGCTGGCCCCCATCCCAGCCTTCCCCCAGAGGGGGGGAAGGGGCCAGAGTGGCTGAGCAAACAGTCGTGAAAAATGCTCCTACTCCTTCCCCCGCTGGGGGAAGGCTGGGATGGGGGCCGACGACCTAAGGGTTCGAACCGAAGGCCTTGTCGTGCACCCAGCCCGTGCGCACCAGGAACTTGAACACCCAGCGTATCGACAGCACCGTCGAGATCACGCGGAAGAAATGAAAGGCCGTCACGATGGGCGCGCCTATGCCGAAGGTCTTGGCGATGATGGCCATTTCGGCCGTACCGCCGGGCGCCACGGCGAGGAAGGCCGTCAGCAGCGAGATGACGCCGGTCTTGCTCAGGCCCCAGGCCAGCAGCACACAAATCGCCAGCATGCTGAGCGTGACCGCTGCGGCCGAAGCCAGCATGCGCGGCGACTTGATGAAGAACTGGCGCGTCATGTGCTGGCCCAGGCTCCAGCCTATCAGCACCTGCGCCGCGACCAGCGCCTCGGGGAACATGCGGCCGTTGACGCCCGAGGCGGCAAAGGAGCCGGCCATGATCACCGGGCCCAGCAGCCAGGCGTTGGGCACGCGCAGGCGTTCGGCCAGCCAGCCGCAGGCCGGCGCGAGGAAGACGAAGAGCAGCGCGAGCTGCCAGCCGATGGCGGGCGTGGCCGCTGAAATATAGGGACCGGCTTTTTCGCCGCTGTAGTGCGCGACGACCGAGGCCAGCGTGACCACCAGGATGATGCGGATGGCGTGGGCCGAGGCGACCTGCGCGCCGTCGGCGCCGGCCTTTTGCGCCTGCAGCGCCATTTCGGCCGAGGCGCCGACCGCCACCGAATAAATCGCCGTGGGCCCGTCGATGCCGGCCAGGCGCTGGATGACGCGCGAGAACAGCATGGTGAGCATGATGGAAAACGCGGCGCCCGCGAGCATCCAGTGGCCCAGCGACGCGACTTCGCGTATCACCTCCTGGGTAAAGGTCAGGCCCAGGGCCGTGCCTATGGTGATCTGCGCGGCGCGCCGGCCCTGCAGCGGTTGCCGCCCGCCCACGCCCAGCAGCATCACCAGGGCCGTGCCCATCATGGCGCCCAGCACCCAGGGCAGCGGGATCTTCAGCGAGAAGGCGGCATAACCACCGGCCGCCGCGGCCACCAGCGTCAGCAGCCTGCGGCCCCAGAGCTGGAACGCCGTCTGCGGCGCCGCGTCGGGAACCGCCTTGTCAGACACTCAGGTAGGTCCCGCCATTGACGTGCAGGGTCTGCCCGGTGATGAAGCGCGCCGACGGCCCGGCCAGCCAGACCACGGAAGCCGCGATCTCGGCCGCCGTGCCGCGACGGCCCAGCAGCGGATGGTGTTTGGCGTGGTGCTTGGGCGCGGCGGTGGAGCTGCTGGTGGCGCGCTGCGTGTCGACCATGCCGGGCGACACGCAGTTCACGGTGATGCCTTCGGGCGACAGGTCGTGCGCGAGCGCGCGCGTGAGCCCGCCCAGGCCGGCCTTGGCCGTGACCACGTGCACGCGCTCGGGCGCGCCGGTGTGGGACGTCATGCCGCCTATGTTGATGACGGCGCCGCGATCAGAAGCCCTGAGCAGCGGCAGCGCCGCCTGCGTGCAGAAGAAGGCGCCGTCCAGGATGACGGACAGCGTGTCGCGCCAGTCGCGGGCCGAGATGTCGGCCAGCGGCGCTTCGCGCCGTATCGCGGCGTTGTTGACCAGGATGTCGAGACGGCCCCACGCGGCCTTGATGCTGGACACCATGGCCGCCACCGCGGCCTCGTCGGTCACGTCGGCCACGCACAGCAGCGCCTGCCCGCCGGCGGCGATGATTTCATCGACCACGGCCTGGCCTTCAGCCGCCGAGGAGCGCACGTTGACGGCGATGGCCACGCCGGTGGCGGCCAGGCCCAGCGCGATTTCGCGCCCGATGTTGCGGCCCGAGCCGGTGACCAGCGCGACGGCCTGGGGTTTGTGGGTGTTGCTCATGAAACGTCTTTCAATCTTCAATTTTCCAAAAATCTTCAGGCCGGCAGGCGAGACAGGTCGACCCTGGGCTGGTCGAGCAGGCCGGCCATCACGTCGGCCATCTGCTGCGCCTGCGTTGCCGTGAGCCCACCGTACACACAGTTGGCCACGAACTTGCGTTGGATGTCGTTATCGCTGAGCGGGTGCTCGGCACCGCCCTTGAAGTAGCCCTGGCGGTGTTCATAGACCTCGCCGTTTTTCAGCGTCACGCGCAGGTGGCCGGTGAACTGGTTGGGGTAGGGATTGGCCGGGTCGATGATGTAGGAGACCTTGCCCGCCAGGCGCGTCATGGCCGGGTCTTTCACCACGTCCTCGTCGTATTCGCCCAGGCCGGCGTCACCCTTGAGGATGCCGGCAGCAATCGCATACGGCGTGCTGAACTTGGCGGCATAGCCGTTGGGCGGCGACTGCTTCATGGCCAGCGGCTCCCACAGGCGGTGAACAATGCCTTCGGCGGTTTCGGCCTCAATGGTGGCGATCTGCTCCGGGTCGATGTTGCGCGCGCGGAATTCGCGGCCGCAATCGATATAAGGGTGGGACATGGTGCCGCAGGCATAAGGCTTGAAGGCGATGGTGGTGCACAGCCACTGCTTGCCGAAGCCGTCCATCATGGCTTCGAAGTTGCCTTCCAGCGTGTTGGCAAAACCGTGGAACAGGCCGTGGTGGCCTTCGAACACGGTGCGCGGGCCGACGAAGCCGCCCTGCGCCAGGCGCACGGCGCGGTAGCCCGATTGCGCCGCCCAGCCGGGGTGCATGCGTTTGGTCCAGGAGCCGTCGGCCAGGTACTCGATCAGGCCGCCGGCCATGCTGCCGGCAATACCGAAGGCGTTGACGAATTCTTCTTCCGACAGGCGCAGCGCGGCGCCAATGCCGGCGACGGCGCCCATCACGCCGAAGATGGCCGTGGGATGAAAGCCTGCCTTGTGCACGCGCATGGGCGCGACCTTGCAGAGGCGGCACATGACTTCCAGCCCCACCGCAACGCCGCGCAGCAGGTCGGCGCCCGAGAGCTGGTGGCGCTCGGCCGCGGCCAGCAGCGCCGGGATGATGACCACGCCGGCGTGCACGGGCCCGCCTTCGTAGGTGTCGTCGAAGTCCTCGCCGTGCGAGGCGATGCCGTTGACGAAGGCCGCGCCTTCGGCCGTGAGCTTGCGCGGAAAGCCGATGACGGTGCAGTTGCCGTCGCCGTCCAGCGCGGCCAGCGCCGCCTTCACATAGGTCTGGCCGCGCGCGGCCAGGCACAGGCCGGCGATGTCGAGCAGCAGGCGGTCGGTGACGGCGCGCGTGCCCGCGTAATCTGCTGGCGTGCAGGCCAGGATGCCTTGGGCCAGGCGTTCAGAAATGGTGGGGGATGTTGCGGTGGATTTGGAGCTGCTGGACATAAGTTTTTTTCCTCGTTTTTTTAAAGGGTTGCAGGCACGGCGGTGGCGCTTTGGCCTTCGCCGAAACCGGCGACACGAAGCGCCTGCCGGTCGCCCGTCAGGCGGCGCATGAAGTCGCGGGCACGCTCGGGGCTTTTCGAATGCACGGCCAGGCCTGCGGAATAAATCACCTTGCTTTGCAGCTCGGCCGGCAGCGGGCCGGCCAGCGCCATGCCGGCGCCGGCGATGATTTCCGTCATCTGCATGACGCCGAGTTCCCGCGGGCCGGTGCCGCGCGCCAGTTCGGCCATGGCCTCGTGGCCGCTGCTGCAGTAGACAAGGCGCGGCCGCACCTGCTCGAGGATTTCGAGGCGTTCCAGCACCTTGATGAGCACCATGCCGGCGGTAGCCACGGCAGGGTCGGGGCAGACGATTTTTTTGGCGGCAAGCAGGTTTTCGCGCAGGGCTTGCTGGTTGGCGACTTCGGGCACCGGTGTGCCGGCGCGCACGGCCAGGCCCGTGCCCACGGTGCCGAGTTCAGCGCGCGAACCGGGTACGACGAGTTTTTTGAGCACCAGCTCGTCGAGCAGCGCATCCGTCAGCACGATGACGTCCACCGGCTCGCCCACCAGCACGCGTGACTTCATGGACTGGACAGCTCCATAACAGGCATTGACGGTACCCGGATGTTCCAGCCGGAGCGAGTCCACCAGCCGCGCCACAACGGCCTGCGCGGCCCCGGCACTGAGAATATTAAGAGCTTCCAAGCATCTCTCCAAAATGAGATTTTTTGTTGTCTGTCAGGTGCCGGCGCGCCTCGCGCCAGGCGCAGGCCCGCCCGCGAGCGGAGCGCGGCCTTCGCCGCTACCCCGCCGTTGCGTCAAAGTCGGCTGGGTGAAAGAAGCCGCGCTCAGCGCACCAGCTTCATGCCGGCAAGCTGGAACTGGGTACGCATGTCTTTCTCGATCGCCTCGATGGACTTGCCCAGTTCGGCACCGTTCGAATAGCTGTCTTCGAGCTGGTTGTCGGCCACGTATTTTTTCCACGAGGCGGTCTGGCGCAGCCTGGAGAACAGGTCTTCGTAGTAGGCCAGCGCTTCTTTCGGGATGCCGGGGGGCGCCATGACGGCGCGGATCTGCGGCGTGGCCACGATGTCAAAACCGGCCTGCTTGAGCGTCGGCGTGTTGGGGTAGCCGGGCAGCGGGGTTTCAGCGATCTGCGCCAGCACGCGCAGCTTGCCGGCACGGATCTGCTCGCCGGCTTCCTGCGGCTCGATCACCATCATGTCGACGTGGCCGCCGAGCAAGGCGGCCAGGCGCTCGCCGCCGCCCTGGAAGGACACAAAGGCCCACTTGGCGCCGGTGTGCTGCTGCAGCTGCTGGCGCACGATGTTGTCGCGCGAAGTCACCGAGCCGCCGGACTGCTTGAGTTCACCGGGCTTGGCCTTGGCCGCGTCGATGAAGTCCTTCAGGGTCTTGTAGGGCGAGTCGGCGCGCACGGCGAACACCGCGGGCTCGAGCAGCAGGCGAGCAACCGGCGTCAGGTCGTGCAGCGTGACCTTGGCTTCATTGGTCGTGAGCGGGTTGGCGATCCAGACGCTGGTGATGAAACCCAGGGTGTGCGAGTCGCCCTTGCGCTCGGCGATCGCCGCGGCCGCCACGGCGCCGTTGCCGCCCGGCTTGTTGACCACCTGCATGCGCACCGGCAGCAGCTTTTCTTTTTCCAGCATCTGCGCAACCGCGCGGGCCAGCAGGTCGTTGCCGCCGCCGGGCCCGGTGTGGACGATGACGTCGACCGTCTTGGTCGGCTTCCACTGGGCCTGGGCCAGGCCGCTGAAGCCGGCCAGCGCCATCATGCCGACGGCGCAAAGTGTTTTCGAAAATTTCATGGCTTGTCTCCTGTTTTAAATATGGCAAAACGCAAAGGGAAATCAGGCTTGGCTCAGGCTTCGGCGTCGATCATCTGCACGCGCGCCGAATTGAATTTCTTGATCAGCGGCACGATCAGCAGGAAGGCGGCGATGCACAGCAGCACGGCGGGAATCGGCCGGAACAGGATGGACAGGTGGCCCTGCGACATCATGAGCGACTGCCGCAGGGCTTTTTCCATCGAATCGCCGAGCACCAGGCCCAGCACCAGGGGGGCCGTCGGGAAGTCCAGCTTGCGCATCGCGTAACCCACCAGGCCGAACAGCACCAGCAGGGCCAGCTGGAAGATGCTGGAGTCGGAGGTGTAGACGCCGATGATGGACACGCCCAGGATCAGCGGGTACATCACATAACCCGGCATCTTGAGCAGCTGCGCGAACAGCGCGACCAGCGGCAGGTTCAGGATCAGCAGCACCACGTTGCCGATGTACATGCTGGCCACCAGGCCCCAGAACAGGGCCGGGCTTTCCTCGATGAACAGCGGGCCGGGCTTGAAACCCCAGAGCACCAGCGCCGCCAGCAGGATGGCCGTCGTGCCGCTTCCGGGAATGCCGAGCGTCAGCAGCGGCACCATGGCGCCGGCGGTGTCGGCATTGTTGGCGCCTTCGGGGGCGGCCACGCCTTCGATCACGCCGGTGCCGAATTTTTCAGGATGCTTGGAATACGACTTCTCGATGCCGTAGCTCAGGAAGGACGAGATCGTCGCGCCGGCGCCCGGCAGGATGCCGATGAAAAAGCCGATCAGCGAGCCGTTGAGGAAAGCGTATTTGCAGTCCTTCATGTCCTGCCAGGTCGGCAGCAGGTTCTTCAGCCCCTTGGGCACCGGCAGCATGTCCAGCGGTTTTTCGGGCTCCATGTTGGACATCACCTCGCCGACGGCAAATATGCCGATGGCGACGATGACGAACTCGATGCCGCCCAGCAGCTCGGTCTGGCCGAAGGTAAAACGCGAGGTGGCGGTGAACAGGTCGGTGCCCATGCTGGCGATCCACAGGCCCACCATCATGGACAGCAAGGCCTTGGTCAGCGAATCACCGGCCAGCAGCACCACCATCGTCAGGCCCAGCACCATGAGGGCGAAGTACTCGGGCGCGCTGAAAGCCAGCGTAAGTTTTGCCAGCGGCGGTGCCACCAGCATCAGCAGCACGGTGCCTATGGTGCCGGCGATGAAGGAGGCGATGGCGCTGATGCCCAGGGCCGCGCCCGCGCGCCCGTTGCGCGCCATCTGGTAGCCGTCCAGGCAGGTCACGACGGAGGAGGTTTCTCCCGGCACGTTCAGCAGGATGGAGGTGGTGGAGCCGCCGTACTTGGCGCCGTAATAGATGCCGGCGAGCATGATCATCGCGCCGGTCGGGTCCATCTTGAAGGTCAGGGGCAACAGCATCGCGATGGTTGCCGGGGGGCCGAGGCCGGGCAGCACGCCGACGACGGTGCCCAGGAAACAGCCCAGAAAGCACATGCCCAGGTTCATCGGCGTCAACGCAACCGAAAAACCCTGCATCAATCCATTGAAAATATCCATGGTGCTTGTCTCTTGTATTTTTTAATTATGAAAACAGCGTGCCGACGGGAAGCTGGAGTTCCAGCGCCCACGAAAACAGCGCGTAAAAACCCACGGCCCCGCCGACGGCATAGGCCAGCGCCACTTTTTGCGGGCGCTTGAACATGATGGCGATGATGAACCAGGTGAGCAGGCCGAAGGCGATCATGAAACCGACGTACTTGAGCATGGCCACGCACACCGCCAGCGCGGCCCAGCAGGTCATGGCGCGGCGCAGTTCCGACCAGCGCAGCACTTTCTGGCTCCTGGGGTCATTCTTGAGCACCGTGCCGGCCACCAGGGCCAGCGACAGCAGCACCATCACCGAGCCGTACCAGAGCGGGAAAAAGCCCGGGCCCGGGCCTTCCTCGGTCATGTAGGGCCAGCCCAGGGCCTGGCTGACGATGTAGATGCCCAGCGCGGCCAGTGCCAGCCCGGCCCAGAAATCGCCCTTTCGGGTGAATGTATTCATTGCTTGTCTCCGACTGTTTTGTTTTCTCACCGCCTCTTGGCGGGCGGTGGATGATCCCTGGCGGCAAGCCCGCGGCCACAAAGTGGTGCGCGGGCTTGCATTTCTCTTGGTTTGGCGACCCGGCGGCTCAGCGTCCCAATTGTGTGTAACGGCCGATTTCCACCAGTTCGGCAATGGTGCCGCCCGGGTCGCGGAACTTGACCGGGATCACGCCGGGGTCGCTGATGACCTCGCAGCCCATGGACTTGATGTCGCGCGTGGATTTCTCCAGGTCTTCCACCTCGACGGCGAAGTGGTGGATGCAGGGGCCTTCGCCGGAGGCGGTGGACTCGGCCGAGGTCGTTCCGGCGTCGTACTTGATCAGGGTGAAGTCGATCTCGCCGTCCGTCATGTGGCGCGAGGTGTGGTCGCGCGTCTTCTTGGTTTCGGTGTCGCGGAAGTCGAACAGCTTGATGTAGAAGTCGCCGACGGCCTTGATGTCTTCGACCTTCAGCGAGATGTGCGTGATGCGGTTGATCTTCTGGCCCTGGTTGTCGGTCTTGTAGCGGCCGATCTCGACGAGTTCGGCGATGGTGCCGCCGGGCGCGCGGAACTTGACCGGGATCACGCCGGGGTCGCTCACCACCACGCAGCCGTTGGCCTTGATCTCTTCCGTGGATTTGGCCAGGTCTTCCACCTCGATGCCGAAGTGGTGGATGCAGGGGCCGTCGCCGGCCGCGGTGGATTCGGCCGAAGTGGCGTCGTCGTCATAGGTCAGCAGCGTGAAGTCGATCTCGCCGTCCGTCATGTGGCGCGAGGTGTGGTCGCGCGTCTTCTTGGTCACGGCGTCCTGGAAGTTGAACATCTTCTGGTAGAAGTCACCGGTTTTCTGGATGTCGTCGACCTTCAGCGACAAATGGACTATGCGGCTCATAAATATCTCCTTTTATAGGGAAGGGCCACGGGGCCCCTCCAGGCTGTTTTTTGGGCGGTAGCCAGCCGGCGGCTTCAGCTCAAAGCCACCGGACCAGCTTCCGGAAGTGGGTTCATGCCTCACCGGTTTGTCTCACTGCAGGAGATTCCGGCACCTTTCACCGCCCCCGACGGTGCTGTGGCGCATGCGCATGCGGGCAGCAACTTCGGAAACGGCATGCACGAATGATGGGCCAAGACTATTGCTCTGTAAAATGCAATCTTTCTTATGATTAATGCGTGGCACACATGAATTTCGATTTGCCGGATTTGCGCGCTTTCGTGGCGGTGGCCAAGCTGGGCAGCTTTCGCGCCGCCGCCGAAGAGCTGCACCTGTCCCAGCCCGCGCTGTCGCGGCGGATTGAAAAGCTGGAGGGCGCCCTGGGCGTGCGCCTGTTCCACCGCACCACGCGCAAGGTGGACATGACGACGGTGGGCCGCGAGTTCTCGCACCGGGCCAACGAGCTGCTCAACAACCTGGAGCAGTCGCTGATGGGCATCCGCGACGTGGCCACGCACGTGAGCGGCGAGGTCACCATCGCCTGCATTCCCTCGGCCGTGCGCTACTTCCTGCCCGGCATCCTCAAGGCCTACCACGAGCGCTACCCGCAGATCATGGTGCGCATCATCGACCAGGGCGCCAACGAAGTGCTGACCACGCTGCTGCGCAACGAGGCGGATTTCGGGCTCAACTACATCGGCACGCAGGAGCCCGACCTGGAATTCGAGCCCATCCTCAAAGAGCCTTTTGTGGTGGCCTGCCGCACGGAGCACCCGCTGGCGCGCAAGAAAAAAGTCACCTGGTCGGAGTTGACCGCGCACGAGTACATGTCGGTCACCAAAAACAGCGGCAACCGCTTTTTGCTGGACCTGGCGCTGAGCGAAAACGCCAGCCGGCCGCGCTGGTACTGCGAAGCGCAGCACGTCTCCACGCTGGTCAGCCTGGTCGAGGCCGGCATGGGCGTGGCCGCCGTGCCGCGCCTGTCCATGCCGCCCGACGGCCACCCCATCCTGGTCAGCGTGCCGCTGGTGGACCCGGTCATCACGCGCACCGTGGGCCTGATACGCCGGCGCGGCCGGCCGCTGTCGTCGGCAGCGCAGCAGCTGTATGACCAGATGGCGGCGCTGGCGCCCAAGGCCAAGCGGAAAAAAGCCGCGCGTTAGATCGGCTCAACGGCCCGTCATCGAAAGCGCATGCGCGCTATGCATTTCAAAAACGCCGGTTATTTTCTCCAGCAATTCAAGCTCGCGCGCCGCCGGCGCAAGATCCTTGATGAGGGCCGCCTTTGTCTTTTGCCAGGCCGGCATGATGTCTTGCGCCATTTTGCGGAAGCCTTTCAAGGTCTCGGGCAGGCGAAACCCGCAATCCTTGCAGAGGGCTTCCCATGAATGGACGCCCACGGCATCGAAGTTGTCCTCGTCGCCGATGTACAGCGCCAGGGCGGTATCGCCATACGCGCGCACGCACAGCAGGAAAACTCCGCCTACTTTCGTAAATTGTCCTTAAAAGAACAATTCTTGGCCCTCACCCTCAGGGATAAAACATTTGTCCTCAAGAGGGCAAATAACTCTAAATTTTCTGAAATTTAGAGAAATTCGTCCCCATAAGAACAATATTTCTAGACCAGCAACGCATTCACCCGCCGCACATAAGCCGCCGGGTCGTTCGGCATGCCGCCTTCGGCCAGCAGGGCCTGATCGAACAGGATGTGCGCCAGGTCGTCGAAGTGCTCGCTGCTTTCGAGTTTTTTGACCAGCGGGTGCTGGGCGTTGACTTCCAGGATGGGCCTGGATTCGGGCACGGCCTGGCCGGCCTGCTTGAGCATGCGGGCCAGCTGGGTCGACATGTCGCCGTCCTGCACCACCAGGCAGGCCGGTGAATCGACCAGGCGCGTGGTGGCGCGCACGTCCTGGGCCTTGTCCTTGAGCGCTTCCTTGAGCTTGTCGAGGATGGGCTTGAACTGCGTCTGCGCTTCTTCGGCGGCTTTCTTCTCGTCCTCGTCCTGCAGCTTGCCCAGGTCCACCGCGCCCTTGGCGACGGACTGCAGCGGCGTGCCGTCGAATTCGTTCAGGTAGTTGAGCGCCCACTCGTCGACGCGGTCGGCCATCAGCAGCACTTCGATGCCCTTCTTGCGGAAGATCTCGAGTTGCGGGCTGTTCTTCGCGGCGGCCAGCGTGTCGGCGGTGATGTAGTAGATCGCGTCCTGGCCTTCCTTCATGCGGGCCTTGTAGTCGGCAAAGCCCACGCTCACCGTGTCGGTGGTCGATGAGGCGAAGCGCAGCAGTTTGGCCAGGCGGTCGCGGTTGGCGAAGTCTTCGCCCAGGCCTTCCTTGAGCACGGCGCCGAACTCGGCGTAAAAGGTCTTGAACTTGTCGGCGTCGTTGGCGGCCAGGTCTTCGATCATGCCCAGCACGCGCTTGGTGCAGCCTTCGCGGATGGCCTTGACGGCGCGGCTTTCCTGCAGCAGTTCGCGCGAGACGTTGAGCGGCAGGTCGGACGAGTCCACCACGCCCTTGACGAAGCGCAGGTAGGTCGGCATCAGCGCCTGGGCGTCGTCCATGATGAAAACGCGCTTGACGTAGAGCTTCACGCCCGCGGCCTTGTCGCGGTTGAACATGTCCATGGGCGCCTTGGCCGGGATGAACAGCAGCTGCGTGTATTCCGTGGCGCCTTCCACGCGGTTGTGCGTGGTGGCCAGCGGCGCCTCGCTGTCGTAGCTGAGCTGGCGGTAGAACTCGTCGTACTGGTCCTGCGTGATGTCTTTCTTGGCGCGCGTCCACAGGGCCGCGGCCTGGTTGACGGTTTCCCACTCGCCGGTCGCCACCATCTCGCCGGGCTGGTCGTTTTCGCCCTCTTTCCATTCCTCTTTGGCCATCAGGATGGGCAGCGAGATGTGGTCGGAGTATTTGTTGACGATGCCCTTGAGCTTCCAGGCGTTGAGGTAGTCGAGCGCGTCTTCCTTCACGTGCAGGATGATGCTGGTGCCGCGCTCGGCGCGCTCGATCTCGCTGACCTCGAACTCGCCGGTGCCGTCGCTGCTCCAGCGCACGCCCTGGCCGGCCGGCAGGCCCGCGCGGCGGCTTTCCACCGTGATCCTGTCGGCCACGATAAAGCCCGAATAAAAGCCCACGCCGAACTGGCCTATCAGCTGCGCATCGTTTTTCTGGTCGCCCGAGAGCTTGGCCATGAAGTCGCGCGTGCCGCTCTTGGCGATGGTGCCCAGGTTGTCGATGGCTTCCTGCTGCGACAGGCCTATGCCGTTGTCGGTGATCGTCAGCGTATTGGCGGCCTTGTCGAAGCTCACCTTCACCTTGAGTTCGGCGTCGTTTTCGTAGAGCGACGCGTCGTTGAGCGCCTCAAAGCGCAGCTTGTCGCAGGCGTCCGAGGCATTGGAAATCAGCTCGCGCAGAAAGATCTCGGGGTTCGAGTAGAGGGAGTGCGTGACCAGCTTGAGCAGCTGGGCGACTTCGGCCTGGAAGGAGAGGGTTTGTTTTTGCATGGTCTGGGTCATAGTTGTTTCATGTTTGTTACGAATTCACCGCAAATGAAGGTGAAAAGTGCCATCAAGAAGCCACATTTACATTTTTTACATGTAGGTATTTGGGCCTCATTTAAAAATAAATCCAAGTATTTCAAGGGTTTGACGTGACAAATTGCCCACATGAAGGCGCTATTACAGTTACATATAAACTGATTTCTGAAATACCTGGTTACAGTCCAATCACTTCGAAATTTGTCCCGTTTGCCCCGCTTGCCTCGTCCTTGTTTCCGTCCTAACTGGAGAACAGTCATGAAAAAGATCATTTTAGTTACCGCCCTCGCCTTCGCCGCCATCCTGTCGGCACCCGCCCAGGCAGCCAACGATTCCTCCACCGTCGCCGTCACCATCAACCTGACGTCCAAATGCGTGTTCGGTGCCGTTGCTCCCGTGGTGTTCAGCTACACCTCGTTCCAGACGACGGCGGCCACGGCCTCCGGCGGCACCTTCAACATGAAGTGCACCAACACCCTGCCGTACAAGGTCGGTTTCACCAACGCGCCCACACCGGCCATCGCCGATGCGGTGACCGATGACGCCGTCAACCTGGCCTACTCGCTGGGCCTGTCGGCCACCACCGGCACCGGCACCGGCGTCGACCAGGCTTACACCGTGACCGGTACCATGGCCCTGGGCCAGTCCGGCAACTGCGCGGCCCTGGGCGGCGCCTGCGTCAATACCGCCGCAACGAACAAGAACCGCACGATTTACGTCGTTTATTGATCCAGGGATTTAAAGCGCTGTCATGAAAAAACTTCTTGTCTCAGGTGTCATGGCGCTGGCCGCCATTCTGACCTCTCCGGTGCAGGCCGCTACCGACTCGGCCACCGTGGCGGTGACGATCAACCTGACGTCGAAATGCGTGTTCGGCACCATGAATGCCGTGGTGTTCAACTACACCTCGTTCCAGACGACGGCGGCCACGGCCTCCGGCGGCACCTTCAACATGAAGTGCACCAACACCCTGCCGTACAAGATCGGCTTTACCAACGTCGCCACACCGGCCACGACCGACGCCGTGACCGACAACGCGGTGAACCTGGCCTACACGCTGGGCCTGTCGGCCACCACCGGCACCGGCAGCGGCGTCGACCAGGCTTACACCGTGACCGGCACCATGGCCCTGGGCCAGTCCGGCACCTGCGCAACCGCCGGCGGTGCATGTACCAACAGCGCCGCGACCAACAAGACCCGCACGATCTACGTCGTTTATTGAGTCAACGACCGTCCCGGTGTCCCGCATGAAACCCCCGACCCACCGCGCCTGGCTGGCTGTTGCCGCCGGCCTGTGGACGGGCGCGGCGATGGCGGGATCGGCCCCGGCTTTCCTGAACGTCAGCATCACGCTGCGCAGCGCCAACTCGGTGGTGCCGGGCGTGACAAGCGGACTCAGGGCACCCATCCCGCGGCCATTGGCCTGCACCAGCGAAACGCTCACCGAGCCCACCAACGCCGTGGTGCGCGTGGTGTGCGCCACAAGCCAGTTTGTCAGCATCGCCCCGTCACCGGGTAAACCCTTTCTCGGCACGCACGACAGCCCCTTTCGCTACAACCTGGGCACCGGCGCCGCAGGCAATGCCACGACCACCACGACCACGGGTGCGAGCACCGTCACCGGATTGCGGATTTACAACGCCTACGGCTCGGCCGGGCCGCAGGAAATGCTGGTAAGGTTTTAAGTGGCACGGCGGCTGTCAAGGGCTGTTAAGCTCGGGGCATGAAGCTCTTCCCTCAACTGCACCGCCCGGCCTCGGCTCCCGCTCTGTACGGCCCCGCCGCTATCATTTTGTTAGCAATCGGCGTGCTGTCGGCGGCACCGGCGCCCGCGCTGGCGGGCGTGTTCTCGGTGACGCCGGTGCGCATCTACATGACGCCGCGCGACCGCGCGGTGGCTGTGACCATCACCAACGAAGGCGACACGGAAGTCGTGCTGCAGGCCGACCTGAACGCCTGGACGCAGAAGCCCGACGGCACCGACGAGCAGGTGCCCACCGAAGACCTGATTCTTTCGCCGCCCATCATCAAGCTGGCGCCCAATGCGCGCCAGGTCGTGCGCCTGGCGCTGCTCAAGCCCGCCGACGCCAGCCGCCAGCTGATCTACCGCATGATCATGCGCGAGGTGCCCGAAGCCGTGGCATCGCGCGACAAGACCATCCAGGTGCCGATAGCGCTGGCCTTGTCCATGCCCGTGTTCATCACCCCCCCGCCGGCCAAGCGCGACGTGGTGTGCCAGGCCGAGCGCGGCGCGGCGCAGGCCCTGAACGTCACCTGCAGCAACAGCGGCACGGCCTATGCGCAGGTCCGCGAAGTGCTGGTCAAGCGCGGCACCCAGGTGCTGGCGAAGTTTGAAGGCGGCACCTACATCCTGCCCGGCGCCCGCCAGGTCATGAGCGCCAAGGGCGAGCAGGCCATCGCGCCCGGCGCGGCGCAGCTCGGCGTGAGTTTTGACGACGGCAAATCGCAAACCTTCGACATCACGCTTCCCTGAAGCCCGCAGCGCGCCGGGCGGGCCCGCCCGCCGCGCACCGACCACCAGCCCATGCGAGACCGCCCCATCGCCGACCCCTGCCTGCGCCCCCTGGCCCGCGCCCTGATCCGGGCCGGTTGCGGCTGCGCACTGTTCGCCGCGGCCATGCCGCTGCTGGCTGCCGGGCCGGCCACCGACCTGCCCCCCGCCAGGCTGCAGCTGTCACCGGCGCTGGGCACCGCCACTGCGCGCGCACCCGCGGCGGCAGCGGACCGCGTCATCCAGGGCTCGCCCACGGCGCTGCGCATGCTGCCGCTGGAAGTCACCGTCAACGGCGCCCCGTCCGGCAGCTGGGTGTTGATGGAGCGCGGCGGCACCCTGTACGCGCCGGCCGACGCCTTCGAGGAGTGGCGTGTCACTTTGCGCCCCACCGCCGTCCCCTTCGAGCACCAGGGCCAGCAGTGGTACCCGCTGTCGGCCGTACCGGGCTTTGACGCGCAACTCGACTTCGCCAACCAGTCGGTCGATCTCAAATTCCAGCCCCAGGCCTTCGCCGCCACGCGGCTGGGCCAGCCGTCGGCCGAGCGCCTGCCGCTGACGCCGCCCACGCTGGGCATCTTCGCCAACTACGACCTCAGCTACACCCGCAGCGCGCAGCGCGACCTCGGCTCCACCCAGGACCTGAGCGCGCTGCTGGAGCTGGGCGCCTCCAATGCGCTGGGCGTGTTTACCAGCACCTACGCGGCGCGCAACATCACCAGCACCGACCCGCTGGCGCCGCGCACCCTGCGCCGGCTGGAGACCACCTTCACGCGCGACCTGCCCGACGACAACCTGACACTGCGCCTGGGCGACAGCAGCACGCGCAGCGGCAGCTGGGGGCGCTCGGTGTACTTCGGCGGCGTGCAGCTCAGCCGCAACTTCGGCTTCACGCCCGGCTTCATCGCCCAGCCCCTGCCGGTGGTGACCGGCCTGTCCAGCGCGCCCAGCACGGTGGAGCTCTACATCAACGACGCGCTGCGCCAGACCTCGCAGGTGCCGACCGGGCCTTTCGCCATCGACAACTTCCCGCTGCTCACCGGCAACGGCCAGGCCCGCATCGTGGTGCGCGACGTGCTCGGCCGCGAAACCGTGCTGGTGCAGGATTTTTTCAGCCACGCCGAGCTGCTCGAGGAAGGCCTGAGCGACTGGAGCGTGGAAGCCGGCGCCGTGCGCCGCGACCTGGGCACCAGCAACGCCGACTACGGCCAGGTGTTCGGCTCGGGGCTGCTGCGCTACGGCCTCACCAAGAACCTGACGCTGGAGACGCGCGGCGAGCTCGGGCGCGAAACCCAGGGCGCGGGCGTGGGGCTGGTGCAGGCCCTGCCCTTCAGCATGCTGGGACAGCTCGGGGTGGCCGTCAGCCGCGACAACACCTTCGGGCGCGGGCAGCAGTGGCTGGCCGCGCTGCAGCATTCCAGCCTGCGCCACGGGTTCACCCTGCGCAGCGAAGGCGCCTCGCGCGGCTACCGGCAGATCGGCCAGGAGGTCAATTCGCTGGCCTACCGGCGCCAGATCTCGGGCAGCTACACCTACTCGGCCGAGCGCCTGGGCGCCCTGGGCCTGGGCTTTGCCCGCGTCGCCAGCTACGACCAGGGCACGCTCAGCACCTACAGCGCCAACTACTCGATACGCGTGGGCGAGCGCAGTTCGCTGTCTTTCAACGTCGTGCACGTCAGCGGCCAGCCCGGCGGCGCGGCCAGCGCCACCTCGGTCGGCGTCAGCCTGCTGGTGCCGCTTGAAAAGCAGCTCACGCTGTCGGCCAGCGCCTCGCACCGCAACGGCCAGAGCGACGGCTACGTCAGCGCCAACCAGGGCATGAGCGACGTCACCGGCCTCTCCTGGCGCACGCTGGCGGGCCGGCGGACCGGGCAAAGCTATGCCGAGGGCGGCCTCTACTACCAGGGCACCCAGGGCATGGTCACGGCGGACGTCAACGCCTCGTCGGGGCAGCAGACCGTGCGCCTGGGCGCGCAGGGCGGGCTGGTGGCCATCGACGGCGAGGTCTTCGCCTCGCGGCCCATCCAGGACAGCTTCGCGCTGGTCGAGGTGCCCGGCTATGCGAATGTCGGCGTGGGCTTCCAGGGCAGCGTGCTGGCGCGCACCAACAAGGACGGCAAGGCGCTGGTGCCGCGCCTCCTGCCCTACCAGTCCAACAGCATACGGCTGGACCCGAGCGAGCTGCCCATCAGCGCCGAACTCGACAGCATCGAGCAGCAGGTGGTGCCGGGAAACCGCACCGGCGTGATCGTCAAGTTCCCGGTGCGCAGCGGCCGCGGCGCGCTGGTCAGGATCGTGTTCGACGACGGCGAGCCCGCGCCCGCGGGCGCCGGGATCGAACTGATCGGCGACAAGCAGGAGTTCTTCGTCGCCCGCCGCGGTGAGGCTTTTATCACGGGATTGCAGCCCGCGAACCAGTTGCGCTTGAATTGGGAGGGCGCAAGCTGTACCTTCGCGGTAAACCTGCCTCCCGCAACCACCCAGGACGACATCGCGCGCGTGGGCCCCCTGACATGTTCTGGAGTACGCCGTTGAAACACCTTGTGCTGAAGTTTCTCTTTTTGCTGGCCGCGTTCGCGGCGGGCGGGCCGGCTCAGGCGGTCACCTGCAACGTCACGGCCACCTCGGTGCCGCTGTCCACGCTGTACGCCACCGGCACCGCGACGCAGTTCACGGGCACCGTCAGCGGCAGTTGCACCAAGCAGGCCGGCGATGCCGCGCGGCCCTACATCTACATCGGCATCAACCAGGGTGAGCCGCCCGCCGGCCGCGCCATGACGCGGCAAAACGGCACCCAGACGCTGACCTACGAGATTTACCACCGCACCTACGGATCGGGCTTATGGACCGAGGCCACCGGCGTCGCCAACACCTCGACGACCAACGGCGGCGTGGTCTACCGGATGGCCAACAACAACACGGCCCAGTCCTTCTCCTATCCCTACTACCTGCGCATCCCCACTCCGCAAACCGGCAAGCCCGCCGGCATTTACGACGACCTGGCCGTTTCCGTCACGGTCCGCGAAAGCAACATCCTGAGCACCGCCACCGGCGCCATCCTCGCCGTCACCAGCTTCGGCGTGAGCGCCAGCATCCAGCACTCCTGTTATTTCAGCTCGGCCCCCACGCCGATGACCATCAACTACACCTCCTTCACGGCGACGGCCGCCACCGGGAGCTCGGCCTTCCAGCTCAGCTGCACCTACAACACTCCCTACACCCTGACGATAGGCCCGCCCAGCACCGGCACCCTGCTGGGCCTGAACTACAGCCTGGCCATGAGCGCGCCCTCGGGCACCGGCACGGGCGCCGGGCAGAACTTCAACGTCAACGGCACGGCCACGGCCAACCAGTCCGGCACCTGCGCCAGCGGCGCCTGCAGCGCCAGCCAGACGCATACCATCACGGTTGGGTTTTAGCCGGCAGCCCGGCGGGGGCTATACCGCGCGCAGCCAGCGCAGCACCTGCCGCGTCACCTCGGGCCGCCTGAGCAATTCCATGTGGTTCATGCCCTGCGCGATCCACTGGTTTTCCGGCGGAAACGCCAGGCAGCGGCCCGGTTCCGCATGCAGGCCCAGCGCGCTGTCCAGCGACACCAGGCCGTCGCCCACCATCTTGCGGGCCAGCGCCTCGCGCACCGCCACCAGGGGGCCGTTGCCGGGCGCCAGCGTGGTGGCCGCCACGGTGTAGCAGGCCACGCCGGCCGGCAGGGGCACGGCTTGCCGCGCATCGGGGCCGCGCTCAAAGCGCCCCGCGTCGTGCCAGTCGGCCTGCAGCAGGTTGCCGTAACGCAGGTCGGTGATGCCGGCGCTGCGCACCTGGCCTATCTTCGCGAAAGGTCTGGTCACGATGTTGCCGCCCAGCACGCCGTCCACCCAGCTGCCCAGGCGCTCCAGCGGCGCGCCGTGGTGCGGCGTGCCCAGGAACACCAGCGCCTTGAGCTGCGCCAGCCAGCTGTGGCCGGCTTCGCCCGCCTGGCGGCAGGCGCTGCGCGCCACCAGGCCGCCCATGCTGTGCACCAGCAGCGTGATCTCCTGCACCGGCTGCGGCCAGGCCTTCACCAGTTGCTGCAGCAAGCCGGCCATCTGCTCGCCGTTGGCCGAGGTGTGCAGGCCCGTGTTGTAGTGCAGGTAGACGGGCGTGCAGCCCAGCTCGCGCGCCAGCTGCTCGCCGTGACCCCATTGCAGGTCGTTCATGCACAGGCCGTGCACCATCACCAGCAGCTTTCCCGTCGCGCCCGGCAGCCGGTCGGCCAGCGCCTGCGGCTCCAGCAGCAGCGGCAGGCCTTGCGAACGCAGGCGCATGGAAATCGCCAGCGGATTGGCCGTCTCCGCCAGCCGGTCGCCCAGCACGCCATTGAGCGCCGACAGCATGGCCTCGCGCTGCGGCGTCGAGGGTCGCGTATCGGGCTTCGCCGCCGCGCGCGACAGCAGCGCGTTGGCCGTGCCGCCGGCCAGCCGCGTCACGCCCTTGATGCCGCCGTAGACCAGGCCGGTGATGCCCAGCGCGCGCACGCCGCTGGCGCCCGGCTTGCGATCCACGAACTTCGCGCCCAACGGACCGAAGGGCGCGGCGACCGCCTTGTAGACGTTGCCCTGCACGTTTTCGACCAGGCCCGTGACGCCCAGCGTGGCCTGCGTGGCAAGCTGCGCCAGGCCCTGGATATCGGAGACATGCAGCCAGGTGGGCAGCAGGCTGGACGGGTCGGGTGTGCGCATGCCCCATTGTGGAGGCACAGCCGCGCGCGCACCAGCTATTTGCACAGGCTCAACAACTCCGCCGGCGGGGTGGGCTCGATGATGCCGGTGGCGGGCGGCAGCGCCGGCACCGGCTCGGGCGCGCCCGGGTTGAGCACGTTGTGGATGCGCGCGGCCAGCACGAAGCGCGGGTAGGCCGCGTCGCCAATCGTGTTGCTGCCGTTGGCCAGCAGCACCACGTCGTAGCCGCTGCCGTAGCTCGCATTGGCCGCGGCAAAGCTGACCGTCTGCCCCGCCGCGCCGTAGCTGCCCGGCCCGCCCAGCGCCGCCAGCCCCATGCCTATGGGCGCGGCCTTTCCGCCGGCCAGCGCGGCCGGCGTGCGCATGCGCGCCAGGCTGGCGGCCGACAGCACGGCGCCGCTTTTAAGCGCGCCGTCCCAGCGCACCATGTCGGAGGCGGTGGACACCACGCCGCCCGTCGCGTCAAAGCCCGAATTGAGATCCGGGCACACCCGCCAGGCGTCGCCCGGCTTGACGCGGTAGTGGCCGACGGCCGCCCCAAGGCCGCCCCAAGGCCGCCCATTCCAGCGGCAGCAGGCCTCAGGAACCCGAAGGTGTCCTGCGCGTTTGCATGGCGTGCGCTTCCCGGTTGCGTGCCACGGCCGCGCGCTGGGCCTGCTGGTTGGCCGGTTTCACCTCCTGGGCCGTCTGTTCGGCGCAGTAGGCGAACAGGCCGTCCAGCTCGCTGGATTTGTCGAACACCGCGTCGGCGCCCAGGTCCATGGCGCGGCGGCGGATTTCGTCCGTGGCGTAGTTCGTGAGCACCACCACCTTCTGGTAGGGCTCGCGCTTGCGGCAGCCCGCCAGCACGCCCAGCCCGCTGCCCTCTTTCAAAAAGAGGTCGACGATGGCCAGGTGCCATTCGCCGTCGTGCATGCGCAGCCATTGGGTGGCCTCGGCCTGGGTGGCACTGTGCCCCGTGATCTCGACAGCGGCGATCTCCTGGAGCGCCTCGACGAGGTTGTCCAGAACGATCTTGTTGTCTTCGACGAGGTATGTGATGAGTGCCATACAACCCACTTTAGGCCGCGGCAAAACATAAGCTGCAATCCGTTGGCCTGCATCCGGGTAGGACAGAGCACTACCCGCCCCACACCGGCAGTGGGGTTAAAAGCGGCCTAGAAGTGCTCGTGCGGCGCGAGGTAACGCCACTGCCCCACCGGCAGGTGGCCCAGGTTGACCTGGCCTATGCGCACGCGCTTGAGCCCGGTCACAAACAGGCCCACCTGCTCGCACATGCGGCGGATCTGGCGTTTTTTGCCTTCCGTGAGCACAAACCGCAGTTGCTCGGGGTTTTGCCAGGACACCTTGGCCGGCCGCAGCGGCTGGCCGTCCAGGCTCAGGCCGTGGTTCAGCAGGGCCAGCTTTTCGGGCGGGAACACCGACTGCACATCGACCGTTTCGGGGCCCCTTTCAGTGTTGTAAGTGACACGCACCAAATACTCTTTTTCGATTTCCGAGTCCTCACCGATCAGCTGGCGCGCCACGCGCCCGTCCTGCGTCAGCACCAGGAGGCCTATGGAGTCGATGTCCAGCCGCCCCGCCGGCGCCAGGCCGCGCAATTGTTCGTGGCCCCAGCGCATGCGGCTGTTGCATTCGCGCCAGCGGTTTTGCGGCTGCACCAGCACCACGGCCGGCTCATGGCCGTCTTCGGCCTGGCCGCTGACGTAACCCACCGGCTTGTTGATCAGGATGGTGACCTGCTGGCGCTGCTGCTGCTCGGCCTGGCGGTCGATCTCGATGCGCGCGTCCGGGGCCACGGGCTGGCCCATCACGGCGGGTGCGCCGTTCACGCGCACCCAGCCGCGCGCGATCCAGTCGTCGGCCTCGCGGCGCGAGCACAGGCCCAATTCGGCCATGCGCTTGTTCAGCCGCACGGTGGGCGCGGGCGCGCCCGGTGCGGCGGCCGGCGCGGCGGGTTTGGGGATGCGGACGGCGGCGCCCGCGGGTTTGGGGCCGGGGGCGGGTTTGAGGGGGTCTTGCATGGGCTGGGTACTTGATTGCGGGCCGGGTTGCCTGGCGGTTCCGGCTATTGTCCCACCCAGAGCCGGTAACCGACCCCGGTTTCGGTCAGCAGGTGGGTGGGCTGGGCCGGGTCGGCTTCGAGCTTCTGGCGCAAATGGCCCATGTAGATGCGCAAATAGTGGTTTTGCTCCGCGTGCGAAGGGCCCCACACTTCGCGCAGCAGTTGCCGGTGCGTCAGCACCCGGCCGGCGTGGCTGAGCAGCACGTTGAGCAGGCGGTATTCAATGGGCGTCAGGTGCACTTCCACGCCGCCGCGCCGCACCAGGCGCGCCTGGCGGTCGACTTCCACCTCGCCGAAGCTGAACACCGGCTCCTCGGGCGCGCCGTCGGCGCCGGCCGCGCGCGGGCGGCGCAGGTTGGCGCGCACCCGGGCCAGCAGCTCGCCCACGCCGAAGGGCTTGGTCAGGTAGTCATCGGCGCCGGCGTCCAGCGCGGCGATCTTGTCGGCTTCGTCGGCACGCGCCGACAGCACCACGATCGGCACGGCCGACCAGCCGCGCACGTCGCGGATCACGTCCAGCCCGTCGCCGTCGGGCAGGCCCAGGTCCAGCACCAGCAGGTCGGGCTTGCGCGTGCCGGCCTCGGTCAGCCCGCGCTGGGCGGTGTCGGCCTCGAACACCTGCCAGCCCTCGGCCTCCAGCGCCGCGCGCACAAAGCGGCGTATCTGCGGCTCGTCTTCAATGACGACGGCGACGGGGGTGGGCTGGGACATGGTTGAAGAGGAAGGATCTCAGGCGGTTTCGGGCAGGCCCTGGGGCGGCGCGCGCCGCGGCAGGGTGATGGTGAATTCTGCACCACCGCCCGCCGCATTGCCTGCGGTGATTTGCCCGCGGTGCGCCTGCACCACCGCCTGGCAGATCGCCAGGCCCAGGCCCACGCCCGGCGTGGCCGATTCGGGCGCGCCGCGCGTGAATTTTTCAAACAGCTCGTGCTCGCGGCCCTTGAGCGCGGCCGGCAGGCCGGGGCCGTGGTCGCGCACGGTGAGCAACAGCGCCGTGTCCGTCACCTGGGCGCTGACCTCAATCGGCGGTTTGCCGTACTTGGCGGCGTTTTCCAGCAGGTTGACCAGCACGCGCTCCATCAGCACCGCGTCGAACTCGACCAGCGGCAGGTCGGCCGGCAGCGCCGTCACCACGGCCCGGCCGGCCAGCGCGTGCTGCGACTGGCGTATCGCCGAGCCGACGATTTCCTCGACCGACTGCCAGTCGCTGCGCAGGTTGACGGCGCCGCTTTGCAGCCGCGCCATGTCCAGCAGGTTGTTGACCAGCGCGCTCAGGTGGCGCGCCTCGCCGGCGATGGCGCGCGCCGCCTGCTGCTGCTCGTCGCTCAGCGGCGGCGCCGTGCGTTGCAGGGAATCGGCCAGGCCTATCAGCGCCGTCAGCGGCGTGCGCACGTCGTGCGAAATCGCCGCCAGCAGCATGTTGCGCAGTTTTTCCGATTCCATCTGCACCACCGCCTGCTGGGCCACTTCCACGTAGTGCACACGCTCCAGCGCGATCGCGACCTGGCGCGCCAGCGTCTCAAGCTGCTGTACCTGCTCGGGGATCAGCAGCCAGCGCGCCTGCGCGGGCTTGACCGCCAGCACGCCGCGCACCCGCATGGGCGCCTTGAGCGGCAGGTAATGCCAGGCCTGGGCCGACAGCGTGGCCGTGGCCAGCCCGGCCGGCTGCTCGTTGCGGAACACCCAGTCGGCCACGCTGGCGTCAAAACCGGCCGGCGGCTTTGCGGGCGGCAGCAACTGGTCATGCCCGTCGGTGGCCAGCACCAGCGCCTGGCCGCCGAAGTTGCGCTGCGCGGCGGCCTCGCCCAGTTCGATGACCTGCTCGCTCAGCAGCGCGGCCGACAAATCGCGCGTGAGCTCGAACAGCGACTGCGCGCGGCGCTCGCGGCTGGCCGCGATGCGCGCCTGGAAGCGCAGGCCCGCCGTGAGCTGGCCGGTCAGCAGGCCCACCACCAGCATCACGCCGAAAGTCATCAGGTATTGCACGTCGCTGACGACAAACGAGAGCCGCGGCGCGACAAAGAAGTAGTCAAAGGCCGCCACATTGAGGAATGCCGCCAGCGCCGCCGGCCCGCGCCCGAACTTCAGCGCCACCAGCACCGTGCCCAGCAGGAACAGCATGACGATGTTGGCCAGGTCGAAGTAAGCCAGCAGCGGCAGCGCCAGCACGGTGACGGCCGCGCTGCCGGCCGCCGCCCAGGCATAACCCGGCAGCTTGCCGCGCCAGGCCGCGGCCTCGTCGTCCTCGGCCGAACGCTGCACCGCGCGCGCCAGCCGCCGCGCGCTGTCGGCATGGCCCACCTCGACGATGTCCAGCGTGGGCGCCAGCGTCGCGAGGCGGCGCGTCATGGTAGTGCCGGCCCACAGCGCGCGCCAGCCCTGCAGCTGCGGGCGGCCCACCACCAGCGTCGCGCAATTGAGCTGCTGCGCCTGCGCCACCAGTTCGGCGGCGGCGTCATTGCCGGTCAACACCGCCGTGGCCGCGCCCAGTTCCTCGGCCAGCTGGATCACGGCCAGGATGCGGTCGCGCCGGGCGACCTCCAGCAGCTGAAGGCGCGGCGTTTCCACATAGGCCGCGTGCCAGCGCACATTGAGCTGGCCGGCCAGGCGCGCCGCCGTGCGCACCGTCTGCTCCGCGCCTTCGCGCGGGCCTATGCAGGCGAGGATGGCGCCTTCGGTGTTCCAGACCGGGGCGATGGATTTTTCGACGCGGTAGCTGCGCACGTCGTCTTCCACATGCTCGGCCGTGCGCCTGAGCGCAATCTCGCGCAGCGCGATCAGGTTGCCCTTGCGGAAAAAATTCTGCGCCGCGCGCTCGGCCTGCTGCGGCATGTAGACCTTGCCGGCTTTGAGGCGCGCCATCAGCTCGTCGGGCGTGACGTCCACCAGGATGATTTCGTCGGCGCCGTCCAGCACGGTATCGGGCACGGTTTCATGCACACGTATGCCGGTGATGGCGCCCACCGTGCCGTTGAGGCTTTCCAGATGCTGCACGTTGACGGCCGACCAGACGTCGATGCCGGCCTCCAGCAGCTCATGCACGTCCTGCCAGCGCTTGGCGTGGCGCGAACCGTCCACATTGCTGTGCGCGAGCTCGTCGACCAGCAGCACGGCCGGCTTGCGCGCCAGCGCCGCGTCCAGGTCGAACTCCTTGAGCGTGCGGCCGCGGTAGGCCACCTCGTGCAAAGGCAGCTGCTCCAGCCCGGCCAGCAGCTCCATGGTTTCGGCGCGGCCGTGGGTTTCCACCACGCCGACCAGCACGTCCCGCCCGGCCTTGCGCTCGCGCTGCGCGGCGCTCAGCATGGCGTAGGTCTTGCCCACGCCGGCGCTGGCGCCGAAGTAAATGCGCAGGCGGCCGCGGCGCGCCTTTTCTTCCTCGCCGCGCAGGCGGTCCAGGAGCTGGTCGGGGTCAGGGCGGGCGTCCGGGGAGATGGCCATGCGGCTGCGTTGTGGTGGTTTCAAAAAAGCTCAAAGGTCGCTGCGCAAAGGGTAACACCGGGGGCGCTCTTCCTGCGCCGCAGGCTCACCCTCCTTCTGCGCGGATACAGGCTTCTCGTCCCAGCCCGCGATCCACCATGCCACGGCAAGCGGAATACCAAAGGCAGCCAGCGCGCACAGGGCTCTCAAAAGATCAGAGTCCATGATCGAGTCCGTGCCTTTGCAGGTGGCGGTTCCACGAAATCAGCGGGCCGATCACGCCATGGGGCACACACATCATGATGCGGTGCATCACCTCGCCCGTCATGCTGTCGGGCAGGCGGATCTCCAGCCGCACCCGGTGCTCGTCAAGTTGGGGGATACAACGCAGGATGCCGGCACCCTCGCAGTTCACCAGCGCGCGCCGCACCCACACGGCGTCACGGCTATGCACGGTGAGGTCCATCACGACCCAGCGGCTGCGCGCAAGCGGCATCGCAGGAGCGGGAACCAAACCAAACGAATCACAGTAAGCGGCGTAGGCCATAACGGGTTCTCAGCGAAGAGCCTCCAAGGCAAGATTGAGTTGCAGCACGTTGACGCGGGCTTCGCCCAGCACGGCCAGCAAGGGTTGTTCGGTGTGCTGCCCGACCAGGGCCTGCACTTTCTCCACCGGCAGCTTGCGCGCCTTGGCCACGCGCGCCACCTGGTAGCGCGCCGCAGCCGGGCTGATGTGCGGATCCAGCCCGCTGGCCGAGGCCGTGACCAGGTCCACCGGCACGGGCGCGGTGTTGCCGGGGTCGGCGGCTTTAAGCGCTTCGATACGGCCCTTCACGGCGTCGACCAGCGCGGGATTGAGCGGCCCCTGGTTGGCGCCGCTGGAAGCCGCGGCGTTGTAGGGCATGGGACCGGTGGCCGATGGGCGGCCCCAGAAATGGCCGGGGTCGCTGAAGTTCTGGCCTATCAGCGCGGATCCGACGGGCTTGCCGTCGCGCAGAATCAGGCTGCCGCCGGCCTGCGCCGGGAACAGCGCCTGCGCGGCGCCTGTCACCACCAGCGGGTAGGCCACGCCGGTGACCAGGGTCAGCACGGTGAACATCACGAGTGCGGGGCGAAGAATGGTTTTCATGAGTTTTCCTTGGGATCAGTTCGCGAGGTTCATGGCGACTAACAGCATGTCAATCGCCTTGATGCCGATAAAGGGCACGATCAGCCCGCCCAGGCCGTAAATCAGCAGGTTGCGGCGCAGCAGCGTGGCGGCACCGACAGCGCGGTACTTCACGCCCTTGAGCGCCAGCGGGATCAAAAACATGATGATCAGCGCGTTGAAAATCACCGCCGACAAAATCGCCGACGAAGGGCTGCCCAGGCGCATCACGTTGAGCGCGGCCAGCTGCGGGTAGGTGGTCACGAAGATCGCCGGGATGATGGCGAAGTACTTGGCCACGTCGTTGGCGATCGAAAACGTGGTGAGCGAGCCGCGCGTCATCAGCAAGGCCTTGCCGGTCTCCACGATCTCCAGCAGCTTGGTGGGGTTGGAATCGAGGTCCACCATGTTGCCGGCCTCCTTGGCGGCCTGGGTGCCGCTGTTCATGGCCACCGCCACGTCGGCCTGGGCCAGGGCCGGCGCATCGTTGGTGCCGTCGCCCGTCATCGCCACCAGCCGGCCTTCGGCCTGGTACTGGCGTATCAGCTTGAGCTTGTCTTCGGGCGTGGCCTCGGCCAGGAAGTCGTCGACACCGGCTTCGGCGGCAATCGCGGCGGCCGTCAGCTTGTTGTCGCCGGTGATCATCACCGTCTTGATGCCCATGCGGCGCAACTCGCCGAAGCGCTCCTTGATGCCGGCCTTGACGATGTCCTTCAGCTCGACGACGCCCAGCACGATGTTGCCGTCGGCCACCGCCAGCGGCGTGCTGCCGCGGCGCGACACCTCGTCGGAGGCGCGAATCACCTCGGCCGGCACGCTGCCGCCCAGCGCTTCCACATGCCTGCGGATCGCGTCGACCGCGCCCTTGCGCAGCTGGCGCATGCTGCCGTCGGGGCGCTGCACGTCGATGCCGCTCATGCGGGTCTGGGCGGTGAAAGGCACCTCATGGCTGTCGCCCACCAGGGCCTCGGCGGCGCCCAGGCGCTGGGCCAGGGCCACGATGCTGCGGCCTTCGGGGGTTTCATCGGCCATGGAGGCCTGCATGGCGGCGACGGCCAATTTGGCGCCGGTCACGCCGGGGGCCGGCAGGAAGCTGGAGGCCTGGCGGTTGCCGTGGGTGATGGTGCCGGTCTTGTCCAGCAGCAGCACGTCCACGTCACCGGCGGCTTCCACCGCGCGGCCCGAGGTGGCGATGACGTTGGCCTGCATCATGCGGCTCATGCCGGCCACGCCCACGGCCGACAGCAGGCCGCCAATCGTGGTCGGGATCAGGCAGACCAGCAGGGCCACCAGCGCGGTGATGCTGACCACCGTGCCCGCGCCCGCGGCGCCCACGCTGAACATCGAAAAAGGCAACAGCGTGACCGTCACCACCAGGAAGACGATGGTCAGCGCCACCAGCAGAATCGTCAGCGCGATTTCATTGGGCGTCTTCTGGCGTTTGGCGCCCTCGACCATGCTGATCATGCGGTCCAGGAAGGACTCGCCGGGATTCACCACGATGCGCACCACCAGCCAGTCGGACAGCACCCGCGTGCCGCCCGTCACGGCCGAGAAGTCGCCGCCCGATTCACGCACCACCGGGGCCGATTCGCCGGTGATGGCGCTCTCGTCGACCGAGGCCACGCCTTCGATGACTTCGCCGTCCAGCGGAATCATGTCGCCGGCCTCGACAAACACCACCGCGCCCTTGCGCAGGTTCTCGGCTTGTTCAGGCAGCCAGGCCGTGCCGTGGAAGGTTTTGCCGTTGGGCTCCTTGAACTTCTTGGCCCAGGTGCTTTTCTTCAGGCTGCGCAGCGAGGCGGCTTGCGCCTTGCTGCGGCCTTCGGCCAATGCCTCGGCAAAGTTGGCGAACAGCACGGTAAACCACAGCCAGACAGCGACTGCCAGGATGAAACCTGCCGGCGCCTCGCCCTGCCCCTGCAAGGCCTGCAGGCCCAGCAAGGTGGTCAATATGCTGCCGATGTAGACGACAAACATCACGGGGTTGCGCCACTGCACGCGCGGGCTCAGCTTGGTGAACGAGGCCGCGATGGCGGGTTTGAGCAACGCGGGGTCAAGCAACACAAAAGGTTTTTGGGTAGTCATATCAATTTCTCTTTGAGCCTTGCGTTTATTGGCCGGGCCAGAGCATCAGGTGCTCGACCACAGGGCCCAGCGCCAGGGCGGGCACGTAATTGAGCAGGCCCACCAGCAGCACGGTGCCTATCAGCAGCGTCACGAACAGCGGGCCGTGCGTGGGCATGGTGCCGGCCGTGACGGGCAGGCGCTTCTTGGTGGCCAGCGCGCCGGCAATCGCCAGCACCGGCACAATCACACCGAAGCGGCCCAGCCACATCACCGCGCCCAGCAGCGTGTTGTAAAACGGCGTGTTGGCCGACAGGCCCGCGAAGGCGCTGCCGTTGTTGTTGCCGGCCGAGGTCAGCGCATAAAGGATTTCAGAAAAGCCATGCGCACCAGGGTTGGCAATGCCGGCCTTGCCGGCGCCTGCCAGCACCGCGACCGCCGTTCCGGCCAGCACCAGGATGGGCGTGACCAGGATGGCAATCGAGGTCAGCTTCATCTCATGCGCCTCTATCTTCTTGCCCAGGTATTCCGGCGTGCGGCCTATCATCAGGCCGGCGATGAACACCGCCAGGATGGCGAAGATCAGCATGCCGTAAAGGCCGGTGCCGACGCCGCCGAACACCACCTCGCCGAGCTGCATCATCACCATGGGCACCATGCCGCCCAGCGGCGTGAAGGAGTCGTGCATGGCGATGACCGCGCCGCAGGAGGCCGCCGTCGTGATGACCGCGAACAGGCTGGAGGCATTGATGCCGAAGCGGGTTTCCTTGCCTTCCATATTGCCGCCGGCCTGCAGCGTGCTCGCTGACTGGTCCACGCCCAGGGGCGACAGCAGCGGGTTGCCGGCTTGTTCGGCCGGCGTGATGGCCACCACGGCGACCACAAACAGCACCGTCATCGCGGCCAGCACGGCCCAGCCCTGGCGCTGGTCGCCCACCGCGCGGCCGAAGGCAAAGCACAGCGCCGCGGGGATCAGGAAGATGGAGAGCATCTGGAAGAAGTTGCTCAGCGCCGTCGGGTTCTCATAAGGATGGGCCGAGTTGGCGTTGAAGAAGCCGCCGCCGTTGGTACCCAGCATCTTGATGGCCTCCTGCGACGCGACCGGGCCCATGGCCAGGGTCTGCGTGGTGGTTTTGGCGTCTTCCATCACGGCATTGCCCTTGTCGTCTTTCAGGGCCTGGCCGTCAGGGCCATTCTTCGCGACCTGGTAAGAGGTGGTTTCCAGCGTCGCGACGTCCTTGTAGGCATCGAAGTTCTGGATCACGCCCTGCCCCACGAGGAAGATCGCGAACACCAGCGACAGCGGCAGCAGCAGCCAGGCCGTGATGCGCGTGACGTCCACCCAGAAGTTGCCGATGGCGCCCGTCGCACGCGCGGCAAAACCGCGGAACAGCGCGAACACCACGGCGATGCCGGTGGCGGCGGAGAAGAAATTCTGCACAGCCAGCACCAGCATCTGCGTGAGGTAGCTCATGGTCGATTCACCGGCATAGCCCTGCCAGTTGGTATTCGAGACAAAGCTGATCGCGGTGTTGAAAGCCGAATCAGGCGAAATCGCCGCCATGCCGGCCGGGTTCAGCGGCAGCCACACCTGCAGGCGCTGCAAGGCATAGACCGCGACCACACCCAGCGCATTGAAGGCCAGCAAGGCCAGCGCGTACTGCGACCATTTCATGCCGGCATCGGCCGACGTGCCGGCCAGGCGGTACAGCGGCGCTTCCACCTTGTGCATCCACCCGGGAAGGCTGCCGGAATAAATGCGCGCCAGCCAGATGCCCAGCGGCCAGGCCGTGACCAGCAACGCAGCGAGGAAAAGGGCCAGCAGGCCCCATGAAGCGTTGCTCATCAGAACTCCTCGGCGCAGATCAGCGCATACACGAGGTAAGTGAGCAGCAGGACGGCGCAGATGCCGCCAAAGCCGTAAAGCACGTCAAGGCTGATCATGAACGGCCTCCTTCGGGCTTTTCAAGCTTTTTAAAGCCCCACACCAGCAAGACCATCACGCCCCACAGGGAGGCGGCACCGAGAATAAACGCGAGATCCATAACTTTCTCCAACGAACAACGATGGAGGAAGTTTCGGATCCGGCGCGTAAAAACGGGGATGAAAGACCGGCGGCCGGTATAAAGAAAGCGTAAAAATGCGGCGTTTTGGGCCTGTTCAGGGCGGCGCGTGAGGCCGCATCACGGCGCGCAGGTGAAGGGCGCGCAGGGCGTCAATGTCGTCCAGCAGGGAAGCGGCCTCGGACTGCAGGGGATCGCTGGCCTTTTCGAGTAGCAAGGTCAGGCGCGCGGCCTTGGTATGGAGAGTCTCCAGGGCCTGCGACACCTCGGCCTGGGTTTCCATCGCCCTAGTGCATGGCCCCGCGAGCGACCATGTAAACGCCTATGAGCAGCAGACCCACAAAAAACAGCCTCTTGAATCCCTTCTCGCCCACACGCCCGCGCAGCACCTGGCCGGCGGCCATACCCAGCAACGCGGCGGGCAGCGGCAGCAACAGACTCCACCCGCCGGGCAATTGGCCCATGGCAAAAGAGCCCTCCATCACCAGGCGCAGAAACAGCGCAACGGTGGACACCGTGAACGACAAACCCAGCGCCTGCACCAGCTCGTTTTTCCTGAGCGCCAAGGCCTGCAGGTAAGGCACGGCCGGGAACACAAACACACCGGTGGCCGAGGTGATGGCACCGGTGAGCAATCCGGTGATGAAGGAAGACCCCCTTTCGCCACGGCGCGGAACCGCCAGCGGTACCGCGAACAAGCCCAGCAGCGCATAGACCATCAGCGCCGTACCCAGCCCCATCGATGCAAGCCCCGCATCAAGCGTGACCAGGCTGACCGGCGCCCACAGCGTTCCGGCAACAACACCCAGCTGCAAGGGCCACAGGCGCCGCAGCAGGCTGGCCAGCGCGGCCCCGTCCCACATCTGCCAGGCATTCGTCAGCAACGAAGGCAGGATCAGCAGGACGGCTGCCTGCGCGGGCGGCATCACACCGGCCAGCAAACCCATGGACAGCGTCGGCAAGCCCAGCCCGACCACGCCCTTGACGAGACCGGCCAGCAGAAATACAGAGACGACCACGCCCATCAAAAGGGTGTCGGGGTCCGTGCCCATAAAGTTGTTGATCGAATTCATGCAAGCGATTCTGCGCAGCGCCGCGTTCACGCTCAAGCGGTAATATGCGCTGGTAGCCTTCGCTATCTCCGAAGGCTGGAACAGGTCTTACACCACCATGCCCGCCCCCCTCCGCTTTGACCTCGTCGACCTGCGCCTCTTCCTGCACGTCATCGACACCGGCAGCATCACGGCCGGAGCCAAGCTCTCGCACCTGGCGCTGGCCTCGGCCAGTGCGCGCATACGCGGCATGGAAGATGCCCTGGGTGTGCCGCTGCTGGAGCGCCTGCGCGGCGGCGTCAAACCCACCAAGGCGGGCCTGGCCGTGGCCCACCATGCGCGCCTGGTGCTGCAGCAGATCGAACGCATGCACGGCGAGATAGCCGACTACGCCGGCGGGCTGGCCGGCAAGGTGCGGCTGCTGTCCAACACCGCCGCGATCACCGATTACCTGCCGCAGGCGCTCGCGAATTTCCTCAATGCACACCCGGCCATCGACGTCGAACTCGAAGAGCGCCCCAGCCACCTGATCGTCTCGCAGCTGCTGGCCCAGGTGGCCGACCTCGGCATCGTGGCCGACTCGGCCGACATCTCCAGCCTGGAGTCCAGGCCCTTCCGGCGCGACCAGCTGGTGCTTGTCGTTCCACGATCCGCCGGTTTCGGCCGGCAGCGCCAGATCAGCTTCGCCCTGGCTCTGGCCCACGATTTTGTCGGCCTGGACGAAGACAGCGCGCTGCACCAGCACCTGGCCCTGCAGGCCGAACGCCTGGGGCTGCGCATGCGCACGCGCATACGGTTGCGCAGCTTTGAAGCCGTCTGTCGCATGGTGGAGGCTGGTGTCGGTGTGGCCGTGGTGCCGGCCGTCGCGGCTGAAAGCCATGCGAACGCGGGCAAGCTGCGCATGCTCACCTTGACCGACGCCTGGGCCGACCGGCAGCTCTTGATTTGTGCGCGCCGCTTTGAGCAGCTGTCGGTGCCCGCCCTCAAACTGGTGGAAGCGCTGTGCGCACCCGCCCCCTCACCCACCGGCAAAAAGCCAAAGCGATAAAGTCATGCCCATGGACACCACCCACGCACAAGCCGATCCCCATGCCGTCACCAGCCTGCCGCAACTCGAGGCGCTGTTCGGCGCCGTCGCTGCGCCTTCCTTCCAAAAAGAGGTGGACTACCTGCACCCGGCCTACCAGGCGCTGATCAAGGCCTCGCCCTTTGCCGTGCTGGCAACGTCCGGCACCGGCGGACTGGACGCCTCACCGCGCGGAGACCCGCCGGGTTTTGTGGCCATCCAGGACGACAAAACCCTGCTGCTGCCCGAGCGCCGCGGCAACAACCGCATCGACAGCCTGCGCAACCTGCTGGCCGACCCGCGCGTGGCGCTGCTCTTTTTGATTCCCGGCGCCGGCGAGACCCTGCGCGTGAACGGCAGCGCCCACATCACGGTCGCGCCCGACCTGCTGCAGCGCTTTGCCGTGGAAGGCAAACTGCCGCACTGCGTCATCGTGATCCATGTCGAATCGGTGTTCTTCCAGTGCGCCCGCGCCATCCAGCGCTCGCAGCTGTGGCAGCTGGCGGCGCAAGGCCGGCCCGACGTGCCCACGCCCGGCGCCATGCTGCAGGCGCTGACGGCGGCGGCCGTAGACGGCGACAAATACGACCGCGAACTGCCCGCGCGGCAGAAATCGACGCTGTACTGATGCCAGGCCCCAGCCCCGACACCACCGCCCTGCTGGCGCGTTCCCGGCAGCGCTGCGCAGCGGCCCTGACAGTCCGCCCCATCGCAAGCTGCGTGTTTGACGAACTGGTGGCGCGCTACTCGGAGCCTCACCGCAAGTACCACACGGTGCAGCACCTCGCGGAATGCCTCGCGCATTTCGAAGCCGTCCGCCACCTGGCCGAACGGCCCGGCGAGGTCGAAGTCGCACTCTGGTTCCACGACGGCATTTACGACACGCAGCGCCACGACAACGAAAGACAGAGCGCCGACTGGGCACGCAGCGTGCTGGAAGGACACGGCGCCCCGCCGGCCACCGTGCAACGGGTGGATGAACTGGTGATGGCCACCTGCCACAGCGCGCTGCCGGTGTCGCCCGATGCCAGATTGCTGGTGGACGTGGACCTGTCCATCCTGGGCGCCTTGCCGCCGCGCTTTGCCGAGTACGAAGAACAGATACGCCAGGAATACGCCTTCGTGCCCGAAGACCTGTTTCGCCGCAAGCGCGGGGAAATTCTTCGCGCCTTCCTGGACCGGTCCGTCATTTACAGCACGCCGCACTTCCAGGCCGCGCTCGAAGCGCGCGCCCGCGACAACCTGCGGCTGGCTGTTTCCGCGCTGTACTGAGGCCGCGCCTCGCCCTAATCCACCTTCGCCCCGGAAGCCTTCACCACCTGCGCCCACTTCTTGTGCTCGGCGTTGATAACCCAAAGGATTCGGGGTGCCGGGCGCAGATGGCGAGCTTGATTCGTTGCGAGCCTTTGAAACCCCCTTCGATGGAGGTCTCGGGCGGCTCCTTCATGACAAGATGAACTGACGAGACGCCCTTAATTCATGATGCTTAAGAGAGCCGTCAGGGCTTGCTACTTGCACCGAGACTTTCGCTGAGACTTCATACGAGCCAGGAATCAATTCATTTGAACCGCTCTCGCATTCAAGAGCCTCAGCCGCAATTACAAGCTCGGTGCCTGCCTCAATGAAGCGCTCCATCCCCGGGAGGCTGAAGATGCTTTTGGTATAGCCGGCAGAGACTTCCTTGTTCGCCTGGTTCTCCAGAATGCAAGCCGTTACGTGAATAGGGCCAGAAATCACCGTTGGGTTGTCAAATGCGACTCGATAGAGGAACGGCAATGATCGTGCCGTAGATGTGTACGAAGTGCCTTCCAAAAGAAAAATAGTCAGTTGCATGATGCGGGTTTGGCTTTGGTGACGTCTGACGTGAAGATAACGAAGTCAGCCGAAAGACCGTCCTTGTCGATTGACTTGTTAGACAGTGTCACTCCGGACATGGCGATTCCGAGACGTGTTGGAGGAGTGCTGCGTCGGGAATCCATTCAGCCAGGAGCAACTGAAAAGAAGCTGGGTCAGATGTCGTTCGGCGCGCATCGCTCGCGATGTAGCGATCGTAGTTCCATTCGTCCCCTTCCCATCCCTCTTGAAGAGTGATGCGACGGAACTCGAAGTCCCAATACTCCCAAGTGGACCACGTCGAGTTCAGGTATCTTTTATCGTCACGAGGAACGCCTGGCTTCGGTACAGGCCGAATGCGTACAAAGCATCGCATACCGCTCGGTTGAACCGGGACCTCGGCGACGACGCTGTCGCCGTGGTTCAGGAACTCAAATACCCGCTTCGGCAACATGTACGGTCTCGCGCCAAGGTGACCGGCGACTTGCAGGAGCGCGCGCCGCGCACGGACACCGCAAGGCACCAGTGTCGACCGAAATGCTAGAGCGCATTGCGCACCTACTTCCCATATCGGAGTGCGACTCGCGTGCACTTCCGTGTTTCGTGATCCCAGACGAAAACTTGTGGATCCAGTCGGCCGGAAGCTCCCTCCGGGAGAAAGAGAAGGAGATCGCCTGAGCCATTTGCGGCTATCGCAACAGCGGACTTCGGAAACCCCTCCCACGATCGAGCGTTCCGATTCTCAAGGACGATGTGGCCTGCGGAACGTCCCGCCGTCTTGCGGTTCGTTGCGTCGAACACCGGGAAAACTTGCCAATCGTCTCCCGCTGTCGAAAGCTCCCCGCCGTTCCGGGCCAAAAGGCGCTCGCGAAACTCCGGGGGCAGCTTGACCCCTAGCTCCCGCTCTGCCGCTTCGAGATGAATTTCTGTCGCTGGAAAAGCCACAGTGCCCCCTCTGCGTTCTAACGTTTGACATGAGCGGCTCGACTCGGCTCGCCGGGGCGAGTCCTCTCGATGGAAGGGTTGGACGACGCCCAAGTCATGACGCCTTATCCCGAAATTGATGACCACAATCTTTCTTCTCATTTCGTCCCACTCAACGAACTTCTGACACTGCCTGTAGTAGTGTTCATAACCCATAAGATCGCCGTAGGCCTCTTTGGTCTGAACAACATCAGCGACACCGAATTCTTTGACAAACTGTGCGTGGCTTCCGATGTGCGCGAAAAAATTGAGTGATGCTCCATAGAGCGCGAGTCCAGTCACATGGCCATTCTCGAACTTGAAGCTGACGCTCTCCGGAAAGTGAAGAATCCCGCCCAACTGAAGGGCATTTGAGACTACTTCAGAGAGGGAAAGATTTCGACCTGCGGCATCTTGATAGGTCTCTCCAAGTTCGTGAGACCAGGTTGAACTCGCCACTATCGGGGCGAGCGTGACTTGACTCACCAGCTCGACTGGGAATTCGCGTGCGGCACAGCCGTACGGAACGCCACGGATTGCGAGCTCTTCCAATCGAAGGTTCGGTGACCTAAGGAACTCTGGATTTTCAAGTAGATCAAGCACGGTGATCGCGACGCCTAGCCATGCACTACCCGCCTGACTATGAATGCTGCCAGTTCTTTGTAAACGGACTCAGGCCTTGAATCATTTTCTACAAACCGAACCTTGCCGACGCGATAGCCGCTTTTGAACTCCATGTTGGCGGCTGCCACGCCGGCCACCACCTGCCGCAGCACCTCTTGTGAATTCAGAGCAGCTTGGTTTGGACCGACTCCGGGAAGTGCCTGAATGCTAGGCGGGCTATCTGGATAAGACGCGAACTGCAATTGCAGTATGTTGTGTGTTGGCCCCGTGATGCGGGTTGCAACCAGATATTCGCCGACTTGCTGGAAGTTCATTGTGTAGCGCTCCAACGTTATATATCGCAAGGCCTGAGTCTGTTCCCTATTCTCATCTTTAGTCCTATTTCGCGTATGACCGAAAGTGCTTTACGTCAATGTGCAGAGGGACGCGCGTACGTCAGCCACAGGGCTTCGAAATCGACTGCACTGATGGCCACAGCCTCAAACTCCGGGTCTTGGTTTATCTCGACTACTGTAGGCGTCGCGATCAACCCTAATCTTGTCCTCAAGGTCTCACGCACACCGTCAGCAACGTCCACGGTGCCGTCCCTGAAAAACTCCAGCTTCCGACATTCGAAGCGGTCTTCTCCGACCTCCGATACGAGTCGAATTGGCTCCTCGTCAAGCAGGTGATTCCAAATTACGTCTATATATTCCATTTAAGAATTGGGAGAATGTTCGCTTCTAACCGGTAGACGGCATCTTAATAGCGACCGCCTCGGGTCCCAAGCAGACATTTGACTGTTTAGTAACGTAATCAGAGCGTCTTGATGCCGGAGTGTGCCAAGCCTGAACCCTCACCTTATTTCATAAGAGTAGGCTTATGTGAAGGTCTGAACTTTTAATCCACCTTCACCCCGGAAGCCTTCACCACCTGCGCCCACTTCTTGTACTCGGCATTGATAAAGATCGTGAAATGTTGAGGTGTATTCCCGCCCGGAACTGCGCTTTGACTCAGGAGTTTTCTTTCACCGCTTGCCCGCCGCCAACACATCCTCATCCTTCCCCCCCAACACACTGGACCGCAGCGCCTCCAGGTCCAGCACCCGCAAGCCGCCGTATTCGATGCGGATAAAACCCCGGGCCTGCAGGGCGCTGAGGGCCTCGTTCACGCGCTGGCGTGACAGGCCGACCAGGTAGGCCATCTCCTGCTGCGTGATGCGCAGGATTTCACCCACGCCCGGGTAGAGCACGGGGTTGAACAGCGCGGCCAGGCTGCGGGCCACGCGGATGTCAGGGTTGTTCATGCGGTCGATCTCGCGCGCGACGATGAACTGGCCCAGGCGCTCGTTGAGCTGGTTCATCACAAAGCGGTTAAAGCCGATGGAGTGGTCCAGCAGCCAGTGGAAGTCCTCGACCGGCAGGCCCGCGACGACGGTTTTGCGCAGGGCCTGGATGTTGTAGCGGTAGGGTTCGCGTTTGAGCACCGTGCCTTCGCCGAACCAGGCGCCGGGCGGCAGGCCGGTGAAGGTCATGGTGGCGCCCTGTTCGCTGTCGGTGCTCATCTTGAGCAGGCCCTCGACCACGCCGAACCAGTAGGTCACCGGCTTGCCGACACGGCACACGTAGTCGCCGATGTTGGCGTCGCCCACACGCACGCTGGCCACGGCGCGTTCGCGCTCGGCGGGCAGCAGCGCTTCCAGCCAGTGGATGCCGGCCAGTTCCTGCGCGTCGGGCATGCGGGCGCGTATCTGCATGGACTGGCCGGTCATCGTCACCACGCGCGTACCTCGCTGGGGCCTAAGGGAAAGTCCGGGGGAGTAATCACCCTTGAATTGTCGTCCGAACGACAACTTAACGTCAAATGCATGCCTACCATGCATTCAAGAGACAACTTTCGGACTATGAGCCGGAAGCCCAAAAGACGGCGAGACAAGGAATATGCAAACCACGTTCCCGAGACTGTTGCTGAAACATGCGGCCGAGCGCCCCGGCGCCGCCGCCATGCGTGAAAAAGAGTACGGCATCTGGCAGGCGCACAGCTGGGCCGGCATGGCGCAGCTCGTGGAACACCTGGCCTGCGGCCTGCACCAGCGGGGCCTGCAGCGCGGCGAGCACATGGTCATCATCGGCGCCAACCGGCCGCGCCTGTACGCCACCATGCTGGCCGCGCAGGCGCTGGGCGCGGTGCCGATTCCGCTGTACCAGGACGCCGTGGGCGCCGAATGCATCTTCCCCATCAACAACGCCGACGTGCGCTTCGCACTCGTGGAAGACCAGGAGCAGGTCGACAAGCTGCTGGAAATACGCGGCCAGTGCCCGCAGCTGGCGCACATGGTGTATGACGACCCGCGCGGCCTGCGCAATTACGCCGAGGCCGGCCTGGAGTCGCTGGATGCGCTGCTGGAGGCGGGCCGCGCGTTTGCGGCCGCGCAGCCGGGCTTCTTCAAAAGCGAGGTCGACAAGGCCCGGCCCGACGACGTGGCCGCGATGTTTTTCACCTCGGGCACCACGGGCAACCCCAAGGGCGTGGTCCACACCCACAACACCATGCTGGACCGCGCCAAAGCCGGGGCCGATTTCGACCGGCTGACCTCGGCCGAGGAAGTGCTGGCCTACCTGCCGCCGGCCTGGATAGGCCAGAACATCTTCAGCTATGCGCAGTGGCTGGCCTGCGGCTATGTGGTCAACTGCCCCGAAAGCGCGAGCACGGTGACGATTGACCTGAAGGAAGTCGGGCCGACCTACTACTTCGCGCCGCCGCGCATCTTTGAAGGCCTGCTGACCACGGTGATGATCCGCATGGAAGACGCGGGCCGCATCAAGCGCGGCATGTTCAACTACTTCATGGGCGTGGCCAAACGCGCCGGCCCCGCGCTGATGGACGGCAAGCCCGTGGGCGGGCTGGACCGCGCGCTCTATGCGCTGGGCAACCTGATGGTCTACGGCCCGCTGCGCAACACCCTGGGTTTTTCGCGCGTGCGTGTAGCCTACACGGCGGGTGAGGCGATTGGCCCCGACCTCTTCACCTTTTACCGCTCCATCGGCATCAACCTCAAGCAGCTCTACGGCTCCACCGAGACCGCCGTCTTCGTCTGCCTGCAGCCCGACAACCAGGCGCGCGCCGATACCGTGGGCGTGCCGATCGCGGGCGTGCAGATCAAGGTGGCGGAGAACGGTGAGATCCTCGTGAAGTCGCCCGGCCTGCTCAAGGAATACTACAAAAACCCCACCGCCACCGCCGAGGTGCTGAGCGCCGACGGCTGGTACCACACCAGCGACGCCGGCTTCCTGGACGCCGCCGGCCACCTGAAGATCATCGACCGCGTGAAAGACGTGGGCCGCATCAAGGGCGGCGCCAACGACGGCGCCATGTTCGCGCCCAAGTATGTGGAGAACAAGCTCAAGTTCTTCCCGCACATCAAGGAAGCCGTGGCCTACGGCGACGGCCGCGAGAAGTGCTGCGTGATGGTCAACATCGACTTCGACGCCGTCGGCAACTGGGCCGAGCGCCGCAACCTGCCTTATGCCGGCTACACCGACCTGGCGCAGAAGCCCGAGGTCTACCAGCTCATCAAGGAATGCGTCGAGAAAGTGAATGCCGACCTCAGCGTGGACGCGCTGCTGGCCGGCTCGCAGGTCAGCCGCTTCCTGGTGCTGCACAAGGAACTGGACGCCGACGACGGCGAACTCACCCGGACCAACAAGGTCAGGCGCGGCTTTATCGCCGAGAAATACCTGCCGCTGGTCGATGCGCTTTACGCCGGCAAGACCGAGCAGTTCATAGAGACCGTCGTGAAGTTCGAGGACGGACGCAGCGGCAGCGTGAGCGCGACGCTCAAGATCAGCGACGCCCAGACGTTCGCACCCGTGAAGGCAGCAGCATGAACCCGCAGCTTGGCGCATTCACTCCTTCCCCCTCTGGGGGAAGGCGGGGATGGGGGCTCTACGGATTGTCCATCCAAAACGCGGCGAGAAATCGATCGCTGCAGGCCCCCATCCCAACCTTCCCCCAGAGGGGGAAGGCGCAATACGGGATCTTTTGCGCCTCCATAGCGAAAGGACCTTGTTTTGGCTAAGAAAATCGGCGACGTCATCCTCGACGTCAAGAACATCAGCCTGAACTTCGGCGGCGTGAAAGCCCTGTCGGACATCTCCTTCAATGTGAAGGAGCACGAGATACGCGCCATCATCGGCCCCAACGGCGCCGGAAAAAGCTCCATGCTCAACTGCATCAACGGCGTCTATGCGCCGCAGCAGGGCTCCATCACCTTCCGCGGCCAGACCTTCAAGCACATGAACAGCCACCAGGTGGCCGTGATGGGCGTGGCGCGCACCTTCCAGAACCTGGCGCTGTTCAAGGGCATGAGCGTGCTCGACAACATCATGTCGGGCCGCAACCTCAAGATCAAAAGCAATTTGCTGCTGCAGGCCCTGCGCATAGGCCCGGCCGAAAAAGAAGAAATCAGACACCGCGAGGCGGTCGAAAAAATCATCGACTTCCTCGAAATCCAGGCCTACCGCAAGACGCCCGTGGGCCAGCTGCCCTACGGCCTGCAAAAGCGCGTCGACCTGGGCCGCGCGCTGGCGATGGAGCCGCAGGTGCTGCTGCTCGACGAACCCATGGCCGGCATGAACGTCGAGGAAAAGCAGGACATGTGCCGCTTTGTGCTCGACGTGAATGACGAGTTCGGCACGACCGTGGTGCTGATCGAGCACGACATGGGCGTGGTGATGGACATCTCCGACCGCGTGGTGGTGCTGGACTACGGCAAGAAGATAGGCGACGGCACGCCCGACGAAGTACGCAACAACGAAGACGTGATCCGGGCTTATCTGGGCACGAGTCACTGACAGTCATTGATGAACACCATGAACCACGATCTCCCACCCCCGTTCGGGCTGAGCTTGTCGAAGCCTGCTCACGATGCCTCGACGGCCCTTCGACAAGCTCAGGGCGAACGGAGTTAAGCAATGGCCTTTTTCCTGGAAACACTTCTCGGCGGCCTGATGGCCGGCATGCTGTATTCGCTGGTGGCGCTGGGCTTTGTGCTGATCTTCAAGGCCTCCGGCGTCTTCAACTTCGCGCAGGGTGCGATGGTGCTGTTCGCGGCGCTGGCGATGGCGCGCTTTTCGGAGTGGATTCCGATGTGGACGGGCCTGCAGAGCCTGTTGCTGGCCAATATCGCGGCCTTTGTGATCGCCGGCGCCATCATGTTTGTGGTGGCCTGGCTGATCGAGTTCCTGGTGCTGCGCCACCTGGTCAACCAGGAGGGCGCGACCCTGCTGATGGCCACGCTGGGCATCGCCTACTTTCTTGAAGGCCTGGGCCAGACCCTGTTCGGCAGCAGCATCTACAAGATAGACATCGGCATGCCCAAGGAACCCATCTTTGTGCTGGAGTCCGCCTTCCAGGGCGGCGTGCTGATCAACAAGGAAGACCTCTACGCCGCGCTGATTGCCGCGGTGCTGGTGGCCGCGCTCAGCGTGTTCTTCCAGAAGACGGCCACCGGCCGCGCGCTGCGCGCCGTGGCCGACGACCACCAGGCCGCGCAGTCCATCGGCATTCCGCTGAACCGCATCTGGGTCATCGTCTGGTGCGTGGCCGGCGTGGTGGCACTGGTCGCCGGGATGATCTGGGGCAGCAAGCTGGGCGTGCAGTTCTCGCTGGCCACCGTGGCTTTGCGCGCGCTGCCGGTCGTGATCCTCGGTGGCCTGACTTCGGTGCCGGGCGCGATTATTGGCGGGCTGATTATTGGTGTGGGTGAGAAGCTGTCGGAAGTCTATCTGGGCCCCTTTGTTGGCGGCGGTATTGAAATTTGGTTCGCCTATGTTCTCGCTTTGGGCTTTCTGTTGTTCAGACCGCAAGGGCTGTTCGGCGAGAAGATCATCGACCGCGTCTGAAAGAAGAAGAGCAATATGCTTTACAGAGAAAACGGCCAGTTCAAAACCACCTACCGGGCAGACCAGCAGATCTTCCCCATCCTGCAGGACCGCATCTTCGTGGGCCTCTTCCTGCTGTTTGCGTTTGTGGCCGTTCCCCTGCTCGCCAGCGACTACCTGTTCCGCGCCATCCTGATTCCCTTCCTGATCATCTCGCTGGCCGCGCTGGGCGTGAACATCCTGGTCGGCTACTGCGGGCAGATCTCGCTGGGCTCGGGCGCCTTCATGGCCGTGGGGGCTTATGGCGCCTACAACTTCTTCGTGCGCATTCCCGGCATGCCGCTGATCCCGGCGCTGATTCTCGGCGGACTGTGCGCGACGGCTTTCGGCATCCTGTTCGGCTTGCCGAGTTTGCGCGTCAAGGGCCTGTACTTGGCTGTCGCCACGCTGGCGGCACAGTTCTTCAGCGACTGGATGTTCCTGCGCATCAAGTGGCTGACCAACGATTCGCCCTCGGGCTCCATCTCGGTCAACAACCTGCAGGTCTTCGGCCTGCCGATTGACAGCGCGGTCTCCAAATATTTGCTGTGCCTGGGCCTGCTGGTGGTGATCGCGCTGCTGGCGAAGAACCTGGTGCGCGGCGCCATAGGCCGCGAATGGATGGCGATACGCGACATGGACGTGGCGGCCGCCGTCATCGGCATACGCCCCATGTACGCCAAGCTCAGCGCCTTCGCCGTCAGCTCCTTCATCATCGGCATGGCCGGCGCGCTCTGGGCCTTTGTGCACCTGGGCTCGTGGGAGCCGGCCGCCTTCTCGGTGGAGTTTTCCTTCCGCCTGCTCTTCATGGTGATCATCGGCGGCCTGGGCTCCATCCTGGGCGGCTTCCTGGGCGCGGCCTTCATCACCATCCTGCCGATTGTGCTGAGCCAGGCGCTGCCGGCCGTCACGCGGCTCTTCGGCTACGAGATGGGCACGGCGGGCGTGTCGCATGCCGAACTGATGATTTTTGGCGGCCTGATCGTCTGGTTCCTGATTGTGGAGCCGCACGGCCTGGCCAAGCTGTGGTCCATAGGCAAGCAGAAGTTGCGCCTGTGGCCCTTCCCGCATTGAAGCCATGGCCCCCACGCTTTTCACTTCGTGTAATGCGCTTCCCCCCAAGGGGGCCGCTGCGCCTGCGGCCCGGCAAAGCCGGTTCCGCGGCCCCGGCTGGAGCGAGCGAGTACTCGCAACTACCGATGCATTTCCAGGGCTTTGTCCGTTTACTCAGGTATCCGTTTCGGATGTGTTTTGTCAGGTGCTTTGCTTTTAATTCTCAGGAGACAACAATGAAGATTCGCAGTTTGATTCTGGCGGTGGCAGCCATCGCCGCCGGCGCTTCGTCCCTGGTGACGACCAGCGCTTATGCGCAAGCGAAAGAGCAGTTCTTTCCGCTGCTGTCTTACCGCACCGGCCCCTACGCGCCCAACGGCGTGCCATGGGCCAACGGCAAGCAGGACTACCTCAAGATGGTCAACGCCCGCGACGGTGGCATCAACGGCGTGAAGCTCACGTACGAGGAATGCGAAACCGGCTACGCCACCGACCGCGGCGTGGAATGTTATGAGCGCCTGAAGGGCCGGCCCGGCGTCGCGATCTTTGACCCGCAGGCCACCGGCATCACCTTCGCGCTGACCGAAAAAGTCCCCACCGACAAGGTGCCGCTGATCACGCTGGGCTACGGCCTGTCGGTCGCGCAGGACGGCCAGGCCTTCAAGTGGAACTTCCCGCTGATGGGCAGCTACTGGACGGGCGCCGACATCCTGATCCAGCACATCGGCAAGAAGGAAGGCGGCCTGGACAAGCTCAAGGGCAAGAAGATCGCGCTGGTCTACCACGACTCGCCGTTCGGCAAGGAACCGATCCCGCTGCTGCAGGAACGCGCCCGCATGCACGGCTTCGACCTGCAGCTGATCCCCGTGACCGCGCCAGGCGTCGAGCAGAAATCGGCCTGGCTGCAGGTGCGCCAGACGCGGCCCGACTTTGTGCTGCTGTGGGGCTGGGGCGTGATGAACTCCACCGCCCTGAAGGAAGCGCAGGCCACCGGCTACCCGCGCGACAAGATGTACGGCGTGTGGTGGGCCGGCGCAGAGCCTGACGTGAAGGACGTGGGCGAAGGCGCCAAGGGCTACAACGCGCTGGCGCTGAACACCTCGGGCACGCAGCCCAAGGTGATCCAGGACATCCTCAAGTACGTGCACGACAAGGGCCAGGGCACGGGCCCGAAAGACGAAGTCGGCCAGGTGCTGTACACCCGCGGCGTGATCATCCAGATGCTGAGCATCGAGGCCGTGCGCCGCGCCCAGGAACGTTTCGGCAAGGGCAAGGTCATGACGGGTGAGCAGGTGCGCTGGGGCATGGAAAACCTGGCGCTGGACCAGAAGCGCCTGGACGCGCTCGGCTTTGCCGGCGTGATGCGGCCCATCAGCACCTCGTGCTCCGACCACATGGGCTCGACCGCCGCGCGCGTGCAGACCTGGACCGGCAGCAAGTGGGAGTTCAGCTCCGACTTCATCCAGGCCGACGAGCAGATCCTGAAACCCATGATCAAGGCCGGCGCCGACAAGTACCTGGCCGACAAGAAGATGACGCGCCGCACGGCAGCTGACTGCCAAAGCTAGGCATCCCCATGGCGGCTCTCGCGAGCCGCCAATTGGAAGGCCTGCACGCAGGCTTTCCAATTGGTCAGGAAAAATATGGACACACCCAACATCGTTCTCAACGTCAACGGCATCGAGGTCATCTACAACCACGTGATCCTGGTGCTCAAGGGCGTCTCGCTGCAGGTCCCGCAGGGCCGCATCGTCGCCATCCTGGGCGGCAACGGCGCGGGCAAGACGACCACGCTGCGCGCCATCTCCAACCTGCTCAAGGGCGAGCGCGGCGAGGTCACCAAGGGCTCCATCGAGCTGCGCGGCGAGCGCATTGAAAACCTCTCGCCGGCCGACCTGGTGCGGCGCGGCGTGGTGCAGGTGATGGAGGGGCGGCACTGCTTCGCCCACCTGACCATCGAGGAAAACCTGCTGACCGGCGCCTACACGCGCAGCAGCAAGGCCGAAGTGGCGGCCAACCTCGAGAAGGTCTACAACTACTTCCCGCGCCTGAAAACCCGGCGCACCTCGCAGGCGGCCTACACCTCGGGCGGCGAGCAGCAGATGTGCGCCATAGGCCGCGCGCTGATGGCCAGCCCCACCATGGTGCTGCTGGACGAGCCCTCCATGGGCCTGGCGCCGCAGATCGTCGAGGAGGTCTTCAACATCGTCAAAGACCTGAACCAGAAGGAGCAGGTCACCTTCCTGCTGGCCGAGCAGAACACCAACATGGCGCTGAAGTACGCCGACTACGGCTACATCATGGAAAGCGGCCGCGTGGTGATGGACGGCGCGGCGGCCGACCTGGCCAACAACGAGGACGTGAAAGAGTTTTACCTGGGTGTGGGCGGCGGGGAGCGCAAGAGCTTCAAAGACGTCAAGAGTTACAAACGCCGCAAGCGTTGGCTGGCCTGAGGGTAGCGACATGAGCAATTTTTACGACACCCTGGAACAACGGCCGCACGCGCAGCGCGAAGCCGCCCAGCTGGCCGCGCTGCCGCAGCAGATCGCGCACGCGCAATCCCATGCGCCGGCCTTTGCCGGCATCCTCAAGGGCATCAACGGCGCCGCGGTGACCTCACGCGCCGCGCTGGCGCGCCTGCCCGTCACGCGCAAATACGAGTTGCTGGAACGCCAGCAGGCCGCGCGCGATGCCGGCGGCGACCCGTTCGGCGGCTTCAGCGCGCTGCGATTCGGCGCCGCCATGCCGCGCGTGTTCGCCAGCCCTGGCACGATTTACGAGCCCGACAGCACACGCAAGGACTACTGGCGCCTGGCGCGCGCGCTGCACGCCGCCGGCTTCCGGCCGGGCCAGCTGGTGCACAACTGCTTCAGCTACCACTTCGTGCCGGCCGGCGCCATGATGGAAAGCGGCGCCCATGCGCTGGGCTGCACCGTCTTCCCCGGCGGCACCGGCCAGACCGAGCAGCAGGTGCAGGCCATGGCCGAGCTCAAGCCCGCAGGTTACGTCGGCACGCCCAGCTTCCTGAAAATCATTGTCGACAAAGCCGCCGAAATGAAGGTCGCGCTGCCCACGGTGACGCGCGCCATGGTCTCGGGCGAGGCTTTTCCGCCCAGCCTGCGCGACTGGCTGGCCGAACGCGGGATCATCGCCTACCAGTGTTATGCCTCGGCCGACCTGGGCCTGATCGCCTATGAAACCGAGGCCCGCGAGGGCCTGGTGCTGGACGAAGGCGTGATCGTGGAGATCGTGCGCCCCGGCACCGGCGACCCGGTGGCCGAAGGCGAGGTCGGCGAACTGGTCGTCACCACGCTGAACCCCGACTACCCGCTGATCCGCTTCGGCACCGGCGACCTGTCGGCGGTGCTGCCGGGCCACTGCCCCACCGGCCGCACCAACACCCGCATCAAGGGCTGGATGGGCCGGGCCGACCAGACCGTGAAGGTGCGCGGCATGTTTGTGCACCCCGGCCAGGTGGCCGACATCGCCAGGCGCTTTCCCGAGGTGCTCAAGGCCAGGCTGGTCGTCAGCGGCGAGATGGCCAACGACAGCATGCACTTCCAGGTCGAGACGGCATCCGCCCCCGACGGCCTGGACCAGCGCATCGGCGAAGTCATCCGCGACGTGACCAAGCTGCGCGGCACCGTGCAACTGGTGGCGCCCGGCAGTCTCCCCAACGATGGCAAGGTCATTGAGGACGCGAGGAGCTATAAGTAGCCCCCACGGTCGCTCACTTCGTGTAGCTCCCTGCCCCCCGAGGGGGCCGCTGCGCCTGCGGCCCGGCAAAGCCGGCTCCGCGGCCCCTGCTGGTAAAGATCCAGCCCCCACGCTTGTCGCTGCGCGTACTGCGCTGCCCCCCGAGGGGGCGCTGCGCCTGCGGCCCGGCAAAGCCGGCTCCGCGGCCCCTGCTGGGTTGAAGAGCTCAGCAGCCTACTGCAGCGGAAGGGTATTCACCAGTGGGGGCCGCGGGACTGGCTTTGCCAGACCGCAGGCGCCGCCCCCTTGAGGGGGAGCAGGCTACACGCAGTGAGCCTGTACAGGGGTGATGTATGGATACCCCTTACGTAGTTCCCGCGATGTTCAGGCGGCAAGGCACCCGTAAACTTGGCCCGTTCAATCACAAGGAGACGCTCATGAAACGCCTGTTAGTCCTCGCTGCCGCCGCGGCCACCATTTTTGCCGCGCATGCGCAAGCCCCCGCCTTCCCAGGTTCCAAGCCCGTCACCTTCGTCGTGCCTTTCGCGGCCGGCGGCCCGACCGACCGCGTGGCGCGCGACCTGGCCGAAGCCATGCGCAAATCCATGGGCGGCGGCGCCAACTTCGTCGTTGAAAACGTCAACGGTGCCGGCGGCACGATAGGCGCGGCCAAAGTGGCACGCGCCACGCCCGACGGCCACACCCTGCTGCTGCACCACATCGGCATGGCGGCGGCGCCGGGCCTGTACCGCAAGCTGCCTTACAAGGTGCTGGAAGACTTCGAATTCCTGGGCATGATCAATGAAGTGCCCATGACCATCATCGGCAAGCCCCAGCTGCCCGCCAACAACTACCGCGACTTCGAGAACTACATTCGCGCCAACGCCGGCAAGCTCAACATCGCGCACGCCGGCCTGGGTTCAGCTTCCCACCTGTGCGGCCTGATGTGGCAGGCGGCCATCAACGCCAAGGAAGCCATGACCACCATTCCTTTCGGCGGCACGGCCCCCGCGATGAATGCGCTGGTGGGCGGCCAGGTCGACATGATGTGCGACCAGACCACCAACACCACCGGCCAGATCGAAGCCGGCCGCGTCAAGGCTTTTGCCGTGACCACCGCCAAGCCGCTGTCGAACAACAAGCTGCTCAAGGACTACCCGACGCTGCAGGAAATGGGCCTCAAAGGCTTTGACCTGACCATCTGGCACGGCCTCTACGCCCCCAAGGGCACGCCGCCCGCCGTCATGGCCCAGCTCAATGCCGCGCTCAAGCTGGCCCTGAAAGACCCCGACTTCATCAAGAAGGAAGAAGCCCTGGGCGCCGTCGTGGTGACCGACAAGCGTGTCGAGCCCGCCGCCCACAAAGCCTTTGTGGCCGGCGAAATCGCCAAGCTCAAACCCGTGATCGAAGCTGCCGGCAAGTTTGCTGACTGATTGATCGCTTGATTGATTGATAAATCACGGCTGATTGCCTTGATTGCCAGCCGCCCGGTTCGCCGGGCGGCTTTTTTATTTGGGGCCGCCGGGTTTTACCCTCTTGAAGGGCATGCCCGCGCACGCTATGTTCGTGTGACCCCCCGGCCGCGTGCCGGCCACTCCTGGAGCCCCTCTTGAACAACAACAAATCCCTGCTTTCACGCCGCTACGGCGCCATCTTCGCCACCGCGCTGACCGCCTTCGCCGCCTTCATGGCCTCGCCCTCCGCCTGGGCCCAGAGCGCCAGCTGGCCAACCAAACCCGTGAAAATCGTCGTTCCCTTCGCCCCCGGCGGCACCACCGACATCCTGGCCCGCGCCATGGCGCCTGAACTCACCAAAGCCTTCGGCCAGGCCTTTGTCGTCGAGAACCGCGCCGGCGCCGGCGGCAACATAGGCGCCGACATCGTCGCCAAGTCCGCACCCGACGGCTACACCCTGCTGATGGGCACCGTAGGCACCCACGGCATCAACAAGGCGCTCTACAGCAAGATGGCCTACGACCCGCAAAAAGACTTCGCGCCCATCACCCTGGTCGCGGGCGTGCCCAACGTCATGGTCGTCAACACCGACAAAGCCAAAGCCGCCGGCATCAACAACGTCACCGACTTCATACGCGCCGCCAAAGCCAAACCCGGCACCTTCAACATGGCCTCCAGCGGCAATGGCACCTCCATCCATCTGGCAGGCGAGCTCTTCAAAACCATGAGCGGCACCTACATGACCCACTTCCCCTACAGCGGCTCCAGCCCCGCGCTGCTCGCCTTGATGAGCGGCGACATGGACGTCATGTTCGACAACCTGCCCTCCTCCATGGCCCTCATCAAGTCCGGCAAACTCAAAGCCCTCGCCGTGACCAGCGCAGAACGCTCAGCCGCCCTGCCCGATGTCCCCACCATAGAACAGGCCGGCGGCCCCGCCATGAAAGGCTTTGAAGCCAGCTCCTGGTTCGGCCTGCTCGCCCCCGCCGGCACCCCACCCGACATCGTCAACCGCATCCAGCAGGAAGCCGCCAAGGCGCTGGGTACGCCGGCGATGAAAGAGAAGTTATTGGCCCAAGGCGCGATCCCGAGCGGGAACACGCCGGCGCAGTTCACGACCTTCATCAACGCCGAGCACAAGAAGTGGGCGCAGGTGGTGAAGGCTTCCGGGGCGAAGGTGGATTGAGGCGCGCCCCCGGCGGGCAGGCGTCAGCGGTCGCGAAACCGTCGGCCCATCAGCGACTGAGCAATCAGACCGCCATCCTCAGGAAAAAAAAGCAATCACCAGATACACGGCCGCCAATACCCAATTGGCGCGCCGCGCAGCCTGTGCGTTCTCTTTCGGGATCGGCCAAAGTGCTTCGCGCTGCCATGCCCACAGGTTATAGGCCACCGCCAGCAGGCAAACCGACAGGCCGACCAGCCATGAACCGCTCAGGGCGCCGGCAAGGACGGCGATCAAAAACAAGAAGGCTGTCACGACAAAGGTGCCGCCCGCCGAACTGGCCAGCACATGTGAAAGGCCTCCGCACAGCTTGCAGGTCACCGGGTTGCCACGGCTGGAAAACCGCTTTTCCCAGGTCTTGATTCCGCCGGCTTCGCGGCAATGGGGGCAGATGTTCATGGGTTGCGCCTGTGGATGCAGGGGTTTAACGACGCTTGCTTATTCAAAATCTTGATCGCCCGCCTAAGATGTCATGCCCGGATCCCTATTGGGCTCCACGCTCTAGCCTTGGTCGCGTTCAACCCTCTGCGTAAATCACTGGCGTCCCAATATACGTAAGATATAAAAACGCCTCGCTCCCAAAATCCTGGGCGGCACTTGAAACCTTAATTCCAACAATTGCATTCGCATCGGCCGGCGCCTGTCTAGCCAGAAGGGCAAGGGCCTCTTGATGTTCGTTGCGATTTCGATCAAGGAACGCCTTGATAACACCCTTTTGGGAAATTTGTGTTCGGTAGGTAACCTCAATCATCGAATACACAAATGTAATTTCGAGTTCGCCGGGCATGTGGTCAGTGGTAAGGAGCAACACGGTAGTCCTCTTGTAGAGTCAAACAACGGGAAGGTAGCCGCAAGCGCCTGACCTCATGGCGCATCAACCGAAGGCCACGTCATCACCTTGACCTTCTCCGGTCCCATCGGTATCAGCTGGCGCACTACCTGCCCGGCAAACACCTTCTCGCGCAGGTTCTTGAAGATTTCCTGCGCGCCGCCGTAAGGCGTGAACACGTCGATCAACCATATCTGGTCGCCCGAGGCCCAGTCGGCCAAGGTGAGCTGGTGCGGTGCAGTCTGATAGCGCTGCGCCACCTCCTCGCTGAGTTTGGCCCAGGAGACAAATGCCATGGGCGCCTCATCCCGCAGGTACAGCTTGGCCTGGTTCAAAACTAGCGCAGGCATCACACGCCACTCCAGTTCACTGAGGAGGGTATGCCGATTGGCGGCCTGCTGCAGCATCAGCCAGGTCACAGCACCAAGCATGGGAACCTTGTTAAGCACCTTGCGCGCCTGCTCTTTGGCCAGGGTGGCCAGTTCCGCCAACTCTTCCGGCGGCAAGGCCGCATTGCTTGGCGGGCCGGTATCTGCGGGCACTGGTGATTTGGTTGTTTTGGGTGTCTTGGAGGAGGCAGGAGGTTTTGTCATGGTTGTGGTCCGGTTTCCAGCATGTTGTTGATGGCGTTTAAATCCGATTCGGCCATCCTTGCTGTACTTGATCGCCTTCCTGCACAGTTCCGCAGCACCCAGAAAATCACCCGAACGAGCAAGCGATTGAGCCTGCGCTACGTAGGCATGCATCAATACTTCAATCTGAATGAAGAGTGCTTCAGAGGTGACGCGCCTTGCGTGGCAGGGTGCGTCGTAGCTGGCGCAATGGCACAGGCTGCGATGTCATGCAGAAAACTCACGTTGACTCCTCGAATTTTTTCAAGGGTCAGACCTTAAGTGAGGCAATGACGAATTTTTTGACGGATTGTCCGCAGCCGGACTTTGATTGTTGGAAATGTCCAGGCAATTGATCTGAGTGGTGACTCTGCGATCGTGGACCGAGAGGCTTGCGCAAATGCGTGGCTACGGTGCGTGCTGCGAGCGCGAGCCCGGGAATGTGGCTCGGAGGTCCGAGTCACAGATTTGCGGCGGTCATCCTTGGGCGGAAGCAGACGACGCCCCATAAAAAAAGCCCTGTTCCCAGGGCTTCATACATATAGAGAGAAGGGCCGCACAGCGGCCCACGGCGCCTAAACGCCCCAAACCACCTCATGCCCCGACTTCAGGTTGCGCTGCAGCATGTCGATGAAGGGCACGGCGCGCTGGCGCAGGCCCAGGCCGTCGCCGGGGACGACGCCGTCTTTGGCATTGGCGTCGTGGGCTTCCTCATGCGCGATGGCGGCCTGCAGGGCGGCGATGGCGGCGGCCATCTGCTCGGGCAGGATGATGCCTTTGGGGCCGGGGTCTTTGCCGATGATCTCGAGGACCTTGCGGCCGTTGGCTTCGAGCATGATGACGTCGCCGGCGTCTTTGGATTTGAATTTGTAAAGCATGTTGGATGGCTCCTCTAGTTGGAAAGTCAGACGGGCCATTATGGAAACTTTCCAGCCTGATGTATGTAGGCTGGTTTCACCTCTTTCCAGCCCCCTCGGGGTTTCCGGCCGCGGGCGCCGGGCGTGCCGGGCGGCTCAAGCAAAATAGCGGCCTATGTTCAATATCGCCACTGTCCCCAAGTCGGCCCGCCAGGCGCTCAGCCAGGACGGCCTGAGTTTGCTGAACCCCACGGAGCTGACGGCCACGCTGGAACTGGGCGCCGCCTGGGTCCCGGGCTGGAACGCGCTGGTGCCTTCGTGGAACCGGCTGCCGCCGGATGCGCACCTGAAGGACGGCGGGCATTACCGCAAGCGGCGGCACTCCTGCTATGTGCAGGAGCTGGCGACGGGGGCGCTGGTGCAAACGCCGCACCGGGCGCACTGGCAGCCGACGGATTACAACGCGCTGCACGGGGGGTTTGAGCGCTGGTTCGACCCGGTGGAGCCCACGGTGGCGGCGGCGCCGGCGTGGACGGACCTGATCGCCGGGCTGGGCCGGCTGTTTGCCCAGGTGCAGCCGGCCGAGCGCTGGCACATCGAGGCGCACCAGTTCCGCATCGACACGGCCGGCGGCGTGGGCCGGCCGACGCCGGAGGGCGCGCACCGCGACGGGGTGGACTTTGTGGTGGTGATGATGGTGGCGCGGCACGGCGTGAAGGGCGGCGAGACCCGGGTCTTCGACGCGAACGGGCCGCAGGGCGTGCGTTTTGTGATGCAGGAGCCGCTGACGGCGCTGCTGCTGGACGACGCGCGGGTGATCCACGAGACCACGCCCATCCTGCCGGCGGACGGCCAGCCCAACACCGGATTCCGCGACACGCTAGTGCTCACTTACCGGGCGGCTGCCTTCCAGGCTCCCTGAGCGCTTGAGCCCAGGCCGGGGCGGCGCCCGGCCCAACACTTGCATTCCTGTTCACAAAGTCTTTCAGGCCTTGCGCTGAAATCCGTCTAAACCCGCTTGACGAATTTACTTTAAACCTAAACAATTAAAGCAAGATTAATCCAGAGAGTACGCAATTCATGCACATTCTTTGCCTGGGCGGTGGTCCCGCAGGTTTGTATTTCGCCCTGCTGATGAAGCTGCAAAACCCGGCCCACCAGGTGACGGTGGTGGAGCGCAACCGGCCTTTCGACACCTTCGGCTGGGGTGTGGTGCTGTCGGACCAGACCCTGGGCAACCTGCGCGTGGCAGACCCGGTCAGCGCGCAGCTGATCGGCGACGCCTTCAACCACTGGGATGACGTGGAGGTGTTCTTCAAGGGGCGCTCGGTGCGGTCGGGCGGCCACGGCTTTTGCGGCATAGGCCGCAAGCGCCTGCTGAACATCCTGCAGGAACGCTGCATTGAGTTGGGCGTGGACCTGGTGTTTGAAACCGACGTGCAGGACGACCAGGCGATTGCGGCGCAGTACAAGGCCGACGTGGTGATCGCCAGCGACGGCCTGAACAGCCGCATACGCAACCGCTATGCCGAGACCTTCAAGCCGGACGTGGAGCTGCGCGCCTGCCGCTTTGTCTGGCTGGGCACGCACAAGACTTTTGACGCCTTCACCTTCGCCTTCGAGCAGACCGAGCACGGCTGGTTTGCGGCGCATGCCTACAAGTTTGACGAGAACACCTCGACCTTTATCGTCGAGACGCCGGAGGCGGTGTGGAAGGCGCACGGCCTGGACCAGATGAGCCAGGAGGAAGGCATCGCGTTTTGCGAGCGGCTGTTTGCCAAATACCTGGACGGCAATGCGCTGATGAACAACGCAACGCACGTGCGCGGCTCGGCGATCTGGATACGTTTTCCGCGCGTGGTGTGCGAGCGCTGGGTGCATGAGGCCGACATCAAGAGCAAGAACGTGCCGATTGTCTTGATGGGCGATGCGGCGCACACAGCGCATTTCTCGATCGGCAGCGGGACCAAGCTGGCGCTGGAAGACGCGATTGAGCTGACCAACTGCTTCGCGAAGCATGGCGATGCCGCGGCGGCGCTGCAGGCCTATGAGGCGCTGCGCTCGGTCGAGGTGCTGAAGATCCAGAACGCGGCGCGCAACTCGACCGAATGGTTTGAGAACGTGGACCGCTACAGCGGCATGGAGGCCGAGCAGTTCTTTTATTCGCTGCTGACGCGCTCGCAGCGCATCAGCCATGAAAACCTGCGGGTGCGCGATGCGGCCTGGCTGCAAGGTTATGAGCAGTGGTTGGCCAAGAGCAGTGCCGCGCATGCGCCACCGCCCATGCTGTTGCCGCTGAAGGTGCGCGAACTTCATTTAAAGAACCGCATTGTGGTGTCGCCCATGGCGACCTACAGCGCGGTGGACGGCGTGCCGCAGGACTTCCACCTGGTGCACCTGGGCGCGCGCGCGCTGGGCGGCGCGGCGCTGGTGTTTGTGGAAATGACATCGCCCTGCCCCGAGGGCCGCATCACCCCGGGCTGCCCGGGCTTGTGGAACGACACGCAGGCCACGGCCTTCAAGCGCATTGTGGATTTTGTGCATGTGTCGGGCGCGGGCGCGAAGATAGGCCTGCAGCTGGGCCACAGCGGGCCCAAGGGTTCGACGCAGGTGGGCTGGGAGCAGCCCGATGAGCCGCTGGTCACCGGCAACTGGCCGCTGCTGGCGGCGAGCGCCGTGGCTTACGGCCCGACCAACCAGATCCCGCAGGCGATGACGCGCGCCGACATGGACCGCGTGAAGGCGGAGTTTGTGCAGTCCACCCGCTACGCGGCGGAGGCCGGCTTTGACTGGCTGGAGCTGCATTGCGCGCACGGCTACCTGCTGTCGAGCTTTATCACGCCGCTGACGAACCAGCGCACGGACGAGTACGGCGGCAGCCTGGAAAACCGCTGCCGCTTTCCGCTGGAGGTGTTTGCCGCGATGCGCGCGGCCTGGCCCGCAAGCCGGCCCATGAGCGTGCGGATCTCGGCGCACGACTGGGCGCCGGGCGGCAACACGGCGGACGATGCAGTGGACATCGCGCGCATGTTCAAGGCCGCGGGTTGCGACTTCATCGACGTCTCGTCAGGCCAGACCACGCGCGCGGCCAAGCCGGTTTACGGCCGCATGTACCAGACGCCGTTTGCCGATCGCATCCGCAACGAGGTGGGCATACAGACCATCGCGGTGGGCGCGATTTCGGAAGTGGACCACGTCAACAGCATCATCGCGGCGGGCCGCGCCGACCTGTGCGCGATTGCGCGCCCGCACCTGGCCGACCCGGCCTGGACGCTGCATGAGGCGGCCAAGCTGCAAAGCCGCCACGTGAACTGGCCCCAGCCCTACCTGAGCGGGCGCGACCAGCTGTACCGCGAACTCGCCAAGCAGAAAGAGATGGCGGCGCAGGCACCCATCAACAAGTAGCAGGCAAACAGCAAGCACACCAAGGAGACGACCATGGACATGGAAGCACGAGGCCACAGCGAGCACCCCGAGGCATTGCGGCTCTGGCTGCGCATGCTGACCTGCACGCAGCTGGTGGAAAAGCAGGTGCGCACGCAGCTGCGCGAGCAGTTCGACACCACCTTGCCGCGCTTCGACCTGATGGCGCAGCTGGAGCGCAGCCCCGAGGGCCTGAAGATGAACGAGCTGTCGCGCCGCATGATGGTGACGGGCGGCAACGTGACGGGCATCACCGACCAGCTGGTGGCCGAAGGCCTGGTGGAGCGCGTGGACGTGGAAGGCGACCGCCGCGCCTACCGCGTGCGCCTGACGCCGCGCGGGCGCAAGCTGTTCGACGAGATGGCCAGCGAGCATGAAGCCTGGATCGTCGCCGCCTTCGAGGCCCTGTCGCCGCGCGAGGTCGAATCACTGCACAAGCTGCTGGGCAAGGTCAAGCAGCACCACCACCAGCTCGCCGACAACAAACTGGAGACCACATGAAGCATTACATAGGCCTGGCCAACCCCATGCGCTCGCATTTCGATGCGATGGCGCATTACCAGGCGGAGCACTTCGCCTATGCCTTCGACGCCGGCGTCGCGACGCTGACGCTGAACCGGCCGGAGCGCAAGAACCCGCTGACCTTTGATTCGTATGCGGAGCTGCGCGACCTGTTCCGCACGCTGAACAGCGCGACCGACGTGAAGATGGTGGTGATCACCGGATCGGGCGGCAATTTCTGCTCGGGCGGCGACGTGCACGAGATCATCGGGCCGCTGACGAAGATGACCATGCCGGAGCTGCTGGAGTTCACGCGCATGACGGGCGACCTGGTCAAGGCCATGCGCCTGTGCCCGCAGCCCATCATCGCGGCGATTGACGGCATTTGCGCCGGCGCGGGCGCCATGATGGCGCTGGCGGCCGACATGCGCCTGGGCACGGCGCAGGCGAAGACGGCCTTCCTGTTCACGCGCGTGGGCCTGGCCGGCGCCGACATGGGCGCCTGCGCGCTCCTGCCGCGCCTGATAGGCCAGGGGCGCGCGTCGGAACTGCTGTTCACCGGCAGATCGATGAGCGCGCAGGAAGGCCTGGCCTGGGGTTTCTTCAATGCGCTGCATGAGCCGCAGGACGTGCTGGCGCAGGCGCAGAAGCTCGCGCTGGAACTGGCCGAGGGCCCGACCTTCGCGCACGGCATGACCAAGACCATGCTGCACCAGGAATGGGCCATGACGCTGGACCAGGCGATAGAGGCCGAGGCGCAGGCGCAGGCCATCTGCATGCAGACGCAGGATTTCACGCGCGCCTACAAAGCGTTTTCGGCCAGGCAGAAGCCTGTGTTCCAGGGCGACTGAGCGCGGCAGCACAACAAGGACTATTGACGCATGAGATCCACCACCGCCCACCTGGCGCTGCCTTTTTTTGGTGACGTTCACCGCGAGCTGGGCCAGCGCCTGGCCGACTGGATGCCGGCGCAGCACATCGACGAGAGCGACGACCGCAAGGCCTGCAAGGAGTGGGTGGCGCTGCTGGGCGCGGAAGGCTGGCTGCGCTACTGCGTGCCGGCCGGCAAGGACGGCGCCCTGGGTGGTGCACTGGAAAAACTCGACTCGCGCGCGCTGGTGATCCTGCGCGAGACGCTGGCCTTTCATTCGCCTTTGGCGGATTTCGCGTTTGCGATGCAGGGCCTGGGCAGTGGCGCGATCACGCTGGCGGGCACGCCGGCGCAGCAGGCGGCGTACCTGCCGCTGGTGGCCAGCGGCAAAAAGATCGCGGCCTTTGCCTTGAGCGAGCCCGATGCGGGATCGGACGCCGGCGCCATGGTGACTTCAGCCACAGACACCGGTGAGGGCTGGACGCTGAACGGCAGCAAGACCTGGATCAGCAACGGCGGCATCGCGGATTTTTACGTGACCTTCGCCAAGACCGACCCGCAGGGCGGCACGCGCGGCATCACGGCCTTCATCGTCGATGCGACCAACAAGGGCCTGGACAGCAGCGAACACATCGCCGTGATGGCGCCGCACCCGCTGGCCACGCTGAAGTTCGCGCATTGCAGGCTGCCGCAAGACGCGCAGCTGGGCGCGCTGCATGGCGGATTCAAGCTGGCGATGCAGACGCTGGACATCTTCCGCGCCTCGGTGGCGGCGGCCGCGCTGGGCATGGCGCGCCGGGCGCTGGCCGAGGCTGTGCGCTTCTCGAAGGAACGCAAGATGTTCGGCCAGACGCTGGCGGACTTCCAGCTCACGCAGGCCAAGCTCGGCGAGATGGCGGCGCTGGTCGACGCGGCCGCGCTGCTGACCTACCGCGCCGCCTGGATGCGCGACGAAAGCGAACGCCTGGGCACCGGTGCGCGCATCACCGCCGAGCCGGCCATGGCCAAGATGGCGGCCACCGAGAACGCGCAGAAGGTCATCGACATGGCGCTGCAGATGCACGGCGGCCTGGGCGTGAAGGTCGGCACCAAGGTGGAAAGCCTGTACCGCGACATCCGCTCGCTGCGCATTTACGAAGGCGCGACCGAAGTGCAGCAACTGATTATTGGAAAGGCCGTACTGCAATCATGAGCTCCTCCACTTCCGACGCTATCGACGCCATCGCCCCCATCGAAAGCCTTGCCTCCGCGCCCTCCGCGCAGGCGGACCGCTTTGTGCATGAGCGCCTGCCGTCGCCCGAGCAGCTGCCGCGCATGGTGTATGCCATGCCCGAACTGCGCATCCCGGCGCGGGCCAACCTGGTGCAAAGCCTGTTTGACAAGGCCTTTCGCGAGGGGCGCGCGGACAAGCCGATGTTGCGCTCGGACAAAATCACCCTGACGTATGCCGACGCGCTGGAACGCGTGAACCGGATCGCGCAAGTGCTGACCGAAGACTTCGGCCTGCAGCCCGGCAACCGCGTGCTGCTGCGCGGCGGCAATTCGATAGGCATGGCGCTGGCGTGGCTGGGCGTGGTGCAGGCCGGGCTGGTGGCGGTGGCGACCATGCCGCTGCTGCGCGCCAAGGAGCTCGGCGAGATCATTGAAAAAGCCCGGCCCGCGCTGGCCCTGTGCGATGCCACGCTGCTGGAGGAATTGCAGGCGGCGCAGGCGCAAAGCGACACGCTGCCGACCATCGTGCCCTTCAACCTGATGGATGCGCCGGGCTCGCTGGCCGTGCTGTCGGCGCAGAAGGACGGCAAGTTCACGCCCTGCCCGGTGTCCGCCGACGACATCGCCTTGATGGCCTTCACCTCGGGCACCACGGGCAAGCCCAAGGCCGCCGTGCACACGCACCGCGACGTGCTGGCCGCCTGCGAGGCCTGGCCGCGCCACGTGCTCAAGGCGAAGCCCGACGACATCGTGATCGGCTCGCCGCCGCTGGCCTTTACCTTCGGCCTGGGCGGCATGCTGATTTTCCCGATGTGGGCGGGCGCTTCTGTCTACTACCCTTCCATCGGCTACACGCCGGAGGCCATGGTCAAGCTGATCAACCAGGTGGGCGCGACGGTCTGCTACACCGCGCCCACGTTTTACCGCCAGATGGCGGCGTTCGCCAAACAGCACGGCGTGCCCGGCCTGCGCATGTGCGTGAGCGCCGGTGAAAGCCTGCCGGACGCCACGCGCCAGCTGTGGAAAGACGCCACGGGCATAGAGATGATCGACGGCATAGGCGCGACGGAAATGTTCCACATCTTCATCTCGGCCGCCGGCGCCGACGTGCGCCGCGGCGCCATCGGCAAGGTGGTGCCGGGCTACACCGCCAAGGTGGTGGACGACACGGGCGCGGAAGTGCCGCGCGGCACCATAGGCAAGCTGGCCGTGGTGGGGCCGACCGGTTGCCGCTACCTGGACGATGAACGCCAGGGCAACTACGTGAAAGAGGGCTGGAACTACCCGGGCGACGCCTTCATGCAGGACGCCGACGGCTATTTCTTCTACCAGGCGCGCGCCGACGACATGATCATCACCGCGGGCTACAACGTGGCCGGCCCCGAGGTGGAAGACGCGCTGCTCAAGCACCCGGCCGTGGCCGAATGCGGCGTGGTGGGCCTGCCGGACGACGACCGCGGCATGGTGGTGAAGGCCTTTGTCGTGCTCAAGCCCGAGCACACCGCCGGCGACGCGCTGGCCAAGGCCCTGCAGGACCACGTCAAGGCGACGCTGGCGCCCTTCAAGTACCCGCGCCAGGTCGAGTTCGTGGACAAGCTGCCGCGCACCGAGACCGGCAAGCTGCAACGTTTCAAGCTGCGCCAGTCATGAAGTTCAGCGTTCCCAAGCTCGTCCGCTTCCACCACTGCGACCCGGCCGGCATTGTTTTTTACCCGCAGTTCTTTTACCTGCTGCATGAGGTGCAGGAAGACTTCCTGGCGCACATCGGCTTCCCTGAACACAAGCTGATCGCCGGCGGCACCGGCGTGCCCATCGTGGACCTGAAGACCGAGTTCCTCGGCATGTGCCGCAACGGCGACCAGCTCACGATCACGCTGGAACTCACGCGCATAGGCGGCTCGAGCATGGGCATGCAGTACGAGATCCTCGGGGATACCGGCGCCGTCAGGCTCAGGGCGCACGGTGTGGTCGTGTATTCCGAAGTTCCCCATGGCAAGGCCGTGCGCATCCCCGACGAACTGCGCAGCGCGCTGCTGCCTTATCTGAAAACAACATCTCCTGGAGACACATGATCAAAAAACTACAACCCCCTGATTGGGCCGAGCCCAAAGGGTATGCCAACGGCATCCTGGCGCGCGGCGCGCTGCTCTTCGTCGGCGGGCAGATAGGCTGGAATGCGAGGCAGGAGTTTGAGAGCGACGACTTCATCGCGCAGACCAAACAGGCCCTGCAAAATATCCTGGCGGTGCTGCAGGCCGGCGGCGCGGGCCCCGAACACATGGTGCGCATGACCTGGTACGTGGTGGACCGCGTGGAGTACGGCGCCAGGCTCAAGGAACTGGGCGGCGCCTACCGCGAGGTGATGGGCAAGAACTTCCCGGCCATGACTTGTGTGGAAGTGGCGGCGCTGGTCGAGGACCGTGCCAAGGTGGAGATTGAAGTCACGGCGGTGGTGCCGGACTGAGTGGGTGTACGGGCCTGTTGGGTGGCGATGTTTGCATCGCCGCTTGACAGGCCCTATCGCGGCGCCCATTCGATCAATCAAGAATGTGAGCCGGAAAGCAAAACGCCTGCTAGATGCAGGCGTTTTGCTGTGAGTCCGGAGACTCACGTGTTGGTTGCGCGGGCAAGATTTGAACTTACGACCTTTGGGTTATGAGCCCAACGAGCTACCAGGCTGCTCCACCGCGCGGTATATCTGTATTGTAGCTTACTCTGCCTTGGCCGTGTCAGCGGTAGTGTCTTCCGACACATCAGGGCGGTCCACCAGTTCAACCAGGGCCATCGGCGCATTGTCGCCAACGCGGAAACCCATCTTCAGGATACGGGTGTAGCCGCCGGGACGAGCCTTGTAGCGCGGGCCGATTTCAGCGAACAGCTTGACGACCATGTCGCGGTCGCGCAGGCGGTCGAATGCCAGGCGCTTGTTGGCCAGCGTGGGTTCTTTGCCCAGGGTGATCATGGGCTCGACCACGCGGCGCAATTCCTTGGCCTTTGGCAGAGTGGTCTTGATGACTTCGTGCTGCAACAGCGAGTTCATCATGTTGCGCAGCATGGCGAGGCGGTGCTCGCTGGTGCGGTTGAGTTTACGTAGTCCGTGTCCGTGGCGCATGGTGTGTTCCTTTTTTAAAATCCGGGCAGCCGTGTCAGGTACTGCCCGTGCGAGATCCCCGTTCAGGCGGGATCTTGGGGTTTCTATTATCGCTTGTCGAGGCCGGCGGGCGGCCAGCTTTCAAGGCGCATTCCGAGGGTGAGGCCGCGGGAGGCCAGCACTTCCTTGATTTCGTTGAGGGATTTGCGTCCCAGATTGGGGGTCTTGAGCAGCTCGTTTTCAGTGCGCTGGATCAGGTCGCCAATGTAGTAGATGTTTTCCGCTTTGAGGCAGTTCGCCGAGCGCACGGTGAGTTCGAGCTCGTCGACAGGACGCAGCAGAATCGGGTCGAACTGCTGCGAGCTGCGCTGAACGGGTGCGTCAAACGCGGCCAGTTCGTTGCCTTCGAGCTGCGCGAACACGGCCAGCTGCTCAACCAAAATCTTGGCCGAGGCACGGACGGCATCTTCAGCCGTCACCGCGCCGTTGGTTTCGATTTCCAGCACGAGCTTGTCGAGGTCGGTGCGCTGCTCAACGCGGGCGCTTTCGACGATGTAGCTCACGCGCTTGACGGGCGAGAACGACGCGTCCAGCACGATGCGGCCGATGGATTTCGGCGACTCGTCGCCGTAGCGGCGCTGGTTGCCCGGCACGTAGCCGCGGCCGTTTTCAACCTTGATCTGCATGTCGATCTTGCCGCCGTGCGACAGGTTCACGATCACGTGCTCAGGGTTGATGATTTCCACGTCATGCGGCGTCTGGATGTCGGCGGCGGTGACAGGGCCTTCGCCGTCCTTGCGCAGGCTCAGCGTGACTTCGTCGCGGTTGTGGAGCTTGAACACCACACCCTTGAGGTTCAACAGGATGTTGACGACGTCTTCCTGCACACCGTCGATGGACGAGTACTCGTGCAGGACACCCGCGATGGTGACTTCGGTGGCGGCGTGGCCGACCATGGAAGACAACAAAACGCGGCGCAGCGCGTTGCCCAGCGTATGGCCGTAGCCACGCTCGAACGGCTCCAGAGTCACCTTGGCGCGGTTGGCGCCAAGCTGCTCAACATTGATGGTTTTTGGTTTCAACAAATTGGTCTGCATGCAGTCTTCCTCTCAATACCCTCGGTTCGTTACACCGATAAGGCCGGCGAAGCACACCCTGGCGATACGGTGCCCCGTATCGCAGGAACGAAAATTAGCGTGAGTACAACTCGACGATCAACGATTCGTTGACGTCGGCGGCAAACTCATCGCGGTCAGGAACCTTCTTGAAGGTGCCTTCGCCCTTGTCGGCGTTCACATCGACCCAGGCGGGCATGCCGACCTGTTTGGCGAGCTCGAGAGCTTCGGTGATGCGGGTCTGTTTCTTCGACTTGTCGCGCACGGCGATGATGTCGCCGGCCTTGACCATGTACGAAGGAATGTTGACCGAGCCGCCGTTGACCGTGATGGCCTTGTGCGACACGAGCTGGCGCGCTTCGGCGCGGGTCGAACCGAAGCCCATGCGGTACACCACGTTGTCCAGGCGGCATTCCAGGATGAACAACAGATTGGCGCCGGTGTTGCCCTTGCGGCGGTCGGCTTCTTCGAAGTAGCGGCGGAATTGCTTTTCGAGCACGCCGTACATGCGCTTGACTTTTTGCTTCTCGCGCAGTTGCAGGCCGAAGTCGGAAGTACGGGTACCGGAGGTACGGCCGTGTTGACCTGGCTTGGAGTCGAATTTGGCCTTGTCGCTGATGGCGCGGCGTGCGCTCTTCAGGAACAGGTCGGTGCCTTCACGGCGGGAAAGTTTGGCCTTGGGGCCTAGGTAACGTGCCACTTGAGTGTCCTTTTGTCATCTGCTGCAATGAATTGCAGGAGCCGGAGGTCGTAACCTGCGGCGGTGGGCTTGGTGAAAATGCCTGGTATCTGACGGGCCGAAACAACCCGTCGGATACCAGGCACGGGGGATCAGATGCGGCGGCGCTTTTGCGGCCGGCAACCGTTGTGCGGAACCGGGGTCACATCGGCAATGGAGTTGATCCGGATGCCGAGTGCGCCCAATGCGCGAACAGAGGATTCACGGCCTGGACCAGGACCCTTGATTTCGACGTCAAGGTTCTTGATGCCCTGCTCAATGGCGGCGCGGCCAGCCACTTCGGAAGCGACCTGCGCTGCGAAGGGGGTGGATTTGCGCGAGCCCTTGAAGCCCTGGCCACCGGAGGATGCCCAGGACAAGGCGTTGCCCTGGCGATCCGTGATGGTGATGATCGTGTTGTTGAAAGAAGCGTGGACGTGGGCGATGCCATCGGCCACGTTCTTGCGAACTTTCTTGCGAACGCGCTGTGCGGCGTTATTGCTTGGTGATTTTGCCATGACGACCTCTCAATTATTTCTTCAAAGCTGCAGCGGCCTTGCGCGGGCCCTTGCGGGTACGGGCGTTGGTCCGGGTGCGCTGGCCGCGCATGGGCAGGCCACGGCGGTGACGGAAACCGCGGTAGCAGCCGATGTCCATCAGGCGCTTGATGTTCATCGTGGTTTCACGACGCAAGTCACCTTCGATGGTGAACAGGGCGATCTGCTCACGGATTTTTTCCAGGTCGCCATCGGTCAGATCTTTGACCTTTTTGGCGTACGCGATGTCACATGCTTCGCAAATTTTGCGAGCGCGTGTGCGACCGATGCCAAAGATAGCAGTCAAGCCGATTTCGGCGTGTTGCTGCGGCGGAATATTGATACCAGCGATACGAGCCATGTTCGTCCTCTAAAACTCTTGAAATCAGCCTTGACGCTGTTTGTGACGCGGATCCGTGCAAATCACACGGACAACGCCCTTGCGACGGATAACTTTGCAGTTACGGCAAATTTTCTTGACCGAAGCTGAAACTCTCATTTCTATTACTCCTAAACTTTCACTCTGTGCTTACTTGGCACGGAAAACAATTCGTGCGCGCGATAAATCGTAAGGCGTCAATTCAACCGTTACCTTGTCACCGGGAAGAATGCGGATGTAGTGCATCCGCATTTTCCCTGAGATGTGCCCCAGTACAACATGTCCATTTTCCAGCTTCACCCTGAAAGTCGCATTGGGAAGGTTTTCTACAACCTCACCTTGCATCTGGATCACATCGTCTTTAGACATATCCCATCAAATATCCAGTTAACCGCCCAGTGACGTCTTGAAGTTCGCCTTTTTAAGCAACGACTCATACTGTTGCGACATCATGTAGTTCTGCACCTGGGCCATGAAATCCATGGTCACCACGACAATAATCATCAACGACGTGCCGCCGAAATAGAAAGGCACGTTGTATTTCAAAATCAGAAACTCCGGCAGCAAACACACGAATGTGATGTACACCGCACCTGCCAGCGTCAAGCGCACCAGGATTTTGTCAATGTAGCGGGCCGTCTGGTCGCCCGGCCGAATGCCGGGGATGAAGGCGCCGCTCTTCTTCAGGTTGTCCGCCGTTTCACGGCTGTTGAACACCAGGGCCGTGTAGAAGAAGCAGAAAAACACGATCGCGCTGGCATACAGCATCACATAGATCGGCTGGCCCGGGGTCAGCGTGCTGGCGATGTCCTTGAGCCAGCGCATGCTGTCACCAGCACTGAACCAGCCCACAACCGTCGCCGGCAACAAGATGATCGACGAAGCGAAGATCGGAGGGATCACACCCGCCATGTTCAGCTTCAACGGCAAGTGCGATGACTGCCCGCCGTAGACCTTGTTGCCCACCTGTCGCCGCGCATAATTCACAAGAATCTTGCGCTGGCCACGTTCCACAAACACCACAAAGTAGGTCACCAGCACAACCACAGCAACGATCAGGATCGCCACCACGATACTCATGGCACCGGTGCGCACCAGCTCCAGCAAACCACCCATCGCGTTCGGCAAGCCGGCCGCGATACCGGCGAAGATCAGGATCGAAATCCCGTTGCCCAGGCCGCGCTCGGTGATCTGCTCGCCCAGCCACATCAAGAACATCGTGCCGGCCGTGAGGCTGAACACCGCCGTCATACGGAAACCGAAACCAGGCACCAGCACCAGGCCCGGCGAGCTTTCCAGCGCCACGGCAATGCCCATGGACTGAAACAAAGCCAGGGCCAGCGTGCCGTAACGCGTGTACTGGGTGATCTTGCGGCGGCCGCTTTCACCTTCTTTTTTCATCTGCTCAAACGTCGGGACCACATAGGTCATCAACTGCATGATGATGGAGGCCGAGATGTACGGCATGATGCCCAGGGCAAACACCGTGAATCGCGACAGGGCACCACCCGAGAACATATTGAACAGGTTCAATATGCCGCCTTGCTGGCCCTTGAAAAGCTCTTTCAGCTGGCCAGGGTCAATCCCTGGCACCGGGATGTGCGCGCCAATGCGGTACACCACCAGGGCCAGCAGCAAAAACACAAGCCTGTTGCGCAGATCACCGTACTTGCCGGTTTTCGCGATTTGAGCCGAAGTGGTTGCCACTGATTTATCCAGTCAGGTATTAAGCGACGGAGCCGCCGGCGGCTTCGATCACGGCCTTGGCAGCTGCCGTGGCGGAAATGCCGTTCAGCTTGACAGCCTTGGTCAGTTCACCGGTCTTGATGATCTTGACGTTCTTGGCGAGCTGGCCCACCAGGCCGGCCGTCTTCAGAGCGAGCAAGTCCACTTCGGCCAGGCCGAGCTGCTCCAGCGCGCCAAGAGTGACTTCGGCGTTGAACTTCAGCAGATGCGACTTGAAGCCGCGCTTGGGCAAGCGGCGCTGCATAGGCATTTGACCGCCTTCGAAGCCCACCTTGTGGTACCCACCGGAGCGGGACTTCTGGCCTTTATGACCACGTCCTGCCGTTTTGCCCAGGCCAGAGCCGATGCCGCGACCGACGCGTCGTTTGGCATGTTTGGCGCCTTCGCTAGGCTTGATTCCGTTCAATTCCATGATGAGTCTCCGCTCAGACAATCTTGACCAGATAGCTGATCTTGTTGATCATGCCGCGCACTGCGGGGGTGTCCTGCAGTTCGCTGACGCTGTTGACGCCACGAAGGCCCAGACCGCGCACGGTGGCGCGATGCGATTCCTTGGTGCCAATCGGGCTGCGAACCAGCTGGACTTTTACTTTGGTTTCTTTGGTCATTTCAATGCCGCCTTAGCCGAAGATTTCTTCGACTGATTTACCACGCTTGGCCGCAATTTCAGAAGCGGTCGTGGAGTTGTTCAGTGCATCCATGGTGGCGCGCACCATGTTGTAGGGATTGCTCGAACCATGGCTCTTGGCCACGATGTCGGTAATGCCCATGACTTCGAAAACAGCGCGCATCGGGCCGCCGGCAATGATGCCGGTACCCTTGGGAGCCGGCGCCATCATGACGCTGGCTGCACCGTGGTGGCCGAAAACATTGTGGTGGATCGTGCCGTTCTTCAACGAGACCTTGGTCATGTTGCGGCGCGCTTCTTCCATGGCCTTCTGCACGGCTGCAGGCACTTCTTTCGACTTGCCCTTGCCCATGCCGACGCGGCCGTCACCGTCACCAACGACCGTGAGTGCGGCGAAACCGAGGATACGGCCGCCCTTCACGACTTTGGTCACGCGGTTGACCGCGATCATTTTTTCCTTCAGACCATCGTCTGGAGCGTCGTTGTTCGATTTTGCTTGAAACTTAGCCATACTTAATTCCAGTCTGCTTAGAACTGCAAACCAGCTTCGCGAGCCGCATCAGCCAGCGCTTTGACGCGGCCGTGGTACGCAAAACCGGCGCGATCAAACGCCACTTTTTCAACACCTGCTGCTTTTGCCTTTTCGGCAATGCGCTTGCCAATGGCCTGCGCAGCAGCAACGTTTCCGCCTTTACCCGAGGCGCCGATTTCCTTGCGCACTTCGACTTCCGCGGTGGAAGCGGCAGCCAGAACCTTGGCGCCGTCGCCGGAGATAACGGTCGCGTAGATGTGCAGATTGGTGCGGTTGACGGTCAGACGAGCAACACCTTGCGTGGCAATGCGGATGCGGGTCTGGCGTGAACGACGAAGGCGCTGCTCTTTTTTGGTCAACATGATGCAGCTCCTTATTTCTTCTTGGTTTCTTTGATCGTGATTTTCTCATCCGAATAACGGATGCCCTTGCCTTTGTAGGGCTCGGGAGGACGGACGGCGCGCACTTCGGCGGCGATCTGTCCCACACGCTGGCGGTCGGAACCCTTGATGACGACTTCGGTCGGCGTAGGCGTTTCCACCTTGATGCCGGCCGGCATGTCCATCACCACCGGGTGGGAGTAACCCACCGTCAGGTTCAGCTTGGCGCCTTGGGCCTGGGCCTTGTAACCCACGCCGATCAGGCTGAGCTTCTTCTCAAAGCCCTTGGTCACACCGGTCACCATGTTGTTCACGAGCTGGCGCATCGTGCCGCTCATGGCATTGGCTTCACGCGAATCGTTGGCCGGTGCAAAGGTCAGCTTGCCCGCATCGTTCTTGATGGTGACAAGCGCGTTTTGCGTCAGCGCCAGGGTACCGAGGGCGCCCTTGACGTTGATCTGGTCGTCTTTGATCGCCACGTCCACGCCCTGGGGCACGGAGACTGGCATTTTTCCTACACGAGACATTTCAGTTTCTCCTCAATGCCGCCGTTAGGCCACGTAGCAAAGCACTTCACCACCGATACCGGTAGCGCGGGCTTTACGATCAGTCATGACGCCCTGGGGCGTCGTGACAATTGCCACACCAAGGCCATTCATGACCTGGGGGATGGCGCCATGGCCTTTGTAGACACGGAGGCCGGGGCGGCTGACGCGCTCGATGCGCTCAATCACGGGGCGGCCTGCGTAGTACTTCAGGGCGATTTCCAGCTGGGACTTGCCTTCGTCGGTCTTGACGGAGAAGCCATCGATGTAGCCCTCATCCTTCAGTACCTGCGCGATGGCAACTTTGACTTTCGACGACGGCACCAGCACAACGGCTTTTTCAACCATTTGTGCATTGCGGATGCGGGTCAACATGTCGGCAATAGGATCACTCATGCTCATTTTGTGGTTCTCCTATGCTTACCAGCTTGCCTTGGTGATACCAGGGATATCACCAGCAAAAGCCAATTCACGGATCTTGGCGCGAGCCAGGCCGAATTGACGGAACGTACCGCGCGGGCGACCCGTGATCGCGCAGCGGTTGCGCTGGCGGGTGGGGTTGGCGTTGCGGGGCAACTTTTGCAGCTCAAGGCGGGCCAGAGCGCGTTCGTCGTCCGAGCGCTTGGCGTCGTTGGACGTCGCCTTGAGTTCAGCGTATTTTTTGGCGAACTTGGCCGCGAGTTTCTCGCGCTTCAGTTCACGTTGCAGTAAAGCTTGTTTTGCCATGTCCCGCCTCAGTTCTTGAACGGAAAACGGAAAGCGGTGAGAAGTGCCTTGCACTCTTCATCGGTCTTTGCCGTGGTGGTGATGCTGATATTGAGACCGCGCAGGGCGTCAACCTTGTCGTACTCGATCTCAGGGAAAATGATCTGCTCTTTCACGCCGATGTTGTAGTTTCCGCGGCCGTCGAAGGCCCGGCCGGAAATACCACGGAAGTCGCGCACGCGGGGCAGGGCCACGGTGACGAAACGATCGAGGAACTCATACATCTTCACGCCGCGCAGGGTCACCATGCAGCCGATGGGCAGGTCTTCGCGGATCTTGAAACCGGCGATAGCTTTCTTGGCCTTGGTAACTACTGGCTTCTGGCCAGCGATCTTGGTCATGTCGCCGACGGCGTTGTCCATGACCTTCTTGTCGGCGACAGCCTCGCTCACACCCATGTTGAGCGTGATCTTGGTGATGCGGGGAACCTGCATCGGCGAGGTGTAGCCGAATTTTTCAATCAGGCCGGGGGCGATTTTTTCGCGGTACTGGGCTTGCAGGCGGGCCTGCGAAGCGGCTTGTTGTACAGGTGCGGTCTTTGCCATGTTATGCAGCCTTGATTTCTTCGCCGCTGGACTTGAAGACGCGCACTTTTTTGCCGTCTGCCAGAAGCTTGATGCCAACGCGATCCGCCTTGCCGGTTGCGGCATTGAAAATTGCCACGTTCGACTGGTGAATCGGCATGCTTTTTTCGACGATGCCGCCGGTGGTGCCCTTGAGGGGGTTGGGCTTGGTGTGTTTTTTCACCAGGTTGATCCCATCCACCAGCACGTAGCTGTCGTCTTTGCGCAGCGAAATCTTGCCGCGCTTGCCTTTGTCGCGACCGGCGATCACGATGATCTCGTCGCCTTTACGGATTTTGTTCATGGCGAGTCCTTACAGAACTTCAGGAGCCAGGGACACGATCTTCATGAACTTCTCAGTGCGCAGTTCGCGCGTGACGGGTCCGAAGATGCGGGTGCCGATAGGCTCCAGCTTGGCGTTAAGCAACACTGCTGCGTTGCCGTCGAATTTGACGAGGGAGCCGTCACCGCGGCGGATGCCTTTGGCGGTGCGAACGACCACAGCGCTGTAAACCTCGCCTTTTTTGACGCGGCCACGCGGAGCGGCTTCTTTGATGCTCACCTTGATGACGTCACCAACGCTGGCGTACCGGCGCTTGGAGCCGCCCAGAACCTTGATGCACATCACGGACTTGGCACCCGTGTTGTCAGCAACATCGAGCTTGGATTGCGTTTGAATCATTTAAATGTGTTCCCAACTTGCACCGGAAGGCAACCCCTTGGGATCACCAGCCAATCAGTCTTGGGCCTGTCGTCCACACCGCAAACCACTTGCGATGCTTCCTTTAGGCAGAATTCTTCGCCTTTTAGAGCGAAGCCCACGATTATCACTAAATCATTTGGGCCTGTCAACCGGCTGTTGTGAAAATATCCCCGCGACAGCCCGGCAAACGGCTTTGGCGGGCCCAAAGGCCTCGCAACCAGCCTTGGTGTTGCGCCGAGAAACCATGCCAAATCAAGTTCAAACTCACTACAGGCATAGTCAGGGTGCTATCAAAAATAGAGCAAGCCGGGGCCGGTGCTTTCCGGTCCCCAGGTGTCCGATTTTTCAGTCAGGCAGGCTCAGGTATTGGCCGCACAGCGCCAAAAATGCGTCCAGTTGCGGATCCACCCCGGTTTCCTGCTGCAGCAGGGACGCCACTTCCGGGGCCAGGGTTCTGGCCAGGGCGGCGTCCAGGAAGAGCAGGCGCGAACGCCGCGCCAGCACGTCTTCGACCGTACGCGCATATTCATGGCGGGCGGCGAAGCGCACCATGGCTTCCGTCAGGCCGCCGCCCAGTTCGTGGCCGGCGCCCGGCAGACTTTCCATGGCGGGAGCCTCACTGCCATATAGATGTGGGCCCGGCGCTTCGCTGATCTTGTGACCAGAGTTGTGAGCGCCAACTAACTTCAGGTGCGAAGTGGCGCCGGCAGCACGGGCCGACAACAAGGCCGCCTTGAAGCAGTTGTCCAGCACGTCTTCGGCCATGGCCCGATAGGTGGTCCATTTCCCGCCGGTGACCGTCACCAGGCCGCTCTTGCTGACCAGCACCGTGTGCTCGCGCGACAGGGCCTGGGTGCTGCCGGCGTCCTCGTCCGGCGGCTTGACCAGCGGCCGCAGCCCCACCCAGATGCTTTTGATGTCCGCCGGCCCGGGCGCGCGGCTCAGGTAGCGGGCCGATTCGCGCAGGATGAAGTCGACCTCTTCCCGGAAAGGCAGCGGCTCGCGCGCCAGGTCGTGGCGCGGCGTGTCGGTGGTGCCCAGGATGGTCTTTCCGAGCCAGGGCACGGCAAACAGCACCCGGCCGTCGGCCGTCTTCGGCACCAGCATGGCGTGGTCGGTGGGCAAGAACGAGCGGTCAACTACGATGTGCACGCCCTGGCTGGGCGCCACCATGGGTTTGGCGTCGCGGCCTATGGCCTGGCCGTCCAGCAGGCGCAGCTGGTCCACCCAGACGCCGGCGGCGTTCACCACGCAGCTCGCGCGGATCTCGAAAGCACGGCCGGTTTCCTGATCGCGCGCATGCAGGCCGGCCAGTTTGCCGTCCTCATGGATCAGGCCGGTGGCGGCGCAGTAATTGACCAGCAGCGCGCCCTGGCGGGCCGCCGTGCGGGCCAGCGCCAGCGCCAGCCGTGCGTCGTCAAACTGGCCGTCCCAGTACTTGACGCCGCCCTTGAGGTCTTGCGGCTGCACGGTCGGCAGGTAGGCGAGCGTTTCCTTCCGGTTGAGGAACTCGGTGGCGCCCAGGCCCGCCTTGCCGGCCAGCGCGTCATACATCTTGAGCCCGATGCCGTAGAACGGCGCCTCCCAGAATTTGTAGGAGGGCATCACAAATGGCAGCGGTTGCGCCAGGTGCGGCGCATTGGCCAGCAGCGTGGTGCGTTCGTGCAAGGCTTCGCGCACCAGGGAGATATTGCCTTGCGCCAGGTAGCGCACGCCGCCGTGCACCAGCTTGGTGGCGCGCGAGGATGTGCCCTTGGCGAAGTCGTGCGATTCCACCAGCACGACGGAAAACCCGCGCGCGGCGGCGTCCAGCGCCACGCCCAGGCCGGTGGCGCCGCCGCCGATGATGGCGACGTCGTAGTGCCGCGGCTCGGCGAGCCTGGCCATCAAATCCTGGCGCCGCGTCGCCGCCGGCGCAAATTCAGTCGTCATGGGCTTTGATTCCCGTTCCATACAAACCCATTTTTTAAAGTGCGCCCGAGCTTACCCCAGCGCCATGGCGTCGCCCGTATCAGGCTTCAGCAAAAAGCAGGCCGCGCGGCACCCTTGTGCCGCGCGGCCTGCGGGCTTAGCGTACCTTGCCGTCTTTCCAGGCCTGCAGCAGCTTGTCGTAGTTGATGGTTTCGCCTTTGGGCTTTTCATTGGCCAGCTTGGCCCAGGGCGCCGCCTTGTCGCTCAGCCATTTGGCCGGGTCGCCCTTGGGATTGAGCTTGGGCGGGCACTTGGCCATGCCCGCGCGCTCCAGGCGGCCCATCACCTGGTCCATCTCGTCGGCCAGGGTGTCCATGGAGGCCTGCGGGGTTTTTTCGCCGGTCACGGCCTGCGCCACGTTCTTCCACCAGAGCTGGGCCAGCTTGGGGTAGTCCGGCACGTTGGTGCCGGTCGGCGACCAGGCAACGCGGGCGGGGCTGCGGTAGAACTCCACCAGGCCGCCCAGCTTGGGCGCCATGTCGGTCATCGCCTTGGACTGGATGTCCGATTCGCGAATCGGCGTGAGGCCGACGATGGTCTTTTTGAGCGAGGTGGTCTTGGCGGTGATGAACTGCGCGTACAGCCAGGCGGCTGCCGTCTTGTTCTCGTCATGCGCGGCGAAGAAGGTCCATGACCCGACATCCTGGTAGCCGTTTTGCATGCCCTGCTTCCAGTAGGGGCCGTTGGGGCCGGGCGCCATGCGCCACTTCGGCGTGCCGTCGGCATTCACCACGGGCAGGCCCTTCTTGGTCATGTCGGCCGTGAAGGCCGTGTACCAGAAGATCTGCTGGGCGATCTGGCCCTGGGCCGGCACCGGGCCGGCTTCGCCGAAGGTCATGCCGGTCGCCTCCTTGGGCGCGTACTTCTTCATCCAGTCCACGTACTTGGTCAGCGCGTAGACGGCGGCCGGCGAATTCGTCGCGCCGCCGCGCGACACCGAGGCGCCCACCGGCGTGCACTTGTCGGCCGCCACACGGATGCCCCACTCGTCGATGGGCAGGCCGTTGGGCGTGCCGATGTCGGCGGTGCCGGCCATGGACAACCAGGCGTCGGTAAAGCGCCAGCCCAGCGACGGATCCTTCTTGCCGTAGTCCATGTGGCCGTAGATGGGCTTGCCGTCTATGGTTTTCACGTCGTTGGTAAAGAACTCGGCGATGTCCTCATAGGCGCTCCAGTTCAGCGGCACGCCCAGGTCGTAGCCGTATTTGGCCTTGAACTTGTCCTGCAGGTCCTTGCGCGCGAACAGGTCGGCGCGGAACCAGTAGAGGTTGGCGAACTGCTGGTCGGGGAGCTGGTAGAGCTTGCCGTCGGGCGCGGTGGTGAACTTGGTGCCGATGAAGTCCTTGAGGTCCAGGCCAGGATTCGTGTATTCCTTGCCCTTGCCCGCCATGTAATCGGTCAGGTTCAGCACCTTGCCGTAGCGGTAATGGGTGCCGATAAGGTCGGAGTCGGAAATCCAGCCGTCGTAAATCGACTTGCCCGACTGCATGGAGGTCTGCAGCTTCTCGACCACGTCGCCCTCCTGGATCAGGTCGTGCTTGACCTTGATGCCGGTAATCTCCGCGAAGGCCTTGGCCAGCGTCTTCGATTCGTACTCGTGGGTGGTGATGGTCTCGGACACCACCGAGATTTCCTTCACGCCCTTGGCCTGCAGCTTTTTGGCCGTGTCGATGAACCACTTCATCTCCGCCTGCTGCTTGTCCTTGGACAGCGTGGAGGGCTGGAATTCGCTGTCAATCCATTTCTTCGCCTCGGCTTCGCCGGCCCAGCCGGGGCTGGCCGCGGCACACGCGGCGGCAATCGCCAGTACCGAATAACGCGAATAACGCACTTTCATGACTTGTCTCCTCATTGGTTCACTCCCCGTGGTGGAAGGTTGTTCGGCTCCGGGGAATATGAGCCGGGTTCCTTTTTCTCATCTCTGTTTTTCTTTTCTTTCTTGTCGCCTGGCTATCCCTTGCGCATGACCAGGGCCAGCAAGGCCATCGACAGCACAAAGCTGATCCAGATAGACGGGTCCGCCTCCAGCCCCAGCCAGCCGGCCAGCTTGCCGCTGATGCCGACAAAAATCAGGTTCACATAGGCCGCGCCGAGCAGGCCTATGAAGAGCCGGTCGCCGCGCGTGGTCTCCAGCGGCAAAAAACCGCGCCTGAGCGTCGTCGGCGACTTCAGCTCCCACACCGTCATGCCCACCAGCATCAACACGATGCAGCAGAAAAAAACCGCCACCGGCGTCGTCCAGGCCATCCACTCAAACATGAGTCATCTCCTTATTCAGCAGCATCCGCACCGCACGTGCCCAGGCAAGTGCCATCGCGGAACCGGCTTCGCCGGGCCGCAGGTGGCGCCCCCTTGAGGGGGAGGCGCCGAAGGCGCTTCGGGGGTGTTTCATACCCGGCCCATCGCGAAACCCTTCGCGATGTAGTTGCGCACAAACCAGATCACGATGGCGCCCGGCACGATGGTCAGCACGCCGGCCGCGGCCAGCGTGGCCCAGTCCATGCCCGAGGCCGACACGGTGCGCGTCATGGTCGCAACGATGGGCTTGGCATTGACGCTGGTCAGCGTGCGCGCCAACAGCAGTTCCACCCAGCTGAACATGAAGCAGAAGAAGGCCGCCACACCCACACCGGCCTTGATCAGCGGCAGGAAGATGCGCACAAAAAAGCGCGGGAAGGAGTAGCCGTCGATATAGGCCGTCTCGTCGATCTCGCGCGGGATGCCGCTCATGAAGCCTTCCAGGATCCACACCGCCAGCGGCACGTTGAACAGCAGGTGGGCCAGTGCTACCGCGATGTGGGTGTCCATCAGCCCCACCGTGGTGTAGAGCTGGAAGAAGGGCAGCAGAAACACCGCCGGCGGCGTCATGCGATTCGTCAGCAGCCAGAAGAACACATGCTTGTCGCCCAGGAAGCTGTAGCGCGAAAACGCATACGCGGCCGGCAAGGCGACGGTGATGGAGATCACCGTGTTGATGGCGACGTAGATCAGGCTGTTGATGTAGCCCGAATACCAGGACGGGTCGGTAAAGATGGTCTTGTAGTTGGCCCAGGTGAAGTGCTGGGGGAAAAACGAGAAGCTCGACAGGATCTCGGAATTGGTCTTGAAGCTCATGTTGACCATCCAGTAGATGGGCAAGAGCGCGAACACGATATAGGCAATCAGGAACAGCGTGCGTGCCTGGAATCTGGAGGTGTTCATTCCACGCCTTCTTTCCCCTGCGTGCCGACGCGCTGCATCCAGTTGTAAAGGATGAAGCACAAGAGCAGGATGATCAAAAAGTAAATCAGCGAGAAAGCCGCCGCCGGGCCCAGGTCGAACTGGCCGACGGCTTTCTGCGTGAGGTATTGCGAGAGGAAGGTCGTGGCATTGCCCGGCCCGCCGCCCGTCAGCACAAAGGGCTCGGTGTAGATCATGAAGCTGTCCATGAAGCGCAGCAGCACCGCGATCATCAGCACGCCGCGCATCTTGGGCAGCTGGATGTAGCGGAACACCGCGAACTTGCTGGCGCCGTCTATGCGCGCGGCCTGGTAGTAAGCGTCCGGAATCGAGCGCAAGCCGGCGTAGCACAACAAGGCCACCAGCGGCGTCCAGTGCCAGACGTCCATCATCAACACCGTCACCCAGGCATGCGTGGCGTTGCCGGTGTAGCTGTAGTCAAAACCCATTTTCTGCAGCATCGCGCCCAGCAGGCCGATGTCGGCGCGCCCGTAAATCTGCCAGATGGTACCCACCACGTTCCAGGGGATCAGCAGCGACAGCGCAACCAGCACCAGCACCAGCGAGGCCTTCCAGCCCTGCGCCGGCATGGAGAGCGCGAGCGCAATCCCCAGCGGAATCTCCACCGCCAGCACCGCCAGCGAAAAGGTCAGTTGCCGCCACAGCGCCGCATGCAGTTCCTCGTCGCGCATGACCGAGGCAAACCACTCGGTGCCGACGAACACGCGCCGCTCGGGCGAGATGATGTCCTGCACCGAATAGTTGACCACCGTCATGAGCGGCAGGATGGCGGAGAAGGCCACGCAGATGATGACCGGCAGCACCAGCAGCCAGGCCTTTTGATTAATGGGCTTGGTTGTCGTGCTCATGGGTTTGCCCCCACGCTTGTCACTGCGTGTACTGCGCTGCCCCCCGAGGGGGCCGGAGCTTGCTTGAAGCGGTTCTGCGCTGCGCTCATGCATCCACCAGTTCATCATTGAGGTAAAGGCAGGTATGCGGCCCCATGACCTGCAGCCAGACTTCCTCGCCCACCTTGGGCGCTCTCGCCGCCGGGTTCAGCCGGGCTTTCAGCGTGTGTTCGCCGATGCGGGCCGTCAGCATCCAGTGCGTGCCTATGTCCTGCACCAGCGTGACGGTGAAGGGCAGCGCGGCCGGGTCGCCGGGCGCGGTCTTCACCACGTATTCGGGGCGCACGCCCAGCTTGAGTTCGCCGTCGGGCATGGCGCGCTCGGGCGGCAGTGCCAACGGCCGCCCCGCGACGCGCAACGCGCCGCCCGTCACCGTGGCCGGCAAAAAGTTCATGCCGGGCGAGCCGATGAAATGGCCCACAAAGGTATGGCGGGGTCGCTCGAACAGCGCATCGGCCGAGCCGGTCTGCACCGCGCGGCCGCGCGTCATCACCACCACATCTTCGGCAAAGGTCAGCGCCTCCACCTGGTCGTGCGTGACGTAGATCAACGTCAGCTTGAGCTCGCGGTGGATCTGCTTGAGCTTGCGCCGCAGCTGCCATTTGAGGTGCGGGTCAATCACCGTGAGCGGCTCGTCGAACAGCACGGCCGACACGTCGGGCCGCACCAGGCCGCGGCCCAGCGAGATCTTCTGCTTGGCGTCGGCCGCCAGCCCGGCCGCGCGGTGGTTGAGCTGGCCGCTCATGTCCAGCATCTCGGCGATTTCGCCCACGCGTTTCTTGATCTGGTCTTCCGGCACCTTGCGGTTGCGCAGCGGGAAGGCCAGGTTCTCGGCCACCGTCATGGTGTCGTAAATCACCGGGAACTGGAACACCTGCGCGATGTTGCGCTGCTGCGGCGTCGCATGCGTCACGTCCACGCCGTCGAACCTGACCGTGCCCTGCGAGGGCACCAGCAGGCCCGACATGATGTTGAGCATGGTGGTTTTGCCGCAGCCCGAGGGGCCCAGCAGCGCGTAGGCGCCGCCGTCGCGAAAACTCATGGTGAGCGGCAGCAGTGCGTAGTCGCTGTCCTCGCGCGGGTTGGGCCGGTAGGCGTGGGCCAGGTCCAGGTCAATGCGCGCCATGAGACCTCCGTGGCGCCAGCAGCAGCGCGCCTTCCGCATCAAACACATAGACCTGCGCCGGATCGAGGTACAGGGTGACCGGCGCGCCGAGGTCGAAGTAGTGCACGCCCGTGAGCTGGGCGACCAGTTCGCCCACCGCGGTGGACACGTGGACAAAGGTGTCAGAGCCCGAAATTTCGGCCAGCTCGACCTTGCCGGGCAGCGCCACCTCGTCGCCGCCGCGCGCCGTGATGCGCAGCGCGCTGCCGCGCACCCCCGCCGTGAAGGACACCAGGCGCTGGGCGGGCGCAGCGGGCAGTTTCAGTGTCAAGACCGGACCGCCCGCCAGCTGCAGGCCCTGCGCGGCGGGCATCGCGGCCATCAGGTTCATGGGCGGGTCGCTGAAGGCGCGTGCCACGCGCAGCGACTGCGGCGTGTGAAAGACCTCGGCCGTCGGGCCGTATTGCAGCAGTTCGCCGCCATCCATCACGGCGGTGTAGCCGCCCAGCAGCAGGGCTTCGCCGGGCTCGGTGGTGGCGTAAATCACCGTGGAGTCGCCGGCGGCAAAGAGCTGGGTCAGTTCTTCGCGCAGTTCCTCGCGCAGCTTGTAGTCGAGGTTGACCAGCGGTTCGTCGAGCAGCATCAGGGGCGCGCCCTTGGCCAGCGCGCGCGCCAGGGCCACGCGCTGCTGCTGCCCGCCGGAAAGCTCGGCCGGGTAGCGGTCCAGGAAGCTGTCGATGTGCAGGCGCGCGGCCAGGCTGCGCACTTTCTGCGCGATGTCTTTTTCGCCGCGCAGCTTGAGCGGCGAGCCGATGTTGTCGGCCACGCGCAGCGAGGGGTAGTTGATGAACTGCTGGTAGACCATGGCGACGTTGCGCTCGCGCACTGGCGTGCCGGTCACGTCCGCGCCGTTGACCAGGACCTTGCCTTGCGTGGGAACGTCCAGCCCCGCCATGATGCGCATCAGGCTGGTCTTGCCGGCCTGCGTGGCGCCCAGCAGCACGGTGACTTCCCCGCTGCGCGGCGCCAGGCTCATGCCGTGCAGCCATTGCTCGGCGCCGACTTTTTTGCTGATCTGGTCCAGGGCCAATTGCATCATGCCGCGCCCATGTCCCGCACGGGTTGCAAGGGGCGGAACCGGGCCTCAGCCAGGGCCGCGACAGACAGAAAAATGGAGACAGGCGACAAGACAAACACTCCCTGTAAAACTTGCGGTCGAAACTTTTGGAAGTTCGGTTTTTTTCTATTTTTCTTCTTTCGTGATTGTTTGATCTACTTGTTTTCCCTTATCTGTTTCCTTTTGTTTCGATATAAAGTTTCTTCGAGCCCTATCCTTAAGTCCTTCTAGTAAGTCCTTCCAATCCCCGCCACCTCAGACTTGGACCCGCGTGAACTCCAACCCCAGGCAAATCAAGCTTCTTGACGTGGTGCGCACCCATGGGTCGGCCTCCGTCGAGCAGTTGGCCGACAAGCTCAACGTCACCCTGCAGACCGTCAGGCGCGACGTGCAGCGCCTGTCCGAAGCCGGGCTGCTGACGCGCTTTCACGGCGGCGTGCGGGTGCCCAGTTCCACCATTGAAAACATCGCGCACCGCCAGCGCGAAAGCCTCAACGCCGAAGGCAAGGCACGCATCGCGCGGGCCGTGGCCAGGCGCATTCCCAACGACTGCTCGCTGATCCTCAACATCGGCACTACCACCGAAGCCATCGCCAAGGCCTTGCTGAACCACAAGGGGCTGCGCGTCATCACCAACAACCTCAATGTGGCGGCCATCCTCTGCGGCAACACCGACTGCGAGGTCATCGTGGCCGGCGGCGTGGTGCGCGCGCGCGACCGCGGCATCGTGGGCGAGGCGGCGGTCGACTTCATACGCCAGTTCCGCGTCGACATCGCCGTCATCGGCATCTCGGGCATAGAGCCCGACGGCTCGCTGCGCGACTTCGACTACCGCGAGGTCAAGGTCGCCCAGACCATCATCGGGCACGCGCGCGAAGTCTGGCTGGCCGCCGACAGCAGCAAGTTCAACCGCCCGGCCATGGTCGAGCTGGCCACACTGTCGCAAATCGACCGCCTGTTCACCGACATGCCGCCGCCCGAGCCCTTTCCGGCCCTGCTGGAGGAAGCGGACGTGAGCTGCGAAGTGGCGCATTCCTGAACATCCGGGCCGCCGGCTTTTCATACACTCCAGCGCATGACCTACCTTCTTGCCCTCGACCAGGGAACCTCCAGCTCCCGCAGCATCGTGTTCGACGAACAGGGCCACATCGTGGCCCTGGCCCAGCAGGAGCTGCCGCAGATCTACCCCAGGCCCGGCTGGGTCGAACACGACCTGAATGAAATCTGGCGCACCCAGTTGGCCACGGCGCGCGAGGTGCTGGCCAAAGCGAACATCAAGGCCGGCGACATACGCGCGCTGGGCATCACCAACCAGCGCGAGACCACGGCCGTCTGGAACCGCAAGACCGGCCAGCCCATCCACCACGCCATCGTCTGGCAGGACAGGCGCGCCGAAGCCACCTGCGCCGCCTTGCGCGAACAGGGCAAGGAAAGCCTGATCCAGTCCAAAACCGGGCTGCTGATAGACGCCTATTTCTCGGGCACCAAACTCAAATGGTTGCTCGACAACGTGCCCGGCGCCCGCGCGCAGGCCGAGCGCGGCGAGCTCGCCTTCGGCACCATAGACAGCTGGCTGATGTGGCAACTCACGGGCGGCGCGCTGCACGCCACCGACGTCAGCAACGCGTCGCGCACCATGCTGTTCAATGTGCACACCAACCAGTGGGACGATGAACTGCTTGAACTACTCGGCATCCCGGCGTCGCTGATGCCCAAGGTGTTGCCCTCCAGCGCGCACTACGGCGAAGTGCTGCCCGAACTGCTGGGCCAGGCGATTGCCATTGGCGGCGTGGCCGGCGACCAGCAAAGCGCGCTCTTCGGCCAGGCCTGCTTCAAGGCCGGCATGGCGAAGAACACCTACGGCACCGGCTGCTTCATGCTGATGCATACGGGCGGGCAATTCCAGACCTCGCACAACGGCTTGCTGACCACCAGCGCGGCACAAACAACGGCGCAAACCCAGTTCGCCATCGAGGGCAGCGTGTTCGTGGGCGGCGCCGTGGTGCAGTGGCTGCGCGACGGCCTGCACGCCATCAAGGGCAGCGCCGAAGTCCAGGGGCTGGCCGAAAGCGTGCCCGACTCGGGCGGCGTGATGATGGTGCCGGCCTTCACCGGCCTGGGCGCGCCCTACTGGAAACCCGACGCGCGCGGCACCATCACCGGCCTCACGCGCGGCACCACGGTGGCCCACATCGCGCGCGCCGCGCTCGAAAGCATCGCCTACCAGAGCGCCGCCCTGCTGCAGGCCATGAGCCGCGATGCGGTCAGCGCCGGCGCCGCGCCGGTGGCCGAGCTGCGCGTGGACGGCGGCGCCTGCGTCAACGACCTGCTGATGCAGTTCCAGGCCGACCTGCTGGGCATCCCGGTGATACGCCCGGCGGTGATCGAAACCACCGCGCTGGGCGCCGCCTGCCTGGCGGGGCTGTCCAGCGGCGTCTACGGCAGCATCGACGAACTCTCGGGCATGTGGCGCGCCGAGCGCAAGTTTTTGCCCACGCTGGGCGCGGACCGGGCCGCAGAACTCATGGCGCGCTGGGAGCAGGCGGTGCGGCAGACCGTGGCGCAGTAAACGCGGCCGCTGTCACATTTCCCGCAGGCGCGGCCGCTAGACTGGCTGCATGAACACGCATTCCGCTTCCCTCTCCAGGCGCCGCCTGGTTTTCGGAGCCGGCGCGGCCTCCGTTCTGGGTCTGGCCGGCTGCACGGCGCCACCGCCGGCAGCCACAACTACCCAGCCGCCCCGCGCGCGCCTGCGCCTGATCGGTGAATCCCTCTTCGCGCACCGCCTGCAGTTCCAGGGCAGCACGGTCGGCGGCCTGTCGGGCATTGATTACGACCCTGCCGCCGACCTGTATTACCTGGTCAGCGACGACGGCGCCAGTTCCAGCGCCAGCCCCGCGCGCTTTTACACCGCGCGCATCGCGCTGGGCATGGACCGCCTGGGCGAGCCGGAACTGCTGGGCGTATCCACCCTGCGCCAGGCCGACGGCAAGCCTTACCCTTCGGCGCTGCAGGGCGGGCCGGTGCCCGACCCGGAAGCCATACGCTGGCGCGCGGCGAGCAACACCCTGCTCTGGACCAGCGAGGGCCATGCGGCCACGGGCACCGCGCCCTGGCTGCGCGAAGCTCGTCCCGACGGCAGTTTTGTGCGCGAATTCGCTTTGCCGGCCATGTTCAACTTTCAGCCCGGCGCCGGGCCGCGCGGCAACCTCACGCTGGAAGGCCTGGCGCTGGCGCCGGACGGCCGGACCGCCTGGATCGCCATGGAAAACGCCTTGCTGCAGGACGGCCCCGTGCCCACGGTGGAGGCGCCGGGAGGCCCGTGCCGCTTCACGCAGATCGATCTCGTCAGCGGAAAAACCCTGCGGCAGATCGCCTATGTGCCCGACGCGATCCCGCGCCCGCCCGTGCCGCCCACCGCCTTCGCCGACAACGGCGTGTCGGAAGTCCTGATGCTGGACGCCGAGCGCATGCTGGTCCTGGAGCGGGCCTATATGGCCGGCTGGGGAACCGGGGCCGGCAATTCGCTGCGGCTCTACCTGATCGACACCCGCCAGGCCTCCGACACGCTTGCGCTTGCCGCTCTGCAGCCCGGCAATTACCGGGCGGCCGGTAAAACCCTGCTGGCCGATTTTTCGGCCTTTACCGGCGCGGGTGCCGGCCCGCGCCTCAAACGGCTGGACAATACCGAAGGCATGAGCTGGGGCCCGGTGCTTCCCAATGGGCGCCGCAGCCTCATGTTCATCAGCGACGACAATTTCAGCGCCCGGCAAATCAGCCAGTGGCTGGCCTTTGAATTTTTGGACTGACAACGCATGACCCCCTCTTCCACCACCTCCCCCACCCGCATCGAACACATCGCCTTCGTGGGCGGCGGCAACATGGCCAGCGCCATCCTGGGTGGCCTGATCAAACAGGGCCTGCCGGCCGGCCAGATCCAGGTGGTCGAACCGTTTGCCGAACAGCGCGCCAGGCTCACCCAGCAATTCGGCGTGCAGGTGCATGAAGGCCCGGGCGCTTGGCTGGCCGCCGCGAGCCTGGTCGTCTGGGCCGTCAAGCCGCAGGTCTTCAAGGATGCGGCGCTGCAAACGCGCTTTCACACCAAAACCGCTCTGCACCTGAGCGTGGCGGCCGGCGTACGCTCCAGCAGCATCGCGCGCTGGCTGGGCACCGAGCGCGTGGTGCGCGCCATGCCCAACACGCCGGCGCTGGTCGGCAAGGGCATGACGGCCCTGTTCGCGCGCGAAGCCGCCACCGATGCCGACAAGCTGGCGATTGAAAAAGTGCTCACGCCCACGGGCGACTTCCTGTGGCTGGCCGAGGAAGCCCAGCTCGACGCGGTGACCGCCCTGTCCGGTTCAGGCCCGGCTTATGTGTTCTATTTCATCGAGGCCATGATCGAGGCCGGCACCGACATGGGCCTGCCCCTGGCGCAGGCGCGCCAGCTCGCGATCGGCACCTTTGTGGGCGCCTCGGCCCTGGCGCAGGCCTCGGACGAGCCGCCGCAGGAGCTGCGCGCGCGCGTCACCTCCAAAGGCGGCACGACTTACGCTGCGCTGACATCCATGGAGCAGGACCGCGTCAAGATGCAATTCATGCGCGCCATCCACGCCGCCCGCCAGCGCGCCGCCGAGCTGGGCGACGAATTCGGCGGCGCCTGATCCGCCTGCAGAGCCGCGTCAACCGCCTGGCAAGGGCAAACGTTGAACATGGGCGTACGTGCAGCTTGTCTTGATCCACACCCTGTGGGACACCCCGGCAGCATCCGCGTTACAACTTTTTCCAACATCCGGAGCCTCACATGAACAAACTTCTGTCCACCCTCATCAGCGCAGCCGTCCTCGCCATGCCCCTGGCCGTGATCTCCACGTCGGCATCGGCCCAGGCGCCTGCCGCTGCACCCGCAGCAGCTCCCGCTGCCGCGCCAGCCGCCGCACCTGCGCAAAAAGCAGCCCCCGCCACCAAGGCAAAGGCCAAGAAAGCCAAGCGCAAGAGCAAAGCCAAGGCCAAAAAAGCCGCCGTCTGATCAGCCTGCGCTGACGCAAAAAAGCCCGCTTCGTGCGGGCTTTTTCATGGGCGCCTTTGTGCAGCTTTCGCTATCAACGCCCCAGATAAGACAGCGCAATGCCCGCGAACAGCGTAAAGCCCAGCCAGTGGTTGAGGCGAAAAGCCTTGAAGCAGTCCTCGCGTTCGCGCCTGCGGATCAGCCAGCCATGCCACAGCGCCTGCAGCAGGGCCGCGCCCAAGGCGATCCAATAAAGGGGCGACCGCGCGATGTCCGCCAGGGCCCAGGCCCAGATCACCAGGTAAGCCAAATAGCAAAACATCACCGCCGCCACGTCAAAGCGGCCCAGCGTGATGGCCGAGGTCTTCATGCCGATTTTCAGGTCGTCGTCGCGGTCCACCATGGCGTATTCGGTGTCATAAGCCACCACCCAGAACAGGTTGCCCAGCAGCAGCACCCAGGCCAGCAGCGGCACACGCGACTGCACGGCGGCAAAGGCCATCGGGATGCCGAAGCTGAAAGCCACGCCCAGCACGGCCTGCGGCATGGACACATAACGCTTGGCGAAAGGGTAGGCCAGCGTGATGGCCAACGCGGCGAACGACCAGGCGATGGTGGCGGTGTTGGTCGTCAGCACCAGGCCGAAGGCCAGCAGCGCCAGCACGGCGCCGACGATCAGCGCCTCACGCACCGACACCGCGCCGCTGGTCACGGGCCGCTGGGCCGTGCGTTTGACGTGGCGGTCGAAGTCCCGGTCGGCCACGTCGTTGACGCAGCAGCCCGCGCTGCGCATCAGAATGGTTCCCAGCGTAAAAACGGCGATCAGGTGCCAGCCCGGAAAGCCGTGCGAAGCCACCCACAGCGCCGACAGCGTGGGCCACAGCAGCAGCAACCAGCCCGCCGGACGGTTCCAGCGGATCAGCTGAAGGTAAAGAGCCCCCACGCTTTTCACTTTGTGTAATGCGCGAGGCCTTGCAGGCCGCGGCTCGCGAGACGCTTCGCCTCTGTCGCCCGTCCAAGCCTGCGCAGGCAGGCTTGGAGCCGCGGACTCCAGCCCCTCAGGGGCGCTGCGCCTGCGGCCCGGCAAAGCCGGTTCCGCGGCCCCTGCTGGCGAAGAAGCGTCCCTCGCGCTGTTTTCCTGCAACGGTGCTGATCTGCCGTTATCAGCCTCGTCTGAAACGCGCATGCAAGACTCACTCCTCAAGCAGCGAGCGCAGCATCCAGGCGGTTTGTTCGTGCACGGTCAGGCGCTGCGTCAGCAGGTCGGCCGTCGGCTCGTCGCTGGCCTTGTCGGCCAGGGGGAACAGTTCGCGCGCGGTACGCGCAACGGCCTCATGCCCTTGCACCAGGATGCGCACCATTTCAAGCGCCTTGGGCGGCACGACGGGCACGTCGGGAATCGAGGCCAGCTTGCTGAACTGGGCATAGGAGCCCGGCGCGGGATGGCCCAGCGAACGGATGCGTTCGGCGACCGGGTCGACCGCGGCCCAGAGTTCGGTGTACTGCGTCATGAACATCAGGTGCAGCGTGTTGAACATCGGCCCCGTCACGTTCCAGTGGAAGTTGTGGGTGGTCAGGTACAGCGTGTAGGTGTCGGCCAGCAGGCGGCTCAGGCCCTTGGCGATGGCCGCGCGGTCTTTTTCGCTGATGCCGATGTTGATGGAGGGTGCGGGTTTGGCGGAAGTCTTGGCCATGGTGTTTCCTTTTTTGAAGATTCAGCGACAACTTTACGAAATCAGGGCGGGCGCCGCAACAGCCGCGCTTTATGTCCGCCATAGGCGGTATTTACGACAGGCGGTTCACGCCGGGCAACTCGCAGGCATAGATCGCATTGCGCAGAGCGGCGATCGCTTCATAGCGCGTGAAGCTGCGCCGCCAGGCCAGCACCACGCGCCGGCTGGGCACCTCGCCTTCGAAAGGCAGGTATTTGATGAAGGAAGGCTGCTCGGCCGCACCGTTGCGAACCGGGGCGGCCTTTCCTTTGGCGGTTTTTCTGGCGGCGGCCTGTTCCAGCAAGGCCTCTTTGGGAACGCCCAGGCGCGGCACCAGTGTGATGCCCATGCCCGCGGCCACCATGTGCTTGATGGTTTCCAGGGAAGAGCCTTCAAAACTCTTGCGTATGCCCTCGGTGCTGCTGGAAAAGCGCGCGAACTCGGGGCAGACCTCGAGCACGTGGTCGCGAAAGCAGTGGCCGGTGCCCAGCAGCAGCATGGTTTCCTTCTTGAGTTCCTCGGCCGTCACGCCCTTGAGCGCGGCCAGCGGGTGCCCGCTGGGCACGGCCGCCATGAAGGGCTCGTCATAGAGCGGCGCGATCGCCAGGTTGGCATCGGGGAAGGGCTCGGCCAGGATGGCGCAGTCGATCTCGCCGGTGCGCAGCTCTTCGAGCAGCTTGACGGTGAAGTTCTCCTGCAGCATCAGCGGCATCTGCGGCGTCATCGCGATCGCCTGGCGCACCAGGTCGGGCAGCAAATAAGGGCCAATCGTGTAAATGACGCCCAGCCGCAGCGGGCCGGCCAGCGGGTCCTTGCCGCGCTTGGCGATCTCGCGGATGTTGTCGGCCTGCTCGAGCACGCTCTGGGCCTGGCGCACGATCTCTTCGCCCAGCGGCGTCACGGTGATTTCGTTGGCATTGCGCTCGAAGAGCTTGACCTGCAGCTCTTCCTCAAGCTTCTTGATGGCCACGCTGAGCGTGGGCTGCGAAACGTGGCAGGCATCGGCGCCCTTGCCGAAATGCTTCTCGCGGGCCACGGCGACGATGTATTTGAGTTCGGTCAGCGTCATGGGCTTATTGTGCTGCTTTTCTCAATCGCCGTGCCGCGCAGGTGATCTCAGGCCTGTTCAGGCCTTCAGGTACTCGGCTTTGCCGCCCAGCCAGCGCAGGATGTGCCGGTGCGCAAGCTCCGCATGCCGGTCCAGCATGGAGGGCGCCAGGCTGCGCGCCCAGGCCAGCAGCTCGGTGTCGGTGGCCAGGTCGGCAAAACGCAGCAGCGGCGCGCCGGACTGGCGCGCCCCCAGGAATTCACCGGGCCCGCGGATTTCGAGGTCGCGCCTTGCGATCTCGAAGCCGTCGTTGGTCTCCACCATGGCCTTGAGGCGCTCGCGCGCCATTTCGCCCAGCCGGGGCGCATCGCCCGTCGAATACAGCAGCACGCAGGCAGAAGCCGCCGCGCCGCGCCCGACCCGGCCGCGCAACTGGTGCAGTTGGCTCAGGCCGAAGCGCTCGGCGTGTTCGATCACCATCAGCGAGGCGTTGGGCACGTCCACACCGACCTCGATCACGGTGGTGCTGACCAGCACGCCCATCACGCCGCTGGTGAACAAGGCCATTACCGCCTTCTTTTCAGCCACCGGCATGCGCGAATGCAGCAGGCCGACCATCACGCCGGGCAGGGCCGCGCCCAGCGCTTCGTGCGTTTGTGTGGCGTTGACGAGGTCGATCGACTCGCTTTCTTCTATCAGCGGGCAGACCCAGTAGATTTGCCGGCCTTCGGCGAGCTGGCCGCGTATGCGCGCGACCACCTCGTCGCGCCGCGAGTCGCTGACCACCTTGGTCACGATGGGCGTGCGGCCGGGCGGCAACTCGTCGATGGTGGAGACGTCGAGGTCGGCGTAGTAGCTCATGGCCAGGGTGCGCGGAATCGGCGTGGCGGTCATCATGAGCAAATGCGGTTCCTCTCCGCCCTCGGTCATCTTGCTGCGCAAGGCCAGGCGCTGCGCCACGCCGAAGCGGTGCTGCTCGTCGATGATGGCCAGCGCCAGGTTTTTGAATTTGACCTTGTCCTGGATCACCGCGTGTGTGCCTATGACCAGGCCGGCGTCGCCGCTTTCAATCATGGCCAGCATCTCGCGCCGTTCCTTGGCCTTCTGGCTGCCGGTCAGCCAGGCGGTCTTGATGCCCAGGGGTTCGAGCCAGCCAATCAGTTTGCGGAAATGCTGCTCGGCCAGGATTTCGGTGGGCGCCATCAACGCGCACTGCCAGCCCGCGTCCATGCAGCGGGCCGCGGCCAGTGCGGCCACCACGGTCTTGCCGGCGCCCACGTCGCCCTGCAGCAGGCGGTGCATGGGGATGTTTTTCTTCAGGTCCACCTCAATCTCACCGCACACGCGCTGCTGCGCGGCGGTCAGGCGAAAAGGCAGGCGTTCCAGCAACTGATCTTCCAGCGTGCACTGCGGGCCGCGCATGGGCGGACCCGTGAGCGCCGGCGCGCGCATGGCCGCGCGTATGCGCCTGGCCTGCAGCTGCGACAGCTGCTGGGCCAGCAGTTCCTCGGCTTTCAGGCGCTGCCAGGCCGGGTGGCTGCGGTCTTCCAGCGTGGCGAGCGACACGTCGGGCGCCGGGTGGTGCAGGAACTGCAGCGCCTCGCGCAGGCTCCACAGGGGCTGCGGCAGGCTTTTGCCCAGCACCTCCTCGGGAAGGGTTTCCCGCAGGTCGGCGCGGAACAAGCCACTGAGCACCGCCTTGCGCAGATAGTTCTGCGGCAGGCCGGCCACCGTGGGATAGACCGGCGTCAGCGCACCCGGCAGGTCGCCCTCGGCCAGCCTGAAGCTGGGGTGGATCATCTCGCGGCCGACAAAACCGCCGCGCAGCTCGCCGCGCACGCGCACCCGCGCGCCCACGCTCAGGGTTTTCTGGTGGGCCGGGTAGAAGTTGATGAAGCGCAGCACGCAGGTGTCGCTGCCGTCGTCCACCGTCACGCGCAGCTGGCGGCGCGGGCGGAAAGCGATGTCGCTGTGTGTCACCACGCCTTCGATCTGCACCAGGTCGCCGTCGCGCGCATCGGCCAGGCGCACGATGCGGGTTTCGTCCTCATAGCGCAAGGGTAAATGCAGGGCCAGGTCGATGTCGCGGCGCAGGCCCAGCTTTTCGAGGGCTTTTTGCGCAGGCGATTTGGCAAGGGCCTTTTCAGGCTTGGCCTGCGGCGCGGCTGCGCTCCCGTCCGCAGCCTCGGGCGGAGCGGCTTTTCGGGCGGAGGCACTGGGCGGCGGCATGGGACAATTGTGCCTTCATGAAGACCCATTTCACCCTCGGCGATTTCGATTTCACGCTGCCCGAAGAACTCATAGCCCAACACCCCGCCGCCCAGCGCAGCGCCTCGCGCCTGCTTGACGGGCGCGAAAGCCCGCCGGTGGACCGGCGTTTTACCGAACTCCCCGGCCTGCTGCTGCCGGGCGACCTGCTGGTCTTCAACGACACCAAGGTCGTCAAGGCCCGCCTCTTCGGCCAGAAAGCCAGCGGCGGCAAGCTGGAACTGCTGATAGAGCGCGTGCTGTCGCCGCATGCGGACGAAGGCCATGAGGTCGCCGCCCACATGAAGGTCAGCAAAAAACCGCTGCCGGGCGCGGTGCTGCAAATGGACGGCGGCTTCACCGCCACCCTGCTGGGCCGCTGGCCCGAGGAAAGCGGGCCGCTGTACCGCTTTCGCCTGAGCAGCGACCCCTACGGCCTGATGGCGCAGCACGGCCACGTGCCGCTGCCGCCCTACATCACCCACACCGATTCCGCCGACGACGAGCAGCGCTACCAGACGGTGTTTGCGAAAAACCCAGGCGCGGTGGCCGCGCCCACGGCCGCGCTGCATTTTGACGAGGCCGTGCTGGCCGAGCTGGAGGCGTGCAGCATCCGGCGCGCCAGCGTGACCCTGCACGTGGGCGCCGGCACCTTCCAGCCCGTCAAGGCCGAGAACATCGCCGACCACACCATGCATTTCGAGCGCTTTGAGGTGCCTGCTGCAACGCGGGAGGCCATTGCCGCCTGCAAGGCGCGCGGCGGCCGCGTGGTGGCCGTGGGCACGACGACCGTGCGCGCGCTGGAGTCGCATGCCAAATTCGGCCCCGGGTGCGACGACACCAACATCTTCATCACGCCGGGCTATGAATTCGCCGTGGTCGACCTGCTGCTGACCAACTTCCACCTGCCCAAAAGCACGCTGATGATGCTGGTCAGCGCGTTTTCGGGCTACGAGCACATCATGGCGCTGTACCGGCATGCGATTGCCCAGCGCTACCGCTTTTTCAGCTACGGCGACGCCATGCTGTTGGCGCGCAAAAGCCCTGCGAAACAGCCTTAAACACACCTGCGACAATCACGAGATGCTCGATTTTGAAGTTCTGAAGACCGACGCCCCGGCCGGCGAAGGCGCCGGCGCCTACCTCGGCAGCTACGCCCGCCGCGGCAAACTGACGCTCAACCACGGCGTGGTGCAAACCCCCATCTTCATGCCGGTCGGCACCTATGGCACGGTCAAGGGCGTGATGCCGCAGTCGCTGCACGACATGGGCGCGCAGATCATCCTGGGCAACACCTTCCACCTGTGGATGCGGCCCGGCCTGGACGTGATGCAGCAGTTCGGCGGCCTGCACAAGTTTGAAAGCTGGAACAAGCCCATCCTGACCGACAGCGGCGGCTTCCAGGTCTGGTCGCTGGGCGAGATGCGCAAGATTTCCGAAGAAGGCGTGAAGTTCGCCTCGCCCGTCAACGGCGACAAGCTGTTCCTGACGCCCGAAATTTCGATGCAGATCCAGACGGTGCTCAACAGCGACATCGTGATGCAGTTCGACGAATGCACGCCCTACGACACCAAGGGCCACATCACCACCGAAGGCGAGGCGCGCAGCTCCATGGAACTGAGCCTGCGCTGGGCCGGCCGCTGCATCGCCGAGTTCAACAAGCTGGAGAACCCCAATGCGCTGTTCGGCATCGTGCAGGGCGGCATGTTTGAAAACCTGCGCCAGGAATCGCTGGACGCGCTGGTCGAGCTGGACCTGCCCGGTTACGCCGTGGGCGGCGTCAGCGTGGGCGAGCCCAAGGAAGAAATGCAGCGCATCATGGCGCACACGCCGCACCGCCTGCCGGCGGGCAAGCCGCGCTACCTGATGGGCGTGGGCACACCCGAAGACCTGGTCGAGGGCGTGGCCGCCGGCGTCGACATGTTCGACTGCGTGATGCCGACCCGCAATGCGCGCAACGGCCACATGTTCACGCGCTTCGGTGATTTGAAGATCCGCAACGCGCGCTACAAGACCGAAGACCAGCCCGTGGACGCGACCTGCACCTGCTACACCTGCAAAAACTTCTCGCGCGCCTACATGCACCACCTGGATCGCTGCGGCGAAATGCTGGGCCCCATGCTGTCCAGCATCCACAACCTGCATTACTACCTCAACCTGATGCAGGAAGTGCGCGACGCGCTGGACGCCGGCCGCTTCGGTGAATTCACCGTACAGTTCCGTGCCGACAGGCAACGGGGCGTTTGATGAACATCAACCTGCAACGATGGATAGACCGCTGGGCCGGCATTCCGCTGTGCGCGGCCGTTTCCGCCGTGGACGCCGTTGCGCGGCGCTTTCGCAAGGATGACAAGGCCGCTACCGCGCCCCGCGCCATCGTGGTGATCCTGCTGTCGGAAATGGGCAGCCTGGTGCTGGCCCACGAAATGTTCGCGCAGCTCAGGCAGCGCTACCCCGGCGCGCCGCTGCACGCCCTGCTGTTCGGCAAGAACCGCGAAATCCTGGACCTCATGAAGGTGGTGGACCCTGCCCATGTGCACACGGTGGACGACAAGTCGCTGGGCGGCCTGCTGTCCAGCCTGTGGAAGGCGATTGGCGAGCTGCGCCGCGCGCACGTCGACGTGGCGATCGACTGCGAGCTGTTCTCGCGCATCAGCAGCCTGTTGTCGTATGCCAGCGGCGCGCGCATCCGCGTGGGCTTTCACCGCCACACGCAGGAAGGCCTGTACCGCGGCTCGCACATCAACCGGCCCGTGCCCTACAACCCGTATCACCACATCAGCGCGCAGTTCCTGACGCTGGCGCGCGCGATTGATTCCACCGCCGTACCCAAATCCAAGCTGCCGGCCAACCTGGCGCTGACGGGCGCCGGCAAAGCGCCGCCGCACGTGCAGCTGGACGCATCGCTGGTGCCCGGTATCCAGGCGCGCCTGGCACAGGACTTTCCCGCGATTGCCGGCAAGCCGCTGGTGCTGGTCTACCCAGGTGGCGGCATTTTGCCGATACGTGCCTGGCCGCTGGAGTCTTACACCGCGCTGTGCCAGGGCCTGGTGGCCGACGGTTGCGCGGTGGCCGTGATCGGCCTGAAGGACGACCAGGCGCTGGCGCGGCAACTGGTGGCCAATGTGCAGGCCGCCTTCCCGGCCAGCCCGACCGGTTCCGTGATCGACCTGACCGGCTACACACGCTCAATTTCCGAGCTGCTGGCGCTGTTCCATGTGGCGCGCCTGCTGGTCACCAACGACGGCGGGCCGGGGCAGTTCGCGGCGCTCACGCCGATCTGGACGCTGATGCTGTTCGGCCCGGAAACGCCGGGCCTGTATGCACCGCTCACGCCGCAGTGCCATTCCTTCTACAGCCAGTGGCCCTGCTCGCCCTGCCTGACCGCCTACAACCACCGCTCGTCTTATTGCGACGGTGACAACCAGTGCCTGAAAGTCATCGCACCCGAAGCCGTATTGGCCAAATCGCGCGAGTGCCTGGCAGCGCCCTGACGCCACACACACACCGATGTCCACACTCCGATCCTTTGCCGAGGCCGTCATCCGGCGCCTGCCCGAGCGCCTGCAGCCCATGGTGCGCTGGCGCTTCATCAAGTTCGGCGTGGTGGGCGCCAGCGGCACGGTGGTCAACCTCGCGGTGCTGTACCTCGCGCAGGAATTTCTGTTCCGCCACATTGCGGATTTCCACGACCGGCTCAACTACTCCATCGCGCTGGCGATCACCGTCGCCACCATCAGCAACTTCTACTGGAACCGGCGCCTGACCTGGCGCGACCGCAAGCACGAAGCCCACCATTCGGCGCTGTTCCTGTTCTTCAAGTACGTCATGGCAGCGGGTCTCGCCATCGTGCTGCAGTCGCTGCTGACCAAATGGCTGGCCCTGTACATGCACTACCTGCTGGCCAACGTGCTGGCCATCGCGCTGTCCAGCGTCTGCAATTTTGTGGCCAACGACCGCATGACATTCCGCCGCCGCAAGGCCAAAATTGTGGCCACAGACGAAACCCCTTCGCCCGACGTCCATGACAAGCCTTGAGTCCCTGAAAACCCGCCTGCCCGCCCATCGCGTCTGGATAGGGCTGGCCATCCTGGTCGCGCTGGGCTACCTGTTCGGCCTGGCGGGCGACCACATCCCTCGCAACGGCGACGAACTGGTCTATGCCCACATCGCGCGGCTGACGGCGGAAACCGGCAAATGGCTGCCGCTGGTGAGTTCTTACGACTTCATGCGCAACACCAAGCCGCCCGTGCTGTTCTGGCAGGCCATGGTGGCCGGCGGTTGGGGCGATCACTGGACGCTGCTCAACCTGCGCCTGCCCAGCATTGCCTATACCTGGGCGACTGCCCTGATGACCGCGTTGCTGGCCTGGAAGATCGTCCTCGGCGAAGCCGCACCGGCCGACCGCCGCCGCCATGCGCTGGCCATGGGCGCCCTCGCGGCCATCGTCTACCTGTCCTTCTTCAGCACCTACCGCTACGGCCGGCCCTACCTGACCAGCGCGCCCGAAACCTTCTGGCTGTTCGGTGTGTTGTTTGCGCTCGCCTGGTCGCCGGCCAAACTGCTGGCCTCGCGCTGGGCGTTTCCGCTGCTCGCCGGGCTCGCCATCGGCATAGGCTGCCTTTACAAGTCTTTTGTCATGGTGGTGCCGGTCGGCTTTGCGCTGGCGCTGTGCTACCAGGTGCTGGGCGCGCGCAAGGCGCCATGGGACGTTTTCCGTCGCGGTGTCGTGGTCGACGGCATCAAGGTGGCGGCCATCTGCCTGCTGGCCCTCGCGATTTTCGGCCTGTGGTTTGCCATAGACCCGCAGCCGGGCGAAGTCTGGCGCGAATTCGTCGTCGGTGAAAACGCCGGCAAGATGAACTCGTCGAAGGGCTACTTCGCCATCGCCTTCAGCGGCAGCAGCGGCATCCTGACCATCCTGACGGGCTATTACTCCAACGCCTTGTTCCTGCTGCCCGTCGCGGTCGGCTGCACCTGGGCCGCGTGGAAGGCCTGGCGCCAGCGCCGGGGCACGGCACAAACCATCAGCGACACCGAAAAAGCCCTGTGGATCTGGCTGCTGGCCTTCGCGCTGGTGTTCATGGTGCCCACGCAGCGCTCCACGCGCTACCTGATTCCCGCGATGCCGGCCCTGGCCGTGCTGATCGCGCTCTACTGGGAACGCATCGCGCGCATCTGGTTCAGCCTGACCCTGGTGATCTGCCTCATAGGCGCGCTGGCCATGGGCCTGATCGGCTACGGCGGCGTGCGGGCCACGCAGGATGCCTGGCTGTTCTCGCCGCTGTACTGGATCTTCCTGGCTGGGCTGGCCGTGGCCTGCGTCGCGGGCATGTTCAAGCCGGCATGGACGCGCCCGGTGACCGCGCTCAGCAGCTTTGGCGTGCTGTTCGCGCTGGCCTGGGTCACCGCACCCTTCAACGGCGACATGGGCCGCTTCCGGGCGGAGACCAACGCCTTGCTCAAAGGCCAGGCCGTGTCGGTGCCCAGCAACTTCAACGGGCATTTCGAGCGTTACGAGTTCATCATCCCCGGCGCCAAAATCGTTCCCTATTTCGCCGCGCAGCCTGTCGATTACCAGGACGTGGAGGCGCTCTTCAAGACCACGCGTTACGCGCTGGTGCAGCGCCGCGCCGGGCAAAAGCCCTGCGAGCAATGCCGCGTCATCGACGAGCGCTGGGACTTGCGTTCGCGCCAGGATGAAAAGGAAGGCACACTGGGCGCCTTCAAGTCGCCCGAGACCTTCTGGTACGCCAAGGAATACCTGGTCGAGCGAGCGGCTCCTTGAACCACCCTCCCTGCAAGTTTCACAAAGGAAGTTCCATGACCCGATTCCCGAGGTTTGCAGGGGTTTTCGCCCTCGTGGCCATGCTGGCGCTGGGCGGCTGCGCCACGGCCATCAAGCCGCATGAGACCACAGGCGCGCCCACGCTGGGCTTCCAGAACATGGCGCTCAACCCCGGCAATGGCGGGGAGCTGATAGGCGCCGACGCGCTTTTGCCCGGCGACATCATCCTTACGGCCGAAAACGGCATCAACTCCATCGGCATCCGCCTGATCACGCTGTCGCCCGTAAGCCATGCGGCGGTCTATATGGGCAACCGGCAGATCGCCGAAGCCGTGGGCTCGGGCATACGCATCCGCAGCGTGTCGGCGCTGCTGGACGACGAGGCGACGGTGGTGGCCTTTCGCCATCCCGACCTCACCTCGGGGCAGGCCGTGCAGATCAACACCTTTGTGGCCAGCCATGAAGGCAAGAAATACAACTACGTCGGCGTGATGCTGCAGGCCCCGTTCGCGCTGGAGCGGCGCATGTGCGAGCTGCCGCTGGTGCCGTCCATGGTGCGCGACTTCTGCATACGCGGCATTGCGGCCGTGCAGCTGGGCCTGGGGCGCAACGACCAGTTCTTCTGCTCGCAGTTCATCCTGGAGGCGTATCGCAGCGCGGGCCTGCCGCTCACCGACGCCGACCCGCGCCTGATCAACCCCGGCGACCTGCTGCACATGCGGGAGGGCGACGTGCCCTCCATCATGATTCACAAGCCGCTGCGCTACGTGGGCCACCTCAAGGCGGCCCCGCAGGTCGCGGCTGCGGAGCAGCTGGGACAATAAGTCCCTGAGGCTTAGCCGCCCACGTGCATGGTGAACTGCGCGCCGTTGGACAGTTTGCACTGCCCGGTGCCCATGGTGGACGAGTTCATCTGGTAGCGGCAGCTGATGTAGCTGCCCCGGCTGCCGGAGCCGTTGGCCACGCCTTCACGCACGGATGAGCCCGCGATGCGCGTGGCTTCCCCGTTGAAACTCTCACCATTGATGTTGGTAGTGAAAGTGCCGCGCCCGTTCATGTCGTTGGAGACCACGGCGCCCACCATGCCGTAGGCCTGGGCGATGTCGTTGGACGGATACAGCCGCGCCGCAAAGGTCGTGCTGGCCGGCATGGCCGGCGTGACATACACCGTGGAGCTGACCGGCGGATGGCCGGGCTGCACCGGCACGACGTAGCAGCCCGTCAGGGCGGTGGCGCCCAGCACCGCGGCGGCCAGGGCCGTGCGGCGAGACAACCGTGAGAGGCGTGACAGGGAGAACAGGGAAGAATTGATCTTCATACATAACCCGAAGGCCCAAGCACATGCTTGTGGAGGCAGTGTGCGGCGGGATATCAAAAAGGTTGCATTTAAAGATACAAGATCACCCAATGGATACGACAAGCATCAAAATCGGATACTTCATCGAAATTCGCCAGTAACTCAGCGCCAGCCAATAGCCGACACACAGCACAAAGACCCAGGCTCAGGCACCATCACACCTTCCCTCACTTCTGCGCAAGATGACCATGCAATACCGCCGCCTCGGAAACAGCAACCTCAAAGTCTCCGCCCTGTGCCTGGGCACCATGATGTTCGGCAAGCAGACGCCTTTTGAGGAGGCGGCGCGCATCGTGGCTTCGGCCCGCGAGCACGGGCTCAACTTCATCGACACCGCCGACGTCTATAACCAGGGCCAGTCCGAGAAGGATGTGGGCAAACTGCTGGCCGGCCAGCGCCAGCACTGGGTGCTGGCCAGCAAGCTGGGCAACGCGGTCAGCGAGAACGTCAACGAGAGCCACTACTCGCGCCGCTGGCTGGTCCAGCAAACCGACGCCATCCTGGCGCGCCTGCAGACCGACTACCTGGACATCCTCTACCTGCACCGTGATTACCACGAAGAAAACCTTGAGGAAGCGGTGCGCGCGCTGGGTGATTTGATACGCGCGGGCAAGCTGCGCAGCTTCGGCCTCTCCAACTTTCGCGGCTGGCGCATCGCCGAGGTGGTGCGCCTGTGCAAGGAACTGGGCGTGCCGCAGCCCGCCGTGTGCCAGCCTTATTACAACCTGCTCAATCGCGGCCCGGAAGTCGAGATCCTGCCGGCCTGCGGCCACTACGGCCTGGGCGTGGTGCCCTACAGCCCGCTGGCGCGCGGCGTGCTCACGGGCAAGTACCCGCCCGGCCAGGCGCCCGCCGAAGGCACACGCGCCGGCAGCGGTGACAAGCGCATCCTGGAGACCGAGTTCCGCGAGGAATCACTGGTGATCGCGCAGAAGATCAAGGCGCGCTGCGAAGCCAAAGGCCAGGTCCCCGGCCAGTTCGCCGCGGCCTGGGTGCTGGCCAACCCGCTGATCAGTTCGGTCATCGTGGGACCGCGCACCTTGCCGCACCTGGAGGACGTCTACGGTGCGGTGGACCTGGTGCTGGACAAGGACGACGAAGATTTCGTCAATGAACTCGTTGTGCCCGGCCACGCGTCCAGCCACGGCTACAACGACCCGGGCTACCCCTTCTTCGGCCGCCCCGTCTGAATCGGCTCAGAGCGCCGGCGCGTCGTCGGCGCCGGTCTGCGGCAGCTTCAGTTTTTTGTCCGCCGTGCTGCCGCAGGCGTGGCAGAACTTGGCGAACGCGCTCTTGCGCGTTGTGCATTTGAAGCAGTGGTCGAACAGGCCTATGCCGCAATGCGGGCAAAAATCGATTTCCGCGTTTTTCAGGTCCACCGTCCGCTCGCAACCGGGGCACACGCTTTTTGACAGGCGCGTGAGCGCCGTGTCGTAGCTCAGTTCCTCGCGGCGCTGCGCGTCGGGCAACTGCTCGGCCAGCTTCTGTTTTGCCAGGTAGCGGTTCAGCGAGACGATGGCCTGCCGGCCCACCAGCGCCGTGACGACGATGCCCACGATGTAACGCACATAACCGCCATAGCTGGGCAGGTAAGGCACCAGCTCGACGAAGAAGGCGAACACCGCGAAGAAGATAAAACCCCAGACAAAGGGCCAGTAAGTACTTTTGCGTTTTTTCGCGAACAGCCAGCCGGCCGCCACCAGCAACGGAAGCGTCAGGGCCAGGCGGTACAAGAAGACGCGCAGTTCCACGCGCCGGTATTCGGCGTTGAGTTGCAGCTGCGCGGCCTCTTCCATCTCGCCGAGCTTGCGGCGTTCTCGCGCGGCGCCCTGGCGCGCATCGAGCGCGGCCTGCTGCTGGGCTTCGACGGCCACGCCGGCCGCGCGTTCGCGGTCCTTGAGCACGTCCAGCGCGCGCGTGCGCGACAGCAGCTCGGTGTCTTGTTCCGCCAGTTGCGTGGCGCGCCGCGTGGACAGCCAGTTGTCGAAGGTCTCGCGTGCGGCGGCCGAATCGGCCTGCGCGGCGCGGCGCTTGAGCTGGGCCTGGTCCAGCGCGGCCTGGGCATCCCGCTCGGCGATCTCAGCGGCCTTGATGGCGTTGCGCGCCGCATTGCTGGCGTTCGCATCCATGTAGTCGTCGAGCGAAAGCTGCTTCTCGACCTTGGGCAGGTCGCCCACCACGGTGCCGCCCAGCCCGATCAGGAAGCCGGCAAACACAAAAGCCACCAGCCAGAGGCCGCGGTGCATCCATTTTTCGGTCAGTCGCAAAGTATTGGCCATGCTTATCTCCGGTTGCTGAACATCACAAACACATCGCTCACAGCTTGATCACAGACACGGGCTTGCCGTCCGTCATGCGCGCGCGCTGCAGCCAGTCAAACACCGAGTCCACCGTGACGGTTTCAATACGGTCGGAAAAGCGCTTGTCGTTGGGGTGGTCGTCAAACGCGACATTCGCCGCGGTCACGCGGCCGCCCAGCCGGGTCAGGGGCCCCAGCTTGAGCGCCGTGGGCTCGTAGCCCTTGAACTGCAACCAGGCCTGCGCTTTTTCGCGTGTGGTCACGCCAGGCTCCGCGGCGGCGGCCATGGTTTCAATCGCCCACTGGTTGGACTGCTGGTATTTGCGGCCCCAGGCATAACTCACGATGCTGTAGGGCTTGTGGTGCATGGCCGTCAGGCGCACCGGGTCCTGCAGCAAGGCCAGCAACTGGTCTTGCGCTTGCGGCGCGGGCGCCACCCAGGCCGCTTCGAAGCGCCACAAGTCATCGAGGAAAAACTCGCCCAGCCCCTGCCGGTAGACCGCCGAGTCGCTGGTGCCGCAGCTGTTGAGCTTGTGCACCACGCGCCAGGTCATACCGCCCTGCCCGTCGGGCAGCTGGTAGGCCAGGCCCAGGTGCGAATAGCGGATGCCGTACTTGCCCAGGTCCTGGCCGGCGCGCGCCAGCAGCACGACTTTTTCGCCGCTGGCGTTGAGCGAAGCCAGGGTTTTTTCGGCCAGCGTCATGGCGCGCTCGACCGTCTGCGGCGTGGTCTTACGGGCTTCGCAGGAACGCCCCGCGTGGGCGGCCGGTGCCGCGCCTGTGAAAACGCTTGCCAGCAGCAAGGGCAAAAGGGCTTTGAAGATTTTCACGGTGCGGTTTCCTTTATTGCGTCAGGCGTTCGTTGTGCAGCAGGGCGCGGCCCAGCGCATTGGGAATAAAGGCAATCGCCTCCCCGGCCGCCGACAGCACCACGCCCGCGCCCACCACGCTGACCGTCACGGCCGTGCCGACCACCATGGACGCGCCGGCAACGCCCTTGCCCACCACCTCGATGCTGGCGCGGGCGCCGTCGGAGGCGCGCTCCAGCACATACACGGTTCCGCGGGCCGTGCTTTCCACGGTCTTGATCACCAGCACGGCGCCCGCCGTGGACAGCACGACCGGAATGGCGACCACGGCACCCGCGGCGGCGCTGGCGCCGGCCACAACGGAGGCCACCGGCAGGGCCGACACGGCGCTCAGGGCTGAGGCTTCGGACTGGGCCTGCGCATTGAACGTGGCGCCTCCCGCCAGGGTGAAGCAGGCGGCGATCCAGTAAGCGGCAAATCGGTTTTTCATGATGACTCCTTGTTGTGTGTGCAGTGTGTTTATTCGTTGGCGGCGTTGTTGCGCGCGGGGCGGCCCAGGCGGGCTTCGCTGAGGTCGGCCTCGTGGCGGTCGCGCAGGGTCTTGGCCAGCGTGAAGCTGCAGGTGATCAGGTAAAGCCAGCTCACGCCCAGGAAAGCCTTGTAGGTTTCATTGACCTCCATGCGCCACAGTCCCCAGCCCGTCAGCGACATGGCCAGCAAGAAACCGCCCCACACCACCAGCTTGAACATCGGCGTGTCGGCCAGCTTGCCTTCGGCCTTGCTCTTCTCCTGGTCGCGCACATACTTGGCCAACACAAAGGCCGCCGACAGGCAGAAGAAATAACCCATGACCATGAAGGCGCGGTCCAGGTCCTTACCGGGCAGGTAAGACAGGCCCACGGCGCACAGAAAAACGGCGATCAAAAAAGAAACCCAGACCTGCAATTGCCAGGGTTTGGAGTCACGGTGTATCAGCGTCTGCATAAAAACCTTCGCGGTTGTTGGGGTGCCGCTACTGTGCGGCCGACGCCCCAAAATTGACGCAAATGACAATACAGTTCTTCAAAAATAACCGACAAGTATTGAATTTCGATACTTTCTATCCCTCCAGCCTAGGGATGCCGCAGTATCTCGGCCATGCGCAGATTGAACAGGGCCGGATCTTCAATTTGCGGAATGTGCCCGACGCCGGGTAGCACCAGCAGGCGTGATCCGGCGGCCAGCCTCTGCAGCGTCCGGGCCTGGTACAGCGGCGTGATCGTGTCCTCCTGCCCCCAGACCAGCGTCAACGGCATGGGCAGTTTGCGAAAGCCTTCAGGCCTCTCGCTGAGGGACTTGCCGCTTTCACCGGCAAACTGCGCTGCCCAGTCACCCAGGCTGGCGGTGAAGCCGTCCAGCACAAAGGGCTCACGGTAGATCGCGGTGCGCGAAGGCGTGACGACTTCCTTGCGGGCCACGAACTTGCGCAACCAGAATTCACTGAACAAGGGCTGGGTGCCGACCGTGGCAATGAGGGCCGTGCGCAGCGGGCGAATGCCGAAGAGGCCCGCCACTACGCCGCCGCTTTTCGCCGGCGCGGGATTCTCCACCAAGCCGATCGCAGCATCGACGAGGATCAGATGGCGCACGCGATCCGGTTGCAGCATGGCGGCTTCGGCCGCGGGGCCGCCGCCATAGGAGTGGCCCAACAGCGTCACCGGGCCCAGCTTCAACGCGTCGATCAGACCGATGATGCGGCGCGCCTGCGCGGCACGGCTGTAGTCGCGCGCGGCGGGCCGCGTGCTGAAGCCGAAAGGCGGCAGATCGACCGCAATGACGCGGTAGCCCGCGGCGGCCATGGCCTGCACGTTCTGGTCCCAGGTGCCGCTCCAGGCGCCGGTGCCATGGGTCAGGACCAGCGGCGGCGCGGCCGGGTCGCCGAACTCCTGCACGTAGAGCTCGACATCATGCGCATGCAGCCAGCGCCCTTGCGCGGGCGCGGCCTGGCGCGGGCCGCGGTCTTCGACCCACAGCATGCGCGCCCACGAAAAAGCCACAACCAGCAACAGGCAAGCCACCAGCGCAACGAGCACACGCCAAGGGTAAAAAAACCAGCGGCGCCCCGGCTTCCGCTCACGCCGCCTAGTAGTCAAAAACATGCTCTATCTGCAGCTTGCCGGCTTGCCACTGGCGCAGCGACTCGGCAAGGTGTTGAACAGGCACCGTCAACACGACCCGCTGGATCCCGGGCCGGGTGAGGATGGCCTGCTTCAGCAATGGTGTGGCCGGGCTGGCGGGTTCCCAGGCGTCAGGCGCCAGCACGCTGACCAGAATGAAGGAACTATTGCCCGCGATCTCGCTGAAATTGACACCTTGCATCGCCAGCGCCTGCGCATAGCTCATGAAAGCTTCATAGCGGGGAATAGTGACCAGCGCCGAGCCGTCGGGCGTCGGCGAGAGCACCTTCAGTTCCGGCAACGCGGCATCAGCGCGCGGCACAGGCTTTGCCACCACGGCTGTGACCGGCAATGGCGCGTCGTAAATCGTCTGCGTGCCCAGCTTGATCAGCCGGGCATAACCCGCCTTGACCAGGTATTCGGTCGTAAGCGCAAAGCGGCGCTCCCACTTGCGGGCCATGTCCGGCCCGGTGAGAGGCACATCACGCCAGAGGCCTGCCAGCGCCTTGTCGAAGTCATACAGGTACCAGGGCTGCACGCGGATGAACCGTACATAGTCCTGCGCAACGCCGGCCGCATGCCTGTCCTCGGGCGTGGGCCGGGCGGCCAGCGATTCGGCGAGCCGTGCGATGAGCGTTTCATACGCGGACTTGACCGCATACTCCACCGTCGTGCTGGTGCCTATCACCATGATCATCAGGTGGTAACCCGGATTGAGGTCGAGCCCGCGGCGGCGCGTCTCGTCGAAGACGGCCTTGTAGCTTTCCCAGAACTGGCCGATATGGCCATAGAAAGGAAAGCGGCTGGGTGCGCCGGCGCCTATGAACTCGCCGTACTCATAGGGGCTGAACACCAGGAACCACTCGGGGTAAGTGAGCAGTGTCTGCTCGACGCCGCGCACGTGCTCGGGCCCTGCCAGCGGCGCAGGACCGGCGGCCGGCGCCGCACCGACGAGCGCAGCGAATGCACATGCAACCGTGAGATTGCGCAGCCAGCGCCTCATGCGACAGCCTCGCCGGATTTGATGAACGCCAACAGCACGTTGTCGGAAGGATCATGCGCCTGCAACTCGCGCTTGCCGCTGTCCTTCAATCCGCGTTCACCAAGGTAAGCAACCCATTCGGCGACAGGCCGGAAGTGGCGTAACTCCCGCTGATTGGTTTCCCATGCACCGTTCAGGCCGGCATTGAAGACCGTGTGTACCAGTGAGACAAACGTGAACATCTCGGGCGTCGTGACGTCATGGTCGCGCAGGATGAACATGCCGCCCGGTTTAAGCACGCGCACGATGGAGGCAACAAATGCATCCAGCTTGTCCAGGGGGCAGTGGTGCAGGCCGATGTAGCAGGTCACCAGGTCCACACTGGCATCGGGAAGGCTCGCCGGCAGCGGGTCATGGTCGTTCATCGGCACAAAATCGCCGATCTTGAACAGGCCGCCGCGCTCCGCGATGTCCACCGGCGAGTTGGTGGGCGCCACATCATTGACCAGGGTGATGGGGCCATTGACTTTGATGCGCTTCCTCAGCTCGCTGATATAGCGGCCGGTGGAGCCGATCTCCACATAACCGTCAATCTGCTTTTTGCCGCCCAGGAGCCGCTGGGTCTGGTCGGCCATTTCCTTCTTCTGTTTGAAGAGCGCCGGCAAGGCCAGGGTCAGGTCCGCCATGAAGGGTTTGATCTTCGGCAACTCACGCTGGAGCCTGCGGTAAATGGCTTCGTCGTTGTCGAGTTCGGCCGAGGTGTTCTTGATCAGCGTGTGAAACCGGTCCTCGGGATAAAGGCGGTAGATGTTCTGCAGGAATTTGTAAAAACCGTCGTGCCAGCGAGGGACACTGAAAACGGCACGAAATTCCGAGGCTTGTGGGGTAGTGGTCATGGCAGGCCCTGTCGTTCAGGTGTTGGAGTCGTTCAGTGTGGGCGCGTAGTATTTGTCCCAAAGGACATTGCGCAGGCGAAATTGCGGATCGAGCTTGCGTTTCAGCGCGAACAGCTCTTTGGCCCGCGGATAGGCGGCATGAAACTGCTCCGCCGTTGCATGCGGCTGGTAAGGCAGGTAGTAGCTGCCGCCGACACTGATGGCCGCATCAATCAGCTCGCGCGTCCAGACCGAGACGCGGTTGATCGCGTTGTCCCGGGTGCGCTGCTTGTAATAAAGAACAAACGCAAAGGTCTCACCCCTGGCCCATGCCAGGAGGGTGCCGGGGTCCTGCCGTGCATGCCGCACCGACACGTTGAGTGCATTGACGCGATATCGCTGCAGGATTTCCGCCATCATCGGCACGAAGTCGTCAAAACGCTCCACCGGAATGAAGTACTCCTGCAATACATAGGTCGTGTACTTGCGCGAAGCCGGCTCAAGCTCCGCCACGTCGTAACCCGCCTCGAAGTTGCGCCAGTGCACCTTGCGGAAAAAATATAGGAGCGGGTCGATCAGGTATTCGCGTCGCCATTTCCCCAAGGGGGTTTCGGTCACGGCCCATACAAAATAGCGGTTCACGGGATAGGTTTCGCCGCCTTGCTGCAAACGCCTTGACTCGGTGGTGGCTTCGTCGGTGCGCGCCCAGGTGACGGAACGCACCTTGCGGTAGTGCGGCGGGTAAAGGTCGGCATTGTGGAAAACCGCGTCCTGAAAATACCTGACCTTGGCCTTGAAGTGGCTGATGTATTCGGCGGCACTCATCTTGCGGGCCAGCCGCTTGACCTTGGTGTTGTCCGCCAGGTCCAGTTCGGCCTCAACGATCACCGCCACACCGCCGTAGCCGCCGATCACGGCATAAAAGAGTTCCGCATTGACGGAAGGCGAAGCGTCCTGCACGCTGCCGTCGGCCAGAACCACCCGGATTTCGCGCACCGACATCACCACGGCACCCAAACCCATGTAGCGGCCATGGCAGTTCACGCTGAGCGCGCCGCCGACCGTGAAGTTTGCATAGGTCTGCATGATCTTGACGGCCAGGCCGTGCGGATCGACAAAACGCTGGATGTCGCACCAGCGGATACCGGCCTGCACGCGGATCACCTTGTCCTGCGGAAAAAATGCGATGACCTGGTTCATGTCGCGCATGTCCAGGTGCAGGCTGCCCGGGCTGGCAGTCTGGCCGCCCATGCTGAAGTGCCCGCCGCCCACGGACAGCGGCCCGTCGGTGCGCCGTATGGCGTCGGCCACGTCGGCCGCGGTTTTCGGTTTGCTGATGGCCCAGACCGCCACCGGGTTCAGGCCTGTGACGTCGTTGACGATCAATGAGTTCTGCTGCATTCCCCTGCCCCCTCTTTTTTTGACGCTTTACCGGACCACGAGATAGTCGCCGCGCGGCAACAGCGGGTCCGGGCCCCAGCGGTTGCCTTCGGGAACGCCGCGCCGCAAGGCCAGCTGCCAGACCAGCCAGAGCGCCCCCGCCACGGGGACCACTACAAGCAGCAACCACCAGCCGGAATAATTCCGGTCATGCAACCGCCGGATGCAAAGCAACACCAGCGCCGCCAGCGCGGGCAGGTTGACGATCCATGTCAGTACGCTTGCCGTAGAACTGCCGAGTGCGCTCCACACCAGATAAAGCACACCCCAGACGACAAGCCCGTGAAACCAGAAACCTCCGCGGGACAAGCGCCCTTGCGCCTTGAAAAACTGAAGCGATTTCATATGCCTCCCTGTTGAAAAAGCTGTTCGACTTCGGCGCGCAGGCTCTCAGGCGCCACTTTTTCAGCCGCCAGGGGAGCACCGACGTTCAAGCCTACGCGACTGAAGAGCCCACGGCGAAACGGCTTGACCATCGCCGTGCCTTTTTCGACGCGGCTGAAGAAGGATCCCCACAGATTCGTCAGCGCCATGGGCACGACCGGCACCTGCAGGCCGTCTCGCTCGGCGTTCTCCAGGATCTTCATGATGCCGCCCTTGAAGGCCTGCAGTTCGCCGTTCTTGGTGATGCCGCCTTCCGGGAAGATGGCCAGCAGGTCGCCGTCGCGCAGCACCTTGGCGGCCGCTTCGAAAGCCGCTTCGTAGAGCGCCGGGTCTTCGGTGCGCGGCGCGATCGGGATGGCCTTGGCCAGGCGGAACAGCCAGCCCAGCACCGGCATTTTGAAGATGCGGTGGTCCATCACGAAATAGATGGGGCGCGGGCTGGCGGCCATCAGCAGCACCGGGTCGACAAAACTGACGTGGTTGCAGGTCAGCACGGCCGCGCCCTGCGCCGGGATGTTGTCGTCGCCGGTGATCTTGAAACGGTAAACCAGGCGCGAGGAAATCAGCGCGACGAAACGCAGCAGGTACTCGGGCACCAGCATGAAGATGTAGAAAGCCACCACCGCGTTGGCCAGGCCCACGAAGAGGAATATCTGCGGAATGCTGAAGCCGGCCTTGAGCAACGCGCCGGCCAGGATGGCGCTGACGATCATGAACAGCGCATTGAGAATATTGTTGGCCGCGATGATGCGGGCGCGGTGCGTGGGCTGGCTGCGCAACTGGATCAGCGCGTACATGGGCACGCTGTACAGGCCGGCGAAGAGGCTCAGCAGCGCCAAGTCCAGCATCACGCGCCAGTGCGCATGCTGCGCCATGAACTCGCCCAGGCTCATGACGGGCACGGCGGGCAGGCCGCGCGAGGCGAAATACAGGTCCACCGCGAACACGCTCATGCCGATGGCGCCCACCGGCACCAGGCCGATCTCCACATGGCGCTTGCTGAGCACTTCGCACAGCAGCGAGCCGGTGGCGATGCCGATGGAGAACACCACCAGCAGCAAAGAGGCTACCTGCTCGTTGCCGTGCAGCACTTCCTTGGCGAAACTCGGGAACTGGCTCAGGAAGACGGCGCCGAAAAACCACATCCAGCTGATGCCCAGCATGGAGCGGAACACCACCACGTTGCCGCTGGCAAGCTTGAGGTTGCGCCAGGTTTCCGTGACCGGGTTCCAGTTGATCTTGAGGCCCGGGTCTGTCGCCGGCGTGAGCGGAATGAACTGCGACACCAGCCGGCCGACCAGGGCCAGGGCGACGCAGGCAATCGCCACATAGTCGGGCCCGACCTGCGGCACGGCCACCATCAGCCCGCCCACGACCTGGCCCAGCAGGATGGCCACGAAGGTGCCCATCTCGACCATGCCGTTGCCGCCCGTGAGTTCGCGCTCGTTGAGCGCCTGCGGCAGGTAGGCAAACTTGACCGGGCCGAAGATCGTGGAGTGCAGCCCCATCAAAAAGGTGCAGCCCAGCAGTACAGGCACCTGCACGTTGGCGTTGTCGCTCATGAAGCCGACGGCCGCGATCAGCATGATCACCACTTCGAGGTTTTTGACGAAACGGATCACGCGCGTTTTTTCAAACTTGTCGGTGAGCTGTCCGCTGGTGGCCGAGAACAGCAGAAACGGCAGGATGAACAGCGCGCCTATCGCCAGCCCGGCCAGCGCCGGCGGCAGCCAGCTCACGCTGAGCTGGTAGGTCACCATCACGGTGAAAGCGAACTTGAAGAGGTTGTCGTTGGCCGCGCCGGAAAACTGCGTCCAGAAAAAAGGCGCGAAGCGGCGTTGCTTGAGCAGCGCGAACTGGTTCGGGTGCTCGTGAACAGGCGGCGGCGACACCGGTGCGGCCATATCAACACTCATGCTTGACTCCTCGTTTCGGTTGTTGTGCGGCGGGCTCTGCGCCGGGGCGCCTGGCCTGCTCTGTTCTTTGACGGTGCACTGGATTCTGCCCTGAATTTCCGGGCGGCCAGCAGGGCCATGAAGACGGGCCAGGCGGCGCAGGCGGCCACCACATGCTTGAGGCTGTGGCCCGACACCAGCTGGCCCGTCCATTCAAAGACGGCGTGGTCGCCCAGCTCCAGCAGCTTGGCCAGCGCATAAATTGCAATCAGCACAGCCCAGCGGACCGGCAACTCCCGCGCCTGTGCGGGCCGCAGGCAGGCGAAGCCCAAGATCAACACCATGCCGCCTCCCTGCAACACCGCCCAGGGCAGCACATTGCCGGTCAGCGACCAGGCATGCACCGACAGTGGCCCCAGCACCAGCACCGCCGTGGCCAGCGCCATCCCGGCGCGCACGCTGACGGCCTGCATCGCCGCCAGGCCCAGCAGCCCGGCAAAGGCCAGCACCATGCCGCCCCGGTCCCAGACCAGGCCCGCGTCGCCGGGCTGCAAATGGTAGGCCGCGGACACCGCCGCCGTCACCCACAGCCCGCCAAAGAACAAGCCGGCCATGGCGGCCGTTGCGGCATCGACCGCGCGCACGCGCACAGCGCGCAGTAGCGCCCACCCACCCACCATGCCCCACAGCGCAAACGGCAGGTTGCTGAGGACGTCCATCGCGTGCGGCAGCCAGCCCCAGTTGCGCTGGTCGGCAAAGTCGTGGTACTGCGAAGGTTGCGCCACCGAAGGCCCCAGCAGCGCCGTTGCCAGCAATAGCAGGAACACGCCGGCAAGCAGGCATTCGCGGCGCCAGACCAGGGCAGCCGGGCGCGCGTGCCACGGGAGAGGCTCGACGCGGCGGTGAAGAATGGGTGGGATGGATGGCATGTGCAAGCTCCTCTGTATGTCTATGAGTGAGCCGCACTGTGCGGGGCGGGCATGGCCGCCAGCATCAAAATTCAGCGCGGTGGAGCCCCATCGAACCGGAAGTATCCATAATCGATACCCATGAGCACCACCGCCGACCTCGTCACCGTCCTCAAAAAAGAACTCAAGGCCGCCCGCATGACCTATGCGGACCTGGCCGCCAAGCTGGGCATGGCCGAGTCCAGCGTCAAGCGCATGCTGGCCAAGGGCGACATGCCGCTGTCGCGCATAGACGCGATCTGCCGCGCGCTCAAGCTGGACTTTGCCGACCTCGCCAGGCGCATCGCCGATACGCAGCCGCTGCTGGCGGAGTTGACTGAAGCCCAGGAAAAAGCCGTGGTGGCCGACAAGAAGCTGCTGTTGACCGCCATCTGCGTGCTCTCGCAATGGACGCTGGAGCAGATCACCGGCAGCTACCGCCTTACAGAGGCCGAGTGCATCAAGTACCTGGCGCAGCTGGACCGCATCGGCATCATCGAACTCAAGCCGCTGAACCGCTACCGGCTCAAGCTCGCCAAGACTTTCCGCTGGCGCCCGCATGGCGCGGTGATGGACTACTTCCGCGAGAACGCCCTGCTGGACTATTTCTCCGGCGGCTTCGACGGCAACGGCGAAGGCCTGCTGTTGGTGCACGGCTCCATCAGCCGCGGCCTGGCCCCCTCCTTCCTGGAACGCATGCAACGTGTGGCCCAGGATTTTGCCCAGCAGCACCAGAGCGACCAGAAGCTGGGCGAGAAGGACCGCGAGGGCTACACCCTGCTGCTGGCCATGCGCAGCTGGGAGTTTGAAGCCTTTGCTGCATTGAGGAAGTAGCTTCCACGGTCGCTCACTTCGCGTAGCCTGCGGCATCTCCCTGCCCCTTTCATCACGAGAGGGGCCGCTGCGCCTGCGGTCTGGCAAAGCCAGTCCCGCGGCCCCTGCTGGCAAATGCATATGCGCAAAGTGACGCCACGTCCAATTGCATGCAATTACATTAGCAGGCTAAGTAAATATCGCGTTTACTGGTAATATTTAGCAAGGCAAAGTCGAAAATACGGCTCTATGCATGCAATTTCACCGAGAACCACGATGAACCCCAGTTCCACCTACGTCGGCCTGCCCGTCCCCGTGGCGGCCAACCTGACCGACACCAAATACTTTTTCCAGGCGCTGGACAACTTCTCGCGCGTGATGGCGATACGCCCGGGCGACCGGGTGCTGATGCTGGCCGACCCGTTGCTGGACCCGCGCGTGATCGACGCGGTGATCGGCATCGCCAAATCGCGCGGCGCCGAAGTGCGCATCTATATGGAGCCCAGCACGCAGGTGACGGCCGTGCCGGAAGAAGTGCACGCCATGCTCAAGAAGGCCACCTTTGTGGTGTCGACCTGGTTCTGCTCCATCCTGGACCCGCTGTGCATCAACCTGCGCCGCGCGGGGCAGCGCTGGGTCAAGATCACCTACTTCCGCAACCTTGACCTGCTGCACACGCCGCAGGCGCGCTTTCCGGTCGACGTCATCGGCGAGATCATCCGCGGCACGGCCGCGCGCTACCCGACCGAAGGCGACTTCGACCTGCGCTTTACCGACGCGCGCGGCAGCGACTTCCGCATCAGCTTCACGCAGGAAATGCGCGCCAACCAGCTGGCCACCAACCGCTGGCGCGGCCAGATGACGGCCGAGGAAGACGGCTGCTACGTGCATTACCTGCCGACGCACGGCCCCAACCTCTGGGACCATAACTCGGTCAAGAACGACTTCAAGGCCGTGGTGCCCATGGCCGGCGTGCTCTATCCGCAGTGGGCGGTCGGCTTTGCAAAACCCTTCGAGGAAAAAATCGCCGTGCGTTTTGAAGGCGACACGATTTCCTCGGTCGAGGGCATCTCGGAGGAAGCCGTGATCCTGCGCGAGATGCTGGTGGGCGGCCGCATGATCGAGGGCGGCGGCTGCGGTTTCAACCCCAAGGCGCCGCGCCACACGGTCTACCCGGCCGGCTCGAACGCGCCGGGCGCGCTGCACTTCGGCATCGACCTGGCCCAGCCCAGCGACTACATACGCCGCGTGATGCCCGACTGGGAGGAGCCGCCTGTGCACATGGACCTGATCACGCTGGACGGCACGGTCACCGCGGGCGAGCAGACCCTGATCAAGGACGGCTTTTTGTGCGCGCTGCGCGATCCCTCAGTGATCGCAATGGCCGCGCGTTATGGCGACCCTGTGGAATTGCTCGAAGCCCAGGTGCTTTAGGCCGGCGCAGTGAACACCGTCAGCACGCCGGTGTAACCATAAAGGTGGTGACGCGCGATCTCGCCGCCGGCGAAAAACCCGACCAGCGGCACATCGCCCAAAGCCCGCCGCACGATCTGCATCTCGGCGCTGGGCGCGCCGAAGTGCGGCCCGCCCCGCCCTGAGCAGCTCACGTAGATCGCGCCGGCAATGCGCCGCGCGGCATGCGGCGCCGATTCTGCGTCCGAAGCACTCAACGCACTGGCAACTTCCAGCGTGACCTCCTCGGGCTCCAGCTCTTCGCGGATTTCGGCGCAGACGCGGATCAGGTCGGCGCGCGCGGCTTCCATGTTGCGTTCGCAGAAAGCCAGCTTCATGCCCACGGCCGGCACCTCGGCAATCGCGATGCCGCGGCGCGCCGGGTCCAACCCGATCAAATGGCGCACCCGCACCTCGGCGCCGAACTGGCCCGCACGCCGGCCGGCGGCATGGGGCGCGCCGTCGTCTGGAATGTCGGCCGGCCGGCTAAGGCCGACCAGCGTGGTGCGCACCTTGGCCAGCGCCTCGCGCGGCTCGTCCAGCGACACGGCCAGGTCGGCCAGCATGACGTCGAGCGCGGGCTTGCCGTCAAGCTCCGTCACCACATTGGATTCGCAGGCCGTGATTTCATGGTCGGCCGACACCGGCCGGCAACCCTGGGTGATGCGCGACATCAGCGCCGCGCCGCGGCCGAAGGCCACGCCGCTCAGGCCGCCGCTGAACACGCCGCCCGCCGCGCCCTGGCCCTTGACGTTGCCGTGCCCGCTGAGCGCGAACTGCACGGTGCTGGAGCGGCTCGAAGCCAGGCCGCCGAACACATAACCGCTGTCGGTGCGCTCGGCCATTTCGGCGATCAGCTCGGCCACGTCGGGCGTGGCGGCATCGGCATGCACCAGCGCGGTGTGCGCCTTGAAGCGGCCGCTGCTGGCCGGCGGCAGCGGCGACACGCCGGAAAACACGCGGTACTGGTTGTGCGGCAACTCGCACAGCATCACGGTGAGGGCCGGCTCGTCAAAGTATTCGACGTTGTTCGACGCGATGCCCACGCCCACCGTGCCGCTCCAGTCGGTGACGTCGGGCAGTTCGGCGCTCAGGTGGTCGAGGATGTCCTGCGCGTGCGGCGCGTAATGGTCGGTGATGTACAGCAGCGCCAGCGTGGGCGACTTCGCATAACCGGGCAGCGCCAGGTAGGCGCGCAACTGCGCCAGCACCAGGCCGGCCGCCATCTGCCATTGCGGATGGGTGGCGTGGCCGTAGGGGAAAAGCTTCATGGGGTCCTGGTGAATTTCAGTGGGGGTTCAAGAAAGGTTCCAGCCTACCTCAACGTGCGGTTTTGCGCGCGGCCTTGCGGGCCGGAGCCTTGGGTTTCGCCTTGCTTGCGGGCTTGGCGGCGGGTTTGGCGGCGGTTTTTCCGGCCGGTGTGGGCCAGCCCTGGCTGCTGCGCAGCGCCGTGTTCATGGCCGCGCGCGCGCCGCCCGCCACGGTCTTGCCGGCGCTTTCGGCCATGTTGCGGGCCATGCCCGTGGCCATGCCGGTCGCGGTTTTCATCGCGTCCTTGGCGAGGCCCGTGGCCAGGCTCTTGGTCGTGTCCATCGCGGTCTTTTTGGCCGCTTCCTTCATGGCGTCCGTCGCGATCGCCTGGAACTGCTGGGTCAGCGCGCCCCACCACTGCATGGGGTCAACCACGCCGGCAGGCGCGGCGCCGGCCTTGGCCGCGGCAGGCGCTTTGGCCTTGCTGCCATTGGATTTGGCGGCAGGCTGGCTCGTGCCGAAGCTCGTGGGCGGCACTTCCAGCCCCGAAAACGTGCGGGCCTTGTCGGCCACGCGCTGCACGCCGCCGGCCACGCTGTCGGCGACCTTGAGCTTGAAGGCATTGGCCACGTCGCCCATGTTGAAGTTCATGCCCTTGAGCGTGGCCAGCGTCATCTTCTGCACTTCCAGCGCCTGGATGGTGGCCTTGAGCGCCATGGCGTTCTGGTCCAGCCAGAACTGCACGGCCTTGAGTTCCTCGATGCGCTTGTCGAGCTCCTCGACGTTGAGCGTGGGCGCCACCCAGCTGCCGAGGTTGGGCAGCTGCGGGATGCTTTGCGTGGCGCTGCCGGCCGCCTGCTTGGCCAGGTTCTGCAGGAAATCAAAGCCGGGCACCAGCTTGCCGAAGCCGGGGAAGGAAGGGTTGTCTGCGTCACTCATGGATGTCTCCTGGCTTTGTTTTGCATGATTGCATCGAAGGACAAGGCGGCGGGACGGCCCTGCGCGTGTCTTCATTGTGCAACGCTGGGGCGGCGCGTCAACCGGTTTTTGCTTGCTGCGTGCGGCCCCGCCACCCGAAGGCCCGCGCCGGCGCCAGGGACTGATAAGCTCGGCCCATGGCCTATACCTTTGCCTCCGCCACGGTGCTGCTGCTGCTGATCACCGACCCTTTCGGCAACATCCCGATTTTCGTGAATGCCCTCAAAGGCGTGGCGCCCGAGCGGCGCATGTGGGTCATCCTGCGCGAGGTGCTGATCGCCTTTTTGCTGCTGCTGGCTTTCATGTTCGTCGGCGACGGTTTCCTGCGGCTGATGAACCTCAGCGACCTGTCGCTGCAGATCGCCGGCGCCGTCGTGATGTTCCTGATCGCGCTGCGCATGATTTTCCCGTCGGACCAGCCCGAAACCGCGCCCATGATGGGCGAGCCGCTGATCGTGCCGCTGGCCATTCCGGCGCTGGCAGGCCCGTCGGCGCTGGCCACCGTGATGCTGCTGGTGTCGCAGGCGCCCGAGCGCAGGCTTGAATGGATCGCCGCGCTGTGCGTCACCATGGCCGTCTGCGCCGTGGTGCTGGTGCTGTCCGAACGCATCCAGCGCGTGGCGGGCGACCGCGTCATGATGGCCTTCGAGCGGCTCATGGGCCTGATCCTCGTGGCCATCTCCGTTGAAATGCTCCTGCGCGGCATACGGCTGTTCATCACCCAGACCGGAGCCGCCGCGTGAAAGCCGCGCACCGCGTCGCCCTGCTGTGCGCCTGCGTTCTGGCCCCGGCCTGGGCGTACGCGGTCCAGGACTGCGAACTCAACGGCGAAAGCGTCAACCCCAACCACGGCGGCACCACCGCCGGCAAGACCGGCATCATGCGCTGCAAGGACCGCGACTCGGGCCAGATGGCCCGCGAGCAGGAACTGCAGGGCGGCAAGTACATGGGCCTGGTGCGCTACTACAAGGACGGCAAGCTGCAGCGCGACTACAGCGTGAACGAGCGCGGCAACCAGCACGGCCGCGCGCGCGAATTCGCGCCCGACGGCCAGGTGCTGCGCGACAGCAGCTATGACAACGGCAACCTGACGGGCCTCTCGCGCAGTTTTTACGCCAACGGGCAGTTGCGGCGCATCACCTTTTATCAGTTGCGCGAGAGTTCCGGCGACGAGCAGGCCTATGCCGAATTCACCGAACGCGGCCAGTTGCAGGCCCTGCGCTGCGGCGACAAGGCCCTGCTGGCGCCGCCGGCCGACGACGCCCGCTGGTGCGGTTTTTCGGGCGGCGCCTCGCAGGTCGAGCTGTTCAACAGCCGGGGCGCGCTCAAGGGCCGCAGCAGCTACCTGGCCGGCAAGCGCATACGCCATGAAACGCTGGGCGAAAGCGGCCAACCCGATTACCAGGACGAGGTCGCGGCCAGCACGCGCACCGAGCGCCATTTCAACAGCGCCGGCGTCAAGCGCCGCGAGGTGCAGTGGCTGCTGGTCGACGGCAGGACATCCTTCAAGGAGCGCGAGCAGGACTTCGCCGACAGCGGCGCACCGACGCGCGACAGGCGCTGGTCGGCCGGCAAACCCGTCAGCGACCTGAGTTACTACCTCAACGGCCAGCCGCGCAGCAAAACCGAGTACGGCGGCGAAGGCGATGCGGTCTGGCAACAAACCACCGAGTATTTCGACAGCGGCAAGGTCGCCGCGACCGGCCGCTTCAGCGCCTCCAACCGCTACCGGCAGCTGCCGCTGGGCACGCACCAGCGCTTCAATGAGGCCGGCAGGGTGGTGGCGGAATCGAGCTACGACGACCGCGGGCGCATCACGCGCGAAAAAGCCTGGGATGACGAAGGCAAGCCGCTGCGCGACGATGCCGTCTTCGAGGACGGCTCGCGCAAGGCGTACTCCAGATAACACCCCCGTCCAGGCTCACTGCGTGTAGCCTGTTCCCCCCTCAAGGGGGCGGCGCCTGCGGCCCGGCAAAGCCGGTTCCGCGGCCCCTGCTGGTTATTCAGGGGTGGATCAGGCGTTCTCGACGATTTTCTGGTCGATGGCGCCAAATACCGAGAGGCCATCCTTGCCCTTGGCTTCGATGCGAATCGTGTCGCCGTATTTCATGAACTCCGTCTTGGGCTTGCCGTCCTCGATGGTTTCGATCGCGCGCTTTTCGGCGATGCAGCTGTAGCCGTGACTCCAGTCCTTGTTGCTGACGGTGCCCGAGCCGACGATGCTGCCGGCGCGCACGTTGCGGGTCTTGCAGATGTGGGCGATCAGCTGGCCGAAATGAAAGGTCATCTCGGGCCCGGCCTCGCACATGCCGACCTTGCGGCCGTTCCAGGTGCTTTGCAGGGTCAGGTGCAGGCGGCCCTTGTCCCAGGCCTCGCCCACTTCGTCGGGCGTCACCGCCACCGGGCTGAAGGCCGTGGCCGGTTTGCTCTGGAAGAAACCAAAGCCTTTCGCCAGCTCGTTGGGAATCAGGTTGCGCAAGGAAACATCGTTGACGAGCATCAGCAGGCGCACGCCTTCGAGCGCCTGCGCCGGCGTGGCGCCCATGCGCACGTCGCCCGTGATCACGGCGACTTCGGCTTCAAAGTCGATGCCGAAGTCCTCGCTGGGCACGACCACGTTGTCGCAGGGGCCTATGAAGTCGTCACTGCCGCCCTGGTACATCAGCGGGTCGGAATAAAAACTTTCGGGCACTTCGGCGTTGCGGGCCTTGCGCACCAGCTCCACATGGTTGATGAAGGCCGAGCCGTCGGCCCACTGGTAGGCGCGCGGCAGCGGCGCCATGCAGCGCGAGGGCTCAAAGGGGAAGGCGTGGCGCGCCTTGCCCTGGTTCAGGGTTTCATACAGGTCCTGCAACTGCGGCGACATGAAGTTCCAGTCGTCCAGCACCTGCTGCAGTTTGCCGGCGATGCCGGTCGCATAATGGGCCGTGGAAAGATCGCGCGACACCACAACGAGCTGGCCGTCGCGTGAAGAGTCTTTGTAGGTGGCAAGTTTCATCGAGATCCTGAGAGGTGGCTGTCGGTTTCGCTGGTTTCACTAAAGAGCTGATTGTGCCGTGGCCGGCGCAGGGGGCGGCCGGCCCCGCGTTACGATCCATGCATCCACAGCCCGACGGGTCACCCGAAATTCTAGACAAGCCCATGAAAGCCACCGCTTCCGCCCGCAACAGCACGGCGCCGCAGCGCGCGGGCATCCAGTCGGTCGAGGTCGGCTTCGCCCTGCTGGAGGTGCTGTCCGCCTCGCCCGGCCCGCTGATGCTGCGCGACCTGGCCGCCGCCGCCGGCATGAGTGCGGCCAAAGCCCATCGCTACCTCGTGAGCTTCCAGCGCCTGGAACTCGTGGTCCAGGACCCGGCCACCACGCTGTACGACCTCGGCCCCGCGGCGCTCAAGTTAGGGCTCGCTTCCCTCTCAAGGCTGGACAGCGTGAAGCTGGCCCGGCAGCGTTTACAGCCTTTGATGGCGCAGACAGGCCAGACCCTGGCCCTGGCCGTCTGGGGCAACCAGGGGCCCACGCTGGTGCACTGGGAAGAATCGCCGCGGACCGTGACGGTCAACCTGCGCCTGGGCGACGTGATGCCCTTGCTGTCTTCGGCCACCGGCCTGTGCTTCACGGCGTTCTCGTCCCCGCGCCTGGCGGCCGGCGCCAAACCGCAAGGCCGGCTGGCGCTGCTGCTCAAGGACGAACTGGCACGCAACCAGAAACTGGCGCGCCAGGACGTGCCCACGACGATGGCCGGCGTGGCCGATGTACTGGACGAAGTGCGCCGCCGCGGCATGGCGCGCGCGGTCAACACCCTGCTGCCCGGCGTGGCCGGCTTTTGCGCGCCGGTGTTTGATGCCGACGGCCACCTGGCCCTGGGCATGGTGGCACTGGGCTCGCTGGCCGCCTTCGACCCGGAGTGGGATGGCGCGGTGGCGCGGCCCCTGGCGGCGGCGGCGCGGCAACTTTCGCGTGACCTGGGCTTCGAACCGGCATGAACACCCTGGCGGCAGCGCCTGCTTCGCCCCTTGTGCCCGTCCACGTCGCGCCGCCCTGGCGCGCGCTGGCGCTGCTGGCCGTAGCGGTGCTGGCCGCCCACGCATTGCTGCTCCAGTCCGCCCCCGAACGCTTCGGCCCCGAGCGCAACCCGGCGCCCAAACCCGCCAAGGCTTTTGTCACGCGCAGCATCGCCCCCCCGCCGCCGGTGCAGCCCGCCGCACCGCCGCCCGTGGCAGTGCCCAAACCCAGGCCGGTGGCAAAACCTGCCGCGCCGCGTAAACCCCCGGTTGCCGCGCCCGAAACACCGCCGTCGGAAACCACCGACGCCATGGCGGCTTCCGCGCCCCAGCCTCCGGCGTCCGATGTCGCGCCCGAGGCGCCAGGCGATGCTGACCGCCTGCTCGCGGAGGCCGCCGCGGCTTCCGCGGCAAGCGCGCCTGCTTCGGCGCCGGCCGGCCCCGTCCAGACGCCTGTGATGGCCATGGCCCTGCCTGCCAGCGTCAAGCTGGACTACAAAATGACCGGCGGCTCCAAAGGCCTGACCTACCACGCGAACGCCGAACTGCGCTGGCAGAACGCGGGCGACAGCTACAACGTCCTGATGCGTGTGAGCGCCCTGTTTCTCGGCTCGCGCAGCATGGCCAGCACCGGCGCGCTCAGCGCGCAAGGCCTGGCGCCCACGCGCTTTTCCGACAAATCCAGGAGCGAAGTGGCCGCGCATTTCGAAGCCGACAAAAACCAGATCAGCTTCAGCGCCAACACGCCCACGCTGGCCTGGGTCCAGGGCGCGCAGGACCGGGTCAGCGTGTTTATCCAGCTGGGCGGCATGCTGGCGGGCAACCCGGCCGGCTTTCCCGTCGGCTCCACCATCTCGATGTACACCGTCGGGCCGCGCGATGCGGACACCTGGACTTTCCTGGTGGAGGCCGAGGAAAAGCTCACACTGCCCTTTGGCGAACTCGCGACCATCAAGCTCACACGCCAGCCGCGGCGCGAGTTCGACCAGAAGGTGGAGATCTGGTACGCACCCTCGCTGGGCTATCTGCCGGTGCGCAACAAGATCACCCAGGCCAACGGGGACTTTGTCGACCAGCAGCTCAGCGCACTGGGCAAGGACTGAGGCCGCGTTGTTATGCCGCACGCTGAAGCGGCCTGAACGTGCGCTTTTACACGCTGTAGCGCGTCTTTACCGAACTCTTGCATGCCGAATCCCCCCAGGACTTGAACTTGGCACCATCGTTGCTATCTGACGATAAAGGACCTCACCATGCAAATGCTTTACGACTCAGATTCTTTTGCCGTGGTTCAGATTCACGCGAATGCGCCGGAAGAATCTGCGCCCGCCCCCGCCGTTCCCGAACTGGCCCGCCACGGCTTTGAAATCGTGGACAAACGCTCGGGCAAAGAGGTCTACCTGGACGGCTCCTGGGCCGAGATGTTCCAGCAACGCCTGAGGGCCTGGGCGCAGAACACGCCCACGCAGGAAGAGATTGAGGACACGCTGGAAGGCTATAGCGGGCTGGCCAATACCCCGATGTCATTACATTGAGCCCCCACGCTTCTCACTGCGCCTTCGGCTTCGTGTAGTGCGCTGCCCCCCGAGGGGGCGTTGCGCCTGCGGCCCGGCAAAGCCGGTTCCGCGGCCCCGACTGGTGAAGATAGAGCCCCCACACTCGTCACTTCGTGTACTCGCTGCCCCCCCGAGGGGGCGCTGCGCCTGCGGCCCGGCAAAGCCGGTTCCGCGGCCCCTGCTGGCCTGAACAGCTCGCTTCGCATCGCCTCATTTTCTTCTCACTCAGCCGGTGGACTTTCTGCTCGCGCTGCTGAGCGCTTCTCGTAAATCCACCGGTACATGGGCTCAGCCACCAGCAGCACAGCCGCCAGCCGCGTGACGTGAAACGCAGTCACCACCGGCACCCCCAGTTGCAGCACCTTGGCCGTGATGGCCATTTCGGCGATGCCGCCGGGTGAGGTTCCCAGCAGCAGCGTGGCCCAGTGCAGGCTGGTGAACTGGGCCAGCGACCACGCAAAGCCCGCGCACAGCGCAATCATCCCCACCGTGGCCAGCGCCACCGATCCGAGCCAGCGCGGCGCCATGTGCACAAAGCCGCTGGTAAAGCGCACGCCCAGGCTGATGCCGATGACCAGTTGCGCGACATTGGTCATCCACTGCGGCAGGGCCGAGAGCGTCACGCCGCTGGCCGTCAGCAGCAGCGACACCACCAGCGCGCCTATGAACCAGGGGTTGGTGCGGTCCAGTTTCACCATGACCCAGCAGCCTATCCCCGTCAGCACGGCCAGCAGGGCCAGGCCGGGCAAGGCCACCACGCGCGCGCCGGGCAGGGTGGCGTCCAGCCCGTGCAGCCCCGCCCATTGAAAGCCGAAGGGAATCACCAGCGTGACCAGCAGCACGCGCAGGCTGTGCGCGGAAGCCACCAGGTCGGTCTGCGCGCCGTGGCGCTCGGCCATCAGCGTCATTTCGGACGCGGCGCCTATGGGCGCGGCGAAGTAGGTCGTGATGCGCGACAGGCCTTTCACATGGAAAGGCCCGGGTCCGTGGTGCACGCGGTAGAGCCAAGTGCCGAAGGCCAGCCCCAACGCGAGCGCCCAGACGATGTTCAGCGCAATCGCCCACCACAGCCCTGCCAGCAACCCGACCACCTGGGGCGTGAAATACAGCCCCAGCGCACAGCCGATCACCCATTGCCCGGTATTGCGCAGCGGCGTCCAGCTGGCAGTGGGGCCGCCCAGCATGGAGACCACGGCCGTGGTCATCAGCGGGCCGATCATCCACGGAAGGGGCGTGCGCAGCCAGAGGCACAGCGAGGCGGCGGCCCAGGCGAGCAGCAGCGTCAGGGCCACGCGCGCGGCAAAGGCGCGGGTCATGCGGGCGTACAGGGAAGGGGATGACATGGGAGAGCGGCGAAACAAAGCAGGCGGGAGGCGGTAGTATCCACCGATGCCCCATTTTCACACCCCTCGCCCTTTGGCATGCCTTCTCTGCGCCGCCGCGATGGCCTTGGCGGGCGGTTGTGCGGGCCGGCCTGAAGCGCCCATCCTGCAGGCGGCCGGCGGCAGCGCGGATGCGCAGACCTCGGCCCGGCTCGATGCCTTGCTGCCCGTCGACGTGCTGATCCTCGGCGAGCAGCACGACGCGGCGGCGCACCAGCAGCTGGAGCAGCAGGCCGTCGCCCTGCTGGCCGCGCGCGGTGCGCTGGCGGCGCTGGCCCTGGAGATGGCCGACACCGGGGCCAGCACCTCGGCGCTCAAGCCCAGCGCCACCGAGCAGCAGGTGCGCAACGCCTTGAACTGGAACGACAAGGGCTGGCCCTGGGCCGCCTACGGCCCCGCCGTGATGACGGCGGTGCGCGCCGGCGTGCCGGTGCTGGGCGCCAACCTGCCGCGCGCGCAGATGCCGGACCGCATGGCCGACCACCAACTCGACCTGCGCTTGCCGGGGCCGGCCCTGAAGGCGCAGCAGCAACTGATACGCGCCGGCCACTGCAACCTGCTGCCCGAAAGCCAGATCACGCCCATGACGCGCCTGCAGATCGCCAAGGACATCACCATGGCCAACACCTTGGCCCAGGCCGCGCTGCCCGGCAAGACCGTGCTGCTGCTGGCCGGCAGCGGCCATGCGGACCGCAACCTCGGTGTGCCGCAGCACTTGCCGGCGGACGTGAAGGCCAAGGCCGTGCGCCTGCGCGCTGGAGGCACCACCAACGGCGAGAAGGCCGACGCGTTCGATGCCGTGTGGGAAACGCCCGCGCTGCCCGAAAAAGACTACTGCGAAGGCCTGGACAAAAAGCTGGCGAAATAGGCCCCCACGCTCCCCCACTGCGTGTGGGTCGCTGCCCCCCGAGGGGGCCGCCCGCCTGCGGCCCGGCAAAGCCGGTTCCGCGGCTCAAGCTGGTGAAGAGCCCTCTCTCAACCGCCGGCGCTATATGTGGCCTCTTCAGGCGCCGCTCACCGCCTCAGGCGTGTTTGCGGATCGCGTCAGCCACCACGTTGACGATGCGGTCTATGTGCTCTTTCTCCACGATGTAAGGCGGGCAGACCACAATGTTGTCGGCCGCCGGCCGCACCAGCACGCCGTGGTGGAAACATTCGATGAAGATGTCATAGGCGCGCTTGCCCGGCGCACCGGCCAGCGGTGCAAGCTCCACCGCGCCGGCCAGGCCCAGCGTGCGTATGCCGATCACATTGGGCAGGCCCTTGAGGCCGCTGTGCATCGCGTCGCCCAGCACCTTGCCCATCTGGCCCGCGCGCTCGTAGAGTTTTTCTTCCTTGAGCAGCGCCAGCGTGGCGATCGCCGCCGCGCACGCCACCGGGTGGCCCGAATAGGTGTAGCCGTGGAAAAACTCGATGGCGTGCTCGGGCGCGCCGCTGTTGGCATTCATCATGCCGTCGTAGATGCGGTCGGTGCAGATCACGCCGCCTAGCGGGATCACGCCGTTGGTCACGCACTTGGCGAAGTTGAGCATGTCGGGCACCACGCCGTAGTAGTCGGCGCCGAAGGCCGTGCCCAGGCGGCCGAAGCCGGTGATGACCTCGTCGAAAATCAGCAGGATGCCGTGCTTGTCGCAGATCTCGCGCAGGCGCTTGAGGTAGCCCTTGGGCGGCAAATACCAGCCGGCGCTGCCCGAAACAGGCTCGACGATGATGGCGGCCACGTTGCTCGGGTCGTGCAGCGGCAGGATGCGGTTTTCCAGTTCCAGCAGCAGGTCTTCCTCCCACACCGGCTCGGTGCCGTTGATGTAGGCGTGCTTCACCGGCTCGTGGATGAAACGCATGTGGTCCACGCGCGGCAGCAGCGCGGCGCCGTAGACCTTGCGGTTGGCCGGAATGCCGCCCACGCTCATGCCGCCGAAGCCGACGCCGTGGTAGCCCTTCTCGCGGCCGATGAAGATGTTGCGGTGGCCTTCGCCGCGCGCGCGGTGGTAGGCCAGCGCGACCTTCAGCGAGGTGTCGGCCGCCTCCGAGCCCGAATTGCAGAACAGCACCTTGTTGAGGTCGCCGGGCGCCATGTTCGCGATGACTTCGGCGGCCTTGAAGGCCTGGTCGTTGCTGGCCTGGAAGGCGGTGGCGTAGTCCAGCGTGTCGAGCTGCTTCTTGATGGCCTCATTGATGGGCTTGCGGTTGTGGCCCGCGCCCACGCACCACAGGCTGGAGATGCCGTCGATGACCTGCTTGCCGTCATGCGTCGTGAAGTGCATGCCGTCGGCGGCCACGAACACGCGCGGGTCCTTCTTGAAGCTGCGATTCGGCGTGAACGGGAGCCAGTGGTGCTCCATGTTGAAATCCTGATAGGCCATGGCGTGTCTCCTGCGACTGGAAAGAGGGTGTTCCTGCATTCTGGCACTGTTGCCGCGCCGTCGCACCGGCCTTTATGCCTCGCCCGGACGGCCGCGGGCCCCACCTGCGACAATTCATCCCCTATGAATCACGCTTATATCCTCACCCTGTCCTGCCCGGACCGTATGGGCATTGTTCATGCCGTCTCCGGTTTCCTGCTGGACAACGGCGGCAACATCGAAGAAGCCGCGCAGTACAACGACCACGACACGGGCCTGTTTTTCATGCGCGTGCAGTTCGCCTGCGACAAGCTCACGCACGACGAACTCTCCAGCCAGCTCAAGGCCTTCGCCGGCCCCTTCGGCATGAACTGGAAGCTGCATGCCACCACCCAGCCCATGCGCACCGTCATCCTGGTCAGCAAGGAAGGCCATTGCCTCAACGACCTGCTGTTTCGCTGCAAGTCGGGCCTGCTGCCGATTGATGTGCGTGCCATCGTCTCGAATCACCGCGAGTTCTACCAGCTGGCGGCGAGCTACAACATCCCGTTTCACCACCTGCCCGTCACGGCGGCCACCAAGGCCCAGGTCGAGGCCAGGCAACTCGAGATCATCGAATCCGAAGGGGCCGAGTTGGTAGTGCTGGCGCGCTACATGCAGGTGCTGTCCAATGAGCTGTGCCAGAAACTCGCCGGCCGCGCCATCAACATCCACCATTCCTTCCTGCCCAGCTTCAAGGGCGCCAAGCCGTATTACCAGGCGCATGACCGCGGCGTGAAGCTGATTGGCGCGACCGCGCACTACGTGACGGCCGACCTGGACGAAGGCCCCATCATCGAGCAGGACGTAGCCCGCGCCGACCACAGCAAGACCGTGGAAGACCTGACCGCCATGGGCCGCGACACGGAAAGCCAGGTGCTGGCGCGTGCGGTGAAATGGCACAGTGAGCACCGCGTTCTCCTCAACGGCCACAAGACGGTGATCTTTAAATAAGCAGCATGGCCACGCCGGCGCGAATTCCACCGATTCAATGCCTGCTGACCTTCGAGGCGCTGGCGCGCTTGCGCAGCGTGACGCAGGCGGCCGAGGAGTTGTGCGTCACGCCCAGCGCGGTCAGCCACCGCGTCAAGCAGCTCGAGCAGATCATCGGCACCAAGCTGTTCGGGCGTGCCGATTTTTCGCTGACCACCGAGGGCAGCGAATACCTGGCCCATGTGCGCGAAGGCCTGGCCACGCTGCAGAAGTTTCCCGGCGCGGCCGGGCAGAGCAGCACACCCGGCAAGCGCAAGCTGCGCCTGGCGGTCACGCCGACCTTTGCGCGTTCCATCCTGATTCCGCGCCTGCGCCAGTTCACCGACGCCTATCCCGAGATCGACCTGACCTTGCAGGTATCGATTCCGCTGCTGGACGTGGTGGCCGAGGACGCCGACCTCATCGTGCGCTTCGGCACAGGCCGTTATGCGGACCTGGAGCACGTCTGCCTCAGCAAGGACGAAGTCGCGCCGCTGGCCTCGCCCGCCTTTGTGCGCGAGCACGGCCCGTTTGAAGCGGCCGAAGACCTGGAAGGCGAAAGCCTGCTGCGCTCGCCGCTGGAGCCCTGGCGCACCTGGTTTGCCGCCCACAAGCTCGATTGGCCGGAACCCCCCGACGGTTCCCAGTTCAACGACATCGGCCTGATGTGCGACGCCGCCGCGGCCGGCATGGGCATTGCGCTGATACGCCTCAAGCTGGGCGCGCCCTGGCTGGAAAACGGCTCCCTGGTGCGGCTGGGCAGCAACAAAGTGTTCGCCGGTAATATTCCCAGCCCGCATGCGCACTACCTGTGCTGGCGCACCGGCACCATGGATCGCTGGGAATGCGCGGCGTTTGCCGACTGGCTGCGCAAAAGCCTGGGGTAAACCCTAGGCTCACCGGCAGGTGACACCGGCCTCGCGCAGGTTTAGGATTTCCGGGCGGACCTTGGCAAACAGCCGTAGGGCCCGCAGCAGCGATTCAAAAAACCAACCAAGCTACGAGGGAATTTTCATGACAAAAAGCGAACTTACCGCTGGCGTTGCCGGCATCCTCTTTTCCGTTTTTGCCTTGGCGCCCCTGGCCCATGCCGAGGGCAAGCCCGCCGCCGCGAAGGCCGTCAAGCCGGGCACCTTCTGCACCATCCAGAACGCCAAGGCCTGCCAGGACGCGGTGACGCCCGCGCAAATACTGTCGCGATTCAAGGGCGGCAACACGCGCTTTGCCTCCGGCAAACCGCGCCACCAGAACTACCTCAAGGAAATGAAGGCCACGGCGGACGGGCAGTTCCCGCTGGCCAGCGTGGTGTCCTGCATAGACTCGCGCGCGCCGGCCGAAATCGTGTTCGACCAGGGCATAGGCGATCTCTTCAATGCGCGCGTGGCGGGCAACATCGTCAACGAAGACATCCTGGGCAGCCTGGAATTCGCGCACAAGGTCCTTGGCGCCAAATTGCTGGTGGTGATGGGCCACACCAGCTGCGGCGCCATCAAGGGCGCGTGTGACGATGCCCAGATGGGCAACCTGACCGGCCTGATCGGCAAGATCAAGCCGGCCGTGAGTCTCGTCTCCGCCGACATCAAGGACCGCAGCTCCAAGAATTACGCCTTTGTCGAAATGGTGGCCGAGAGCAATGTGCGCCTCACGGTGGAAACGATTCGCGAGAAAAGCCCCATCCTGCGCGAGATGGAGCAAAAGGGCGAGATCATGATCGTGGGCGCCATGTACGACGTGAAGACGGGCAAGGTCAAGTTCTATGACACGCCCGGCGCCAGCAAGGCACCGGGCACGAAGTCCTGAAGACTGCGGCGCCCTTTTCACTTTTCACGCGCCGCATTAAATTTCTTCAACCCGGCGGGGGCCGCTTGCCCTACAGTCTGATTTCACCTCCGGAGCCAGACGATGAACGCCCCCGCCTCACCCGAACAACACAGCCTGCTTGAACGATCGGAGCGGCAAGCGCAGGTCGTGCGCGCGCTGCAGGCGGTGCTGCCGGCCCATGCGCTGCTGTGGAACAACGAAGACACCACGCCCTATGAATGCGACGGCCTGACGGCCTACCGCCAGCGTCCGCTGGTCGTGGCCCTGCCCGAGACCTACGGCCAGGTGCAGGCCGTGCTCAAGGCCTGCCACGCCCTGGACGTGCCGGTGGTCGCGCGCGGCGCCGGCACCGGGCTTTCCGGCGGCGCCATGCCGCACAAGCTGGGCGTCACGCTGTCGCTGGCCAGGTTCAACAAAATACTCAGGCTCGACGCCGCCAGCCGCACGGCCGTGGTGCAAGGCGGCGTGCGCAACCTCGCCATCTCCGAAGCGGCCGCGCCGCTGGGCCTGTATTACGCGCCAGATCCCTCGAGCCAGATCGCCTGCACCATAGGCGGTAACGTCGCTGAAAACTCCGGCGGCGTGCACTGCCTCAAGTACGGGCTGACGGTGCACAACGTGCTCAAGGTCAAGGGCTACACGATTGAAGGCGAAGAGGTCGAGTTCGGCGGCGAAGCACTCGATGCGCCCGGCTACGACTTGCTGAGCATCGTCATCGGCAGCGAAGGCATGCTGGCCGTGACCACCGAGGTCACCGTGAAGCTGGTGCCCAAACCGCAACTCGCGCGCTGCATCATGGCCAGCTTCGACGACCTGCGCAAAGCCGGCGACGCCGTGGCCGCCGTGATTGCAGCCGGCATCATCCCCGCCGGCCTGGAGATGATGGACAAGCCCATGACGGCCGCGGTGGAAGATTTTGTGCACGCCGGCTACGACCTGAGCGCCGAGGCGATTTTGCTGTGCGAAAGCGACGGCACGCCCGAAGAGGTCGAGGAAGAGATAGGCCGTATGAGCGAAGTGCTGCGCCGCTGCGGCGCAACCGCCATCGCCGTGAGCCAGGACGAGGCCGAGCGCCTGCGTTTCTGGAGCGGCCGCAAGAACGCCTTCCCGGCCTCGGGCCGCATCAGCCCCGACTACATGTGCATGGACTCCACGATTCCGCGCAAGCGCCTGGCCGACATCCTCCTCGCGATCGCGGAGATGGAAAAGAAATACCGGCTGCGCTGCGCCAACGTCTTTCATGCGGGCGACGGCAACCTGCACCCGCTGATTTTGTTTGACGCCAACGACCCCGACCAGTTGCACCGCTGCGAACTCTTCGGCGCCGACATCCTGGAGACCAGTGTGGCGATGGGCGGCACGGTGACGGGCGAGCACGGCGTGGGCGTGGAAAAACTCAATTCCATGTGCGTGCAGTTTTCCGCCGAGGAAAACGAGCAGATGTTCGGCGTCAAGCGCGCCTTCGACAGCAAGGGTTTGCTCAACCCCGGCAAGGTGATCCCCACGCTGAACCGCTGCGCCGAATACGGAAAAATGCTGGTGCGGGGCGGGCAGATCAAGCATCCCGACCTGCCGCGTTTCTAGGGCTGGACGATGACGGCACTGCGCGGACTGGCCTGGCTGCTGATTTTTCAGTCCATAGGCGAACTGCTGTCGCGCGGCTTTTCCCTGCCGTTTCCGGGGCCCGTGATCGGCATGGTTTTGCTGCTGGTTGGGCTGCGTTCAGAACTGGTGCGAACCCCTGTGTCAGTGTGCGCAGACTTTCTTTTGTCGCACCTTTCGTTACTCTTTGTGCCTGTCGGCGTGGGCGTGATGACCCATTTGTCGCTGGTGAGCCAGTACGGCGCGCGCATTTTGCTGGCGCTCGTGGTGTCCACTTTGGCGGGTTTGCTGGTTACCGTGCTGACCTTGCACCTGCTGCGCGATCGCGGTGATACGGCTGCCGGGGAGCCGCCGGATGCCTAAATTCGTCGAGCTCTGGGTCTACCTGTCGGCCACACCGCTGTTCGGCCTGACGGCCACGCTGGTGGTGTATGTGCTGGCTCAGGCCGCCTATGCGCGCCTCGGCCAGGCGCCCTGGGCCAACCCGGTGCTATGGACGGTGGTGTGCCTGGCCGGCGCATTGCTGGCCACGGGCGTGCCCTACCCCACTTATTTCGCGGGCGCGCAGTTCATCCATTTCCTGCTCGGGCCCGCCGTGGTGGCGCTCGCCTGGCCGCTGTGGCTGCGGCGCGAGGAGTTGCGCAGGCGCTGGGGCCGCGTATTGCTCGCCGCGCTGGCCGGTGGCATCGCGGCCAGCGGCTCGGCGCTGCTGATGGGCTGGGCGCTGGGTTTGCCCCCGGAAGTGACCTTGTCGCTGGCGCCCAAGTCGGTCACCGCGCCGGTGGCCATGGGCATCGCCGAAAAGATAGGCGGCATCCCGGCGCTGGCGGCCGTGTTCGCGGTGATCACCGGGCTGGTCGGCGCGCTGGGCGGCAAATACCTGTTCGACGCGCTGCGCATTCCGCGCGACGGCGCAGGCTGGGCCGCGCGCGGCTTCGCACTGGGCACGGTGTCGCACGGCCTCGGCGCGGCGCGCGCGCTGCAGGTCAACGCCGACGCGGGCGCGTATGCCGGGCTGGCGCTGGGCCTGCAGGTGGTGCTGGCCTCGGCGCTGATACCGCTGGCGTTTCGCTTTTTCTAGGGCAAACGCAAAAACGCCGCACCACCTTCCTGCCGCGAACGGCCGGGAAGTGATGTGGCTTTTTTGATGGCGCGTTGACCGCGCCTGTCCTTGGTTTAAAAGTCTCCTACACCGCCTGCAGACCCGTCTTGACCGCGCTTGCCGGTTTCGCGGCAGCCAACGCGCCGAACAATATCTCGCCCGAGAGCTGGCCGCCTTCTTCAATCACCAGCTTGCCGTAGCGGATGATGCCGGTGACTTTCCCGGTCGAGTAGATCACCAGCTTCTGGCGCACCGTGAGGTTGCCGTTGAACTCGCCGCGGATTTCCGCCACGTCGATTTCCGCGGAGCCCTTGAAGGCGCCCTGCTCGGAGATCTGGATCACGCGCGAATCCATGGTGGCCTCCACCAGGCCTTCGACCACCAGCGTGTCGCAGTCGGTGATCTCCACGCCCTTGAGCTTGATGTTGGGCCCCACCGTCAGCTTGCTGCCGCCTTCCTTGACGGCAGCACCGGCCGTGGTGGTGACCGGCGCGGTTTCGCTCACGGCTTTGGCGGCATTGTTCTGCTGGCCGGACAGCGGCGACGAATGCAGCGTGCTGGCCGAGCCCGAGTTGCCGTAGCCGTTTCCAGGGCTGTTGCGCAGGCCCGTCGGAGTCTCATTTTCTCGCTTGCCAAAGAACGGTGTTGCCATTGTGAGTTCCTTCAAAAAAGAAGGCATGGTACGTCCGTGAAAAATTAAAAGCTCGGGGCCCATGCAAGAGAGGTAACGAAATTAATTCTTACATTCGGCCGCGAGACCGCCCGCGCATGTAGCATGTGGCACACCATGACCGCCGACAGCGAACCTCACGGCTTCACGCTTTTTGCCACCGCCATCGGGCCCTGCGCGCTGGTGTGGAACGGACATGGCATCGCCGCCGTGCGCCTGCCCGAGCAGAGCGAAGGCCGCATGCTGTCGCGCCTGCACCGGCAGTTCCCGCAGCTCGAAGCCGCCGCGCCGTCGCAAACGATGCTGCAGGCTGTGCAGGGCATGGTGGCCCTGCTCGAAGGCGAAGCCCGCGACCTGCGCTTTTGCGCGCTGGACCTGCGACGCACGACGCCCTTTCACCGCCGCGTGTATGCGGCCGCCCAGGACATCCTGCCGGGCAAAACCAAAACCTACGGCGAGATCGCCGCGCTGCTGGGCGAGCCCGGCTCGGCGCGCGCCGTGGGGCAGGCGCTGGGGCACAACCCCTTTCCCATCATCGTGCCCTGCCACCGCGTGCTGGCCTCGGGCGCGCAGTCGGGCGGCTTCTCGGCGCCTGGCGGTGTCTCGACCAAGCTGCGCATGCTGCTGATCGAAGGCGCCGAGATAGGCGGCGCACCCGGGTTGTTTGATCGCGAACCGCCGCCTTCCACGCACTGATTTTTTTCACGACAGCGCCACCCACACCATGCCCCCAGACTCCTCCGCCGCAGCACCCTCCATACGCCTGTACTCGGCCCGCCTCAGCATGTTCGGCGCCAAGGTGCAGATCGCGGCCATTGAAAAAGGCATCGCCTTTGAGCTCGTCATGGTGCCCTTCACCCAAACCGAAGGCTATTCGCCGAAAAATCCGGAGGTGGCGCGCATCAACCCCAAGAAGCAGGTGCCGGTGCTGGTGCACGGCGACCTGGAGCTCTTCGATTCGACGCAGATTCTGGAGTACCTCGAAGACCTGCGGCCCGAGCCGGCGCTGTGGCTCACCGGCATCCACAACCGCGCGCGAGTTCGCCAGATGGAGCACCGCTCCGACGAGGTCTACTTTCCGCACGTCATCAAGCTGATGGGCCTGCAGGACAAACTCGACGACCCGCAAGCCGTCGCGGCGCTGCAGGGTGCGCGGGATTTTTACCGTTACCTCGAACCGCTGCTGGACGGGCAGGACTACGTGATCGGGGCTTTCTCGAATGCCGACATCGCCCTCTACATGGCCATGATTTTCGGCGAGCGCATGGGCGCGCCCCTCACGGCGCAGACACCGCGCCTGCTGGCCTGGCGTGACCGGATGAGCGCGCGCGCCTCGGTGCGCGAGGTGGTGATACCCATGGCGAAATACCTGCTGTCAGACGGCCGGCTTTTACCTGCCTTCATGGCAGAAATGCTGCACCGCGACTGAACATCAGGCCTTGCGGCAACGTGGCTGCTGCAATGAGCCAAGCAAAAACCGGAACTTTGGCGCAAACTGACGGCCCGGCCACGCCACAACTCCAACACGCGCGGACCGGCATACAAGGAGTTCGCCATGCCCCGCCACACACCCATAGAGCGCTACCGCAACATCGGCATCAGCGCGCACATCGACGCCGGCAAGACCACCACGACCGAGCGCATCCTGTTTTACACAGGCGTGAACTACAAGATCGGCGAGGTCCATGAAGGCACGGCCACCATGGACTGGATGGAGCAGGAGCAGGAGCGCGGCATCACCATCACCTCGGCGGCGACCACGGCTTTCTGGAAAGGCATGGCGGGCAACTACCCCGAGCACCGCATCAACATCATCGACACGCCGGGCCACGTGGACTTCACCATCGAGGTCGAGCGTTCCATGCGCGTGCTCGACGGCGCCGTGATGGTCTACGACGCCGTGGGCGGCGTGCAGCCGCAGTCGGAAACCGTTTGGCGCCAGGCCAACAAGTACAAGGTGCCGCGCCTGGCCTTCGTCAACAAGATGGACCGCGTGGGCGCCGATTTTTTCCGCGTGCAGCGCCAGATCAGCGAGCGCCTCAAAGGCGTGGCCGTGCCGGTGCAGATCCCGGTGGGCGCGGAAGAGCATTTCCAGGGCGTGGTCGACCTCGTCAAGATGAAGGCCATCATCTGGGACGACACCAGCCAGGGCCTGCACTTCGAGTACGGCGACATCCCGGCGAACCTGCTGGAGACCGCCAACGAGTGGCGCACCAAGATGATCGAGGCCGCCGCCGAAGCGAATGACGAGCTGCTGAACAAATACCTGGCGGGCGAGCCGCTGAGCGAGGACGAGATCAAACAGGGCCTGCGCCAGCGCACCATTGCCAACGAGATCGTGCCCATGCTGTGCGGCAGCGCTTTCAAGAACAAGGGCGTGCAGGCCATGCTCGATGCAGTGATCGACTACATGCCCTCGCCGGCGGACGTGCCCGCCATCCTGGGGCACACCGAAGACGAAGGCGAGGCCGAACGGCACCCGACAGACGACGAGCCCTTCTCGGCTCTGGCCTTCAAGATCATGACCGACCCCTACGTCGGGCAGCTGATTTTCTTCCGCGTGTACTCCGGCGTGATCAAGGCGGGCGACACGGTCTACAACCCGGTCAAGGGCAAGCGCGAGCGGCTGGGCCGCATTTTGCAGATGCACGCCAATGAACGCAACGAGGTCAAGGAAGTGCGCGCCGGCGACATCGCCGCGGCCGTGGGCCTGAAGGACGCGACCACCGGCGACACGCTGTGCGACCCGGCCCACGTCATCATCCTGGAGAAGATGGTGTTCCCCGAGCCGGTGATCTCGCAGGCGGTGGAGCCCAAGACCCAGGCCGACCAGGAAAAAATGGGCATCGCGCTGCACCGCCTGGCGCAGGAGGATCCGTCCTTCCGCGTGCACACCGACGAGGAGTCGGGCCAGACCATCATCTCCGGTATGGGCGAGCTGCACCTGGAAATCCTGGTGGACCGCATGAAACGCGAGTTCAGCGTGGAAGCCAACGTCGGCAAGCCGCAGGTGGCCTACCGCGAAACCATACGGCAGGCGGTCAACGACGTCGAAGGAAAATTCATCAAGCAGTCGGGCGGGCGCGGGCAGTACGGCCACGCCGTGCTCAACCTGGAGCCGCAGCCTTCGGGCAAGGGCTATGAGTTCGTCGACGCCATCAAGGGCGGCGTGATCCCGCGCGAATACATTCCCGCCGTCAACAAGGGCATCCAGGAAACGCTGAAGGCCGGCGTGCTGGCGGGCTACCCGGTGGTGGACGTGAAGGCCACGCTGGTGTTCGGCTCCTACCATGACGTGGACTCCAACGAAAACGCCTTCCGCATGGCCGGCTCGCTGGCTTTCAAGGAAGCCATGCGCCGCGCTAGGCCGGTGCTGCTGGAGCCCGTGATGGCGGTGGAGGTCGAAACGCCCGAGGACTTCATGGGCAACGTGATGGGCGACCTCTCGTCACGCCGCGGCATGGTGCAGGGCATGGAAGACATCGCGGGCGGCGGCGGCAAGCTGGTGCGCGCCGAAGTGCCGCTGTCGGAGATGTTCGGCTACTCCACCACCCTGCGCTCGCTCACGCAGGGCCGCGCGACCTACACCATGGAGTTCAAGCGTTACGCCGAAACCACGCCCGACGTGGCCGCGGCCATCATGCGCGGCAAGGGCGGGTAGGCCCGCCCCGGCGCGCCCGGCCCGCCCTGGACCGCTTCACAGGGTGGCGCGTGCCGGCGCGTTGCTGACGGCCCAGGAATACAGTGCAACGAAGATCAGTGCGTCGAACACCGCGCCGAAACAGATGTAGAGCACCGGCATGAAGAGCACCGACAGGTGCTGCATGATGAAAGCCTGGGCCAGCACCTGGTGGGGAATCAGGATGGTGAAAAATCCCAGGATCAATGCGGTGTTCAGCAGCTTGACTGCCAGGCCCTGGTTCAGGATGTAGTAGCCCACTGCCAGCATCACCGGCGTCGCCAGCATCACCGCATAGCCTATGGTCATGAGCTCCTCGCTGTGGCGCGCGATGCTGTAGGGAAAGGCGGAAGGCGAAAGCCAGAAGTACAGCAGCGCGACGGACTGCAGCACGCAGACGATGCGCAGCGGATATTTCAGCGGCAGCCTGGCGTCCTTCATGCGCAGCGACAGGGCAAAGGCGGCCAGCGTCACCAGCGCGGTGACCACCAGGGTAGCGGTGCCGGGCAGCGGCGTCGCGGCCGTGTCCACGCCCATCAGCAGCGGATACTGTCCGGCCTCGTTCACACGGACGGCCAGGCTGAAGGGAATGTCCAGCCGGGTGGACCAGAACAGGATGCAGTTTCGCCAGAATTCGAACAGCAGCGGCCTGAACCACAACAGCAGGCCGCACAGCAGCAAGGGCAGCACAATGGCCTGGGCCGCCAGGTACGGCGTCACGCGCAGCGGCGTGATGGCGCGGTGCGGGCGCACCTTGACGCGCAGCGCGCGGGCACGCCGCGCCGCGTCGAACGCCGCATGGAAAACTCGGTCATGCTCGCGGGCCTGCGCCGATACGGAATTTGCTCGGGTGCTCATGGACCGCCTCAGAAGTTGTGGAAGATGCCGACGTTGATGCCGGAGCGCTGGTACAGCGGATTGGTATAGCGGTTCGCGCTGAGCAGCACGCCGGTGCGCGGGTTCAGCCAGTGGCGCCACGCGATGCTGGCTTCATGGCTGTCGAAGTTGACCAGTTGCGTGGACGGCCCGGTCGCCAGGTAGCCCTCACCGCCCCAGGTATAGCGCCCCGTGACCAGGTCCTGCTTGTCGCGGCCCCAGGTCAGCGCGGCAAACTGCTGGTGGGTTCGCACGGAGCCGGGATTGCTGCTGTTAAAGCGAATGCCCCCTTCCACAATCCATGGCGATTCGAAGTAATAGGCCGCGCCCAGCGACACGCTGCGGTCGCTGTGGCCGTCCGGCGCCTTGTAAAAGCCCGCGCCCACGTTGCCGACAAGGTTGCGCCCCGGCAAAAACTTGCGGTAAAGCGCTGCGTCCACCCGGTAGCGCGGCAGGTAGAAAGCGCCGTCGCCGGCGCCCACGGCAAGCGAGCCGTACCAGTCCTCATCGAAACTGTAGGTGTCGCCCAGGCCGAGGAAGGCGCCGTCCTGGTTGAAGCGGCGCTGCACCGAGGCTTCGGCCTGGAACACGTGGCGCGACTGCCCGTAGGCGCCGCGCAGGCTGATGTCGTTCCAGTCGCCGTAGCCATTGCTGAGCCGCTGGGCGCCGGTGCTGAGCTCAAGGCTGCGCAGCGGCTCGGCCGAGGCCTGTATAGGCGCGGCTGACGGCGCGGCCTGTTGCGTTTGTTGCGCCGGTTGTGCGCTTGCGGCTGCGGCAAACATCAGCCAGGGCAGCGGCAGGAAAACGGAAAGGAAATGGGCGGGTTTGAGCATGAAGCTCCTCTCAGGGAAAAAAGAAAAAGGCAAAACGAAAAGAAGAAAAGAACCCCGGTGCGTCAGCCGCAGTCAGCGTCCGGGGCGGCCGGCTTGATGCCTTTGCCGGTGACGATCTGGAACGACACCTCATCGGTCACGGCCCAGCGCGCCGAGTGGCGCAGCGGCGCCGCCTCGCGCAGCCAGCAGCGCGCGCTGGCCGCATCGTTCTGGCGCAGCGCGAGCACCGCGAGCAGGCCCCAGGGATAGTCCGCCTTGCCCTGGCTGAGCCACTCGGCGCGATGGGCCGTCATCCACTTGCGGTAGTAAGGGCCCGCCGCCTCGGGCAGCAAAGGAAAGTCCACCAGCAAGGGGAAAATCTGCGCGACGTGGTGCGGGTAGAAAGCCGCTTGCAGGCTGCGCTGCTCCAGCTGCGTCGACACCAGGAAACGCTTGTCGACCGGGTTCCAGAAAGTCGCCTGGATGGCCTGCGCCAGTTTGCCGGCTTCGCCGGACTGCCCGGCCTGCTTCTGCTGCGCCTTGAGCGACCAGACCTCCAGGTTGTCCATGAAGAGCCCGTGCAGCACGAGGGGAGACACCATGTAAACGCCGCGCGAAGGCTGGAACAGATGCGCCAGCGCGGCTTTGCTGGTGGCATGGCTTTTCAGCCACACCGGGGTTTTCTGCAACTGCGCCGGCATGGTCTCCAGCAGGCGCATCCACATGGCGAGCAGCGAATCGTCGGCGTCCGCCGCCTTGCAGGACACCCAGGGCCCGCCGGCTTCGCGGCAAAAGCGGTCGAAGGTGCCGTCGGGTTTTTGCCGCGGCGCCAGCCAGTCGGCGAATTTCGCGGCGGGGACTGAAACGTCGACACCGTTATCGTGCGCCAGCAGCAGGGCCTGCATCGCGAAATAAGGATCCGCCGAATTTCCTTCGTGCAGCACCGTGATCGCGCCCGCAGCGTCTGTATAGCCGGCCAGCGCCAGCGGCGGCGCCGCGTGGCTGGCCGTTCCCAGCAACGCCAGGGCTGCAAGGGCCGCGGCCGGTAGAAGATGGCTGAATTTCGTCACGGCTTGACCATGCCGATCTCATGTGCCCACAGCGCGCCATGCACGTTCACACCTTCCTCGACGATGATGTTGTTCGCGCTGACGGTGGTCTGCGCCTCGGGCAAGCCGATCACCGCGCCCGCGCCTATCAGCACGTCGCTCTCGGAAATCACCGGCCCCCAGATGCGGGCCTGCGAAAACACATAGATGCGCTTTTCGCAGGTCAGGGCGCCTTGCACCGTGGCGCCCGGGCCTATGCTGGCGCCCTCGCGCGCCTTGATGTCGCCGTCCACGCGGGTCCCCGCGCCTATGGTCAGGAAACCCGTCACCACCAGCGAACCCTCGTAGGCCTTTCCCGGAGGAAGCGCGCAGTCGCCACGGATCAGGTAGAGGTCGGGCGTCTGGCGCAGGGCGCCGGGCAGGTCCGCATAACCGGCCGGCGTGCCTTCAAAGGACGGCGCGGCGGGCGCGCTTTCGGCCGGGGAGCCAAAGCACAGCAGCGGGGCCTCAAGGCGTTCAAACCAGGCCTCGTTGCCCAGCTCGATCGCGGTTCCCGCGGAAATCCGCCGCAGGCCGGTGCTGTTGCCGCCCAGGCGGACTACGCCGTCGGCATGCGCCCAGTCGCTGATCTCGCTTTGCGGACCGAGTTCGATGTCGCCGGTGGCGTAAAGCGCCGTGAAGCTGGATTGCGCGCCGCCGCGCAGGCTGCCTTGCACATAGACCGGCTGCGTGCTGTGGATGGGCCCGGGGCTGTCGATGCCGGCGCGCGAAATCAGGCGCTTTTCGGCCTCGCGCCAGTCCATGCCGTCCGGTGACTGCGGCAGGTCCGCCACAAAATCGAACTCCTCATAGCCGGTCGAAGGGCCGGCACCCAGCCTGGCCGAGGCGTCCGCGTGCAGCCGGCGGGCAAAGTGGTCGATGTCGCTGGCGTAGTTGGCGGACACCGGCAGCACGCCGGCATCCGTGGGGTACAGCCATTCGCGAAAGGCCGGGATGAAGGGCGCGGTCAGCAACACGCCGCAGGTCAGCGCGAAAGCGATGTAGGTCAGGTAGTCGGGTGTGTTCATTTGGTCGGCGCCTCGCGGTAACGTATGGTTTTGTCCCAGACCATTTCACGGCTCAGGATGCGGTCCAGCATCAGGCTCCAGACGGCGCCGGAGATGGCAAACAGGCTGACGAGAAAGCCCAGCATGTTGAAGGGCAGCAAGCGAAGCCGCCTGCGGTTGCCGTCGATCAGCACGGCAATGACGATTTCAAAAAAGGCGGCGAAATTGCCCAGGGTGCCGTAGACCATCAGCGCGAAGACCGGGATCAGCACCGACAGCAGCGAACCGGCATTGAGGAAGTACAGGCCCAGGGCCAGGCCCCAGCCCGCCAGCATGATGAGCGGCACGACAAAGACGAAGAGCAGCAGCAGGCCGTCCAGGCGCTGGCCGGGCGTGAGGTAGGAGCTGGTGGCAAAGCGCCACCAGTAACGGCTCATCACCTGGTTGTGGCCCTTGGCCCAGCGCGTCACCTGCTTGATGCGGACGCTCCAGTCTTCCGGCACTTCCTCGTAGCATTCGGAGCGATTGGTGTAGACGGTTTTCCATCCGTTGAACATGAGGCGGTAGGTGATGTCGGTGTCCTCAGCCAGCGTGTCGTCATGCCAGCCGCCCACGGCGCGCACCGCGGAGAGCCGGACGCCGCCCACGGTGCCGCCGTACTGCGGCATCAGGTTCATGTTCATGCGCGCCTGCTGGTCCACCTGGTAGCCGCCCGAGCGCTCCAGGTCCAGCAGCCGCGTCAGCAGGTTGGCGCCGCTGTTGCCGGGAACCACGCGGCCCATGACGGCGCCGATTTCAGGATCGAAGAAGGGCGCGACCAGTTGCTTGAGCAGGCCGCGGCCCGGCACGTAATCAGCGTCGAAAATGATCGCGATGTCGCCTTGCGCGAAGGCCAGCGCGTCTTTCAGCGCCGCGGACTTCCCGGCCTTGCCGCCGACCCGGTGGAAGGGCCAGATGCGCGAGGGGTAGCGCTCCACGTAGTCATCGATGATCTGCGCCGTCGCATCCTTCGAGCGATCGTTGACCGGAATGATCTTCAGCCTGTCCTGCGGATAGTCGGTGTTGAGCAGTGCCTCGATGCAGCCGGCGATCACCTTCTCCTCGTTGTGGGCCGCGATGAACACGGTGATCATCGGCCAGGGCGCCACCGTGATGTCGATATAGGGATGGCGCTGAACGCCCGTCAGCCGGTTCATGGTGAACATGAAATGCCGCACGCCGTAAAGCATCATGATCAGCACGATCAGGAACAGCACCGAGGCCATGACGGCCGCGACCGGGTAGTCCTTGAACGAAGGCACGAGCGCCTGGGCTCTTTCGGCCTGGGCGAAGGCCGGCACGGCGGCCGCCAGGCCGATGAGCCCGATGGACGCGGCCAGGGCGGCACGCGAGGCGTGCGGGAAAAGGGATTTCATGACGCTTGCTCCATTCACGGCCGTCAGACCAGCTCGGGCAGCGCGACTGCCTCGCCCGCCAGGCTGAGCGCCAGGACGTCCGCGATGCGCCGCGACGCGGCGCCGTCCCCAAACGGGTTGCCGGCCTGCGACATCCGCGCATAGGCGGCCGTATCCGTCAGGAGGCGAAGGGTTTCCCGCACGATCACCGGTCGCGCCGCGCCTATCAGCAGGGCGCACCCTGCCTGAACCGCTTCGGGCCGCTCGGTTTCCTCTCGCAGCACCAGCACCGGAACGCCGAAGGTGGGCGCTTCTTCCTGCAGGCCGCCGGAGTCGGTCAGCAACAGGCAGGCATCCACGAGGGCTTGTTGCATCTGCGTGTAGTCCAGCGGAGCCGTCAGCCTGACATTGGGCAAGCCGCCGAGGATGGCGTTGACGGGCTTCTGGATCACCGGGTTCAGGTGCACCGGGAACAGCACTTGAAGTTCAGGCTGCAACTGCGCGATCTCAGCGATGGCGTGGCAGATTTCGGCCACGTCGTCACCCCAGTTTTCCCGGCGGTGAACCGTCACGAGCAGATGGCCCCGCCCCGGCACGGAGCGCCGGATGTCGTGGCGTTTGCAGGCCCAGCGCTGGGCATCGATCACGGTGTTGCCCGTGAGATGGATTTTCGCGTCGGCAATGCCCTCGGCCTGCAGCGCCGCCTGCGCCCCCTGCGTGGGCGCAAAGTGAAACTGTGCAAGGCGGCTGATCATCTGGCGCAGCCCTTCCTCGGGGAAAGGCCGGTTCAGGTTGTACGTGCGCAGGCCCGCTTCAACGTGCGCCACCGGGATGCGGTGGTAGAAGGCGGCGAGCGCGCCCTGAAAGGCGCTTTCCGTGTCGCCCTGGACGATCACGAGCGACCAGTCCCGCCCGCTCATCACCGCCTCCAGCTGCTGGCGGCAACCCGTGCTGAATTCGAGCAGGCTGCTGCCGATGCGCGTGAGCGAAACATCGGGCTTCACGTCGAAGCAGTCGAATATCTGCGTGGCCATTTCGGCATGCTGGCCGGTATGCAGCCATTGGACGCGGGCCCAGGACGATTCGCGCAATGCGTGATAGACGGGTGCGAGCTTGATGATTTCGGGGCGGGTGCCCGAGACAATGAGGATGTTTTGCATGTGCCTGGCTTGGGAACGAAAAGGACGAGCTTCATCCGCCCCAAGGGGGCGAACGAAACAGGAAAAAGGAATTGAGGGGGAGGAAACGCCTGGGCGCGCCGCTCAGGCCCGTGCTGAAGAAGGCCCGCCGCCAACGCTGTCGTTGGCGGCTTCAGCGTTCAAATCAACAACGAGCACCAGGTCTCCGCCAAAGCGGCCCACACCGAATTCGCGGATGAGTTGCTGCTCCTGCTCGGCGGAACCCATGCGCAGAAAACACAAGGCCTGGCGTTTGCCGGCCTGCGTGGCAGCGAGGATGTCCAGCCGTGCGATGGAACCGAAACGGGAACACAGGGAGAGCAGTGCGGGGCGCAAAGCGCCAATGTCCGCGTAACCGTTAAGTTCGTCGAGAGTTGTATTCATGTTGCTTTCCCACTAAATTTTGAGTGCTTTTGTTTCCAGACTGGAATCCAATTCATGTATGAATGTAAAAAGCAATATCAGGGGAAACACGGAGGGAAAGCCGCCCACCGCTGTAGGACGATCACTCGCAGGCTTGGCTCTGGGCATGAATTCCATCCCATTGGCACAGCAGGCCGCAAAAGATGCGCTTGCGCAGCCCGCCGTCTGTCCGCTAACGGACAAACAGCCGCATTCCCGGAGTTTTTTGTAGTGACAGGCATTGGGCAGCCGCAGCGAAAGCCCGCATCGTTTCACCATGAGACCTGCGCTTGTCCTACCGCAGCGGGCGCCAACGGATGTCAGGCACGATGACGCCGGGCTGTTGTGATCTTTGGGTTCATTTGTCCCGCGGGGCAGCTGGCGTCATCACCGGAGCCCCCATGAGATTCATCACTTACCTGGCGCAGCACGCAGCGCAGGACAACAGCGCCGTCATTGGCAAATGCATCGAGAAAAAGCCCTCGCATGGCACGGCCGCGCGGCAGGCCGGCTGATCCATGGAAAAACTCCTCTCATTGACGCCGGGCCAGGCGGGCTACAGCCATGAAGACGCGGCAACGCAAATACTGGGCCTGCTTGAGCGGGCGGCAAAGGCCGGCGCATGGGCGGTGGACTTGCCCGCTCGCCACTTTTCGTGGACCACACAGCTGGCAGCCCTGCTGGGCATTTCCCCCTCGGCAGCACCGTCGTTCGAAGAAGCCCTGGCTTTTTACGCCCCGGAATCACGCGCGCTGATGGCCGGCGCATTCGAGGCCTGCATGGAGTACGGCACGCCGTTCGACGAAGAGGCCCAGGTGATTGCGGCCGGCGGCCGCTTGCTGTGGGTGCGCTCCCTGGGCGAAGCGCTGCGCGATGCGGCCGGCCGGGTGGTGCGTGTGCAGGGAATACTGCACGACCTTACGGACAAAAAAATGGCGGAGCAGGATTCATTGCGCCTGACCATGCGCCTGAGCACCACCCTGGCCAGCATCACGGACGCGTTTGCCACGCTGGACATGGAAGGCCGCTTCGTCTACGTCAATCCCGAGAGCGAGCGCCTGCTGCGCCGCAAGAGCCGTGAATTGCTGGGCCAGACGCTGTGGCAGGCGGTGAATGCCAATCGCGGCGGGCGCCTGCGGCGAGAGGTGCGGCACGCGCTGGTGAGCGGCCAGCCCGTTGAATTTGAAGAGTTCTACGCGGACCTGGGCAAATGGCTGGAATTGCGCGCCTATCCCTTCGAAGAGGGCCTTGCCGTGTACTTTCGCGACATCACGGAACGCAAGGCGGCCAAAGACGAGATCGAACACCTGGCGTTCTACGACGCACTGACCCAGTTGCCCAACCGGAAGTTGTTGATGGACAGGCTGCAGGGCGCGCTGGCCGACGGTGCCGGCCATTGCCGCATAGGCGCGCTGATGTTCATCGACCTGGACCATTTCAAGGTGCTCAATGACACGCTGGGCCATTCCAAAGGCGACCTGCTGCTCCAGAAAGTGGCCTCACGCCTGGCGGCGTGTGTCAGGCACAACGACACGGTGGCGCGGCTGGGCGGTGATGAGTTCGTCGTGCTGCTGGAAGACCAGGGAGAGAGCCCGGAGGATGCCATCACGAGGACCCGGGTGGTCGGCGAAAAAATCCTTGCGGCGCTCAGCGAGCCGTATGACCTGGCAGGCCACGAGCACCACGCCACCTGCAGCGTCGGCATCACGCTCTTCAGCCAGCAGCAGGAAAGCATAGGCGACCTCCTCAAGCAGGCCGACCTGGCAATGTACGGCGCCAAGGCAGCGAGCCGCAACACACTGTGTTTCTTTGACCCGCAGATGCAGGCGGCGGCGACCGCCAATGCCGCCGTCAACGTGGAGCTGCGCCAGGGCCTTCGCAATCGGGAATTTTTGCTTTACTACCAACCCCAGGTGGGGAACGAAGGGCACATGGTGGGTGTGGAGGCCTTGATCCGCTGGCGGCACCCGAAGCGCGGGCTGGTGTTGCCTGACGAATTCATCGCTCAGGCGGAGGAAAGCGGCCTCATCCTGCCCCTCGGCAAATGGGTGCTGGAAGCGGCCTGCGCGCAACTGGCCGCCTGGGCCGGGCGCCCGGAAACCGCCCACCTCAGCATTGCCGTCAACGTGAGCGTGCGCCAGTTCCGGCACCCCGATTTTGTGGAACTGGTGATGGCGGCGATTGAGGAGGCCGGCATCAGCGCCCACAGGCTGAAACTGGAACTCACCGAAAGTCTGCTGGCATCGAATATCGAGATCACCATCGCCAAGATGGGCATTCTCAAACAGGCCGGTGTCACTCTGTCGATTGATGATTTCGGCATGGGCTATTCGGCGCTCTCTTACCTGAAGCACCTGCCGCTTGACCAGCTGAAAATTGACCGCAGCTTCGTGAAGGATGTTTTGACGGACCCCAATGACGCGGCCATCGCCCGCACCATCATCGGCCTGGCGCAAAGCCTGGGCCTGGGTGTCATGGCCGAAGGCGTGGAGACTGAAGCCCAGCGCGAATTCCTGGTTCGCTATGGTTGCGGTTGCTACCAGGGTTATCTGTTCTGCAAGGCACTGCCCATCGACGAACTTGAAGCCTTCATGCTGGGCAAGAGGGCCTGACAACAACACCTGCATCGCTCCGGGGGCCGGCTTCCGGTCCGGCTTACGGCGGCAAGGGCGGCCGAAATCGTCCAGATCCGCCACAATGCCGGCATGAAGCACACACCCCTGATCGAATTGACCCGCGGCGGCACACTGGAGTGCCAGCACCTGGGTTCCGTGGCCGTCGTCAATACCGAGGGCCGCTTGCTGGCCCACGTGGGCGACCCGTACTGGCTGACGTTTTCACGCTCCACGCTCAAGGCCTTGCAGGCCCTTCCCTTTGTGGAAGCGGGCGGTCCCGCGCAGTTCGGCTTCACGACCCGGCAAATCGCGATGATGTGCGCCAGCCACAACGGCGAAGTCATGCACGTGGCCGAAACGCAAGGCATGCTCGACAAGGCCGGGCTGAACCACGAGGCGCTGCGCTGCGGCTGCCACGTGCCCGCCATCTTCACGCAGCTCGAACAGGCACCGCCGCCCGGCTTTGTGGTCGACGAGCGCCACAACAACTGCAGCGGCAAGCACGCCGGCTTCCTGGCTTACTGCGTGCAGCACGGCCTGCGCCTGGATGACTACATCGCGCCCGAGCACCCTTTGCAGCAGGCGATACGCCGCGACGTCGCGCGTGCCGTGGGCATGGACGCCAACGATTTCGGGATGGGCATAGACGGCTGCTCTGCCCCCAACTACGCGCTGCCGCTGGCCAGCCTGGCACGCGGCTATGCGCGCCTGGCCAGCGGCGCGCGCGACGCAGAGTTCGGCGCCAGCTTCGCCGCACTCGGCGAGGCCATGACCGCCCACCCCGAACTGGTGTCAGGCACCGGCCGCAACGACCTGGCCTATATGCGCGCCGGCCGCGGCGACTGGGTGACCAAGATAGGCGCCGACGGCGTGCAGGTCGTGGGCAGCAAGTCGCGCGGCGAAGCGGTGGCACTCAAGATCATGGATGCGAACAAGGTGGCGCTGCATGCGGCGACTGTGGAAGTACTGGACCAGCTGGGCTGGCTGGACGACGCGCAGCGGGCGGAGCTTGCCCCCTGGCGGGCGGCGGAGATTGTGAATGCGCGGGGTCTGGTTGTTGGAGAAAGACGGCCTGTCTTTCAACTGCAAGCGGGGGGTGCTTAGCCGGGTCTTGCGCCGGCTTGCGCGCCCTCGCCCTTTGCATAGGCTTGCTGGCCGGGAGTGGCCCGGCGGCCAGTAACTTTCTTTTGCTTCGCCAAAAGAAAGTCACCAAAGAAAAGGCGACCCTGGCTCCTGCGTCCCTTCGCTTCGCTGCGGGCAACCTGCGGTGCTCGAGCCAAGCGGGGTCTGGCTAAACTCGCTACGCTGCGCTTCGCTTGTATGGTTAGGGTGCTGGGGTGAGGAACCACACATTCGCAATCGGCCGTTCACAGCGGACCGACAGTCTGAGCAATTCCCACCCC
>NZ_CALRNF020000007.1:0-139763 GCF_943369415.1 Polaromonas sp. YR568
TGCTCAAGAAGGCCGGCGGGGATCGCGAGATGGTCGAAATCCTGGCACTGGTCCTGCAGCATGACGAGCAAGCGGTGCTGGCAGCCATAGAGACCTCCCTGGACGCTGGGGTCCCCACCAAGACCCATATCCTGAACGTGCTGCACCGCCTGGTGGACGGAAAGACGGCTGTTCCCGAGGTCATCGCTCCTCAGGCATTGAAGCTTGCCAGGGAGCCGCAAGCCAACGTCGGGCGCTACGACTCGCTTCGGGAGGTTGAAGAGAACCAGGAGCGGCGCCATGGCACGTGATTCCGCATCAAACTCAATCGTGGCCCTTCTAAAGGGACTCAAGATGCATGGCATGGCCCAGGCCGTCTCCGAGCTGGGTGATCAAGGCGCCCCAGCTTTCGAGGCAGCTCAGCCTATCCTTGCCCAGTTGCTCAAGGCCGAAACCGCGGAGCGTGAAGTACGGTCCATGGCTTACCAAATGAAGCTTGCCAGGTTCCCAGCGTATCGGGATCTGGCGGGCTTTGACTTTGCCCACAGCGAAGTGAACGAGGCAATGGTGCGCCAGCTACATCGATGTGACTTCATCGAGAAGGCTCAAAACATCGTTCTGGTTGGCGGTCCAGGCACCGGGAAGACTCATTTGGCCACAGCTATAGGGGTTCAGGCCATTGAGCATCACCACTTGCGTGTCCGGTTTCTTTCCACGATCGAGCTGGTCAACACTCTGGAGCTTGAGAAGTCGCATGGCAATACAGGACACATGGCCAATCGGTTGATGCACGTGGACCTGGTGATCCTGGATGAGCTGGGTTACCTGCCGTTCAGTGAATCGGGAGGTGCGCTTCTCTTTCACTTGCTGTCAAAACTCTATGAAAGGACTAGTGTCGTAATTACGACCAATTTAAGCTTTGGAGAGTGGGCCAGTGTCTTCGGCGATGCAAAAATGACGACGGCTCTTCTGGATCGACTCACCCACAGATGTCATATCCTTGAGTCTGGAAACGACAGCTATCGGTTTAAAAACAGCTCTGCAAAGACTCAACCCCAAAAGGAGAAAACCAAGAACTTATCCACATCGTGAGCACCTTCTGCTCACAAAGAGTGTGGGTCAAGATTCGATGGAAAACTCGGGTCAGACTTCAGCGCAATTCAACAGCCATCAACAAGATCAGAAGCTTTAGCCCAGAGCTGTGCCGAATTGGGAACCCACTTTGCCAAGTTCTCAGTTCCCCCGCCGGCACCATGAGACATCTCCCAAGTGGTAACTGACGGGTCCTTCCCAAAGATGGCGCCAGCATCAGCCAGTCGCTCTCCTGACGGCGAATCCACGCCATAGATATGCTTCAAGGAAGGATGCCCTTTAACGTCATTGAGATGGCTGACTGGCAAAACGGACGAAAATATGACGTGGTACCCGCCGCACTCGGAGTGCGAGCAATCGAATCTCAACTTGAAATCTGGCCGCCAGTCACCTACGGTGACGGGATTGGTCCAGTAAGACCATCCTGCCAGATCGAAAAATGCAGCCCATTGAGCCTCAAGGCGAGTCTTGAATTCAAGCCCGTCATAGTTTGCAGTCATGTTGCGCTCCCGATTCGCCTAAAAAAATTCATACTAGCAGCAGTCGCACACCCCAATGCAGAAGCTGCAATCTAACAAGCCTAAACGACACCAATAAAGGAACTCATGACGCTTGACGTCCTCCTCTAAACAGAGGATGCACAGAGATATTTAAAAGAGAAAATGGACTCCTTAGTAACAGTTGTTGACACGCTGTTACTGCCAGCGTATAAAAACCAAATAGGAGCAAGCCATGGCAAATCACAAATTCCTTATTCCAATGGGTATGGCCATTGCAGCAATCAGCGCTGCCCAGCCAGTTGTAGCGGCTTCTGTCCAATCTGCGCCGGCAACAGCGCAAACTGCCTCTCGAAGTTCTGCGGATCCGGTAGTGCAGGAAATTACCTATCAGATTGGCACCGAGGCACATGGATTGCTCATGAAGCGCAGCGAGGCTGGTGAGATATACGCATACCATCAATCTCACAGTTCACACAGCTCCCATAGCTCGCACAGTTCACATAGCTCTCACCGTTCCAGCGCGTACTGATAGGCGTGACCACGGCCGTCAGGTCGTTACTGTCGGGAAATATTCGGAAGGGAAGCGTGTCTGAAATCCGGTTTGACTCGACGCTATACAGCGCTGATACGATAAAGCGTGCCCTCTACAGGATGAGTGATCGGCTATCTGCTGACATTCGGGCTGAGGATGGTTGTTTTATTTGTACCTTGCATTTCGCTCCAGGGAAGAGCTCTGAGGGCATTGCATATGACGTCGCCAACTTTCGCAAGGAAGTCCTGGATCAAGACCTGCGCGAAAGAATTCGGGCCGAAACCGAATCCGTGCGGAACCTTATCTTGGCCCACGCATTCTCTAAAACAGGCCTTATAGCAGATGAGCAAGTTTCAACCCATTGAGTTCTACGGGAAGAAGCGGCCTTCAACGTATCAGCTATTGCCTTTTCGGTTTTCGGAGCTCGATGAAAACAGGTACGTGCTTACGAATCTCTCTGGCGAGTACTTGGTCGCACCGAAGAGCGCTGTAAAGCCATTTGTTGAGCATCAGCTAGATGCTTCGGATCCCCTTTACAAAGAGCTACGGGCTCGGCATTTCCTCATAGACGATAAGACCAATATCGCCCCAGACCTCCTAGCCATTAAGGTACGGACACGGTACGAACGCCTCTCAGATTTCACCGGGCTGCATATTTTTGTTGTCTCACTCCGTTGTGAGCACAGTTGTCCCTATTGCCAAGTCTCCAGGCAGTCAGAGGACAAGGGCAAATTTGATATGTCAGAGGCCGATGCGTTGGCGGCCATAGATCTTGTGCTGCAAGCGCCGGCAACTAATTTGAAAGTCGAGTTTCAGGGAGGAGAGTCACTCCTGAATTTCGAACTCATTAAATTCATCGTCAACGAATTTAAGGCCAGGCAATCCGGCAAAAACATTGCGTATGTGATCGCCACCAATTTAGCGTTGATTGATGAAGTTATTCTGGATTTCTGCAGAGAACATGAAATCCTCATATCGACCTCACTCGATGGCCCGCGCGAGCTTCACAACAAGAATCGCCCTCGCCCAGGAAAAGACAGTTACGAAAGAGCTGTGGCGGGAATTCACATGGTTCGAGAGCATCTAGGGCGCGATCAGGTTTCCGCACTAATGACAACGACTGAATCCAGCCTGGCGTTCGGGAAGGAGATTGTCGATGAGTACCTGGCTCAAGGTTTCAGCGGAATCTTTTTACGGCCGCTCTCTCCCTATGGTTTTGCAATCAAGACCAAGAGCTACTTGGCATACAACACAGACAGGTGGCTGGACTTCTACCGTAAGACGCTGGACTACATCGTTGATCTCAACAGGGACGGCATTCCGTTTCGAGAGCAATACGCGGCCACCATTCTGACAAAGATGTTCACAAGCACCGATCCTGGATACGTGGACTTGATGAGTCCGGCCGGAATTGGTATCGGCGCGGTGGTCTACAACTATGACGGCGCCGTCTACGCGTCGGATGAAGCACGCATGCTGGCCGAGATGGGCGAGACAAAGTTCAAAATTGGGCAGCTCAATAGGGATAGCTACAAAGATATCTTTCTTTCCCCGAATTTGCTGGACCCATTGGACGATTCTTTTGCATTTAGCGCACCTATGTGCAACGACTGCGCATTTGAACCCTACTGCGGAGCCGACCCCGTCTTCCATTTCGGTGTTTATAAAGACTATGTAGGTCGCAAGCCGGAGTCGGAATTTTGCCGGCGAAATATGGCCACCTTTCAGTACCTGATTGGGAAAATGGAAGAAGACCGCCACGTCAAAAAGCTATTCTTGAGCTGGGCAAGACACTCATGATCAAGCTCTATGGAAAAGTTGAGCGGCTAAGCGGTGAGATGCTGGAACCTCAGCTATTCACGCTTTCAACGAATCGCAATCTTCCAGAACGGATGCGCCGCAATTTCGCTTTTCTGTGTGACGGCGGGTCAATGCCGCATGGCTATGCAGCCTACGTTGCCAAGAGCGGAGCCACTATCATTGCCGGCGAGAATACCGGGCCGGTCTTTCAACTACCAGTCGAGCTGTCTTACCTGGCCGATGGCGATGTAGTAAGGGTGAACCCGTCAAACAATTCACTCCACGCCCTGTTTCGCAAAAGCTCTAAGCACAACACCATTCTCCTCACTGAGCAGTGCAATCACTATTGCCTGATGTGTTCACAGCCGCCCAAAGATATTGATGATTCATGGCTGATGGACGAGGCGATGCAGTTAGTTGAGCTCATTCCGCTAGAGACTACCAATATTGGCTTCTCGGGTGGGGAGCCAACACTGTATGGCCAGCGATTTATTGATCTCATGCGGCGTACCAAGAACCTACTCCCCGCAACTCACGTAGACGTATTGAGCAATGGACGGGCATTCAGGGATCCTCATTTTTCCCGGGCATTGGGCGAGGTGGCACATCCAAATCTGACACTTGGGATTCCCATTTACTCGGACGACCCAGTACGTCACGACTACGTCGTTCAAAGTGACGGAGCTTTTGATGAGACCATTCGAGGAATTCTAAATCTGAAGCGTGAGCGACAACGGGTTGAGATTCGGATCGTTATACACAAGCAGACCGTTGAACGCCTCGTGGAGACCTGCGAATTCATCGCGAGAAACTTGCTGTTTGTAGATCACGTTGCGCTAATGGGGCTCGAAATTACTGGGTTCACGCGCGCCAACCTTGACAAGCTATGGGTAGATCCGTATGAGTATCAAGACATATTGGCCGAGGCGACTCATGTCTTGAACAGCTACGGCATCAAAACGTCTGTGTACAACCATCAACTTTGTGTCATTAAAAGAGAAGTTGAGGCCAACTATACGAAGTCAATCAGTGACTGGAAAAACGAGTACGTCGATGCATGCCAAGGATGCAGTCGGATGAATGATTGTGGCGGGTTCTTTTCATCGTCCAAGATGTATCGCTATAGCGATTTTATAAAACCATTTTTAACATAGGACTCACGCCGGGGTCATATTTAAGCCTTCTTGCATGCTCATTTTTCACGCTCATCAATCCACACATTTACAACCAACCGTAGGCGACGCTCTGTGGTCGTATTTTTCTACGATTCTGCTAACTGAGTAAGTCACCTTCTAGCCATTAATCAGTATGTATCATTTCTTTGTCACGAGTAGGACCGGCGCTTGGGAGCTAGGCTTTTATGTCTATGAGCGGAGCCGGTTTCTCGAATACACGAACGACAAGATCGCCAGCAAGTTCAAAGTCAAAGCGCTTACTGCAACGCATATCCGAACCTTGCAAGCATGGCCGTGCCTTTTCGCGTATGAAGGAGAGACTCACGACGTTCGAATCGGCACTCTGACTTCCATAAAGGAGCAAGGCCACGCCATCCGGATCGAGTTCGAATTCAACCAAGACATTCCATCGATTCCCTACGCGGATATCAAGCCGTTCGCCCCGTTACTCGATATCCGGGAATGGGAAATGAATCGGACTCACTGGGCGATCAAAGATGAGGATCTCTTTGAGCGACTGCGCGCCCATGGGCTCATTGGCGCGGCTGAGCCGGAGGACCCAGTAGACGAAGCAGCCTCCGTCGACCATCTGCCGGAGGCTCCGCCTCCGCCCAGCATATCAACGGTAGGTGACTTTGTCCAAGTGGTATTGCAGCACCAAGCCGGAGAGGAGGAAGTTTTTTACCGTGGCCACTCCAGCAAGGGAAAGTACAAGCTGGAACCGTCACTCTTCAGAAAGGATGAAGCCGGGAACTACCGATACCTGGATGTGGAGCATATGCTCTATCGAGAGCTGCTCGTTTCTAACTCCATCGACTTCCACGGGGACAATTACACCCTCGACCGGCTCGTTCGGATGCAGCACTATTCGCTGCCAACTAGACTGCTCGACATTACGTCCAATCCGCTAATCGCGCTTTACTTTGCATGCAAATCGAGAGTCGCGGAAGACGGAGAGGTCATCATCCTGACGGTAGCTAGAAACAAAATAAAGTACTTCGATTCCGACACGGCCAGTTGTATTGCGAATTTGGCTCGACTATCTACGGTGGACAAAGAAGCTATTGATCGCACAATTGAAGGGATCACAGAGTTTAATGCTCAGGAGCCTATCGGACGTCTCATTCACTTTGTAAAGGAAGAGAAGTCATTTTTTGATTCACGTATTCAGCCAGAGCATCTGCGTACCATTCTTTGCGTCAAAGGCAAGCGCAGCAACGACAGGATATCCTCCCAGTCAGGGGCATTCTTGCTGTTCGGACTAGATGCGGTGCTTGATGAGCAGGGCACACCGGAAATCACAGTGAAGCGAATCACGGTATCGAACAAGGCAGAGATACTACGTCAGCTCGATCTGTTGAACATCAATGAGAGCACGGTCTTCCCTTACATAGAGAATTCCGCCAGATACGTCGCGCAGAAATATTCCTTCCGACCGGAAACTAAGCAGGCCGCGCCACCACAGGCTTGAACTCATAATTCCGGCTCGCTGGCAGCATTTGCGATCTCGACTGACTGCGGCAGCTTAACCACTAGCACAACTCATCAGCTGAGACCGAAGAGGTTCTTCAATCGGCGTTCCGCAGTGGACACGCTTACTTTGTGGTTCGAGTGAACGCCTTCACTACGCTCTGCCCCCAAAGAGGCGTTGAACAAGCAATTTTTCCTGATTTTCTCAGCAGTAAGTCCGTCCTCAGGACTCGGTAGGAGTCGCATTTTTTCCGCCAAAGGGAGGCAGCGTTTAATTGTCCGGTCAGCAACGTTGGGAATGTCTGCGTATCCCTGCGCTAAAGCCGACACAAAGGCGTTCCCGTTAGCAATTTGCATCCTATCGTAATCATGCAAGGACAAAAGATCTCTGGAATGAATGCTGAATGGCCGGGCTTTCCACAAGAGCTTGCCGCAGTGCATGCATTGACTCAAAAAAGCCACGCCGGCACGTTTAGGACCCGCAAACATCATGTCGCGTTGCGGCACGATGTATCGATCACAGTGAGGGCAGCGGTCCTCCATCAAACACATATGCGTGTAGCACATTCGCCATACATCAAATCGCCAATGCACCGGAAAGTAGGGGACACTTTGCGACTTCAGGCATAAAGGGCAATATCGGTAGCGTGGCCGTTTCATGTAGACAAGAAGTACCGGGTTCTCTAATCGAAGCTCCAATGCGTGACTGAGAATTCGATGAGAGGAGTCGAACGAGCTAGCTGACAGTCCGCAGACCTGAGCAATGTGTCGGGGAGCCGCATCTGTGAACTGACGATCAAGGTCTCGGCGGCCGGTAAAGCCCAGCAGCCGGACAAAGCTCCAGAGAGACTCTCCTTGACTGCTGGCCGCTCTCGCAAGCCAGGATATAGGTGATTCAACCTCACAAGGGGGCGGAATTGCAAAGAATTTTTGTTCAATCATGTTCAAAGATCGAAGAGGTTAAGTTGCCGCAGCGCGGCGCTGTGAATACCGTGCCGAGCGACAGCGTCGGGACCAAATACCATTGCAAGCAGACGTTGGGACACTTGTCTATCTCGCGTCGTCAATGCTCGAGCAACCATGCTTTCGAGCCCGGCCTGCCAGACATGGTGCTTAAACTCACTAATTGCTACGGAACGGTCGAACAAGGCATCCAGTCTCTCGGCGCCCCTAGCAACAACATTGTCCCAATCAGCCGTCCGCCTTGATCGAAGGATCGATGAAGACAACACCCGCTGATGCGGTGCGCAACAAGCGCCGAAGGCATGGACTGCGGCGCAGAGAAGTGGCAAGGAGATGCCGCCCATCCACGACGCCCAGCCCCGGATTGGTGGGCCACTCTCCGCACAGGAGAAGTTCTCAGCAAGCCAGGACGAAAGCCTAAGACTGGCAAAAGGAAGAGGCAGTGGATCGGCCTCCTTAAGATATCCACCGCATCCACACACGTCAATGGAGGGCCGCTCCCAAGTTAGGCGTCGTCTGCACGAAAGACAGACATCTGTCATTGTTTTCACGTGCAGGTGACAAACCGTATAGAGCGCGCAATCCCACACCGCCGCGCAGTGGCCGGTGCGGTGAATGCACTCGATGCAGACCTGTGGGTGCCTTGTCCTGAGCAATCCCGGTTGCAGGAAAAGGTGGGGGCCGATCCGCGTGGCCCACCTGCTTCGCTTGGGCTCGCGGGAAACCAAGATGTCTCTTAAGACTGAGGCCTCCAGTCCAAGTTTCAAAGCTAGGACCGGAGCGTCCGCAGAAGTCAGGATTCTTGGACTGGAAATACCTGCTAGTCGACGCAGGGTCTGAAGACTCAGCGCATTGGCGTGTGCCAGGCGGAGCAGAAAGCCCATCCCGCTTTCTCCCGGCACAACAGACCGCTCCACTGCGAGGCTAGGCTGGCTTGACATCAAACGGGTTTCCTTTTTGTGCGGCGCCTCCATACACCATGGTGTACGCCAGTTTCAGGTGACCGATTTCGACTGCCTCTGCGCCTTTATGCGCGGCAACCAATACCGCCTCGGTGATCAGCCGTTTGAGAGCCCGCAGGTTGCCGCAAGTGCATTCGTGAAGCTTCAAGCCGATGTCCCGAGCCATCAGGATCTGCAAGTTGAACCAGTCACACTGGATCACAAACCGTTTGAGAAGGCCCAGCCAGTATTTGTCATACGGAAAATCAACCAGCTGGAACTCCCCGACCACGCGGCTCTGAAGCGCATCATCAAGCTGCCGGATATCCTCCAAGTTGCTGCCCGCCAGCACCACGCCTACTCGGGCTTCGTCCATGAGCATGCGGATGAAGTCTGTCGTGGACGTTCCTTGCCCCCCCATCGCGGGCTTGTTTAACAATGAGGCAAGGTTATGCGCCTCATCAAACATGATCATCCGTGTTCCTTTCTGGCGTATTGCCTCCAGGAGAACGTTGATTCGGGCCTCTAAGGCATCCGGTGAAGACCGACGCACTGGATACCCGTACTGCCGCAACAGCGCGCCCACAAGATATCCCATATTTGGCCGCTTCGGTACGCGTACATAGACGGCGCCCAAGCCTTGCGAGAACAGTGAAGACGGCGGAAGCGAGCGCTGGAAATACCGCAGCAAAGAGGTTTTTCCGCTACCAGGTGGACCGGAAAGTTTCAAGCCGTGCGGCATATCAACCTCCGTGGCCAACTGGAAGACGCGGTCCAAACCCGACAGGGCATCCGCGAAGCCCGGATGATTGACGAATAGCCGGTCGATAGGAAGACCCATCTTCAGGGCATGCTCGCTGTAGGTATGAACCCGACGTTCGGAGATACCCTGTTCTTCCATGTCGAACTCGGAAAGCTCTTCATTGGTAAATTCTTTATCGATCAACATTTAGCGAAGTCCCATAACAAAGGATTCAAAATCAGGCACATCGGCCTGCGGGATAACGATTTCCTCCCGAGAAAGAATTTTCTCGGGCGACAGAGCAACTGGCGCAGAAGCTGGCAGCAGGATCTGATTGGAGGAGAGCCCGCTGAACTTGCCAGCGGTCTTCATATCCTGGCTGCGGTTGATCTTGGCCTGAGGGTTCATCCAGATCTCGTGAAGTTCCTGGCGAGCCAGCAACAACTGCTCGGGACCATTGCCAGCCACGTGCTTCGCGATGGCATGCTTGCGAATCAACTGATGCTGCGTCCAGGAAAGTCCGTCGGTATAGTTAGGATGAATGCTGGGAATGGGGAGCCACAGCTTCTCGACGGGGTGCTGCAGGTAAATAAAGCTCAGATCGTCGGGATTCCACTTGACGCGAGTTTTGAACTTGTGCCCGACTTCCATCTTGAGCTGATGCAAGACCGGGGACGAATAGTTCAGTCCCGGCATCACCACGCCTGCGGGACCGACTGTGAGCTCCCTGCTCATGGCCGCGATCAGGTCCAGCTGCTGATAGGAGGATGGAAACATCGGCGGTGGCAGCAGGTCGATGCTTTCGTTGAAAGCGTCATACGGTGTCTGCAAGCGGCGTTCGTTGAACTCGAACGGGTAGACGTCGACCACAAACTTAATGATCCCCTTAACGAAAGCGCTGAACAGGATGGAGGCATGGTCTTTCGGGTTGAGGTTCAGGCCGTTTGGTATGGGCTTGCGCACCCGGCCGTCGGTCAGGGTCAAATAGTCCAAATTGAGGAAGAACCGTTCAACCTTGGGCTTGAGCCAGGGTGTGCGAACCCGGCAGTACTCCAAGTCGATCCCGAGCTCCCATGCCGCAAGCTGGAACTGGGGTGAATGGAATTCCAGACCGTTGTCTAGCACGATGGTTTCGCCAAGGCCGAACGCAATCCAGGGCTTTTTGGTACCCGCCGCCGCCGCAAGGTCGTCTTTCGGCCGGATGGAGTTTTTGATGACGTTAAGCACGCTAGTGAGGCCAGGGCCGTAAAAAGACACGTAGATCCCGACAACGTAGCCGCTCATGGCGTCAACGATCACTGTGAGCGTCGGTCGTCCCAGCGGAAGGCCCGTACGGTCACAAATAACTACCCAGTTCAGAAGGGTGTGGTCGCACTGCAATTGCTGCATCGCACGCACGGCCTGCGTTCCCTCCACGGTCGTGCGGTACTTCGCCCTGGCATAGTCGGGACCGAAACGGGCTTTGTCGATATCGTGACGGGGAAATTCATTGATGCGCCTGACTACCGTGGATTTACTTACTACGGCCTCTTCCGGAGCCAGCTTTTTAGCCTTCACGAGTTGGCGCAACGCGAGAATGATCTGCTCTACCGTGTGCCGTAGCGTGAATCGCGCCCGAGTGAGATAGACCGATCGAATCTTCTTGTGGATCGTCTCCTCAACCAGCGGATTGAGTTGACGTTCTCGATGCCGTCGGGCATTTCCTGAGATCAATGCAGCCGGATTGCACGAAGACAACTCGTAATCGCGCATCCATCCCAAGATTGTCGAAACGCTGGGAGGCTTGGTTTCTCCGAGCGCCTTCGCGATCGCAGCCAGCTCGCCTTGAAGCTTGGCGCGCTGTCCGCGGGTGATGCACCGTTTTCGCAGAGCCTTGACCCACATCATGCGGCGGCTGACAGCCGCCGTATCCTTGTGATTCAGTGACGACAGGTCCGTGATGAGTGTCGGTTTGCCGGACTGCGTCGCATTGGAAATGGACTCATTTCCAATGAGCGGCACGATGTTTCCGTCGAGGACCGCACTGTAAAATCGCGGGAGCGACATGGTCTGGACCAGACGGGTTCGCTGGTCCTCAAACTGCACCTTACCACCTGGAATCAGTCGCAAAAACTCAAGCTGGCGTGCGCCATGGCGCACAACCAAACCACTTTCCAAACTGAAGAGAGGCATTTTGGAGATCCTTTTGAATGGGAAATACGAGGGAGGCGGCATCCAACTGCAGCGCGTGATTGACGGCAATACGACGGCGCGAGATAAGGTGCAACACTGAAGGCTGGCTCAAGCCAAACTTCACGCGCAGCGTCAGGATGGAAACACCGTTGGGTTTCTTCTGAACGAACTGCACCGCCGGCGCAACTCGCTCTTCATCACATGCCAAGGCGGCATACCGGCGTATGAGACAAGCCGAAGAAGCTCGCTTTCGCCCCTCGATTTGTCCCTGGTGGACAACGTAAAATTCCAAGGCCCGGACTTGGAGCAACTCTGTGATTTCGTCGAAACGGTCTTTGAGTGCTTCGACCTTGTCAGACCGCTTGACCTCTACAACCAGCGATCTCCCGTCGAGAAAGGTCAACAAGAAGTCGGGGGTATAGCTTCGTCCCGTTCGGGTGAGCGGCAGTTCGAACGGTTGATGATGAATCGTCGCCAGGCCTGGGAACAGCATTGCGCGAAGCACAAAGTGTTTTTCGAGGCGGCTTTCGTGCTCGATGGGCTTCTCTTGGAACCATGAGCAGTTGATGAGTCCCACGGTTCGCTTGGGCGAACGCGTGACGACCCGGCGTGCGGGTGGCATGAATTTTCTCCTGGTTGCGGCTATCCCTCGGCTGGGCCGATGGGAAAATCCGGGCAAAAAAATGGCTTGACGCCGCTTTCAACCAGATAGAAAATTCACCCAAGGTCTCACACCCAGGCACCATTTCAAAATTGGTTGTCGGCGGCGCCGGTTCTCGTAAAGAGGATCGGCGTTTTGCTTTCTACATATCTTTTCTCCCCGCTTTATCCGTCACCTCGCTGAGGAGACGCGCAACATCTTCGGTCTTAGCGAACAGCCCTCTCCTTCGCGGTAGCGAAAACATGTCCAATTCCAGCCGCCCACGACTTCTGGCTGCTCTGAAGCCATCTGCTGTCCGAAAACGCAGTGCCTGTTGCACATCTCGTGAGTGCATCAGTGGCCCATAGATCATTTGAAGGAGGTCGTGAGAGTTCATCGCAAAATTGATTGCTGTGACTTATGCGGACCGACTGTATTCGTTTTGGACATATCGGAGATATTCATGGAAAAAATAAAAAATGCGAGTTTAGGCATCGAAACTCGCACAACGGCGGCAGACTCAGTTTTGGAAAGTTTTGCGCCGTCGACAACTGCATCTCGCCGGTCAGGAGGCCGGCCGGCGGATGACCAGCAAAATTCATTCATTGTTCAGCGCGTGCTGCGGTTCTACGTGGACTTTCTGAAGATGAAAGCGCCAAAACACTGGAACGAGCGAAACATCAACTTTGCGCTGTTTTCTCCGGAAATCCCCAAAAGGGAACAGAGCAACCGATCCCCATACAGCGGGATCGCGGCAATTCTCAAGCGGAAGTCGTTGCCACGGCTTGGACAGGATGACCGTGTTTCCAGGGCAATTCTCCTTGCCGAGGAGACCGAAATGTTTGTTGGTGGATTTCAGATACTGTTTCACCCATACGTTTCACTGCTGCACATGCCAACCGAACTCGGATCGATCCGCGATCTTTTGTTTAACTGCAGCAATACTTTTTCGTTGGGATTTGCGCGCCATACGCCTTGGGGTGATAGAAGGAATCAGCTTAGTTTTCAGGAGGAGAGCCTAGCCCTCGAAAACCTGATCGCTCAATCAAGACAAGACGAAAGTCGATGGCTTCGCACTTTTCTGGATTTGATTGCGGTGGCACTCGGGCTAACGTTAGAAAGTGGCGCGATAGGCGACTCAAACCGTCTCCGTGCATGGAGAAAGTGGTGGGAGGGCGAACACCTGAAGTTTGCTGATTGGCCAGTCGGCGATACAGCGCCTCGAATAACAATGGACAGATGGATCTCGCTGCAAGTTGAACAGCTCGAGTTGCCCTATAGGGATCCCGTACTCAACGGGTCCGAGTATTTGGTAGCGCACGTAATTTCGCTTGATAGGCGGCCGGATGGAAATTCCAGCAGTGACGAACTTCAGCCGCCTCCTTCAGTGGGCTTTTCCGTAGAAAAATTGGTTTGGATTTTCCTGTCTTTACGCGATGGAGCTAAACCAAGCGAGAGAGACGTCTCTACGATCTTGTTGGGGGCCACAGAATCTTCAGGCAATTTTTGATAGTTGTAGATTCCGTCAACATCCGATCCAGTTGGGGCAGTGATTTCCACCCAGCCTGACCCAGGCTACACCGACGCGGCCAACTCCACCGGCCGCCTCACTTTGTCGGGACCCGCAACTTCTAAAGAGACTCCCCCGACCGAGGCCATCACTCTTTCGGTGCGGCCTGCCACGCCGCGTTCCAGTAACCGTAGCGAATCGGCAGACCGTCAAGAACACCTTGCTCTGGGGTTGGTCCACCGTAAACTGTAGCGCGAGACAACTCTCGGTTGAAGTGGATACAGTTGTGCTCTCGGTGCGTGCAGCCAGCGCAACTACCGCCATCATCGCCGCATATTGGGTCATACACGCACTCGTGGCCGGCCTGGACCGCGTCCCACAGCCAAGTATTGAGTCGTTGCTCAAAGAGGGTTGTTAGGCCTCCGATCTTGGTCTCGGCGTAGCGGTTCGCGTACAGGATGAATGAAAGAGAACCGGGTATCAGGTACTCGCCGACACTGGACGGGGAGAATCCGCTCCACTCAATGCGTCTCAGAAAAACGTGGCTCATGGTGTGAAGAAGCGTGCGGACGGCCACTGCAGCCTGCCCGTTGTAGCCCGGCTCGTGGGGCGCGTCTCGCAATCCTGGTACCTGGCCGTACAACCATGCCGAAGCTGCCTCGCTAGTCGCAGGCACTGCACCACTCGAAAGTCCATTCTCGATAAGCCAGCGAACCACTCTTACCGGGTCCAGTTGAAACCAGAGCGCTTCGGTTTCAGAGCTCAATGCAAAAATTGGAATTTTTCCGCGCTCATCAATCGGGAAGGGAGTCACGACGGTGCGAGAAGGGTCTCTCGAGGTGCGCGTGTAGCCAAAGGCGCAAAGCGCGAGGGGGAAGTCGTTGACTACGCGCACGTCACTGATGCCCATTAAATCGCGCGCTTTCCTCATCGCTTCCTCAATGTCGACCGCGCCGGCGTCGTCTCCTCGACGCCGCAGCATTTCTGCAACGTCTGTTGTGGTGCTGATATTTGTCTTGTCGAGCAGGGTTGTATGCTCAATCAGCCAACGACGCGGTGCAGCAGAAAGCGATACAGCGCTCCTCGCCAAAAGCGACGCAACCTTATCCAGTGCTTCCTGGCCTGATGGTCGACTTTTATCAGCGTCATATTTGCGCACAAGCGCATTGTTTGGGTCTGTGGCTCTTAGCGCCTCAACCATCTCGGCCATAAACGTATTCTCAGCGCCCTTGCCAATGTTGTCACGCTCACGAAGTGTGTTGCCGACAGTTTCATTAAGGAGCCCCCAGGTCCGCGCGAGCATCAAACCCAGGGCGTCAGGTGCAGACCGTAATGTTCCCTCTGTGTCTTCGGCGAAGTTGATGAATGCAACGGTGTGGGGAACGTAAAGGGACGGGTCGCCGGTAGGGACCACCTTTAAATACTTTTCGGCCTGTCGGCCCGGAGCCAAGGAGTCGTTGTAAGCACACTTACACGGCGTCATCCGAAGCGCGTGTATGTCAGCGTTGCATGCCCTGCAATACCATCGAGCCTGCTTCACTCGCCCCGGGTCATAAAAGGCGATATGTTGAGAGCCATGCGTTGGACAGCCTTGCATCGGAACGAACAGCTCCTCCATCCGGCCGCAGTTGTGCGCCTGCACGTATCGGAGTCGGTTCATGCCGCCCCCGCATTCCATGCAACGTCCAGTGCCTGTCGCACCCCTCCGGACCAGGTCAGTGAACTTGGTGGTGCGCGAGCAACTTCTGCACGTGAACGTCTGCGGGTAAGGCGTAAAGCGCACCTCGCGCGGAGAGCCCACTGCGTAATGGGAGCGGGTTCCGTTGTCACGTGGGTCTGGAAACTTTGAAGAGAATCCTGGCGTAGTCCACATTGCCAGCGCGTCCGCCATGGCATCAAAGAGTGCCTCTCGATTAACTTCCGCGTCGCCTAAAGCGACCTGAGTCACTTTGCACAAACCGTAGTCATCGTGCTCGAAAATAGCTTCCGGCAGATGTCGGAACAGAACCTGCGTCTGACCGCGAGAGAATCCCTTATTGGCCATCATCCCTCCCTCGTTTTTTGTACGAACGTGAGTAACCGAGAGTCGGCGGCATCCGCCCAGAACGGGACGCCGGCCTCCACATCGCGCAAACTCGTCATAGGGGTGGGACGTATGGCGTCCTTCACGTTCCTCTCGTGGCTGTTTTGAATGGACAACTGGACGATGCCGAGTTTCTGGTTAAGCGTGGCTGAAAGGGCTCCTTCGAGTCGGGCGTCATAAACTTTGTTCCCCAATGAATACGCCTCTTTTATCTGCTCAAAGAAGGTGGGACCCAGGTCCCTAAGCAACAATGCAACTTCATTTCGTTTGTTGAGATTGGAACGACCTGATTGCACCGCATGGAGGCCGTATATCAGTCCGAGGGCGACGCCGGGCAAGGTGCGTTGAGCCGCGTACTTGGCAAAGCGGTTCACAGGCACAGGAGAGACCATGCGGTCCAGATGCTGGTGGTACTCGAGGAAGCGGTGGTAGATGCTTGTCGCTCGCATTGAGAACCCCGCCAACACGACGATGACCAGCCCGATGTGCTTTCGGCCGCTTCGGCTTGATGCCTGAATGTATTCGGCCGTCTCTTCCGGAACGCCGTCCATCGTCATAAGGTTGACGCGCTCCAAATCCACGCCATGGCTAATCATGTTCGTCGCGACCAGAGCGTCGAGAAAGGCCTCGTTCTCCCATTTCGGAGGTGTCTCGACCCTGTGCACAAGGTCCGCAACCTCCGCGCTCGACGACCGGCTCGAGTGATACTCGACGTTGAGCTCCCGCGAACCTTCCGGCCGGAGCTTTGAAGCGACGTCGGACAAGGCCTGCTTGACCCTTGAGCCTTTCGCGAGGCTGCTGACGTAGTTCAACGTTGTGGAGTAGTACTTGAGAAGCTTCACAACGTCTTCCGGAGCCTTGGCGTCACGCAAGAACGCCAACGCAATATGCGGATTCAAAAAGAGGGAGCAAATCTCCGTGTGAAGGATCTCCGTACAAAATGCAGATGCGTCGGCAGGCGGCATGGAAGGACTTTTGAATGCGACGAACATCCGCGCCGTCTTTGCACCGCCGTCGCTGTCAAGCTCTGGCTCCGCATAAAAGCTACGCACCTTGTCATACCCCCGACCGGGGAACCGTCGCGCGTCCTTCACGCCATACAGATGACGGACTTGATGCTCAAATCCTTCGATGGTGGCGGTGGCGGCTATTACTTTCGAGGGGAGTCCACTGACCGCTCCTTCGCAGTAACGGATGAGGGTCTCGTAGTGACCAGCAAATGCACCAAGCTCTTCCTGCAGCAGATGCAGTTCGTCCTGGATGTGGAGCGCAGGTGCCGGGTCCTTCGGTTCGACGCGCGTGCGCTGTTTCTTTTCGACCTTGCATCCGAAGGCCATGCAGTAGTCTCCAAAGCCAAAGCCGTGCTGAGGGCACCTCCACTTGGCCCCACCCCATAACATGCCGAACTTCGGTTGTTGACCGACAGAGGCCATCTTGTCAATTGTTCCGACAATCAGAGTAGAAAGATTTCGATAGACCTCATCGTCGGAGACGTCCAGAGGAAGTTCAGCGTTACATGTGCTGCAGATGTGCCGGAAGCGGACCGCTGGGACGTCAGTCTTCACGTTCACCGTACCCCTACCCCCACATGCGGGGCAGTCAGGAACCACTCGAAGCCACTCGAGGCTTTCAGGGGTCGTGTACTTCTGAAGTGCCTCTTCGCTGATGCTGTTCGGCGTGGTGGTACTTCCCACGAAGTAACCGAGACGAATCTCGGCCGACTTTGCGAAATCGGTACCGAGGAGCGCCTTGCGCTCCTGCTCAGTCTCCCAGATGACCCGCATGGCACGTTGCAACTGCTGAATGCTCAGCATTCGAAGCGGGAATCTAAGCCAAGCAGTGACGCCGAAGTTCTTTCCGCGTAACCGGTCGTAGAGCATGGCACAACAGGCCAACCCCAAGTAGGCTTCCGTCTTGCCTCCGCCGGTCCGGAACCACAGAACGTCACCCCAGTCGAGAACATCCGCCCAGGCCCGCTTCACACCTGCCGGGAACTCACCTGTCGTATGCCCTTCACGTACTGCAAGGCTGGGTAGTTGTGTGACGATAAAGACAAGTTGGAATAGGCGCCAAGAGTCGTACCCTGCCGCCAACTTTCCCAAGACCCGATTTGCGGCCTTGAACGCCGTGAGGAGGCGGTCATCTGCCTTAAGCGCCGCGACTCCGCATGCGAAACGCCTTATTTCGTCTTCAAAACCCGCAAAATCGTTCCGGCACTCTGCTAGCGCCCCTTTTTCAAGCTCCAGTTCATTCTTCTCGAGGATGCGGTCGTTCCAGTCTTGCGCATAGGATCCCATGGCGACGTAAACAGCCTCAAGGGTTTTGAACGGGTCAGCGGCTAGTTCCGAGAACTTCGCTTGTACGACCTCACGCGTCATGATGCGAGGCTGCTCAAACACAGCCAATGCGGCGGTTTCAACTGTCTTCAAGTCCAGGTCCGAACGCACGCTCGTGTTGTGACCGACGGCCCATACGCGACGGTCGTATTGATAATCTTGCGGCACTGGAAGAATTTCTATCGGATGGAGGTCGCCCTGGGCAACTACTCCACGAAGAGAGACATCGCCAATAACTTTGAATGCGTCTTTGAGTCCCTTGCCCTTGGTCAACGGTGGCGTTTCAAGAGTGTCATTTCTGAAGTAGCAGCCAACGCGAACCTTTCCATCCGGCCGTGGGGCCGTGCGGACCTCCAAGGACGCTTTGATTGCCCATTGCTCAGCCGGCAAGCCAGAAGTCAGCTTTGCGAGGAACGCGGTGAAAGAGGATTCGTCTTTGACGTAGTCCAGCTTGTCGACCTTGGGGCGAGTGCCGGACCAAAGGCGCTCGGCGTCGGGGCTTGCAAACGCTCGTTGGAGCGCTTCATCGAGACAAACTTGGACTACGCCTTTGTCATCGTAGGCACCACGGCCGTTCTGCGGCGCGCGGATGGTGATGCCTTTCACTGCAAGGGGCCATCGCTGGACGACCTCGGCCAAGGGCGCCCCGGCCGATGCGCCGGTCGCTAGCACCGTCGTTTGTTCCTTCCAGGTCGGGAGGTGCTTCGTGAAGATGCTGAACACTGTGTCGATGGTCAGTTCAATGAAGCCGTCAGCGTTCGGCTCCACCAAAATTTCGAATCCGATTGCCGATGGCGGGCGCCTAGTTGAATCTCGGTCATCCTTTTTGTCGACAATGACCGGGGGGTCATCCGGCGGAGAATCATCATTCGAAGTATTCCCCCCCGCTTGCGAAGGGACCGCGGCCACCGGTGGTGCAGTCGGTGAGGGCTGCGGCGGTGTCGCCGCTCCGTCGGCCCCGGTTTCTGCCTCTATCTGCTGTGCGTCAAGGTCAACGGGCGTCCGGACTGATTTGGCCGGCCCAATGACCCCGAGGTGGCACCAGTCCAGAGGGTGTGTATTCGTACGTCTTGGCGAATCTCGGCCTGCCAGCTTTTGCTCAAGCACGCCCACGAAGTGCCGGGACAAGGCAAGTTCGTCCCAGTACGACGGCGAGTAGGTCTCTTTGTCCGCCATCAGTGGCTCCTTTTGATTGCTTGCAAGGACTTCACATCTAGAATCTCGACCGCAGCCAGGACGTCTGCAAGGGCCGTATCAAGTTGTCGAACGCTCTCAAGCGCTTCGTCGTACCCGTCCTCCCCCGTGACTATCTCCCTCAGAAAGCGGCGAAGAAGGCGCCCGGAGGCGCGACTGCGGCCTCGGTCATGCTGTACTGCCGCGAATGTGGCTTTGAGGAGCGAGGGTGAGTTGTAGGTCGGCGACTCCATTGCCAAAATCTCAAACTCTTCATACTGTTGCGGCGCCAGCACCCCCTCGTCGCCTTCTCGAAGCCAACTGGCAAAGGTCTCGTAGCCGGACTGCAGGCCTGCGTCACGCAACTTTTCGTATAAAGCGCGCTTGTTGGAGTGCTTAGAAACAAGCCCTGCTTTGGTTCTCTGCCAAAGTTCCAGAGCGACCCTCTGTTCCGGCTTCAGCCGGGAGTTAACGACTTCTGTGAGGCGCTTGAACAGCCCGTCATATCGTCCGTCCACAAATGAAATAATTTGCCAGCCCGGTCTCACGGAAGCAGCAGGGACGCGCTGAACAGTGCCTGTTTCGGAGAACACAACATCGATGCCTTGGCTCGCGTAGTAATTTGCGCTGTCGCCCCGGGTGAACGTAATCTCGACTACATCTCCGCCTTGAACGCTTATCCCCTGTTGCCCGTGGCCATTGCCCTCCGACTGGGCCCAACCAAGGCCCTCAGTGAGCGCGTCGATGTCTAAATCATTGGCCACATCCGCTGTTTTCGTCGCTTTAATAGTGTGGCCATCCGTCGTCTGAACCGTAAGGTCCGGTCGTAAGTAGGGCGCGGCCTTCGGCGAATTGGGTGGTGGGCGCAGACCCAGCGGGGCCAGTAGCCCTACACGACTCTCGTCGGTCATTGCCGAACTAAGGCTCCCGTACAAGCGGACTTGGGCTGCTTGCTCGATGTCCACCTCGTGTGGATACACGAACTCGTCAATTCTTTGAGACGCAAACACGTCGAGATAGCGGTGACCATTCATGCGCGGACCCAACAGGACCGTGGGCGATATGTGGCCTTCCGCAACGAGATTGGCTTCCTGGCGGCTTGAAACGACTTCCAACCTACCCTTCACCATCGCCTCTCGGACTCCATCGACCACGTCACCCAACATCTCAAGAAAGAGCTCGCTTTCGGCCTCCGAGCCGATGACAACACGAAGATGAGCAGCGCCGGACGCAATGAAAGTCTCTACGCTTGACGCCACACCCCAAAACTTGGCGGTTTGTTCACGCTCAAGAAACGTTTGGTATGCGGCGCGTGTCACATCCCTGAGCTCCGGCCAGGTGGTGTCCCACGCAACATCGCCATGGCCCTGCACGTCCGCCAACGCGTCCACCCGCACGCGAAGATTGCCCGACCACGTATTTGCGGAGACCTGCTCGAGTTGTGCGAGCGGCACCAGTAGCTGTCTCAATCGGTTATAGATGGACCAACATAGCTGAATTCCCGGGTAGGCTCTTCCCGCGGCAGCACGTGAGGCCTTTACGAGTTGTCGGTGCAATTCTGCCAATGCCTTGGCGCCCGCTGCATCAGAGTCACACACCCACAAGACCCGCTCGGCGCCTTTGCCTGCGTTGCTGTCAAGTGGGCTCTTTCCATCCACTGCGGCCACTGCGTCCTTTATGGCCTGTGGATCCCAGACCCACACAAACGTTTGAGCAGGATTTCCGAACGCAGGATTAAGGTGCGCAATCGGGGGAGCGACTGCAATGCGGATTGAACTACAGCCGCGGGCTGCTGCGAGGAGCTCGGGAAGCTTTTCAATGGTTCTTGGATGGGAGGCGTCGATAACCACTGCGCCGAAGCGACGGCCTGCGGTGCCGGCCAACATCCAACCTGGGTTCGCCAGGAAAACACGAGGTTTATCAGCCTTACGGCCGGTATATTTTGAAAATGCAATGACGTCCCAGTACTCTTTCAAACGCTGGTACTGCGCTATGGGAACCTCTTGCAGCTCCCCTTTCGAATCGGAAACCGCTGGCGTGACGAAAAGCAGATCGCCTTTGAAGAGTGGGTGAACCTCTGCGGGTGGCAGTTCGCCGTGACCTCCAGAATGCGCGTGGTTCCCGACCAGGAGAGCCGCAGCGATGTGCCTAGCTGTTGTCGCTGTCACCTCAGGAACAAGGAAGAGTAGCGTTTGCTTGGCCACCCGGGCATTTAGTGCCGTTCTAACTGCGATGGCAGCACTAACCTTCTCGAAGGGCTTTCCACCTGAGGGAAGGACGGACCCGCAGAGCAGGGCGTATGTGACCCGTTGCGTGGAAACCTGAAAAGCGTCTTCCCACATTGACTACCTAATCAGCTTGTCGCTTTTGGTCAGACGGGACAAATGCAACACGTACAGTTCAGCGAGTCGGTCGATTTGTGCCGACTTCACACATTCTGCCAAAGCGAGGCCAATTGCCACCAGATTCATTTCGGCAAGTGTCTTAGGCCGAAATTCGAGACTTACGGGCCTAGCCGCCTGGCTGGTCGATGGCACACACTCGATAACGAGGTCATGGAGCATGGCTTCCACGTTGCGTTTGCAGTGGTCGGCCTCGTTCTCTGCACGAACAACGGCAAGTGCCTTAACCACGAAACCTGCCTTGCAGATCGCCCCGGTCAACGCTTGCCATGCGACCATTTTTTTATTATGAAATGTAAGGACCAAAGTGCCGTCCTCCTTAAGAGTGCGGCGGCTCTCCCTTAAGCACGCCGCAATTATGTTTTCGTAGTCCGCCGCAGATGTGCCTTTGATTGAGTTCGGCACCGCCTCCTGGGCCTCATCAAAAGTCAACTTTGGGTCATACACCTTCAGCCACGCATGAAATAGCCGCGCTAGTTCGCCGTATTGAACGTCATCGAAATATGGCGGGTCAGTTACAACGACACTTACAGAGCCATCACGTAGAGCTTGCTGGGAACTGCTACCCGTCGAAATTAGGATGTCCCAATCCGTTCGCTTGCGGCCCCGTCGGCCGGAAGTAGTTGATACCACCTTAGGTGGAGTCGAACAGGACTCGATTAGCCATTGAAGGCTGGTGGACGCGGCGCCGAATCGTCGCGGCAACGTTCCTCTTCCGACTGGCGAAAGGAAATTTGTTTCGACAGCGAGGGTGGTTTGCGTGTATCTATGGTTCGCCATTCCTTCGAACGGCTTCAGATTTGATCGGTCCCACCGACTCAGAAATGCTGGCATCTCAGCTGCACCCAGCACTGAAAAGGCCAACCGATCCTTTACTGCAAGTGGCATATCCAACTGTTTTATTGCGACTAGGGCTTCCGCCAGCACGTGGGCTTGACGACGTGTGTACAAGTCGCCCCAACGCATCAGGCCATTGTCAATGAGCCGCTTCGTTTCTTTCCCTGGGGAAATGAGCTCATTCAGAGCAGCTACACCACCCACGGCGGAGTCCGCTTGAACTGGGTCGTCGTGTTTGACCGGACGAAGGACAGCCCGCCATTGATTGCCTTGCTGTGTAAGCTGCTGGACTAGCACCGCATGCCATCCCGTCGGGCTCAATCGTTCTGATGCACAGTGAGCGCAGCCGACCAGCAACGTTGTCGCACTCCAACGGGAAGCGCAGCTTCCACACTTATAACTGCCAACGTCTTTATTTCTTTTAGACACCGAACCACACTCGTAGCAGCCGAAGAAAGCTGAGGTTTCCGCGACGGCGCGACTTGCCCGGGAAACAAGCGGGTGGGGGAATTGATAGCTCGTCCGCCCACAGTCAAGGCATTCTGCCGTGCGCACTCGCAGGATGTGGCTCAATTCCTGCCCAGCTGAATTTTTGTACGCCAATCGGAGGTGCGCAACGGCCTCAAGGACGGCTGCTGCGGCCTTAGTCAAGTCATCAGCGTCGCAGCTATGCAGAGCAGATGCTAATCCTCGAGCTGGCCAAGGGTATAGATCCTGTGCGTACGCCTTCAAGCCACGTTTTGCTGCTTCAAAGGTGACCGTCCCACCGCCACTGAATGGGTCTGCGGCCGTCAATCCAGGGCCGTACTGCTCAACCGCAGCATCCAAAATGGCGCCCATAACGCAATGGGGGCGCCTCGCCCACCAGCGGTAAGCGGAGACTACTGGCGAATGAAGTTGGCGTTGTTTGACCTCGCGGCTTGCGACGCCGGCGAGTTGCCTCCAATTCACTCGCGAAAGGAGGCTTTCGTTGGACGGGGCTGGTATGCGCATGGGTCTTTAAGTACTTCCGCCGTCCGAGCCTCCCGGACCCGTCAGAAATTTGTTACAAATCTTCGCGAGCCTATCACCAATGGCTGGCTATATCTAGTGACGTAATTACATGCGTCATCGCAGCTACCGCAACTAACCAGCGGGTAGTAGCGTCGCGACTCTCAGAATCAGATTTCCAAGGCCTTGTTAGGTGAGATTAATAGACTGAATAGGATTCCCAGCCTGATGCTAAGCGACTTCTTTAGCGCTACTCCACGCCTGATGACAACTAGCGCTGAAGTCCTCTACAGATGAATGCAGCGGGACTGCCCTCAAAAACGCGGCCATAAATTCAGAGTTAAGTGGAAAAAGTTCAAAGTTAGCTGGAAATCGGCATCCCGGCCGGAAACGCCAGGAATTACCCGCGTTTACATCACGGGCACCTTACACCCTGAACCAAAACCGGCCTGCGGCAGTCATACTGAAAACCAAGGGTTATTACGTATTAGCCTTCCGCTATCCGCATCATTGAACCTATTGCTTAGCACTCGATCCAACAGAGTGCTAATATTTGGCAATAGAGAAAAGGAGTCCTGCTGTGTCATATGCTCTTTCCCCCCAACCGCTGACCGCTGCCGTGGCCGTTCCCAACCCGGGTGCCGTCGCAGCCGTCAACCCTTGGTCGCTGGTTCCCCCACTGGGCAACCTGGACGCTTACATTTCCGCCGTCAACCGCCTGCCCATGCTCACTTTGGAGCAGGAGCAGGAATTCGCCAAAAACCTCAAGGAAAACAACGATCTTGACTCGGCCGGTAAGTTAGTGCTTTCTCACTTGCGCCTGGTGGTGTCGATTTCGCGCAAATACCTGGGTTACGGCCTGCCCCACGGCGACCTGATCCAGGAAGGCAACATCGGCCTGATGAAGGCTGTGAAACGCTTCGACCCGGACCAGAACGTGCGCCTGGTGAGCTATGCCATGCACTGGATCAAAGCCGAGATCCACGAGTACATCCTGAAGAACTGGCGCATGGTCAAGGTCGCCACGACCAAGGCCCAGCGCAAGCTGTTTTTCAACCTGCGCTCCATGAAGCAGGGTTTCAAGGACGACGCCGACGTGGCGACGCACCGCGACACGCTGACCGAAGGCCAGATCGATTCCATGGCGAAGACGCTGAACGTCAAGCGCGAGGAAGTCATCGAAATGGAGCAGCGCATGTCGGGCGGCGACGTGCTGCTGGACCCTAGCCCGGGTGACGACGGCGAGGACGCCTTCGGCCCCATCGCCTACCTGGCCGACGCGACGCAGGAACCGACCGCGCTGATGGAATCGCGCCAGCGTGACAATCTCGCCTCGGACGGCATCACTGCCGCGCTTGAGGAGTTGGACCCGCGCGCGCGCCGCATCGTGGAAGAGCGCTGGCTCAAGGTGAACGACGACGGTTCAGGCGGCATGACGCTGCATGACCTCGCCTCTGAATACAAAGTCAGCGCCGAGCGTATCCGCCAGATCGAAGTGGCCGCGATGAAGAAGATGAAGAAGGTGCTTGCGGCTTACGCATAAGCGAAGACGCATAGGCCAGGGCTCACACCCTTTCCCCCAAAAGCCCGCACCGTCGAAAGTGCGGGCTTTTTTGTGGACGCGCGCAGCCTCCAGGCGCAGGCTTGCTGCAATAAATTGCAGTTGCGCGCGCACGCCATTCGTCGGGCTCGCCAGGCACCCACAAAAATTTAAAAAATTTTTGTCCGCGCGCAGCCGCACAATGAATTTGTGCTGATCTTCCACGCACTCACGGGCAAGCCCGGACGCATTCTGCGGTTCGGGCGCGCACTCCTCCGTGGCCGCTGCATAGTGGGAATACTGGCGGCGTGCCTGCTGTTACCAGCCACGCATGGATGGGCCCAGCACGCCGCCGATGCGCGGCTGCCGGTGTTGCAGCTCAACGCACCCGACGGCCAGGTCGCGCTGGCCGACCACAGCCAGTTCTGGATCGACACGACCGGCAAGGCCGTGCTGGAACAGGTGGAGTCCTGGGAGTACGACCTGCCGTTTGCCAGGCGCCCGGCCGGCCACACCGTATTGCTGGACGGCCATGTGATGTGGATTCGCTTTAACGCCATGCAGCCGGACCTGTCGCAACGCTGGGCATTGGAAGTGAGCAGCGCCGGCGTCGACCGGGTCAGCCTGCACTACCGCAACGCCGCAGGGGACTGGATCGAACAAAAAGCCGGCGACAAGCTGCCGGTGAGCCGGTGGCCGCGCCCCGACCGCTTCCCGGTTTTCGACCTGGATGCGGAGCAGACGCGGCCCGTCACCTACTTCATCCGCATCGAGCATGCGCGCACGCCCTTCTCGGCACCGCTCTTCATTTACAGCCAGCCCGCCCTGCTGGCGCAACGCATGCAGGAGCAATTCCTGCTGGGCGCCTATTTCGGCCTGGCCGTGCTGATGGCCCTGGTGGCTGCGGCCAACGCGGTGGCCTTCAGGGACAGGAGCTTTGCGGCCTACGCCGTCTACATCAGCGCGCGGGCCGCGGCCCAGGCCGCGATGCTGGGCATAGGCGGGCAATACCTCTGGCCGGACTCGCCGGCATGGAACGACCTGTCGGCCTTCCTGCTGCCGGTGCTGGCGGCCTGCAGCGGCATCTGGTTTGCGCGGGTGGTGACGCGGCCGCAGCGCTTCTCGGCTCCACTCGACAGGTTGTCGCTCCACCTGATCATGCTGCTGGCACTGGTGGCCGTGCTCGACACTGTTTACCCAACACATGCGGGCTTCGTCGCCACCACGGCGCTCATCATCGCGGCCATCTCCGTGATCTGCGCGCTGGTCTTCATCGCCTGGCAAAGCGGCGACCCCACCATGCGCTGGATTGCGCTGGGCTTTGTGCCGGTCGTGGTGATGGCGCCCTTCCCGGTGCTGCGCAACCTGGGCCTGGTTCCGGTCAGCTTCCTCACGCAGTACGGCCTGACCCTGGGCGCGGCGCTGGAGACGCCGCTGCTGTTTTACGGCCTGCTCAGGCACGCCGCGCAGCGCCGCGAAGCCCGCGCGCGCGCCGCCGCGCTGGCGCAGACCGAGCCGCTCACGGGACTGAGCAACCAGCACACCTTCGAGGCGCGGCTGCACGAGGCCCTGCTGCGCTCGAACCGCTACCAGCACCGCAGCGCGCTGCTGATGATCGACCTGTCCAACCACGGCTGGTTCGCCAGGGAGCACGGACGGCAGATCTCGGATTACGCGCTGGTGCTGGCGGGCTCCTGCCTGCGCAAGCTGGCGCGCGACATCGACATCGCGGCGCGTGTCGGCGACTGTGAGTTCGCTTTGCTGATCGAGGGGCCGGTAAGCCCCGCGCAGGCGGTGGCGGCGGCCACGCAGCTGGTGGCGCGGGCGCTGCAGCCGTCAGACCTGCTGCCGGTGGGATCGCGCCTGAAGCTGCACGTGGCGATTGCCATGGTGCCGGACGCGCAATGCGGGGAGCACCCCAATGCCGCGCTGCACCTGGCCTACATGCTCAAGTCCTTGCGGGAGATGCCGGCCAACACGCGCAAGTCGATCAAGACGGTGAACTTCTAGGGGAGGCTCACCTGCGGGCGCTCAGGCGCCCTTGAGCAGCAGGCGAATGTCGGAGGCCAGCGATTCCACGCCGCTGCCGTAGCGGTTGTACAGGCGTATGCGGCCCTTGCCGTCGAACACGTAGCTGCCCGCGGAGTGGTCCATGGTGTAGCTGCCGGGGGTCTTGCCGTCGACCTTTTTGTAGTAGACCTTGAAATCCTTGGCGACCTCGGGCAGTTGCGCCATGGTGGGGCGCAGCGCGAGGAAGGCCGGGTCGAAATTACCCATATAGGCCTTGAGCAGTTCGGGCGTGTCGCGCTCGGGGTCGACGGTGATGAAGATGGCCTGCAGCTTGTCGCCGTCGGGGCCCAGCTGCTGCTTGACCTGCGCGAGTTCGGCCATGGAGGTCGGGCAGACGTCGGGGCATTGCGTAAAGCCGAAGAACACCACCACCACCTTGCCGGAAAAATCTTTCAGCGTGCGCACCTGGCCGTTGTGGTCTGCCAGCGTGAAGCCCTGCGCATAGTCGGCGCCCGTCAGGTCTATGCTTTTGAACTGCGCTTTGTCGGGCGAACAGGCGGCCAGCAGGCCGGCCGTGGCCGCGAGCACCGCGGCGCCGGCCAGGGTTTTGACGGCGCTGCGTCGCGTGGGCAAGGTGCTTGGGGTTTTCATACGGGCTTCAGACAAGGTAGTGGTCCAGCAGCAGGGCCGCGAACAGGACCGAAAGATGGATCAGCGAAAAGCGGAAGGTCTTGCGCGCCAGCGCATCGGAGTAGTTGCGCCACAGGCGCCAGCCGTACCAGCTGAAACCTATGCTCAGCCCCACGGCGGCCACCAGGTAGAGCCAGCCGCTCATCTTGAAGATGAAAGGCATCAGGCAGGCGGGAAACAGAACCAGCGTGTACAAAAACACCTGCAGGCGCGTGAACTCGTTGCCGTGCGTGACCGGCAGCATGGGCAGCCCGGATTTGCGATAGTCCTCGACCCTGTACAGCGCCAGCGCCCAGAAGTGCGGCGGCGTCCAGAGGAAGATGATCAGGAACAGGATGAGCGCCTCAGGGCCGACCGAGCCCGTCATCGCGGCCCAGCCCAGCACCGGCGGCATGGCGCCCGAGGCGCCGCCGATCACGATGTTCTGCGGCGTCATGGGCTTGAGGATCACGGTGTAGACCACCGCATAACCGATGAAGGTGGCAAAGGTCAGCCACATGGTGAGCGGGTTCACCCACACATACAGAATCCAGGAGCCCAGCGCGCACAGCCCTGCCGAAAATGCCAGCGTGAGCGGGTTGCTCAGTTCGCCCTTGGCCGTGGGGCGCCAGGCGGTGCGGCGCATGCGCGCGTCGATCTGCTGCTCGACCAGGCAGTTGAAGGCCGCGGCGGCGCCGGCGACCAGCCAGATGCCGGCGCAGGCGATGAGCGCGAGCCGCACGTCGGGCCAGGCGGGAACGCCGGGGACGGCCAGCACCATGCCGATCAGCGCGCAGAACACGATGAGCTGCACCACGCGCGGCTTGGTCAGCGCATAGAACTGCGCGAACTTCGACGGAATGTGGGGCGTGGCGGATGCCGGGGCGGCGGATGGGGTGCTGGGGTTCATGGGAAATCGCTAGGCATTCAATTTTGACGCATGTGGCGCGCGGGGCCCGCCGCGGCCGGAAAAGACCACGCCGCTGAGCACAATGACCAGGGCCGCCGCGCCGCCGGTGTGCGACACCGCGGCCAGCAACGGCCAGCCCAGCACGGCATTGCTGATGCCCGTGACGGCCTGCAGCAGCGTGAGCCCGGCCAGCCAGCGCGCGGGCGTGCGCCAGGCCGACAGGCGGTACAGGCAAAAAGCCAGCGCCATGAAGACGGCAAACACAAGGTAGGCCGTGAGGCGGTGCACATAGTGGATGGCGGTGAGGGCCTGGAAGCTGATGTTGGCGCCGTCATGGCCCGCGCCCAGTTCGCGCCACAGCGTGAAACCCTGGCGGAAATCCATGGCCGGCCACAGCGAGTTCTGGCAGGCGGGGAAGTCGGTGCAGGCCAGCACCGCGTAGTTGGTGCTGACCCAGCCGCCCAGGGCGATCTGCAGCCACAGCAAGGCAAACGCGGCCAGCGCGGCGAAGCGAATGCCGCCGCTCAAAGCCTGGGCCGGCGGCGCCTGCAGTTCTGCATGGCGCAGCGATTGCGCGCGCAGCAGCGCCAGCAGCACCAGGCCGCCCAGCAAGTGCATCGTGACGATGGCGGGGAATAACTTCATGGTGACGGTGAGCGCGCCGAACGCGCCCTGCAGGCAGACCCACACCAAGGTGGCGGCAGGCCACCAGGGAGAGACCGGTACGCGCCGGCGCTCCATCCAGCTCGTCACCGTGAGTGTGAGGATCAACACGCCAACGCCCGTCGCCAGGTAACGGTGGATCATCTCGATCCAGGCCTTGGAATGCGTGACTGGCCCTGTCGGCATGGCGGTTTGCGCGGCCTCGATGTGCACCTGCGCGCCCACCGGGCTGGCGCTGCCGTAGCAGCCGGGCCAGTCAGGGCAGCCCAGGCCGGAATCGGTCAGCCGGGTGAAGGCGCCGAAGATCACGAGGTCGAAGGTGAGGAACAGCGTGACCAGCGTCAGCACCCGCAGGCGCTGCGACACCGGCGCGTTCTTGTTGCGCACCCAGACCCAGGCCAGCGGCCCGAGCGCCACCACCAGGCCCATGATCATCAGGCGCAGGGCGGGGCTGAGGTCGTAGAGTGCGGTGCTTGACATGGCGATGCGAGATTGACGTTAAACCGGCTTCGCCGGTTTAACGGCCCTCTTTGTCCCAGCTGCTGGAGGCCCTCAAAAGGCGCTCCAGGTCGCGCTTGGCCTTGGCGGCGGCTGCTGCATCCATGTCGGCCGGGAAACGCATCATCCAGTTGCCGATAGGGTCGACCAGGTAGAGGTGGTCTTCCAGGCGGTGGCCTGCGGCGGGCTCCAGCCATTTCGCGAGGTCGGCGGGCGCGACGCGCAGCACTGGTGAAGAAGCCAGGGCCGGCAGCAAGGCCTCGCGCACGGGCGCGTCGTCGGCGACCAGCCAGACGCGGTCCAGGCGCTCTTTTTCCTTGCCCAGCGACTCGCGCAGCTGGCGCTGGAAATACAGGTTCTGCTCGCAGCGGGCATCGCAGGCGCCGCCCGCCACGCTGATCAGCAGCCATTGGTCTTTCAGCGCCGTCAACGTGCCGGCGCGGCCGTCAAGCGCGCGTGTGGCCAGCGGCGGCAGGGGTCGCTGCGGGTCTATCAGCTCGCCGAAGTTACGGCGGCCTTCGGGCCGGACCACGTAGTAGGTGAAATAGGAGGCGACCACCGGGGCGGCGCACACCAGCAGCACGGCCAGCATTTTCCAGCGTCCGGCGACAGTGCTGGGCGCGCGCACACTGGACGGGTCCGGCACCGGCATGGCATGCACGGTCAGGCCCAGGGGCTGGTCCTGCAGGGTGGGTGCGGCGGCAGGGGTCGAAGAAGCGTCAGGCGTAGTGGTCACGGCAGTTGATCACCGCTTTTTGGGCGGCGTGGTGAGGTACTTTGGGTACGGTGGGCACGGAAAGGAAGGACCAGCTGGAACCAGCCATACAGGATGAACACCAGGGCGCACAGGCCGAACCACTGGAAGGCATAACCGTAGTGCTTGTCCACGCCGAGGTTGGGCGCGGCCCATTCACGCTGCAGACCCTCACCGGCTGCGCCGGTCTGCAGCAGCGAGACCTCCAGCAGCGGCAGGCCGGTTTGCGCGCGGTAAGCGGGCAAGTCGAGATTTTGCCGTATGCGGCCGCTCTCGACGCCCTTGAACTCATAAAGCCTGGAGGGCGGCGGGGCGATGCGGCCCTCCACCGTGACGACTCCCGCGGGCGTTGAAATCTCCGGCAGGCGGGTGCGGTCGGCGAAGTTGCGCGGCACCCAGCCGCGCTGGACCACGATGGCCTGCGACGTGCCTTCAAGCACCAGCGGCGTCAGCACCACAAAGCCGGTCTTGCCGCTCATGGGCCGGTTGTCGAGATAGAGGGTGTGTTCCGGCCGCCAGACACCCTTGAGCACGGCCGGCCGGTGGATGTCGTCTGTGATGTTTTTGGCCGTGAGCAGCGATTGCGCATCCAGCGCGGGAAGCCGGCCTTTGGAGTCGACGGCGGCCTGCAGCGCCTCTTTTTGCGCAGCGCGGCGCAATTGCCACTGGCCCAGCGAAAAAGTGGTGCCGGCCACCAGCACGGCCGCTGCAGTCAGCAGCCAGAAGCGCGGGGAGTGCAAAGCCTTGGTCATGCGCGGATAATCCTGTTCATGACTTACCTCGTTGCACTGGCGTTCATCGCCATACTCGCCAGCCTGGCCTCGGCGCTTTTTTTCATGCTCAAGGGCGGCAAGGACAGCGAAGATGGCGAAGGCCGCAAACGCAAAACCAGCAACATGGCGCGCGCACTGGCGTTCCGTGTCGGGTTTTCGGTCTTGCTGTTCATCTGCATCCTGATTGCGTGGAAACTGGGTTATATCCAGCCCACCGGCATCCCGGCGGGCAAATAAAAGAACAAAGGCCGCATCAAGCGGCCTTTGATTGAGCGGCCCGGGCCGCGATTGGTTCCGCCTTACAGCCAGTAAACCAGGATGTACAGGCCCAGCCACACCACGTCCACAAAGTGCCAGTACCAGGCTGCGCCTTCAAAACCGAAGTGCTTTTCAGGCGTGAAGTGGCCTTTTTGCAGGCGCAGCGTGATGAACAGCAGCATCAGCATGCCGACGAACACGTGGAAGCCGTGGAAACCCGTGAGCAGGAAAAAGGTCGAGCCGTAGACGCCGGAAGACAGCTTCAGGTTCATCTCGTGGTAGGCATGGAAGTACTCATAGCCCTGCACGAACAGGAAGACAATGCCGAGCAGAACGGTCGCCCACATGAAGGCGATGGTACGGGCGCGCTTGCCCTCGATCAATGCATGGTGGGCGATGGTGATGGTGACACCGGAACTCAACAGCAGCGCCGTGTTCACCGTCGGCAGGGAACCCATGATGGAGGCCCAGATGCCGCCGCCAATCATCAGCGGCTTCATCGCGGTGAAGGGCTCGATGATGTCGGCGGGCGAAGCCGTCACGCCGGCGGCGAGGCTGGGCCAGACGGCCTTGAAGTCGGGCCAGAGCAGCGCGTTTTCGAGGCTGCCCAAGGCCGGCAGCGAGTGCGAGCGGGCCCACCACAGCGCGGTGAAGAAGGCGCCGAAGAACATCACTTCCGAGAAAATGAACCAGCTCATGCTCCAGCGGAAAGACAGGTCGATCTTGCGCCCGTACAGGCCGCCTTCGCTTTCGGCGATGGATTCACTGAACCAGCGGAACAGCGTCACCAGCCACCACACCATGCCGAACGCCAGCGACCATTTTCCCCAGTCGGCGCCGTTGATCCATTGGCTGGCACCGAGAATGACAAAAAACAGGCCGATAGCGGCCATCACCGGATGGCTCGACGGGGCGGGGACAAAGTAGTGGGGGGTTGACCCGTGGGTTGCTGATGACATCGCTCGACTCCTGTTTTTCTCTCGAATTTCCAATAATCTTTAACTCAAACCGTTGTGCTGGACTGTTCCGCGCTTCTCAGCGCGCGACCATCCATTTCGCCAGCAGCACCAGGACTACGACGAACACCACCACGGCAATCAGCCCGACCACAATGATGTGGAGGGGGTTCAAATTCTTCACGTCTTCCTCGTAGTCGCCGCGGGACCGCAGGCCCACGAAGGACCAGGCGACGGCCTTGACCGTGCGCAGGAAGGAAGGCTTTTTGACGGGTGTCTGGGCCATGCTTATGCGCCTGCCTGCTTTTCAGGTGGCACGGCGGCTGTCGTTGCCTTCGGCGCGGCCGGCGTCTTGCCGCCCACTTCAAAGAAGGTGTAGGACAGCGTGATCGTCGCCACGTCTTTCGACAATTTCGGGTCGATCACGAACACCACGGGCCACTGTTTTTTCTCGCCGGGTGCCAGCGTGTACTGACTGAAGCAGAAGCATTCCAGCTTGTTGAAATGCGCGCCGGCCTGGGCCGGCGCATAGCTGGGAATGGCCTGGGCGGACATGGTCCGGTTCTGCACGTTCTGGAATTCGTACATCACCGTGGTCAGCTCGCCCGGGTGCACCTGCAGCGTGTTCTGGGCCGGCTTGAAATGCCAGGGGCCGCGTGAATTCGCGTCGAACTCGACCGTGATGGTGCGGGTGCGATCCACCTGCGTGTTGGCCGGCAGGCTGGAAGTCGCCCCGGGGATCTGGCGGTCGGACAGGGCCAGCACGTTGATGCCGGTCATCTCGCAGATCGCCTTGTAAATAGGCACCAGCGCGTAACCGAAGGCAAACATGCCGAGGACGATCACGCCCAGCTTGCCCATCATGTTGAAATTTTCGCGCTTGAGCCGCATCAGTGTTACCGGTTTGAGCCTGGAGTCGGAAAAACCGGCTCTCAGTGACCCAGGAAAATCATCTTGGCCATGAAGCCCACAAAAAAGACGAGCGCGACCGAGGCCAGTATCAGTGCCAGCCGCAGGTTGCTTTTCTTTTGTTCAGGTGTGGTCATTGGCCGTTACCGATGGGGATTGATCAGCCGATCACGCGGGTTGCCGAGGCATCCAGCTTGGGCGGGGTTTCATAGGTGTGGAAAGGCGCGGGCGACGGGACTTCCCATTCCAGGCCTTCGGCGCCCTTGCCGCCTTCGTCCACCCAGGGGTTTTGCTTGGCCGGTGCGCCCTTGCCGCGCATCGTGGGCACCACGATGAACAGGAAGAAGTAGACCTGGGCGAAACCGAAGAAGAAGGCGCCCACGCTGGCCACGGCATTGAAGTCGGCGAACTGCATGGGGTAGTCGGCATAGCGGCGCGGCATGCCGGCCAGGCCCAGGAAGTGCATCGGGAAGAAGGTCACGTTGAAGGAAATCAGCGACCACCAGAAGTGGATCTTGCCGCGGGTTTCGTTGTACATGACGCCGGTCCATTTGGGCGACCAGTAGTAGTAGCCGGCAAACAGCGCGTAGAGCGAACCGGCCACCAGCACGTAGTGGAAGTGGGCCACCACGTAGTAGGTGTCCTGCAGCTGCGTGTCGATAGGCGCGACCGAGAGGATCACGCCCGTCAGGCCGCCTATGGTGAACACGAAAATGAAGCCCACCGCGAACAGCATGGGGGTTTCAAAGGTCATGGAACCGCGCCACATCGTGGCGATCCAGTTGAACACCTTCACGCCCGTGGGCACGGCGATCAGCATGGTGGAGTACATGAAGAACAGCTGGCCCGTGACCGGCATGCCGGTGGTGAACATGTGGTGAGCCCACACGACGAAGCTCAAGATGGCGATGGAGCCGGTGGCGTACACCATGGAGGCGTAGCCGAACAGGCGCTTGCGCGCGAAGGCGGGAATGATCTGGCTGATGATGCCGAAGGCCGGCAAGATCATGATGTACACCTCGGGGTGGCCGAAGAACCAGAAGATGTGCTGGTACATCACCGGGTCGCCGCCGCCGGCGGGGTTGAAGAAGCTGGTGCCGAAGTGGCGGTCGGTCAGCGTCATGGTGATGGCGCCTGCCAGCACCGGCATCACGGCGATCAGCAGGTAGGCGGTGATCAGCCAGGTCCAGCAGAACATCGGCATCTTCATCAGCGTCATGCCGGGAGCGCGCATGTTCAGGATGGTGACGATGATGTTGATCGAGCCCATGATGGACGAAGCGCCCAGGATGTGCATCGCGAAAATACCGGCGTCCATGGACGGGCCCATCTGCAGCGTGAGCGGCGCGTAGAGCGTCCAGCCCGCGGCGGGCGCGCCGCCGGGCATGAAGAACGAGCCGCCCAGCATCAGGCCGGCGGGAATCATCAGCCAGAAGCTGAAGTTGTTCATGCGGGCGAAAGCCATGTCGGCCGCGCCGATCTGCAGCGGGATCATCCAGTTCGCGAAGCCCACGAAGGCCGGCATGATGGCGCCGAACACCATGATCAGGCCGTGCATGGTGGTCAGCTGGTTGAACAGCTCGGGGTTGACCAGTTGCAGGCCGGGCTGGAACAGCTCGGCGCGGATCATCAGCGCCAGCACGCCGCCGAACATCAGCATGAAGAAACTGAACAGCAGGTACAGCGTTCCGATGTCTTTATGGTTGGTCGCGAAGACCCAGCGACGCCAGCCCGTCGGGGCGTGGTCGTGGTGGTCGTCATGCGCGTGATCGTGATGGTCTAGAACTGCACTCATCTTGGCTTCCTTTGGTGGCTTTGGCCTGTAGCTTTATCGTGGCGGCCGGCGCCCATATGAATATGGCGCCGGCAAATTCTGGTCGTGGGGCGGATCGGCTTACTTGCGGGCGGCCTGCACTTCGGCGGGCTGGACGATCTGGCCGGTCTGGTTGGACCAGTTGTTCTTGGAGTAGCTGATCACGGCGGCGATATCGGTGTCGCTCAGCGCCTTCCAGGAAGGCATGGCACCGCCGGCGGCGCCGTTGAGCACGGTGTGGATCTGTTTGGCATGGTCGGCGTCGAGCACGATGGGCGAGCCGTCCAGCGGCTTGATCGGGCCGGCGCCCTTGCCGTTGGGCTGGTGGCAGGCGGCGCAATTGGCGGCGTAGACTTTTTCACCGCGGGCCTTCAGGTCGACGAGCGTCCAGACCTTGGTCGGGTCATCGGCCTTGGCGGCGGCTTCCTTGGCCTTCACGGCGACCCAGGCGCTGTAATCGGCGGCGGACACGACCTTCACGTGGATGGGCATGTAGGCATGTTCCTTGCCGCAGAGTTCCTGGCACTGGCCGTAGTAGTCGCCGATGGCTTCGGCGCGGAACCAGGTGTCGCGCACAAAACCGGGAATCGCATCCTGCTTGATGCCGAAGGCCGGCACCGCGAAGGCGTGGATCACGTCGCTGGCGGTGGTGATGATGCGGATTTTCTTGTTGACGGGAACAACCAGCGGGTTGTCGACCTTGAGCAGGTAGTTGTCGGGGGCTTCGCCGGCCTTGGGGCCGCCGTTGTCGGACATTTCGCGGTGCGTGTTGTCGAGTGTGGAAACGAAGCCGATGCCCTCGCCTTCGCCCTTGATGTAGTCGTAGCCCCATTTCCACTGGATGCCGGTGGCCTTGATGGTGAGGTCGGCTGCGGTGGTGTCCTTCTGGGCGACCAGCACCTTGGTGGCCGGCAGGGCCATGGCGATCACGATGATGAAGGGAACGATGGTCCAGGCGATTTCAACGGCGGTGGACTCATGGAAGTTGGCCGATTTGTGGCCGACCGACTTGCGGTGCTTCAGGATGGAATAGAACATCACACCGAACACCGCCACGAAGATCACGAGGCAGATGGCCATCATGAACCAGTGCAGCCACTGCTGCTCCGCGGCGATCTTGGTTGCGGCCGGGTGCAGGTTCAGCTGGTTGACGGCCGGGCCGCCGGGCAGGTCGTTGACGGCGTAAGCGGCGGTGCTGACCCAGGCGGCCGCAGATACCAGAATTGCGCCTGCATGCTGCATGCCAAGCCGTGTCATTTTGCTCATGGTGTTGCTTACGTTCATCGTGATCACTTTTTCTGCTTCAATTACCGACCAAATTAACCGGCTGATTATAAAGTTAGCGGCGGACCCTCCCGCCGCACCTGAACTGACGCGAGACTTTCAGCGCCTCTTCAACCGCCTCGCAACGCCATGCGAATCTCGCGGGCCAGCGCGGGGCGCAGCTCAGGCCGCACATGCCGCCCCACCTGCACAGATCGCCCTTGCCCGGACACCTCAATCAGCGAGCCGTCCCCATCCTTGGGCTCGATGCGCACCCATTCGCGGTTGAATTCCGCGCGCTCGGTGCGCCCCGCCGTTTCCAGCTCCACCACCAGCTGCCCGCCTTCGAGGACGATTTTTTCACCGTCCCCCGCATGGCGGGCGTACACCACAAAGGCCGCGCCCACCGCGAGCAACTCGGCCCAGGCAAAAGGCATCACCATGGTGGCGCCCTGTGCCCAGAAAAATGCCGCGATCCCCAGCGAAACGCCGCACAGCGACACGTAAAGCCACCCGAGCTGGGCCGGGGTGAGTGAACAGTGACGCTTGAGAAGCCACAGCACAGCATCATGGCTGTGGGCGCCCTGCACGGGCATGGTGGCAAAACGAAACGCTGGCGTTGGCTGCAGCATGCGGCAACCCCCAAAAAAAACAGCGGACCATGCCGTGCACGGGCCGCATGAGGCTTGGGAACATACCCAAAATTCTGTTTTGAATTGTAGCCGGTTTGCCTTGCCGCTCCCCTGAAAAAGCCCTCAAACCGGTGATAGCGGCAGAGCGGGCGGGCGCCTGCGCAACAGGTGAAGCCTCAGGCGCCGGGCCGTGCGCCCTGCAGCATGCTGCGCATGTCGGCCACCGACACCGCGCTGAGCGCGCTGACCTTGACTTTGGGCGGCGCCTTCAATGCATGGCCGTAGATGACTTCGAAGGTCAGGGACAGGCGCCCGTCCTCCCCCTTGACGAGCTTGCGGGCAAGCGCCTCTTCAAGCCTCGCCTTCCAGGCCCGGCCGCGCAGCGCGGGAAAGCGCGCGGGATGAAAATTGCGGCCCAGCTCGGCCAGGTCTTCGAGCAGGCGCGCCGGCGTCGCGTAGGTCAGCGTGATGCGCTCCATGTCCATCACCGGTTCGGCAAAGCCGGTTTGCACCAGCATGTCGCCCCAGTCGTGCATGTCGGTCAGTTCATGGCCCGCGGGCGGCCAGCCCAGCTGCGCATAAACCTCGCGCAATTCTTTCGCGGTGTCCGGGCCCAGGCATGAAAACATCAGGAAGCCGTTGACCTTGAGCGCCTGGTGCCATTGCGCCAGCAAGGCCTGCGGGTCGGCCGATTCATGCAAGGCCATGTTGGCCCACAGCATGTCGGCGCTGCCGGGCGGCGGCGCTTCAACGCGCAGCGGCGCGGCCAGCCAGCCGCGCGGTTTCCACCACGGCGTTTTTATTTTTCTGAGGGCTTCCTGCGTGCGCCCTTCGCCGGTCTCCAGCACAAACGCCGTGGCGCCCGGGTAGGTTTTGGCCAGTTGCGCATGGGCCAGCAGCCCGCCGCGCAATGCGCCCCAGTGCACCCAGGAACGGGGCTGCAGCTTGATCCATTGCAGCCGGTCCATCATGCGGCGCGCCACTTCCTCATGCAGCCACGGCGAGGCCAGGGGCGCGGTGCGCTCCCAGCGGGCGACGGCAATCGGGTCTAGCGTGGGCGGGCGCTCGGTGGGGGTCATGGAGAGGGAAAAAGAATGAGAGGGCGATTTGCCCAAAAGTACGCGAGTATATTGACACGGTGTTCACACGCCTGCTTGTCCCCGCCGCATTCCTGCCCCGCTTTCCGGGCTTTCTTTCCGGTTTTGCTGCGGGCTTTGCCGCCGGCATCGCCAGCCAGTGCGCGGTCTGCCGCAGCTGGCCCGCGCGCCAGGTGTGCGACCCTTGCGTGGCCCGTTTCGCACAGCCGGTGCAGCGCTGCACGCGCTGCGCCCTCGCCTTGCCGGCCGATCTTTCCATGGGTCTTCGCACCGGCCCGCCGCTGTGCGGCGCCTGCGCCGTCGAGCCGCCGCCGCTGGACCGCGCTTTCGCCGGCGTGGCCTACGCCTATCCCTGGTCCACACTGATCTCGGGCTACAAATTCGGCGAGCAGCACGGCTGGGCCGCTTTTTTTGCCGGCCTGCTGCTGCAGTCGCCGGGCCTTGCCCAGGCCTTGGGTGAATTGACGCGCGAGGACTGGCTGGTCCCGGTACCGCTGTCGGCGCAGCGCCTGCAAACGCGCGGCTTCAACCAGGCCTGGGAACTGTGCGCCGCGCTGGCCCGGCAAACGCGCACGCAGGCAAGCTTCGATGCCCGGTTGCTTCTGCGCACGCGGCACACGCGGCCGCAAAGCCAGCTCAAGCGCAAGGAGCGGCTGGCCAACGTCAAGGGCGCCTTCCAGGTGGACCCGCTGCGCGCGGCGGAACTGCGCGGCCGCCGCGTGGTGCTGGTGGACGACGTGATGACCAGCGGCGCCTCGCTCTACACCGCCGCGCAGGTTTTGCGCGATGCGGGCGCCACGCACATCACAGCGGTCGTCCTTGCCCGTACGGCACCCACCTAGAATCGCGGGCTCCGCTTCACCGGTCTGCCGCATGTTCAATATTGTTTTGGTCGAACCCGAAATCCCTCCCAACACCGGCAACGTGATCCGGCTGGCGGCCAACACCGGCTGCCGCCTGCACCTGGTGGAGCCGCTGGGGTTTTCGATGGACGACAAGCACATGCGGCGCGCCGGGCTGGATTACCACGAGTACGCGCAGGTGCTGCGGCATGCCAGCTGGCAGGCGATGCTGGAAAGTGAGCAGCCACCCCCAGGCCGCCTCTTTGCCATGACCACCCAAGGCTCGGGGAGTGTCTACGACATGCGCTTCCTGCCCGGCGACTGGCTGGTGTTTGGCGCGGAAACCCGCGGCCTGGCGCCGGAACTTCGGGAGTCCTTCGCCCCCAACCAACGCCTGAAAGTGCCGATGCGGCCCGGCCAGCGCAGCCTGAACCTGTCCAACACCGTGGCCGTCACGGTGTTCGAGGCCTGGCGGCAAAACGGCTTTGGCGGCGCCGCTGCTTCCTGACAAAGCCCTGAACACAAGGCCGCGGCCGGCCTGGATCGGTTGCCAGAAAGTAAGTAGAAACCCTATAATTCCATACTTCAAACCTAAAGCTTTGAAGCGTGTGGATGCCGATACCCCGGCGATTCCGGCGTATCCCCCCTTCCCCATCGGCCCAGTTCACAAGACTGGCAGGAGTCTTTTGTGAACACGGTCATCAAACGTTTTTTTGGCATGGCGGCGCCAGCCTTTTCCGATTCAGGCCGTCAGGTCAACCGCCTGCCGATCGAGCAGGTCCGGGAAAGCCTGCAGGCTTTGCTGCATGACTGCCGGTGCATGCGTTCCCAGCGGGTTCTCTACAAGATCAACGTCGCCCAGACACCGGCCGAGCTGTGGCTGCTGCGCAGCGACCTGCACCAGTGCATTGCCCAGACCCACAGCCAGAGCGAAGCGGCAGAGCGCATCAACAGCCTGATCGAAGTGTTTGAAGGCTGGCTGCCGGCCGGCCAGCTCCTGCGGATTTAGGGGTAGCGCCGCACCAGCGACTCGGCCACGCACACCGGTTTGGCCGAGCCCTCGCGTTCCACCGTCATTTCCCAGGTCATCTGCATGCCGTCACCGGCGATGGGCTCGGCCGCCAGCAGTTTCATGCGGCCGCGCAAGCGGCTGCCGACCGGCACGGGTGCCGTGAAGCGCACCTTGTTGAGCCCGTAGTTCACGCCCATGCGCGAGCCGGTGATGTCAAAAGACGATTCAAAAAAGCGCGGCAGCAGCGACAGCGTCAGGAATCCGTGCGCAATCGGCGCGCCGAAGGGCCCGGCCGCGGCTTTTTCGACATCGACGTGGATCCACTGGTGGTCGCCGGTGGCTTCGGCGAACAGGTTGATCTGTTGCTGGGTGATGGTGATCCAGTCGCTGACGGCGACTTCCTGGCCGGTGCAGGCGGCCAGGTCGGCCAATGTGTCAAAAATTCTCATGCCGCCACTGTAACGGCAGCATCGCGCGCTTTTTGTCGGCTCAGCGACAAGCCGCCGCGCAAAAGCGCGGTCTCAGCGGTCCAGCCACTGGCAGATGGCTTTCCACTGCTCCATGTCTTTTTCGACCCGGCTGGGCGCCACGTCGAACAGGGTCAGGCCGCGGGCCGCCAGGTGGATGTAGTTTTGCGTGTCGCGCAGGTAGCCCAGCACCGGCAGGCCCAGGCCTTCGACAAAGCCGCGCAGCTTGTCCGCGGCGATGGTGCGCGAATCCACGCGCATGCCGACAATGCCGACCTGCATCTTGCCGGCGTGCTTGTGTTCGGCCAGTTGGTCCAGGAAGGTGCGCGTGGCGAAGATGTCGAAAACGCTGGGCTGCAGCGGCACGATGACCTTGTCGGCGAGCTTCAGGACATCGTTGAAGCGCCAGCCGTGCAGGCCGCCGGGCGTGTCGAGCACCACGTGCGTCGTGCCCTTGGGGGGCTTGACGATCAGGTCGGCGTTCACATCCCAGGTGGCGATTGGTCGGGCGGCGGGCGGCCTGAGCCCCAGCCACAGCCGTGAGGACTGCTGCCGGTCGGCATCCCCCAGCATGACCGAATGGCCCTGGCTGGCGAAATATCCGGCAACATTGGTGGCCAGCGTCGTTTTGCCGACGCCCCCCTTCGGATTGGCGATCACAACCACGGGCATGCGAATCTCCTCTGGTTTGGAACTTGTCGGTTCCAGGGAACTCTTGGTCTTGCTTTTCCGCTATGGTAACGGCATGGACAGCCTTCTCACAACCACTGAAAAACCCACAGGCGATACGGCCGGCCCTGACATTTATGTCATTGCGGCCCATCCGGCCTGGCGTGAGTCACGGGTCAACCGCCCCCTGATGGAGGCCGCGAAAGCCCTGCCGCGCGCGCAGGTGCAAGACCTTTATTCGAGCTACCCCGACTACGCCATCGACGTGCCGAAGGAACAAGCCGCCCTGGAACGCGCGCAACTCGTGGTGCTGCTGCACCCCATCCAGTGGTATTCCATGCCCGCGCTGCAAAAGCTCTGGATAGACGACGTGCTCACCTACGGCTGGGCTTACGGCGAAGGCGACGAACAAAGCGGCCCGGGCCGCGCGCTGGAAGGCAAGGACCTGTGGCTGGTCGCCACCACGGGCGGCCCCGAGGGCTCTTACCACCCGCAGGGCTACAACCGCTACTTTTTTGACGCCTTCCTGCCGCCTTACGAGCAGACCGCGGCCTTGTGCGGCATGCGCTTTCTGCCGCCGCTGGTGCTGCATGGCGCCCACACCGTCGACCGTCAAACCGTTACCCAGCACGTCGCCACCTTCAGCCAGCGCCTGCAAAGCTACCCCGACTGGCCCGAACTTGAAGACCTGGAGCAATGCGCCGCCTGCGTGGTGCCCATGAAAGACCGGCCTGTCGAGCACCTGGACGCGGCCACTGCCGTGAAGGTTGCGTGATGGAACACGCGCCCGTCTGGCTGGTCAACAGCTTTATCTACCTGGCCGCCGCCGTCATCGCCGTGCCCCTGGCCAAAAAACTCGGCCTCGGCTCCATCATCGGCTACCTGGCCGCCGGCATTGCCATCGGCCCCTGGGGCCTGGGCCTGGTCACCAATGTGCAGGACATCCTGCATTTCGCCGAATTCGGCGTGGTGCTGATGCTGTTCCTGATCGGCCTGGAGCTCGAACCCAAACGCCTGTGGAACCTGCGCCGGCCCATCTTCGGCTGGGGCAGCGCGCAGGTGCTGGGCTGCGCCGCCCTGCTCACCGGTGTGGCCATGGCGTTCGGCGTGAGCTGGCAGATCGCGCTCGTCGCCGGCCTGGGCCTGGCGCTGTCGTCCACCGCGATCGCGCTGCAGGCCATAGGCGAGCGCCATTTGATGCCGACCTCCAGCGGGCAGGCGGGCTTTTCCATCCTGCTGTTCCAGGACGTGGCGGCCATCCCCATCCTGGCGCTGCTGCCCCTGCTGGGCGCCCTGGCCGGCGACAACGAAGCGGTCAGCCACAGCAGCCGGGCCTTCGAAGCGCTCAAGATCGTCGGCGCGATCGCCGCCATCATCCTGGGCGGGCGCCTGCTGCTGCGCCCGCTGCTGCGCTGGATCGCCAACAGCGGCACGCCAGAGATCTTCACGGCCGCCTCGCTGCTGCTGGTGGTCAGCATCGCGGCGCTGATGCAGTTCGTGGGCCTGTCGATGGCGCTGGGCGCCTTCCTGGCCGGCGTGCTGCTGGCGGAAAGCGAATACCGGCGCGAACTGGAAACCGACATTGAGCCCTTCAAGGGCCTGCTGCTCGGGCTGTTTTTCATCGCCGTCGGCATGAGCATCGACTTCGGCGTACTGTGGCGCTCGCCCGGCCTGATGGCCGCCATCCTGTTCGGTTTTCTGGGCCTGAAGCTGGCCGTGATCTACGGCCTGGCCAAAATCATGAAGCTGCCCTTCCAGGAGCGGCCGGTGTTCGCGGTGCTGCTGGCGCAGGGCGGCGAGTTCGCCTTTGTGGTGTTCCAGGCCGCTGCCGGGGCCCAGGTGTTTTCCGCCGAGACCGCGTCGCTGCTGATAGGCGCGGTGGCGCTGTCCATGTTGCTGAGCCCGCTGCTGCTGGTCGCCGTCGACAAACTCTGGCTGCCCTACTACGCCAACTGCAACACGCCGCAGCTGGAGGAAATCTCCGAGCAGCAGGAGGCGCCCATCATCATCGCCGGCTTCGGCCGCTACGGCCAGATCATCGGCCGCATGCTGCTGGCCCAGGGCATTCCCGCCACGGTGCTGGACCACGATGCCGAGATGATTGAGACCGTGCGCGCCTTCGGCTACCGCGTGTTTTACGGCGACGCGACACGCCTGGACCTGCTGCGCACCGCCGGCGCGGCCACGGCCAAGGTGCTGGTGCTGTCGGTGGACGACATGGAGCAATCGCTGAAGATCGTCGACATTGCGCGCGAGAACTTCCCGCAGATTCAGATCGTGGCTCGCGCGCGCGACGTGACCCACTGGAACGCGCTGCGCGACCGCGGCGTGATGCTGGTTGAACGCGAGGTCTTCGAGTCCAGCCTGCGCAGCGCGCGCAGCGTGCTCGAGTTGCTGGGCCAGCCGCCGCACGAGGCGCGCCAGGCCGCCATGCGTTTTCGCCAGCACAACCTCGAGCTGTTCGAGCGCATGTACCCGCACCGCAAGGACCGCACCAAGGTCATCGCCGTAGCCACACAGGGGCGGCTGCAGCTTGAGGAGCAACTGGCCCAGGAGCGCCAGCTACAGGCGCAGCGCCGCCCCCCCGGCTGGCAGGACCAGGAACCGCTGGAGCGGGAACAGGAAAGGTAAAAACGGGCAGGCCCCGCGCAGGGCCCGCACCGCGCCTTGGCGCCCTGGCGAATCAGCGCCTGAGCTGCTCGGCCTCGCGCCGCCGCTGCTCCATCGCGCGGCGCTCCACACACACCGGGTGGTTGGTGAAGGCAGGCTTGGCGCACTGCTCCGACATGCAGATCTGAAAACCGATCAGCATGCGGTCTTCACAGGCCTGTTTGGGATTGCCCGAAGGCGCCGCCGGCGCCGGCGCGGCGGCATGCTCGGCGGCAGCCGCGGGTGCTGCGCTGCCGGCTTTGGCCTGGGCGGCCTGCTGTTTGGCCAGCCGTTCTTTCTCCTGGGCGGCTTTGCGGGCTGCGAGGGCCTGCGCGGCCGCGGCCCTGGATGCCGGGGACAGCGGCGCTACCGCGGCCGAAGCCGCCGGCTGGGCCTGGCTGGCGGGCTCCACCGCCGGTGCGGCGGGCGTCGCAGCGCCGGCGTCGGCCGCCACGGCTGCCAGAGCCGATTCCACGGCCGGCGCCTTCGGCCTGGTGAAAGATTTGATCCCCCAACCCAGGACCGCCAGCAGCACCAGGCCCGCCACGCCCCAAACCAGGTAACGCGAAGTGGGCGCGGGCGCAGCCGCCCCGGATGCGGCCGCCTCGGCGCTGCGGCGCTTTCGCACGGACTCTGTTTTTGCCGGCCTGACGTCGGGCATGGCGGCCAGAACCGCCCTGGCCGGTTTGGCTTCCTTGACCTGTGCAGGCGCCGCAGCGGGCTCCGCATGCCCCAGGTGGGCATCGCTGAACACGGTCTCGGGCCACTCGGATTCGACGTGCTGCTGCGTCTCGGCGAATGCCGGGGGCACAGCCGCGGCGGGGGCGCCCAGGCGCGTGGCGTCCGGGTCCTCGGCGGCAGGCATGGCCGGCGCGGCAGGCGCAGGAGGGGCCGGCACAGGCGCCTGGGCGGCGGCCTCTTCGAGCGCCTTCCAGGCCATGTCTGTCGACGTGCCTCCCGGGGAAGATCCCCCATCGGCAACAGCAGGCGCTTCAACCGCTTCCATCGGGCGCGGGATGCCCAGCGTGCCGGTGCGCGAGCGCGTGCCGATGTCCGAATCCTCCCCGCCCGGCACGCCCATCTTTTTCAGGCGGCGCCGGGCCAGGTCGGCATAGATGCCCGAGGGAAACCTGGCGAGAAAGCCCTGGATGTCCTCGACGTCCATGGACTCCTTGATCTCTTTCCAGTAGACCAGCTCCAGCTCCTGCGTCACCACCGAGATGTTCGCGCTGGTGCCCGATGGCTGGTCGACCAGCGCCTCGCCGGCCAGCAGCGTGGACGTCCAGGTCGAGCTGCTGCCCTGCCCCGGCGGCAGGGGCGGCGGCAGCACCGTGGTGTCGGCCGCTTCACGGGCAGCCGCCTGCAGGGCCGTGAGGAAGTCCTGGGCGCTCGCGTAGCGCTGGTCGCGCGACTTGGCCAGGGCCTTGATCACCACCGCGTCGAGCGCCGCCGGCAGCCTGGCGTTGAAGCTGCTGGGCGCGGCCGGCGTGTGGCTCACAATCTGCTGGATGGTGGCGAAATCGGTGTCGCCGTCAAAGGGCCGCTTGCCGGTCAGCAACTGGTACAGCACGATGCCCGCGGCGAACAAATCGGCCCGGGCGTCTATGGGCCGGCCCTGCACCTGCTCGGGCGACATGTATTTGAGGGTGCCCACCATGGAGCCCTGCGTGCGCGTGGCTTCGCCCGAATCCTGGATGCGCGCCACGCCGAAATCGGTGAGCTTGACGCGCCCCTGGGTCTCTATCAGCAGGTTGGCCGGCTTGATGTCGCGGTGCACGATGCTCTGCCGGTGCGCGTAATCCAGCGCCGACAGCAGGTCGCCCATGATGCCCAGGGTCTGCTCCAGCGTGTAGAGGTCGCCCTTGTCCAGGTGGTGCTTGAGGTCGTCGCCGGCGATGAATTCCATGACCAGGAAGGCGATGTCGCCGTCGCGGTCGGAGTCGTAGACGCTGACGATGTTGGGGTGCTGCAGCCGCGCGGCCGAGCGCGCCTCGGTGCGAAAGCGCACCTCGTATTCGGCGGCGGCCTCTTCCGAGAGGTTCTCGACCTTGATGGTCTTGATCGCCACGCGCCTGTCAAGGTTCGGGTCGCGCCCCTCGTACACCAGCCCCATGGCGCCCTTGCCCAGGACGCGGATCAGATCGTATCGGCCAAGCTTCTTGAGACTCATGAGGAGGTAGAAATGGGCGGAATGAACGCAGTGGGCGAGGAGGCTAAAAAGGCGGGATGGCCTGCGGGCTGCCCAGGAGCCCGGCTACGTCTTGAAACAAAAATCGATTCTAGCCTGCATCGCCCGGAGGCAAAACCCTTGAAAGCCGTTACTTTTCCCGCTGCGCCGCCCGTGCCGCAGCCGGCCCGCGCGGCTTCAGCAGCATCAGGTCCGGATGGAAAATGCCACCAGCGGCGCGTTGTCGTCGGTCCGGTCGCAGCCCGGCACGATGTGGCCGTTGCCGACCAGGTAGCACTCGGTGCGGCGCAGCACCACGGCTTCGCTCTGGTTGCCCAGGTAGACCCAGGTGCCGTAGCTGGAGGCGTCCGTCAGCACAAAATGGCCGCCGCGCCATTCCAGCGTGGCATGCATGCGCGAGACGCGCGGGTCGTTCAGCGCCAGCGCCGCATCGGCGCCCCGGCCCAGCGCCAGCTTGCTGCTTTTGGCGTCCAGCCGCACGGTCTGCCCGGCGTAGCTCAGTTCCAGGAAGGCCTGGCTGGGCGAGGCGAACATCGAGCGCCCGGCCATGGTCGCGTCCTCGTCGCGCCCTGTCTGCCATTCGACCCGGTAGACGTGGCTGGCTTCGGCGCGGCCGCGCAGGTACATGGGGCCCATGCTGCGCAAGGCATCCCTTTGCGCCGGCAACAGCGCCGTCCAGACGTTTTCGGTGGTGAGGATTTGCGCCGCGCCGGCCAGGTCGGCCAGGCGCGCGGCGGAGTTCACGGTGTCGCCGAAGCAGTCGCCGTCGATTTCGACCACTTCGCCCGACTCTATGCCCATCTGCATCTGCACCGGCGCGCCGCTGCCGCCGGGCTTGATGGGTTTTTCCTGCAGGCGCTTCTGGATGGTGATGCAGGCGGAAAGCGCGTCTCCCTCATTGGGAAAGACCACGAACAGGCCGTCGCCCAGCAGCTTGACGACCCGGCCCTGGTGCTCCTGGAACACCTGGCTGAGCACGCCGATCAGCTGCGTCACGAAGCGCGACGCGGTCTCATCGCCCAGCCGTTCAAACATGCTGGTGCTGCCCACGAGATCGGCAAAAACAACGGTTGTCATGAGGGGGAAGTCAGCCGCAATGTAAGCATATTGTTCTCATGCTCGCGATTCTCACAGAAATCCGCGGGATGCAGGCGGTGAAAATCCGGGGCGCCGGCCCAAAACCCGCGGGGCCCTGGGGGCGGGGCTGGACGCGGCAGGCGAATAGCGCTAGGGGCCCCGCCCTCAGTGAAAGCCGTCCCAGAGCAGCTTGCACCCGGTCAGCAGCATGCCGATGTACAGCAGCCGGTAGAACAGCACCGGGCTGATGCTGCGCGCCATGCGCACGCCCATCCACACGCCCAGCGGCGCCAGCGGCAGCAGCACCAGCGAGGTCGCCATGTTGCGCATGTCCAGCAGGCCCAGCCAGGCGTAGGGAATCCACTTCGAGAGGTTGATCACAAAAAAGAAGGCCGCCATGGTGGCTGCGAACTTCACCGGGCTCAGGCGCATGGGGATCACATAGGCGCTCAGCGGCGGCCCGCCCGCATGCGAGACAAAACTCGTGAAGCCCGAAGTCACCGTCAGGATCGCGCCCAGCCATTTAGGCGGCGGCGCGCTGTCGGGCCGGGGCGGGAACAGCAGGCGCTGCGCCAAAAACAACAGCGTGAATATTCCCACCAGCGCCGCCACCACCTTGGCGTCCAGCACCTTGAACAGCAGCGCGCCCACCACCGTGCCCACCAGGCCGAAAGGGATCAGAAATTTAAGGAACTTGAAGTCGAAATCGCGCCGGAAGGCCGCCAACCCCAGCAAGTCCATCAGCAGCAGCACCGGCATCAGGATGGCCGCCGCCTGCGGCACCGTGACCGCCAGCGCCATCACCGGCACCGCCAGCGAACCAAAGCCCGCGCCGAAACCGCTTTTGCTCACGCCCAGCATGATCACGGCGGGAACGGCGACGGCGTAGAAATAGGGGTCGGTGATCAGCGGGAAGCTCACGGCGTGTCTTTCGGGTTACCCAGGCCGTGGCGTACGGGCGCAAGGGGCGGCAGGCGCCATGTTATCCGGCGCCCTTACTCGTGCTTACTCGCGTTCACTCCGCCGTGGCGCCGGAGACTTTCACGATGTCGGCCCACTGGGCGCTCTCCTTGCGGATCAGCGCGGCGTACTCGGCCGGCCCGCCCAACAGCGGCACCGCGCCTTCCACCCCCAGCCGCGACTGGAAATCGGCGGTGGCGGCGACCTTGAGCATCTGGCCGGCCAGTTCATTGACCACGGCCGGCGGCGTGTTGCGCGGCGCGAGGATGCCGTAGGTCAGCGTGCTCTCGAAACCGCCCAGGCCCGCGACACCCGACTCGGCGACGGTGGGCACATCCGGCAGCGAAGGCAGGCGCCGGCTGCCGGTCACGGCCACGGCGCGCAGGCGCCCGCTCTGGACCAGCGCCAGCGCGGGCGGAATCACGCTGAACATCATCTGCACCTGCCCGCCCACCAGGTCGGTGAGGCCGGGCGCCGTGCCCTTGTACGGGATGTGGCTGACCTTCGCGCCGCTTTTCTGGCCGAACAGCTCGCCCGTCAGGTGGCCGCCCGTGCCGCTGCCGCTGGACGCGTAGTTGAGGCCGCCCGGCTGCGATTTCGCCAGGGCCACCAGGTCGGCCACGGTTTTCACCGGCGACGAGGCCGGCACTACCAGCACCAGCGCCGACGAGGCAAACATGGCGACCGGCGCCAGGTCCTTGCGCGCATCGAACTTGAGCTGCTTGTAGAGCGCCGGGTTGATGGACACCGTGCCCGAATGCCCCAGCAGCAAGGTCGTGCCGTCGGGTGCGCTGCGCACCACCTGCTCGGTGCCCACGTTGCCGCCGGCGCCAGGCTTGTTGTCGACGATGACGCTTTGTTTGCGCAACTCGCCCAGGCTTTTTGCCATCTGGCGGGCAAACACGTCGTTGCCGCCGCCCGGCGCGAAGGGCACGACGATCCTGATGGGCTTGTCCTGGGCCCACACCGGCAGGCCGGCTGAGGCCAGCGACGCCAGCAACAGCGCGCGGCGTTTCAAGGGGAAGTTCATGGGAACGCCTCGTTCAGACGCGTTCGAGGATCACCGCGATGCCCTGCCCCACGCCAATGCACATCGTGGCCAGCGCGTAACGCCCGCCGGTTTTGTGCAGCTGGTTGACGGCCGTGGTGGCCAGGCGCGCGCCCGATGCGCCCAGCGGATGGCCCAGCGCGATCGCGCCGCCGTTGGGGTTGACGCGCGGGTCGTCGTCCCGCACGCCCAGCAGGCGCAGCACGGCCAGGCCTTGCGCGGCAAAGGCTTCATTGAGTTCGATCACGTCCATCTGCGCGATGGTGAGGCCGGTGAGGGCCAGCACTTTTTGCGTGGCGGGCGCGGGGCCAATGCCCATGATCCGCGGCGCAACGCCGGCCGTCGCCATGCCGACGATGCGGGCACGCGGCGTGAGGCCATTCTTTGCGGCCGTGGCTTCATCGGCCAGCAGCAGCGCGCAGGCGCCGTCGTTCACGCCGCTGGCATTGCCGGCGGTCACCGTGCCGTCGGGCCGCACCACGCCCTTGAGCTTGGCCAGCGCCTCGAGCGAGGTCTCGCGCGGGTGTTCGTCCTTGCTGACCACAATCGGGTCGCCCTTTTTCTGGGCAATCGTCACCGGCGTGATCTCGGCATCGAAGTAGCCGGCCTTTTGCGCGGCCACGGCTTTGAGCTGGCTGGCCAGCGCCATCTTGTCCTGGTCTTCGCGGCTGATCTTGTAGTCGGTGGCCACGTTCTCGGCGGTTTCGGGCATGGCATCGACGCCGTACTTTTCCTTCATCAGCTTGTTGATGAAGCGCCAGCCAATCGTCGTGTCGTAGACCGCGTTGGCGCGGCTGAAGGCGCTTTCGGCCTTGGGCATCACAAAGGGCGCGCGGCTCATGCTTTCAACGCCGCCGGCAATCATCAAGGTGGCTTCGCCTGACTTGATGGCGCGCGCGGCCGTGCCCAGCGCGTCCAGGCCGGAGCCGCACAGGCGATTCAGGGTGGCGCCCGGCACGTCCATGGGCAGGCCGGCCAGCAGGGCCGCCATGCGCGCGACGTTGCGGTTGTCTTCGCCGGCCTGGTTGGCGCAGCCGTAGATCACGTCGGTGACGGCCTGCCAGTCGACATTCGGATTGCGCGCCATCAGCGCCTTGATGGGGATCGCGCCCAGGTCGTCGGTGCGCACGCTGCTCAGGGCGCCGCCGTAGCGGCCGAAGGGGGTGCGGATGGCGTCGCAGATAAAAGCTTGGGTCATGGTGTGGTGTCTTTTCGAAGAGGGTGGACTTCAGGCGGCTGCAATCGGCAAGCCGACAAGTTTTTCAAGTTCGGCGAGCGAAAGGCCTTCGACGGTGTCGATCAGCTTCAGGCCTTGCGGCGTGCATGCCAGTGTCGCCAGGTCGGAATACACGCGCTTGACGCAGCCTATGCCGGTCAGCGGGTAGGTGCATTGGCTCACGAGTTTGCTCACGCCCTGCTTGGTCAGCAAATCCATCATGACCCAGGTCTGCCGCGCGCCGATCGCCAGGTCCATGGCGCCGCCCACGGCGGGAATCGCACCGGGCTCGCCGGTGCTCCAGTTGGCCAGGTCGCCCGTGGCCGAGACCTGGAAGGCGCCCAGCACGCAGATGTCGAGGTGGCCGCCGCGCATCATGCCGAAGCTGTCGGCATGGTGGAAGAAGGCGCCGCCCTTGAGCAGCGTCACCGGCTGCTTGCCGGCGTTGATCAGGTCGTAGTCTTCCTCGCCTTCGGCGGGAGCCGGGCCCATGCCGAGGATGCCGTTCTCGCTTTGCAGGATGACCTCGCGCCCGGCCGGCAGGTGGTTGGCCACCAGCGTGGGCTGGCCTATGCCGAGGTTGACGACGGCGCCGTCAAAAATATCCTGCGCGACGCGGGCTGCGAGCTGGTCCTTGCTGCGGCGTTGGTAAGTCATGGTCATGCCGCTTTCTTGAAGCCGCCTGCCTGGGTGGCGGTGCGGGGGATTTGGACAATGTGATGCACAAAGATGCCGGGCGTCACGATGGTTTCGGGATCGAGCTCGCCGAGCTCCACGACGTCGTGCACGGTGGCCACGGTTTTTTTCGCGGCCGTCGCCATCACCGGGCCGAAGTTGCGCGCCGCCATGCGGTACGTCAGGTTGCCCCAACGGTCGCCGCGCTCGGCCTTGATCAGGGCCACGTCGCCATGAATCGGCATCTCCAGGACATACTGCCGGCCGTTGATTTCGCGGGTTTCCTTGGCGCTGCCGTCGGCGTTCAGCGCCAGCTCGGTGCCGTAACCCGTGGGGCAGAAAAATGCGCCTATGCCGGCGCCGGCCGCGCGTATGCGCTCGGCCAGGTTGCCCTGCGGCACCAGTTCAAGCTCCAGCTTGCCGCTGCGGTACAGGCCGTCAAACACCTGGCTGTCGGCCTGGCGCGGAAAGCTGCAGATGATTTTGCGCACGCGCCCGGCTTTCAGCAGCGCGGCCAGGCCCACTTCGGCATTGCCCGCGTTGTTGTTCACCACCGTGAGGTCCTTGGCGCCCTGCTCAATCAGGCCGTCGATCAGCTCGTTGGGAATGCCCGCGGTGCCGAAGCCGCCTATCAGCACCGTGGCGCCGTCTTTCACGTCCGCCAGCGCGTCGGCGACGGAGGCGGCAATCTTGTTGATCATTCAGGAGTCTCCAGGTACGGCAGCCGCTCAATCCACTGAGGGCCGGCGTCATTAATTGTTCGCCATAAGAACAAGAGTTCGTATAATGAATTTTAGGAGATTTCCCGTACCATGGCAAACGCCGCATCCACCTTGTCCCATGACCGCAAACCCGGCGACGGCTATGTGCAGTCTTTCGCGCGCGGGCTGGAGGTCATACGCTCCTTCAGCGCCGACGCGCCGCGGCAGACGCTGACTGAGGTCGCCGGGCGCAGCGGCCTGAGCCGCGCCGGCGCGCGCCGCATCTTGCTGACGCTGGAAACGCTGGGTTATGTGCACAACGACGGCAAGCTGTTCCGCCTCACGCCGCGCATCCTGGATCTGGGGTTTGCCTATTTGTCGTCCATGCCGATCTGGAACCTGGCCGAGCCGGTGATGGAAGCGCTGGTCGGGGAAGTCAAAGAGTCGTGCTCGGCCGCCATGCTGGAAGGCACGGACATCGTCTACGTGCTGCGTGTGCCCACGCACAAGATCATGAGCATCAGCCTGGGCGTGGGTTCGCGCCTGCCGGCCTATTGCACGTCCATGGGCCGTATGCTGCTGTCGGCCCTGCCCGAGGCCGAACTCATGAAGTGCCTGCAGGCCTCAACGCTGACGGCCCGCACCAAATACACCGTGACCGACGTGAAAGAACTGGCGGCCAAGGTCGCGCAGGTGCGCAAGCAGGGCTGGTCGCTGGTGAACCAGGAACTGGAAGAGGGTTTGGTGTCGATGGCGGCGCCGATCACCAGCCGCGCCGGCCAGACCGTGGCCGCGCTCAACATCAGCGGCCAGGCCAACCGCACCAGCGCCAAGGCGATGCAGGAGACCATGTTGCCGCAGCTGTTGGCGGCGGCGCAGGCGATCTCGCGCATGCTCAGCGTCCAGCGCAATTAAGCTCACCCCTGTCCAGGCTCACTGCGTGTAGCCTGTTCCCCCCTTGCAGGGGGCGGCGCCTGCGGTCTGGCAAAGCCGGTCCCGCGGCCCCTGCTGGGGTGGGGCGAGGCGCGAAGTCAGGTTTTCTTGAAACCGATGGCCAGGACCACCGCACCGAGGACCACGGCGCCCAGGCTTAGCCACTGCGGAATGTTGACCGACTCTTTTTCCTTCACGGTCAGCTGGATGGGGCCGACCTTGGCGGCCGTCGTGTCCTTGGTGAAACTGAAGCCGCCGGTGAAAAAGCCGGCCAGGCCCAAAACGATCAGGACAATGCCTGTGATGCGTGCTGCGTTCATGATGTCAATCTCCTCGCCGGGCTGTGAATGATGGGAGTGGCCCTGCCCCGGAACTGCGCCACTCTGTAGGGCCTGTTAACGCTATTTATGCAAATGCGAATGGGGTGAGAAAGGCGCCAATCAAGACGCGCGACGACGCGCAGACCGGGCGTCTGCGCTAGGAGCGCAACGCCGAGTGGCGCCTTTCTCACCCCATTCCCTCCGGGTTGCGATCAAAAAGGCCTTGCGCGGCGTTGCAAAGCCTTGACGGGGTCTACCCCGCCTGCGTTTTGCGCCTTGCTCAAGGCCTTTTTGACTCGCAACGCATCTGCATAAATAGCGTTAACAGGCCCTAGCAATGTAGGCAGGGGCGCTAAATCTGTCTGTAGGACTTGACCGGCCAGCACTGTGGCCCGAACGCTGAAAAGCACAACCCCATGCGTGCAACGGAAACCGCCTGCGTGATACGCTTTCCCCATGTTCACGCCCTCGCAAGCCGACGTTCGCCGCTTCTTCTGTTCCGTCTACGCCAAGGCCCGCGCCGGCCAGCCCATGGAGGCGATTGAAACCATCGCCAGCCAGTGGATTGAAGAGCACCCCGAATACCACGCCGACTTTTCCGACGCCGACGCCGCGCTCGACAAAATGTACGACGTGGACGCCGGCAAGACCAACCCGTTTTTGCACCTGTCCATGCACCTGTCGATCAGCGAGCAATGCTCCATCGACCAGCCGCGCGGCATACGCCAGGCGGTGGAGCTGCTGACGGCCAAACGCGACTCCCTGCACGACGCCCATCACGAGACCATGGACTGCCTCGGGCAGATGGTCTGGGAAAGCCAGCGCGCGGGGCGCCCACCCGACGGCGCGGCCTACATCGACTGCGTGCAGCGCAGAGCCACAAGAGACTGAGCATAAAAAAAGCCGCTTGATAAAGCGGCTTTTTTGTGTGCGGGAGCTTCCGGCTTAGCGGAATTTCTTCTGCGGAACGGTCTTCAGGTCGCCGTCCACCGAGGACAGGTAATTGGCCAGCATCTTGAGTTCCGGATTGGTGTACTGCCTGGCCATGCCGGCCATGATGGCGTTGCTGCGGCCGACCTTGGGGTTGTTGTCGGTCTTGTAGGCCTTGAGCGCCACAAACAGGTAGTCGGCGTGCTGGCCGCCCAGCTTGGGATAAGCCGGGTCAATGGGCTTGCTGAAGTTGGCGCCGTGGCAGGACGCGCAATTGGCCTTGTTCAGCAGGGCCTGCACTTCCGCGCTGGGCTCCTTGATCTTGGCGGGCTCGGCCTTGGCCGGCTCGGCGGCGGCCACCACGCCGTCGGCGCTGTAGTGGGCTGCCAGGTCGGCGATGTCCTGGTCGGTCAGGGAGTCGGCGATGGCGCGCATCGTGGGATGTTTGCGCTCGCCTTTTTTGTATTCATTGAGCGCGGCGGTGATGTATTTGGCGCCCTGGCCCGAAATCTTCGGGACCTTGTAGACCTCGGGGAAGGAGGCCTGGTAGCCCTGGATGCCGTGGCAGCCAATGCACATGGCATTCTTGGTTTCGCCGGCCTTGGCGTCGCCCTTGATCTCCTGGGCAAGGCTTGCAACCGTCACGCAAGAGACAGTTACGGCGAATATCGTGGTGAACAGCTTATTCATTTTGCGCGCACAATCAGGTGGGAATTCATCGTATAAAACAACCTTGGATTATATCTGGGCCCGCCGCGGCCAGGCACTTGTTGCCGGCAATCCACGCAAAAGCCCGCCCCTTCTTCACTTCCCTGACCCAAGAACATGAAATTTCAAGGCTCAAAAAACTACGTCGCCACCCAGGACCTGATGCTCGCCGTCAATGCCGCCGCCGCCCTGAAAAAGCCGCTGCTGGTCAAGGGCGAGCCGGGCACCGGCAAGACCATGCTGGCCGAGGAAGTGGCCCAGGCGCTCAACCTGCCGCTGTTGCAATGGCACATCAAATCGACCACCAAGGCGCAGCAGGGCCTGTATGAATATGACGCGGTGTCGCGCCTGCGCGACTCGCAGTTGTCCACCGTGGACGGAGGCGAGAAGGTCAAGGACATCCACAACTACATCGTCAAGGGCGTGCTGTGGCAGGCCTTCACCTCCGAAACGCCGGTCGCGCTGCTGATCGACGAGATCGACAAGGCCGACATCGAATTCCCCAACGACCTGCTGCGCGAGATCGACCGCATGGAGTTCTATGTGTACGAGACACGCGAACTCATCAAGGCCAGGCACCGCCCGCTGGTGTTCATCACCTCCAATAACGAAAAAGAGCTGCCCGACGCGTTTTTGCGCCGCTGCTTCTTCCACTACATCAAGTTCCCCGACGCCGACACCATGAAGCAGATCGTGGACGTGCACTTCCCGGATCTCAAGAAAGAGTTGCTGGCGGCCGCGATGAAAACCTTCTACGAGGTGCGCAACCTGCCCGGCCTCAAGAAGAAGCCCTCGACCAGCGAACTGCTGGACTGGCTCAAGCTGCTGGTCGCCGAAGACATCCCGCTCGATGCCCTGCAAAGCAAGGACGACAAGGTCGCCGTGCCGCCGCTGGTGGGCGCACTGCTCAAGAACGAGCAGGATGTGACGCTGTTCGAGAAGCTGGTTTTCATGCAGCGCAACAATCGCTGAGCGCGGGATTCACACATGAACCAGAAATCGATGTTGCTCGAAGGCCTGTCCGACGCGGTCGGCTTTGTAGGCGGCGCGCTGCTGGGCTACGGGGCCGCCCACCTGCTCGGCTTCGACATTTTTGAAGCCGGCTACGGCAACGGCGCCATCGCCGGCATCGTGCTGGTGGGGCTGGGCGGCGGCCTGGGCCTGCAGCTGGCCAGGCGCTGGAGGAACCGGCAAAAACCCGAAGGAAAGAACTGAGCATGGTGGCTTTTGTCGACCCCGTGACACTGGAAGCGCGCGGCGTGCGCCTGGTGCCGCTCAGCCTCGAACACGAAGCCGGCCTGAAAGCAGCAGCAGCCGACGGCGAACTCTGGAAGCTGCGCATCACCTCCGTGCCCGAGCCGCATGAAACGCGCGGCTACATCGAGACGGCCCTGGCCACCGCCAACCGCTTTGCCTTTGCGGTGACCAACGCGGCCAGCGGCGAGGTGCTGGGCACCACGAGTTTTCACGACATCGTGCCCAACCTCAAGCGCGTCGAGATCGGCTACACCTGGTACGCCGCGCGCTGCCAGCGCACCCACGTCAACACCACCTGCAAGCTGCTGATGCTCACGCATGCCTTTGAGACCCTGGGCTGCAACATCGTCGGCTGGCGCACCGACAACTTCAACCACGCCTCGCAGCGCGCCATCGAACGCCTGGGCGCACGCAAGGACGGCGTGCTACGCGGCCACTCGCTGCGCCGCGACGGCACGATACGCGACACCGTGATGTACAGCCTGGCCGCCGGCGAATGGCCGGAAGTCAAGGCGCAATTGCTGTACCTGCTGGACAAACCTCGAGCCTGAAGCGCCCGCCGCCAAGGAGTTTTCCATGCTCATCGATTTCTTCTACACCCTGCGTTCGGCCAAGCTGCCGGTCTCCGTCAAGGAATACCTGATGCTGCTCGAGGCGCTGGAGGCCGGCGTGGTCGGCCCGAACAGCGGACAAGGCCAAGACGGTGAAGAAGCGGGCGAAGGCGCCTGGAAAATCGACGACTTCTATTACCTGAGCCGCACGGTGCTGGTGAAGGACGAAAAAAACTACGACAAGTTCGACCGCGCCTTCGCCGCCTACTTCAAGGGCGTGGAGATGATCGCCGACTTCACCAAGGACATCCCGCTCGAATGGCTGCGAAAAAACCTCGAACTCGAACTGAGCCCCGAGGAAAAGGCCAGGATCGAAAAAATGGGCTGGGACGAGCTCATGGAAACGCTCAAGAAGCGTTTTGAGGAACAGAAGGAACGCCACGAAGGCGGCAGCAAATGGATAGGCACGGGCGGCACCTCGCCCTTCGGCGCCAACGGCTTCAACCCCCAGGGCATACGCATAGGCCAGGAAAAAAGCCGCAACAAGAGCGCGGTGAAAGTCTGGGACCAGCGCGCCTACAAGGATTACGACGACACCCAGGAGCTGGGCACGCGCAACATCAAGGTCGCGCTGCGCCGCCTGCGCAAGTTCGCGCGCCAGGGCAATGTCGAAGAACTGGACCTGGACGACACCATACGCTCCACCGCCGCCAACGCCGGCTGGCTGGACATCAAGATGGTGCCCGAGCGCCACAACAATGTGAAGGTGCTGCTGCTGATGGACGTGGGCGGCACCATGGACGAGCACATCCACCGCGTCGAGGAAATGTTCTCGGCCGTGAAGGCCGAGTTCAAGCACCTGGAGTTTTACTACTTCCACAACTGCGTCTACGATTTCATGTGGAAGAACAACCGCCGCCGCTTCAGCGAAAAATTCCCGACCTGGGACATCATCCGCAAGTACAACAAGGACTACAAGCTCATCTTCGTCGGCGACGCGACCATGAGCCCGTATGAAATCCTGCAGCCCGGCGGCAGCGTGGAATACAACAACGAGGAAGCCGGCGCCGAATGGATGCAGCGCCTGACCAACGCCTTCCCCAAGTTCGCCTGGATCAACCCCGAGCCGCAAGGTGTCTGGCAATACCGGCAAAGCATCGCCGTGATCCAGCAGCTGGTGAACCAGCGCATGTACCCGCTGACCATCAAAGGCCTCGAAGAAGCCATGCGCCTGCTGTCCAAGTAAAGGCCAGGCAAGGGCCAAGGGTAAGGGCAGCGCCACGCGCCCGCCTCCTACGCGGCGCGCGGAATCGCTCAAGTAAACTGGACCGGTGACCCACCCCAGCACCCACAGTATTCACTGCGCACGGACGGCCACCCCGGCAGGACTGATCCCACACGCCGCCGGCTTCATCCCTGCTTTCGCCCTCTGTGCGATCTTCCTGGCGCCTTTGGCCGCCGCGCAGACAGCTGCGTCCGCACAAACCCCACAATCCGCTCAATCCGGCACGGCCGCCATGGACAGCACGGCCACCCCGCCCTCCGGCGTCGTGCAGACCGCCCCCGCCCCGCCGGCGCCCCCTGAAAAAGTCGAGCCCGAAAGCACGCCGCAAGGCGCCACCGGCCCGACCAGCGCCCAGCCCGAAGTCACGGCCTTCGACATCGCCGTGCGCGCGCCCGAGGCCATCAAGGAACTGCTGGACAAACACCTGGAGCTGCAGCGCTACCGCGCCGTGACCGACCTCGACGAGGCCGAACTCGCCCGCCTGATCGTGCTGGCCGAGCGCAACGTGCGCAACCTGGTCGGCACGCTGGGCTACTTCAGTCCCAACATCACCATCACGCGCGAAGGCGGGGTCAACCAGCGGCCGACCATCGTGGTGGCCGTGGATCCCGGCCAGCCCACGACCATAGGCACGGTCGCCATCGACTTCGCCGGCGACATCGCCGCATCGCCGGACCCGGCCGCGCAGGCCCAGCGCGCCGACATCCAGCGCGACTGGCGCCTGCCCGCCGGCCGGCGCTTCACGCAGGACGCCTGGGACGGCGCCAAGACCCAGGCCCTGCGCGAACTGGTGGCGCGCCGCTACCCCGCCGGCAAGCTGGCCGGCAGCCTGGCCGACGTGGACGCGCCCGAACACAGCGCGGCGCTCAGCGTCAACCTTGATTCCGGCCCGCTCTACCGCCTGGGCCCCATGCAGGTCACCGGCGTGGAGCGCTACGACCCGGTGCTGGTGCCGCGCCTGGCGCGCCTGAGCACCGGCGCGCCCTACGACCAGAACCAGCTCGTCGAGGCGCAGCAGCGCCTGGCCTCCAGCGGCTACTTCGATTCGGCCTATGTGTTTGTCGACCCCGACAGCGACCCCGAGGCCGCGCCCGTGCAGGTGCAGGTGCGCGAGGCCAGGCTGCAAAAAATCGTGCTCGGCGTGGGTGTGACCACCGACGCCGGCCCGCGCGCCTCCATCGAGCACACCCACCTGCGCGTGCCCGGCACCAACTGGCGCGCCGCCACCAAGCTGCAGATTGAAACCAAATCGCCTTTCGCCCAGACCGAATGGACGTCCATTCCCGATGAGTCCAACTGGCGCTGGCTGGCGCTGGCGCGCGCCGAGCGCGTCGATGACGACACGCTCGTCACCCGCTCCAGTCGCCTGCGCTTCGGCCGCATCCAGTCCGGCGAACGCATAGACCGCAACGTCTACGCGCAATACGACAGGGCCAGCGTCAGCGGCAGCGGCCAGACGGGCACCAGCGCCGCCGACACCGGCGACGGCTCGGCCCTCACCGGCAACTACGTCTGGACGGGCCGCTACTTCGACAGCCTGATCGCCCCCAACAAGGGCTACGGCCTGGGCTTTGAGCTGGGCGCCGGCAGCACCATGGGCGCGCAGCACCTGCCGCTGGGCCGCGTCGTCGGCCGCTGGCTGGGCATACTCCCGCTCGGGAGCGGCCGCATCGCGATGCGCGCCGAAGGCGGCGCCGTCATCGCCAAGGACTCGGCCCGCATCCCAGGCACCCTGCTGTTCCGCACCGGCGGCGACACCACGGTGCGCGGCTACGGCTGGCGCGACATCGGCATCACGCTGGCCAACGGCGCCACCGGCCCCGGCCGCTACATGGCCGTCGGCAGCGTCGAATACCAGCGCCCCATGATGAAAGACGGCCGGCCCAGCGACTGGGAAAACACCTTCTTCATCGACGCCGGCTCCGTGGCCGACAACCCCAAGGACATGCGCGCCTCCGTCGGCATAGGCACCGGCGTGCGCTGGAAAAGCCCCATAGGCCCGCTGCAGATGGACCTGGCCTACGGCGTCAAACCCAAGGCGCTGCGCCTTCACGTCACCGTGGGCTTTGTTTTCTGATGGACACGCCCATCACGCCCCCCGCAATGCCGCCTGAGCCGCCGCGCCCAAGCCGCAAGCCCCGGCGCGGCTGGCGCATCGCCGCCTGGACGCTGGGCAGCATCGCCGCGCTCATCATCGCCATCACCAGCGCCGCCTGGTGGTGGGCCGGCACCGACGGCTCGCTGGCCACCGCGCTGCGCTGGATCGCCCGCTCGCAACCGCTGAGCGCCGAACGCGTCAGCGGCTCGCTGCGCGCCGGCGGCCATGTCGAACAGCTCGTCTGGGAACAGAACGGCCTGCGCGTCGACGTGCGCGACGTCACCCTCGCCTGGCAGCCCTGGTCGCTGCTGCACGGCATCCTCAAGGTCAACCGGCTCGCCGCCGCCAGCGTGCAGGTCACCGACCAGCGCCCGCCTTCCACCACACCCTCGGTGCCGCCCTCCGCGCTCGGCTTGCCGTTGCCGGTGCTGCTCGAAGGCTTCTCGGTCGACCAGCTGCAGTGGACGGGCAAGGCCGCGTTCTCCGCCTCGGCCATCACCGGCAACTATTCCTTCAACGGCCTGGCGCACCAGCTTGAACTGCTCAGCGCGCAGGTGGCGCACGGCCGTTACAGCGGCAAGGCATCCCTGTCTTCGCGGGGCACGCTGCAACTCGATGCCAGCCTGGCGGGCGCGCTCGATGCGCCGCTGCCCGGCGGCAAAACCCCCATCCCCCTGGCCTTCACGGCCACGGCAAAAGGCCCGCTGACCGAACTGCTGGTCAAGGCCGATTTGCAGATGCGCGCCCCAACGCCCGCGCAAAAGGCGCAGCCCCAGGCCAGCGCCACCGCCCGCGTCATGCCCTGGGCGCCGCAGCCGCTGCCGCAGGCCGATGCAACTTTCCGCGACCTCGACGTCGCCGCCTTCTGGCCCGAGGGTCCGCAAACCCAGCTGACCGGCAAAGCCAGCGTGCGGCCCGCAGATACCAGCCCGGTGTCGTCCGCCTCCGCCTGGCTGCTGCAACTCCAACTCGCCAACGCCCAGCCCGGCCCCTGGGACCAGCACAGGCTGCCGATAGACCGGCTCGAAGGCCAGGGCGAATGGCGCGGCGGCGCGGCCCTGGTGCGCACGCTCAAGGCCCAGCTGGGCGGCGGCGAGCTGCTGGCCAGCGGTGAATGGGCCAACACCGATACCGGTACCGGCGCCCAAACCACCACGCCCGCCAGTGGCCCGACGATCCCCGCCTGGAAGCTGCAAGCCACGCTGCAACACGTCAACCCCGCCCTGCTGCACAGCCAGCTCGCGCCGCTGCCGCTGGACGGCAAGGCCGAGGTCCACAGCCAGGGCGCGGCCATTGCGTTTGACGCCAACGTGCAGGCGGCGCGCAACGACGCCGCCAATGCCAAAAGCAATCCGCTGGGCCCGCTGCGCCTGCGCGACGCCAGCGCTACCGGCAGCTGGAACCCCCAACAGGCCGGCGGCACGCTGGTCCTCTCGGCCCTGCGCGTGCGCAGCGACGACGCGGAACTGAACGGCCAACTCGAAGCCCAGCCTGCCGCACACGGCGGCAAAGGCAAGCTCACACTCACCGCACCCGGCGTCGATGCCCAGGTGCAAGGCGAGCTGCGCCCCGCCAGCGGCAAGGGTGACCTGAGCCTGCGCGGCCGCGACATGGCGCAAGCCCTGCGCTGGCTGCAAAAGTTGCCCGGCATGCCCGCCGCGCTCAAATCCGCCTCAGCCGCCGGCAGCGCCGAATTGCAAGCCAGCTGGCAAGGCGGCTGGCAAGACCCGGAATTGCAGGCGCGGCTGGACCTGCCTTCGCTGGACTGGCGCATGGCAGCTTCAACACCTGCTGCGGCCAGCACCGCCCCCACCACGGCAGACGCCAACCTGCTCAAAATCCGCGCCTTCCAGGCCACGCTCTCGGGCCGCCTGAGCCAGGCAAAACTCACGACCCAAGGCCGCGCCGAAGCCGGCACGCGCCGCTACGCGCTGCAGTTGACGGCCGAAGGCGGGCGCGTGGGCGCCGCACGCAACACCCCGCTCGCCGAATCGGCCTGGCAAGGGCTGCTGCAGCAATTCAACGTCAGCGTGCAGGACCCCGCCCTCGGCACCGGAGCCTGGCAGCTCAAGACACGCAATGCCGTGCCCCTCAAATGGACGCCCGCGCGCAACAGCGGCGCGTTTGAAAGCGGCGCCGGCGAGGCGCTGCTGATCGCGCCGGCTTCCGGTGCGGCCGGCGCTTCGGGTGCAACAACCCCCTCGCAAGCCACACTCGCCTGGCAGCCCGTGCGCTGGCGGCCCGGCATCGAACTCGTCACGGCCGGCAAGCTCAGCGGCCTGCCCCTGGCCTGGATAGAGCTGCTGGCAGGCCCGCAAATGGCCGGCGCCGGCCTGGGCGGCACGCTACTGGTCGACGGCGACTGGGACGCCACGCTGGGCGACACCCTGCGCCTCAAGGCCAACCTGGCGCGCAGCAGCGGCGACATCACCGTGCAGGCCGAAACCGCGCAAGGCACCTCGGCGCGCGTGGCGGCCGGCGTGAAAGAAGCGCGCCTCTCGCTGCTCAGCGAAGGCGAAGCCGTCACCCTGGCCCTGCGCTGGGACAGCGAACGCGCCGGCACCGCCGACGGCCAGCTGCGCACACGCCTGGCCCGCGCGCCCGGCGGCGCCTGGGTATGGCCCGGCGACGCGCCCCTGGCCGGCCAGCTGCGCGCCCAGCTACCGCGCATAGGCGTGTGGTCGGTGCTCGCGCCGCCCGGCTGGCGGCTGCGCGGCTCACTCGGCGCCGACGTCGCCATCAGCGGCACACGCGCCGCGCCTCAGCTGGCCGGCGACCTGCAGGCCAACGACCTGGCGCTGCGCTCCGTCGTCGACGGCATCGAGTTCGGCAACGGCAAGCTGCGCGCCAAACTCGACGGCACCCGCATGCGCATTGACGAATTCACGCTGCAGGGCGCCGGCGACAAAGGCACGGGCGGCGTGCTCACGGCCCAGGGCGAAGCCGGCTGGGTCGACGGCAAGCCCCTGGTCCAGCTCAGCGCGAAACTTGAGCGCCTGCGCGCCAGCATACGCACCGACAGGCGCATCACCCTCTCGGGCGAAGTGCAGGCCAGCCTCAAGGGCCAGCAGACCGAACTCACCGGCAAGCTGCTGGTCGACCAGGCCCGCATCCTGCTGCCCGAAGAAGGCACGCCCCAGCTCGGCGACGACGTCGTGGTGCGCAGCACCCGCGGCGCCGCCGCCGGCCAGAAGGCCCCGGCCCAGGCCAGCGGCGACACCGTCGAGCGCGAAGCCCGCCCCTTCAAGCTCGCCGTCGAACTCGACCTGGGCCGCGACTTCCGCATCCAGGGCAAGGGCCTGGACACCCGCGTGCAAGGCACCCTCGCCCTGAGCGGCGAGACCCTGCGCGAGCCCCGGCTCAACGGCACCATCCGCACCGCCGACGGCCAGTACCGCGCCTACGGCCAGCGCCTGGACGTCGAACAAGGCGTGCTGCGTTTCACCGGCGCCATCGACAACCCCTCGCTCGACATCCTCGCCATACGCCCCAACCTCACCCAGCGCGTCGGCGTGCAGATCACCGGCACCGCCCTGCTGCCCCGCGTGCGCCTTTATGCCCAGCCCGAACTGCCCGACGCCGAAAAACTCTCCTGGCTGATCGTCGGCCGTTCCTCCGCCACCGGCGGCGCCGAAGCCGCGCTTCTGCAACAGGCGGCCCTGGCCCTGCTCGGCAGCAAAAGCGGCGGCATGTCAGGCGGCCTGGCCGCCTCGCTGGGCCTGGACGAACTGTCCTACCGCGGCGCCTCCAACAACGCCGACGGCAGCACCACCGAAAGCGCCATCACCCTGGGCAAACGGTTTTCACGCAATTTTTATGCGTCCTATGAACGCACCATCTCCGGCGCGCTGGGCACGCTCTATGTGTTCTACGACCTGTCGCAACGCTTCACCGTGCGCGCCCAGGCCGGCCAGCAGAGCGCGGTGGATTTGATCTTCACGGTGCCGTTCGACTGAGTCGTCTCCCGGGGGGCGGGATGGGCCATCATCCACCGAATACAATCACCGCTTCTCTCCAAGAGACGTGCGGCCATAGTTCAATGGATAGAACGGCCCCCTCCTAAGGGGCAGATAGGGGTTCGATTCCCTTTGGCCGCACCAGGACCTTGCATCAAGGTTTTCAAAGCACCCGTCAGGCTACGCATATTCACGGTTATTCCGCCAATAGTGTTCTCGAAAAACCGGCGGCTTTGGAGCAGAAGCGGACATCCGCCCGCCTGCAAAGACCATCCTGCCGTTATCGTATTTCACAGCAAATGGCACTTTTTGTATTTCAACCCACTACCGCATGGGCACGGATCATTGCGGCCAATTTTCTTACGACTCACCTTCGCGTTCATTAAGGCGGACAACGCATCTCTCACTGGCTGAGGCTGCTGCATATCTCGTGTGTCCTCCTCCATGGACTCGTCCTCCTTCCAAGGAAACGTCACAGAAACACCGAACCGGACACTGCAGTCCTTGGGCCGCATGCATAGTCCGAACCATCGCGCCGCGCGTTCTTTGTATTTGCGCCGTGTGCAATACAGGTTCAATCGACGTAGGGCGATTGCATGGGGTTCATCGTTGAGATGAACCGTCAAACCTGCTTCACCCCTTCCGAATGCGATCGTCATGTCATGGTGCTGGCCGTCACCGCGCGCAAGCGCTGCAAGCCTGTCGATAGCACGACTTGTCGTCTTGATGGTGTCCTCGCTAGCAGCTAGGAGGAGAAACCCGAGGTCGATAGTGGCAGGCTCCGGCCGCGCTTCAATCTCTTTGATGACATCACCCAAGGTAGTCGCATGGTAATGGCGAGTGAGTATTCCTTGCGGTGTGGATTCCCCGTCCATGCCAGCGCGTCGAACAGCCATGGCTATGTCAAGGCCAGCAGAAAAGTCATCATGCAGATGCATCAGACCGGTTTCTGACTCCAGCCATAGATTCTGTTTGAGGTGATAGGCAAGGATTGTCAGTTCCTGGGAAGCCAGCAACTTGTCCCCATAGGTGACGCGTCGATTCAAGTAGCTGAGGAAATGCAGCGGTGACTGGAGCATCTCGGTCATAGCGTCGAGCGCGAAGACGTCCATCACCATCGGTGGCTGCACACGAGCCGCTTTTGTGGTTTTTAGAAAATTTCTGACTTGAAAACTCAATGCCGGGTAATGATCGCTTACGACGCAAACCACATAGATTTCTTCAATCTCGTAGGACAACTCGACTGCCCGACCATCCACCGACTTTAAGACGTAACGGGAATCGCCGAGACACTGGGCACAACCAACTGCTTGGTCATACGCGTCCTGCACGCTCTTCTTGAAGTCGTCTCGAATGACCAAGTCATTGCCCTTTCGAGCTTCAATGGTCAACCGCTTAGACTTCGCCTGAACAACGATAGCTCGGTTCCCCCACACCACTAGCGTGTCAATTTCTCCCGCCTTGACGCCTTTTTCGGCATAAATGTCAACGCCTCGGAATACTCTTTCTGGACCAAAAACTAGAGTAAGTCGCTCAGTCACAAACGATTCCGTGAAGTCACCGCGGTTCTTAGCCAGAGTGCCAGCGTATGTCTTGTCTGGCGCCATCCAGTAGAACGGAGCCTCGTAAAGAGCTTCGGCTAAAGCGTAGGCTTGCAATGACAAGTATTCCCCACTGGGCATCCGCAACAATGGCGTTGCACTGATGACGTTGAAATCATGGAGTGCGCTAAAGCCCACATTGCGCTCTATTTCCGGAAAAGTGAAGGCATCAAGGATGCGCGTAACCAATGTCGCATTCAATCCTGAGTGCGCCGCGACCTCCTCGACCGTTATCGAGAAGAACGGAAGCATCGTCCATTGGTCTGGGTGCAGCGTGCGCATCGTTTCGCGGACTTGGACAAACCGGTTGGCGTGGACCTGTTCGACCCCTGCAGCGACGGCGCTTGCTGTCTGCATGTCGAAGCCGCGATGCTTCTGAAGCCACGCTGCATCAGCTGCATACTTGCGCGCCGCCAGCGCCCGATACTGAAAGTTGTAAGCTGATTCGCCGCTATAAAAGATGGGCTCCCGCATCGCCTCGCCACGCTTGAATGGGTCGAACTTGCCATCCGCTACCGTTTCGGCCGTCAAATCTCTAAAAAACTCGCTGGACATACTGTGATGGAGTTCCTCAAGCAATTGATAGCTGCGATCAGAGCACTCCTGCAAATCCTTCGGACTTGGCAACTCCCAGTCGATCTTTGCCTTGACCATAAGCCCCATCAGCGTATTGATTTCACTGCGAATGAGGCGTGACGGATCGAACATCCTGCGCATATCCGCTTCTTTTACCTTGCCAACGTACGGGATGATGTTGTCTCGAAAGCAGATGTAGGCTAGCGCATGTACGAACCCCGGCTTGGTGCAAAGCAGAGCCAAGTCGGCAAAAATTTCATGCTCAGGCCTAGAAGTTGAAGCTGCCACGCGTCAGAGCATACTCTTAGGTCTTCTTGTGACTGATTGGTTGCGGAAATTTCCGCTTTGGACCCGAAACAGACATAAGACCTCGAAGTGCGGAGTAGTAATTACCGACGCACAGATTACTTAGGTTCACGTAGCTGCTTCAGAATGTCGGTCTTCGTGACCTCTGGCAGCTTGCTCTCATCTAAGACAAAGTCAAAGTTGATGTTGGTCACGCCCGAGCTGTAACTCCATGCACGCATAAAGTCCTCATCTTCACTAAAAATCTGAAACCGACACTCGCTGGCAGGCACACCGTTTGCCAGCTTGAGAGCTGATATCACGTTGTTGATAGAAAACTGGATCAGTTGCAGAAGAAGAATGTCGCGCTCCAGTGACCAATTAACTGAGGTTCTCTGAGAGCGAAGGTGGCGGCCTCCACTTACCTTCAATTTCTCAACCCTGTAGAACATGGAGCCATATTGCGAACCTCCCAGTACGTTCATCGCGGACTCTGGCGCGGGAACGCCCCTGGTCTCCTCAATCCCAATTGCCAACGTGAAGCCACCCGAGCGAGTTCGAAAGCCATGTTTTATGGCGTTGTACTCCTGGTTCACCACTTCGTCTTGCATTTCACCAGCAAGGGCCCCCCACGCCATCCCAAAGCCATTGACGTTGTGTTTATGCTTTTCGGTTCCCGGTTGGCAGTTCTTCAAAACGGCCGCCGACACATCGGTCCAACTAAGAAGCGGCTTTTCCCACCTAGTTATCAGTGAGTCGTCGCCAGTGCTGATCCGTGATACGACCTTTCGCAGTTCTTCTGTCTTGCACCGTGCTATCCACGCATATGGGCAGTCAGGGGCTTGGATAAATGCACCTAGAAGAGAAAACAGCGTCTCGATTCCGTGATGCAAGGCAAGGCGGATAGCAACAGATGCACGCTTTTCGTCCTCCGTCTCCATGTGGGCCTGGAGAACATATGCAAAAAATTCGGAGTCTAAGCCTGCCAGGAAGTCGCGCGTGCGCTCAGCAACGTCGACTTCCCAAAGACAATATGGCTCGTCACCCACGGCGAAAATTGTTGGCTTCATCAACGGCAATGCTACGCGCTCAAGCTGAGCGTGGCCTAGCGAAGCGCCTTTTGCGGCAAGCAACCGCCGCGCCAGAACGGTGGGTCCGGCTTCACGCCGCCAAGGGAAGAGCCTTCCCGGGAGCCCCCCTTGGAGCGCAACTGTGAGACAGCTACTTTAGGCCTCAAACGAACTTTTCAGCGCGAGCCTCATGTGTGTTTTTTCGCCATTTGATGTTCGTTAAATCAATCTTTATCAGCATAATGAATGATTTGACGAACATGAAAGTAAAACAGTCGGCAATACTGACCCCAGACCTCGCGCAAGAAATCACCCATCTCGGCCATCTCCTTGCGCGCTTGCGCCAGGCGCACAAGATCAAGCAGGCCGATGCGGCTTTGCGCGCAGGGTTCTCGCGCAACACCGCCTACCGCCTGGAAAAGGGCGACCCCGGTCTGGCGATTGGACAGGTGCTCCGCTACCTCGATGCCATTGCGCCAGGAGTCACTCTGGCAGATCTGTTGACGCAGGCCGACCCCGCACTGGCTGCCCTGCAGGCCCGGGAATCAACGAAGCGCGTTCGCGACCTGACTGAGGCCGAACTCGAGAAATTGAACTTCTGATTTGAGTGCCATGGCAATCCTTGCAATGCGGCAGGCGCCGGGGCCATCCAGCAGCCGCCTTCATGCGTCAGGACTTCGCGAATGCCAGCAGGTCGGCGTTCAGCTTGTCTTTGCTGGTGTCTCCCAGGCTGTGCGTGCCGCCCGGGTAAATTTTCAGGGTCGCGCCCTTGATCAGCTTTGAAGAGAGCATGGCCGAAGCGCCTATGGGAACGATCTGGTCGTCGTCACCGTGGATGACCAGCGTCGGCACATCGAATTTTTTCAGGTCCTCGGTGAAGTCGGTTTCAGAGAATGCCTTGATGCAGTCGTAGGCATTCTTGTGGCCGGTCATCATCCCTTGCGTCCACCAGGACTGGATCAGCCCCTGGGACACCTTGGCGCCGGGACGGTTGAAGCCGAAGAACGGCCCGCTCGCCACGTCCAGGAAGAACTGGGCACGGTCCGCAAGATACGCCTTGCGAAAGCCGTCGAACACCTCCATCGGCAGCCCGCCTGGATTGGCCGTGGTCTTGACCATGATGGGCGGGACGGCACCCATCAGGACAGCCTTGGCTACCCGCTTCGTGCCGTGACGGCCGATGTAGCGCGCAACTTCGCCGCCCCCCGTGGAGTGGCCGATCATGGTGACGCCTTTCACATCCAGCGCGCTGAAAAGCTCGTTAAGGTCGTCCGCATACGTGTCCATGTCGTTTCCGTGCCAGGGCTGGCTCGACCGGCCGTGCCCGCGGCGGTCATGCGCGATGCAGCGAAAGCCGTTGGAAGCGAGGTGAAACATCTGCGCCTCCCAGGCGTCGGAATTGAGCGGCCAGCCGTGGCTGAAGCTCACGACGGGACCGGTTCCCCAGTCCTTGTAATAGATCTGCGTGCCGTCTTTGGTGATGAACGTGCTCATGGAAATCCTTTCGTGTTGTTCAAGATGAACCGCCTGCCCGGATGAGGTGGCAGGCGAAGATTGTGCGGCGAATGCCGCGACAGGGAAAGTGGCGCCGGGTCCGGGATGGGTTTCATCATTTTTAAAAAGAAATGTTGTAGAGCGATAGCGCTATGTGGCGACCGGAATCTTCGGATCCCATCGTCCTTAAGTGGTAATCGCTCGTGTCGCGAAAGAGAATGGACCCAGCCCGTGTCCACGGGACGACATGGAGAGCGCCGGGTTCAAGAAACACCCTGTCGATCATGGGGTGCCGGCCAAGGTGAGGACGGCGTTTCCCGCCGCCGTCCTCTGGTGCGGCGGCTTCACCAGCCGCGAGGGCGCCCAGGGCGAGCTGGGCATACGGACTTTCCGTGCAATCAGGAAGCTAGGGCTGAATGCACGCTGCCTTGAGTGTGGTGGTGATACGCAGGCAAAGAGATTCACCTCTCATGGCTGGCCATCAAAAGCCTCCAGCTCCGCCGGCAAGGTCACCCATGAAAGACAGCGTCGCGTCCAGATTTGCCGCTGCGGGGCGCCCAGTTCATGCCGCTGCTTCAGCGTGCCGATGCGGAGCGAGTAGGCCTGCGGGTTCTCCACAGCGCAGGCATACAGGGGACTGCCGCAGACCTCGCAAAAAGCGAGCACCCGCTTCGATCCACTGGCCGCGGTCTTGATGTAGGTGCGGGGTGTGCCCTTCACCAGCCGGAAGCCGCTTGCAGGCGCCGGGATATTGGCCCGGAACGCGGAGCCGGATTGCGTCTGGCAGTCGGTGCAATGGCAGACCGTGATGGTGCCCGGCTCGACTTCCGCTTCGTAGTGAATCGCGCCGCAATGGCATTGGCCTTGGACTTTCAATTGCATCTCCTGGGGCCGCGATGGCCGCTTCCTGCCGATGGTATCTGGTCGGGCGGAAGCAAGCCTCTCGCCAGTCGACCACAGAAGCGGCTTCGGTGTGATGCCCTTCGCCGCTTCCTACGCCCGCTCGGGTGCTTTTCCCCTACTTCCACGCAGCAGGCCCAAGCACCATGGATTCAGTACCACCTCCACGGAATGAAACATGAAAGACGACAGCTTGATCTTCTCCGCCCTCATAGGCGCGGTGGCCAGTGCGCGCTCCATGACGCCCATGGCCACCATCGCGGCGGCGCGGCTGCTGGACCGTCGCACGCCGGGGCAGCTTGTGCTGCTGGACCGCCCGCTGTTCAGGAACGGCGCCCTGGCCATGGGTGTGGGCGAATTGTTCGGCGACAAGATGAAGACCGCGCCCGACCGCACGGTGTTTCTGGGGCTGCTGGCGCGGGTGATGAGCGCGGGCATCGCAGGCGCCGCACTGGCGCCGCGTGGCCGTGAGCGGGCCGGCGCCTTGACGGCGGTTGCGACCGCCGTGCCGCTGGCCTATCTGACGCTGGCGGGCCGCAAGCGCGCGATGGCGCGCATGGGCCAGACCCGCAGCGGCCTGATCGAGGACGCGCTGGTGGTGGCCGCCGGTGCGGCGATTGTGGCGCTGGCGGTCAGGCCGTCAAACGGTTTGCAGTCACGATAAGCGCTTCCTGGCCTGGACGACATCAGCACTGCGCAGGTCCAAATGACGATGGATGTTTTTGTAGATCAAGACACCACGCCGTTCGGGCGAATCCTGTCGAAGCCCTGCGACAGGCCGGGGCGAACGGTCGTGAGGATTGGCCGTGTTTCAAGCAAGTCTCCATAATTGCCGCCGGTATTCATGGGGTATACGCATCCATGAAAACCGCCACCGCGCGGTCAACCATCTGTTTGATCTGCTGGCGCGTGTGTGAGGCCGTCACGCCCATCAGGGTGCGATGCTGGGTCTCGGCCGTCAACAACGCCGACAGCTGCATGGCCGCAATCGATGCGTCCGCCTTCTTGAGCCGGCCGCTGTCCATCTCGGACTGAAGGAAAGCCGCGATCAGGTCTTCGCCGCGTTTGGGCCCCAGTTCAAAAAAACTGCGGCCTATGTCGGACTGGCCGGATTGCGCGACCACCATGCGGTATGTACCCGCGGCCTCCGGTGTGCAGACGAATGACAGGAACTTCTCGCCGAAGCGGCGCAGCATGCGCGGCAAGTCGTCGCTGCCGGGCACAAGTTCATCGAAGGCCGGTCCCAGCTGGCGCATTCCGGCGTAGTTGGCGACTTCCAGGAAAAGGTGCTGCTTTGACGGGAAGTAGCCGTACAGCGTGACCTTCGAGCCGCCCATGCGCGCGGCAATCTCATCCATCGACGTGCGTTCGTAGCCCATTTCCTGAAACACCTGCGATGCGATTTCGAGGATGGACTCGCGCTTTGCCTCGGTTTTTACTCTCACGTCAATGCCTTTATTTTGAACTGATGAGTTCATTATCTCTTGACATCAAGAATGGGTCAATTCCTATAATATACTCATCAGTATGTTTATACGGTGATTTTCCTGGATTGATTCCGGCATTTCGCCACGTTCAAGGAGCTTTCCCATGCCTTCGATTCTTTCCCTGCCCCGCGGGGCCGCATTGCCGGTTCTGCTGTCGGTGCTGCTGGCGGCCTGCGGAGACCCGCCGAACGGCGCCCCGCCCGAGGCCTCGGGGCCGCCGCAGGTCAGCGTGCTGGTGGTGCAGCCGCAGCGGTTTGCATTCAACACCGAACTTGCGGGCCGCACCGTGCCCTACCAGATTGCCGAAGTGCGCCCGCAGGTCACGGGCCTGGTCAAGACGCGCAATTTCGAGGAGGGAGGACTGGTGAAAGCCGGCCAGGCGCTGTACCAGGTCGATCCGGCGAGCTACCAGGCCAGCTACGACAACGCCCGTGCCGCCCTGGACAGGAGCGAAGCGAATGTGCATTCGACGCGGCTGAAATCACAGCGCTACAGCGAGCTGGCCGCCATCAAGGCGGTCAGCCAGCAGGACCAGGACGACGCATCGGCCGCACTGCAGCAAGCCGAAGCCGACGTGGCCGGCGCCAAGGCGGCGCTGGAGAGCGCGCGAATCAACCTGGCCTACACGCGTGTCGTGTCGCCGATCTCGGGGCGCATCGGCAAGTCGTCGGTGACGCCCGGCGCGCTGGTCACGGCAAACCAGGCGGCGCTGCTGTCGACCGTGCAGCAGCTGGACCCCATTTATGTGGACGTGACCCAGTCGAGCAGTTCCGTGCTGCGGCTCAAGCATGCGCTGGCGCAAGGCCATCTGAAGCGCGGCGGCCCGGATGCCGCGGTCGTCAAGCTGCTGCTGGAAGACGGCAGCACCTATCCGCTGAACGGCAAGCTGCAGTTTTCCGACGTGACGGTCGATCAGGGGACGGGTGCGATCACGCTGCGCGCCGTGTTCCCCAATCCAAAGGCCGACCTGCTGCCGGGCATGTATGTGCGCGCCGTGGTGGAGGAAGGTGTGAGCGACGAGGCCTTGCTGGTGCCGCAACCGGCGGTCAGTCGCGACGCCACCGGAAACGCCCTTGCCTTTGTGGTCGGCGCAGACGGCAAGCTTGAATCGCGGGCCATTACCACCGGCCGCGCCGTCGGTGACCAGTGGCTGGTGACGGCCGGCCTGAAGGCGGGGGACCGCCTGGTCGTCGAGGGGCAGCAGAAGGCGCACCCAGGCCAGGTGGTCAAGGTCGCCGCGCCGCCGGCCGCACCTGCCAGCGCTCCCGTTGCGCGCGTGGCCGCGAACTGACTTCCAGGAGATTTACACCATGGCTCGTTTTTTCATCGACCGCCCGATCTTCGCCTGGGTACTCGCCATCATCGTGATGCTGGGCGGCGTGATGGCCATCAAGATCCTCCCCATCGCGCAATACCCGACCATCGCACCGCCGGCCATCGCCATCTCGGCCAGCTACCCGGGCGCATCGGCCAAGACGCTGGAAGACACGGTGACCCAGGTCATCGAGCAGAAGATGAAGGGCCTGGACCGGCTGGCTTACATCGCGTCCACCAGTGAATCGTCGGGCGCGGTCACCATCACGCTGACTTTCGAGAACGGCACCGACCCGGACACCGCCCAAGTGCAGGTGCAGAACAAGCTGGCGCTTGCCACGCCGTTGCTGCCGCAGGAGGTGCAGCAGCAAGGCGTGCAGGTCACCAAGTCGGCGAACAATTTCCTGAACGTGCTGGCTTTCGTGTCCAGGGACGGCAAGCTCACCGACGCCGACCTGTCGGACTACGTCGCGGCCAGCGTGCAGGATGCGGTCAGCCGTGTCGAGGGCGTGGGCGACACCACACTGTTCGGCGCCTCGTATGCGATGCGCATCTGGCTCGATCCGGGCAAGCTCAACAGCTTCAAACTGACTCCGCTGGACGTGAAGAACGCGATCCAGGCGCAGAACGCCCAGGTCTCCGCGGGCCAGCTCGGCGGCCTGCCGGCAGTGAAAAACCAGCAGCTGAACGCCACGATTACCGCGCAGACACGGCTGAAGACCGCCGCCGAATTCGAAGCGATCCTGCTGCGCACGCAGGCCGATGGCTCCGCGGTGCGTTTGAGCGACGTCGCCCGCATCGAACTGGGCAGCGAGAGCTATGCCACCGTCGGCCGCTTCAACGGCAAGCCCGCCGCCGGCCTTGCCATCAAGCTGGCGACGGGCGCGAACGCCCTGGACACGGTGCGCGGCATCGACGCGAAGATCGGCGAACTGAGCAAGTTCTTCCCGCCCGGCGTGGAGGTGGTCAAGCCTTACGACACCACGCCTTTTGTGCGCATCTCCATCGAAGAGGTGGTGAAGACGCTGATCGAAGCCATTGTGCTGGTCTTTGTCGTGATGTACCTCTTCCTGCAGAACTTCCGCGCGACGCTGATCCCGACGATCGCGGTGCCGGTGGTGCTGCTCGGCACTTTTGGCGTGCTGGCAGCCTTCGGCTATTCGCTGAACACCCTGACCATGCTGGCGATGGTTCTGGCCATCGGCTTGCTGGTTGACGACGCCATCGTGGTGGTGGAGAACGTCGAGCGGGTCATGAGCGAAGAAGGGCTCTCGCCGCTCGAGGCCACACGCAAATCCATGGGGCAGATCACCGGTGCCCTGGTGGGCGTGGCATTGGTGCTGGCGGCCGTATTTGTGCCGATGGCATTCTTCGGCGGCTCGACGGGCGTGATCTACCGCCAGTTCACCGTCACCATCGTCTCGGCGATGACGCTGTCGGTGCTGGTCGCCATGGTCCTCACGCCGGCGCTGTGCGCCACGCTGCTCAAACCCGTGGAAAAAGGCCACGCGCTGGCGACCACCGGCTTCTTCGGCGCGTTCAACCGCCTGTTCGACCGCGGCAACCGCGGCTACCAGGGCGTGGTGCGCCACATGCTGGGCCGCGGCTGGCGCTACATGGCGGGCTACGCGGTGCTGGTGCTCGCGGTTGGCTTCGTGTTCGCGAAGATTCCCGCCGGCTTCCTGCCGGATGAAGACCAGGGGTCCCTGTTCGCGCTGGTGCAGCTGCCGCCCGGCGCGACGCAGGACCGCACGATGAAGGTGATCGAGCAGGTTGAGCATCACTTCCTGGTGGACCAGAAGGATGCGGTCGATTCGATCTTCACGGTGGCGGGCTTCAGCTTCGCCGGCAGCGGGCAAAACGCGGGTTTCGCCTTCGTCAAGCTCAAGCCCTGGAGCGAACGCACGCGCCCCGGGCTGAGCGCCTCGGCGGTCGCCAGCAAGGCGATCAGCCGCTTTTCGCAGCTGCGCGATGCGACGGTGTTCGCTTTTGCGCCGCCGGCAGTGTCCGAACTCGGCAATGCCAGCGGCTTTGATTTGATGCTGCAAGACCGCGCCAACCTCGGCCATGATGCGCTGATGCAGGCGCGCAACCAGCTGCTGGGTGCATTGATGAAGGAAAAAGGCCTGGTCGCCGTCCGGCCCAACGGCATGGAAGACACGCCCGAGTTCCGGCTGGACATCGACGAGCACAAGGCCGGCGCGCTGGGCCTGACGATGTCCGACGTCAACAACACCTTTTCGGCGGCCTGGGGCAGCAGCTACGTCAACGATTTCATCGACAAGGGGCGCGTGAAGAAAGTGTTCCTGCAGGCCGATGCGCCGTTCCGGATGCTGCCGGGCGACATCGACAACTGGTTTGTGCGCAACGCCGGTGGCGCGATGGTGCCCTTCAGCGCGTTCGCCAAGGCCGGCTGGACCTCAGGCTCTCCGAGGCTGGAACGCTACAACGGCGTGCCTTCGGTCGAGATCCTGGGCATGGCCATGCCCGGCGCGATGTCCAGCGGACAGGCGCTCGACCTGGTGGAGCGCCACGCGGCCAAGCTGCCCGCCGGCATCGGCTTTGAGTGGACCGGCATCTCGCGCCAGGAGCGCGAGGCCGGTGGCCAGGCCATGCTGCTGTACGCGGTATCCATCCTTGTCGTATTCCTGTGCCTGGCGGCCTTGTACGAGAGCTGGTCCATCCCGTTCTCGGTGATCCTGGTGGTGCCGCTGGGTGTGCTGGGTACGGTGATCGGTGCGCTGCTGGCATGGAAGATGAATGACGTCTATTTCCAGGTCGGCTTGCTGACGACCGTGGGCCTGGCGTCGAAGAATGCCATCCTGATCGTGGAGTTCGCGAAGGACTTGCACGCCCGGGGAATGGGCCTGGTCGAGTCGGCGCTCACCGCGGCGCGTATGCGTTTGCGGCCCATCCTGATGACCTCGCTGGCGTTCATCCTGGGTGTCCTCCCGCTGATGCTGGGCAAGGGCGCGGGGGCCGGCGCGCAGAACGCGCTGGGCACGGCCGTGGTCGGCGGCATGGTCTCGGGCACGGTGCTGGCCGTCTTCTTCGTGCCGCTGTTCTTCGTGGTCGTGCGCCGACTGTTCGACAGGAGGCCCAACGCCGTTGCCGCACCGCCGGTGACGCATACCGAAACCCCTTTGCTGGAAGGCCGTTGACATGACCCGCTTGACCTTGATCACCCTGGCCTGCGCGGCCGCCCTGGGCGGCTGCAGCCTGATGCCCACTTATGAACAGCCGGCGCTGCCGGTGCCCGCGGCCTACCCGGCGGCCGCCTCGCCCGGTGGCCCGTCCTCGTCCTCGCCCGTTGACGCGGCCGACATCGGCTGGCGTGAATTTTTTGCCGATGAGCGCCTGCGCCGGGTTGTGGCGCTGGCTCTGGCCAACAACCGCGACCTGCGCGTGGCCGCCCTCAATATCGAGAAAGCGCGCGCGCAGTACCGCGTACAGGACGCCGGCCTGTATCCCGCCGTCAATGCCACGGGCAGCCAAAGCGCCACCCGTACGGCCGACAGTCTGCGCCTGCCGGGCAACCCCGGGATCAGCCGCCAGTACAGCGCGGGCGTCGGCGTCAGCGCCTACGAGGTCGACCTGTTCGGCCGCGTTCGCAGCCTGGGCGCGCAGGCGCTGGAGCAGTTTCTCTCGACCGCAGAGGCGCGCCGCAGCACCCACATCAGCCTGGTGTCCGAGGTGGCAAACGCCTACCTGGCGCTGGGCGCCGACCAGGAGCGGCTGGCCCTGGCGCGCAACACGCTGGCGAGCCAGGGCGAGTCCTACCGGCTCAGCCAGCGCAGCTTTGAGGTCGGGGTGACGTCGGCGCTGGCGCTACGGCAGGCGCAGACCAGTGTCGATACCGCGCGTGTCGACGTGGCGCGCTACACCGCGCAGGTGGCGCAGGACCGCAACGCGCTGATGCTTCTGGTTGGATCGGCGGTACCGGACGAATTGCTGCCCGCCCGCCTGGCCGACTCGCTGAATGCGCTGCCTGAGCTGCCGGCCGGCTTGCCCTCAACGCTGATGCAGCGCCGGCCCGACATCCTGCAGGCCGAGCACCAGCTGAAGTCGGCCAACGCCAGCATCGGCGCGGCACGGGCGGCTTTTTTTCCGCGTATCAGCCTGACCGCATCGGCCGGCTCGTCCAGCGCCGACTTGTCGGGCCTGTTTCAGGGCGGCTCAGGCACCTGGAGCTTCCTGCCGCAGATATCGCTGCCGATTTTTGATGGAGGCGCCAACCGCGCCAACCTTGACGTGGCAAAAATCACCCGCGAGATCAACGTTGCCCAGTACGAAAAGGCGATACAGACCGCGTTCCGTGAGGTGTCGGATGCGCTGGCGCAGCGCAGCACGCTCGGCGACCAGCTGGAGGCGCAGCAGTCCCTGGTGAACGCCACGGCCGAGAGCGAGGCGCTGTCGCGCGCCCGCTTCTCGCATGGCATAGACAGCTACCTTGCCGTGCTTGATTCCCAGCGCTCGCTCTACAGCGCGCAGCAGAACCTGATAGGAATGCGGCTTTCGCGAATGTCGAACCTGGTCACGCTGTACAAGGTGCTGGGCGGCGGCTGGTCCGAGGGCCGTGCCGGCGGCATCGCGGCGACAGGGCCGGGTGGTTGACCTGGTGATCTCGTGATGCGGGCCTCACAGGCACGGATTGACGTTCTTTGGCGAAGTCGGCACGCTGCCGGCAGCATGCGGCGCCCTCATGCAAGCGCACCTTGCCTGCGCAGCACCCGGCCGGCATCCACGTTGACGCTGACACCGTCGCGGCAGGCAAGCCGGCCGTTGACGAAGACGGCGGCTATGCCCGAGCTGACTTCGGTGGGGTGCTCGTAACTGGCGTTGGCCGCGACGCGGTGTTCGTCGAAGATGACGATGTCGGCGTGATGGCCGGGCGCCAGGGTTCCGCGGCCGACGAGGCCGAAGCGCCTGGCGCTGAGTCCGGTCATTTTGTAAATGGCGGCCTCTAGCGGGAACAGCTTTCTTTCCCGCACGTAATGCCCCAGCACGCGGGGGAAAGTCCCCCACAGACGCGGATGCGGGCGCACGTCGTGCGCCAGGCCGTCCGAACCTATCATGGCCATAGGGTGGCTCAGGATGCGGCTGACGTCGTCCTCGCTCATCGCGAAGTAGATGGCGCCGGCCGGCTGCAATGCCCGCGCCACTTCTTCCTCGGTCTGGTTTCTCTCGCGCGCCAGCTCTTTCAGGGAGCGGCCGGCAACACCGGGCTCGGCCCCGGACCAGGTCACCAGCACGTCGCTGGACTGCTTCACGCGGGAGGGCAGCAGCATGGTGGACGAGGCGTTGTAGGGATAGCAGTCGAAGCAGACCGACTGCCCTCGCGCCGCCTGCTCCAGCATCGCCAATGTCTGCACGGAGCGGCCGTGGTTGGCCGTGCCGACCAGCTTGTGGTGGGAAATGACGGTGGCCACACCCAGTTCGCGGCCTATGTGCAGGGCCTCGCGCAAGGCCTCGTCGATGGCGTCGCCTTCATCGCGGATGTGCATGGCCACGATGCCGCCGGCGGCCTTGAGCTGCGCGCCCACGGCAATCACTTCTTCAGCGGTGGCGGCTTTCGCGGGCGGATAGTACAAGCCCGTCGACAGCCCGATGGCGCCCGCGGCCAGTGCGCGGGCCAGTTCCGCCGCCATGCCCGCCGATTCCGCGCGGGTGGCCGGCCTTTCAAGGTCGGCCATGTACTTGACCCGCAGCGTGGAATGGCCCACCAGGCAGGCGACGTTGACGGCCAGGGGAGACGCGTCGAGCGCATCCAGGTAGGCCGCGAAATCCGGGTAGATCCAGCCGTCCGCTCCCAGGATGTCCAGGGGCGGCGGCGGATTTGCCGTCTCCAGCGGGGCAAGGCTGACGCCGCAGTTGCCCGCCACCACCGTCGTCACGCCCTGCGACAACTTGGGGTGGGCCCCCGCCGTGGGCGTGAGCAGCAGGCGGTCGTCGTGGGTGTGCACGTCGATAAAACCCGGCGCGACGATGCGCCCGTGCGCGCTGACCCGCCCGCCGGCCGGCTCGGCCGACAGGTCGCCGATGGAGAGGATTTTTCCCCGGGACACACCGAGGTCGGCGCGCACCCGGGCGGCGCCCGTCCCGTCGATCAGTTCGCCGCCTTCAATGATGAGATCGAACATGCGGGTTCAATCCACCTGCACGCCGGCGCGCTTGACGACCTCAGCCCACATGCGCGTCTCGCGCAGGGCGCGGTCAAACAGGCGGTCTGGCGAGCCTATGGTGGTCTCGAAGGAAATGGCGGCATAGCGCTCATTCACCGCGGCATTGCCCAGCACCTTGTTGATGTCGCCATTGAGCCGCATGACGATGTCGCGCGGCGTGCCGGCCGGCGCGACAATGCCGCCCCAGGCCGTCGTTTCATAACCCTTGACGAACTCGCCGATGGCGGGCACGTCGGGAAACAGCGGGCTGCGCGCCCGGCCTGAAACGCCGAGCGCCTTGATGCGCCCGTTCTTGATGTGCGGCGCGATGGACGACAGGTTGTCGAACATCAGGTCGACCTGGCCGCCCATCAGGTCCTGGATGGCCTGCGGGCTGCCGCGGTAAGGCACGTGGGTCATGAAGATGCCGGTCATGCTCTTGAAGAGTTCACCGCCCAGGTGGCCGGTGGTGCCGTTGCCGGGCGACGCCATGGTGAGCTTGCCGGGCCTGGACTTTGCCAGCGCGATCAACCCGGCCACGTCCTTCACGCCCAGGTCGTTCCTGACGACGAGCGCGTTCTGGACATATCCCAGCAGCGCCACGGGCAGCAGTTGCTTCTCGGGATCGTAGGGAAGTTTCGCGAAAAGCGATTTGTTGATCGCCAGCGTGCCCACATTGCCGTAGCCCAGCGTGTAGCCGTCGGGCGCCGCGCGCACGATCTCCTGCATGCCGATGTTGCCGCTTGCGCCGGGCTTGTTGTCGATCACAAAAGGCTGTCCCAGGCTCTTCATCAATTCGCTGGTCAGGATGCGGCAGATGTTGTCGGGCGAGCCGCCGGCGGCAGAGGGAACGATCAGGCGGATGGGCCGGTCCGGCCAGGCCGCGCGTGCCAGCAGGGGCGATGAGGCCATCACGGCAGCCCCCAGTTTGAGGAGCGTTCGCCGCTGGGTCCGGTATTCGTTCATGGAGGCCACCTTGGGTTGAGCAATGAGGAAACCGAATGATGCGTGGACAAACCCTCGGCTACAAACGACAATTTCTGCGTCTTCCATGTTTTTTTCTCATGCACCATGATGTTGCGCGCGCCTTCCACCATGTCCCTGGTATGCCTTGAGGCCAGCGCGCGCCTGCGGTCCTTCACCGCGGCCGCGCAGGAGTTGCACCTCACCCAGGGCGCGGTCAGCCGCCAGATCATGGCGCTGGAAAGGCGGCTTGACCTCAAGCTCTTCGTGCGGCGCCGCGACGCGGTCATCCTCACGGAAGCCGGCCGCTATTACCTGGACGAAGTAGGCCCCATTCTCCAGCGCCTCGAACGCGCGACGGCCAACGTGATGGCGCTCAAGGGGCGCGGGGGCACGCTGGCGCTGTCGGTCGGCGCCTCGCTGGGCAGCTATTGGCTGATTCCGCGCCTGCCTGACTTCACGCGCGCGCACAGCGAGATCACCCTGAATTTCGCCACCCGCGTGGGCTCGGTTGATTTCAAGAGCATGCCGGTGGATGCCTCGCTCGAATTCGGCGACGGAAAACGCGCCGGCCTGCACAACGATTTTGTGCTGCCGCTGGCGATGGCGCCGTATGCCGCACCGGCATGGATCGCCAAAAACGGAAAGTCGCTGAGCGCCAGCACGCCGATGTCCGAACTGGTGCACCACACCACCGTGCTGGACGCGTGGAAAAAATGGTTCGACCATGCCGGCATCCAGATCGGCACCGGGCAGGAGGGACCGCGCTACGAGTTGATGTCCATGGCCCTGAATGCCGCGGTGGCGGGCCTGGGCGCGGTGCTGCTGCCCGATTTCATGGCCGGCGATGCGGTGGCGACCGGCCGTTTGCGCCGGCTGTCGAAGAAACAATGGGTGTCCACCCGCGGCTACTACCTGGTGTATCCGGAAGAATCATCGACGCTGGAGGCACTGACGGTATTTCGCGCGTGGCTGCTTGCGCAGGTCGCCACCGAGCCAGCCTGAATCATGGGCCGGGGCGGAGGCCCGGCCCGCGTCCTGGTCATTGGATGAAATCCGCTTTGGATTTCTTCGTCACCGCAGCAATGATCGGCGCGTCGGTTCCAGCCTAACCACCTCGTTGTCACGCCAGGTGCGCTTGTTCATCTCCGGCCGCAGCTGGTCACGCCACAGCGCTGAAGCCGCCAGCTCCAGGTGAAACCGCTGCAGATCGTCATGTCCGTCAAAGCGCAGCAGCCAGATGAAGAGCGTCTCCCCTTCCCGCACCGGCAGGCCCTGGAAATTGTTCTCGCGGTGGTCCACCACCCAGCAGCCTTCGACTGTGGCGCCGGCGGCCAGCAATACAGGGCGGAGCGCGTCCTCAAACCATGCGGCAAACGCCGTGTCGGTGCGCGGGGCGAGGTAGCACGCCGTCATCTCGAACACGCCGGCTTCGCCCGGGTCGGCCGCGGGCGGTGGGCGGTGCGCGCCAAAACTGGGGGGCAAGGGGCCCGGGCCCAGCAAGGACGGCATGACGGCGTCGCCCAGGGGCTTGAGCATCAGCACGTTGTCGGAATTGACCATGGTGCCGTTGGCCGCGTCGCGGTGCCGCGCCCAGACCGGGCCGGTGTAGAAGCTGCGCAGCGCTTCCGCGCGGCGGGGCAGGTCTTCAAAACGCCGCAACCAGACAAAGGCGTCGGGATCGTCCAGGTCGCGGAACTGGGCCAGCACGGACAGGCCGGCCGCATCCTGCGTTTCGAGGAATTCACGGTCAAACAGGTCAATCAGCGTCTCGCGGGCGCCCGGGTGCAAGCGATAGCGGCGCAGTTCAATCACGGGGCCGGCAGTTGTTTTTGGAGTGTCGGAGGTTTGGCTTGTCATAGGCCGTGAATTACAGGACAATCATCCTGTTTTGTCAACTCCGCCATGTTTGAACCCATGAAGACCGCAGCAGGAAAGCCGATGAAGAAGATGCCCGCGCCTGCCGCAACAGGCCGCACCAACGACCCCGACGGCCTGCGCCAGCGCTTGCTGGACACGGCCTTCGAGGCCTTCACCACGCGCGGCTATGCCAGCACCAGCATGCAGGACCTGAGAGAGTTGTCCGGCGCCACCGGCGGCGCGCTCGCGCACCACTTCGCGACCAAGAAGGCGCTGGGCCTGGCCGTGGTCCATGAACGCGTTGCCGCGGCGATCGAGGAAAGCTGGATCGCCCCGCTGCGGGCGGCGCCCGATGCATCACGCGGCGTCCAGCAGGTCTTCAGCGGCATCATTGCCGGCCTGGAAGACCAGGGCCGGGTCAACGGCTGCCCGCTGAACAACCTTGCGGTGGAACTGTCGGGGGAGGAAGAATTCCGCGTGCCGATGGCGGCGCTGTTTGACGCCTGGCGCCAGGCCATTGCCGGCAAGATCCGCGACGACAGAAAGGCCGGGCGCGGCGGCACGGCCAGCCCGCAGGCGCTGGCGACACTGGTGGTGGCGACCTATTCCGGCGCCATGGCCATGGCCAGGGCCGCGCAGTCGGCGCAGCCCTTGCGCGTGTGCGCGCAGCAGCTCAAACAGGTGATGGCGGCCTGAACGGGACGAAGCCCGGGCCCAAGCCCTGCGCAGCACGTTTCTTCGCGCGCTGCGCAGGCCCTGTCACAGGATGCGATACATCCGGTGGTCGATGCGGCCCGGGCCGTATTCGCCGTAGCCGACGGTGACGATGCCGCACAGCCACGCGTAGCGCTCGTCGGAGGTCTCGAACCTGGGCGTCGGGCGCACGTAGCTTTCATCGAAGGACAGTCGCTCACCCCTGGCCAGGCGCTGGCGGCCGTCCGCCGGAAACCGGAGGATGCCGTGCGACTCATAGTGAATGAGGACGCCGTCATCGGTGCGCAAGGTGGCGCGCACATCCATGCGGCTGGTGCCGTCGGCGCCCACGGAGACCCAGTCACCGCCGCCCGGCAGCATTTCGCCGCGCAGGCGCGGGCCTTCGAAGCGGCCGCCCTTCACCACGAAGGTCAAACGGGTGCCGAGAGGAGTCGGGATCACCTGGCCGAGCTCCAGGGCTATGCTGAGATCGAACAGATGTTCGACCGGCAAGGCGGTGGTCAAGGCCCGGTCGAACAAGGGCGTCACGCTATTGGCGGCAGGCGCTTTGGCGTTGGTCATATTTTTGTCCCTCATGCCGCTTCGAACGCGGCTTTGACCTGCGCAAAATCGAAGAAGGTGTCTTTCCTCGTGACAAGCCCGGCGTCATCCACCTCCACAACGTCGAGCGCGCGGAACCCCCTGCGCGCCTTCCCCGGCGGCTGGAAGGTCAGGTCCCATTCGAGCGTCCAGTGTTTGTCGCCCAGCAGGAGGCGGTGTGTCTCCACGCCGAAACCGGGATAGCGTTCAAACACTTCGGCGAACTCCTTGAGCAACGCGGCCTTGCCTTTCACCTCCGCGCCACGGCCGTGCGCCTGGAATGTCGACCCGGGCGCGTGCATCGCGACAATCGCCCCGGGATCGCGGGAGAGCCATGCGGCGGCATAGCGGTCGGCGATGGCGGCAATATCCTGTTTGGTCAATTCAGACATGAGAAAACCTTTCGATGTCATCCGGTGTTGTTCGCGGAAGATCCATTGATTCCGCGGTTCACAAGAGAAGGTCTGCCAACCATCTTGCAAACGATTTCCACTATACCTATGATTTTCATAGTGACAAGAGGTATGATGCCAAAATGCGCAAAAAACCAGATCAAACCCCGGCCCCGACGTCCATGGAACAGGGAACGCTGTGCCCTGTTGCCCGGGCCCAGGACATCGTCGGCGACCGCTGGACCGTGCTGGTACTTAGGGAGCTGTTCCTGGGCACGCGCCGCTTCGAGGAGATTCAGGCGCACACGCAGGCCACCCCGCAGATGCTGGCGACGCGATTGAAGAAACTGGAGGCGGACGGCATGGTCGAGCGCCGCCCGTACAACGACAAGCCTCTTCGCCACGAGTACCACCTGACGGACATGGGGCAGGCCTTTTATCCGGTCTTCCTGGCGCTGCGCGCCTGGGGAGAAGCCTGGTGCAAAACCGAAGAGGAAGAAGTCGCCATTCACTACACGCACATCCCGTGCGGCGAGGATCCCGGCCTGGGTCCCACCTGCCAGGTGTGCGGCGCCGAGATGCGCAGGGAGGATCTGACGGCGAGACTGAGCGGGTCCTTCGTGGCTGAAAGGCACGCGCGGCTGAGTGCCTTCAAGCGCGGGTAAAACTGTCCGCACGATAAATACCGCGCCCGGCCGGACGGTTTTTCACGGACTGCCGGCGCGCGTGATGAGCGCCGGCGGCAGCTTGATTCGCCATATCAACCGCCTTTCTTATGCCAATGCGCCTCGTCTGGCCGGGCGCGGTGCGGGTGGAAGCCCGGAATCCCGGTATTTATCCCCTCCCGCAGCTGTGAGAGACTTTTGCGCCCAAACCTGCGTAAACTGCATGACACTGTTCTGCATGACACTGTTGTATGTGTTGTATGACTGTGTGTTCACCGTGAATACGGACGGCCAGACAACCCAAGGAAAACATCATGACTGCTGCTTCCATGCCCGGCACCGCAGATTTTGATCGTGATGTCCGCCAGCAGATTTCCCAGGTGCGCAAGCTGGGGAGCGCGCCCACCACCAAGACATGGGTCCTGAACGCAGCGATCAAGACGCTGGGCCGGCCCACGCTTTTTCTGCTGGATGCGGTGCTGCGTGTGGCGCATCGCCGGCTGGTCCGCAAAACAGAGCGCATGGAACTGGCGATCGCGTGGTTCAACGACAGCTACGACGATTTTTATGAGCGGGTGTCACAGCGCGCATACATCCCCGACCAGAAGTTCACTGACGACTTCCGCCAGCTGCGGGCAAAAAACCGCCACCTGATCACAGTGTGCCGAAAGAGCAGCGACGACCTGCGCCCCCTGGGTGTCGCGCCGGAAGTAGCGACAGCCTTCGACAATCTCGCCGGCATGGCGGCCGGCATGGACGCGGCCCTGGCCCGCTTCGAAATCCTGGCCGTGGCCGCGCAGTCCTGCGAGGCCGCGCTCAGGCGTTCCATGGAGTTGAGCAAGGACATTCGCGGCACGCTGGAAGATTTCGACAGGGACGACCAGTTGATGGACGACCCGGAACTGGTGGCCGCCTCCAGGGCCGCCGTGCAGCGGATGAGGGCGCAAGCCGTCTAGTCTGAAAAAAACAAGGCGAGGCCGGCCATGCAGCCGGGGACAATGGGAGACCACAGCAGCTGCAAATACTGGTCGTACACCAGCCATCCGGACCGGCAGGCGGGCCTTGGCAAGCGCTGCCGCTACCTGACCGATGCGGCCCTGCTCTCGGAGCCGGTGGTGGGCCGCGCCGATTTCGACACCCGCGCCGCGCACGGCTTCATGTTCCAGGGCATGACGCCGGCATCGTGCACCTGCATCATCGGCAACTACCGCGGCACGCCGGGCTGCCCCGACCTCGTCACCTGCCCCGTCAAGGTGGCCGATGACGACAAGGTCGGGCTGGCGCCTGAACTGGTGCACGGGGCGATGCGCAAACTCGACGAAGAGTGCAACGAGATCATGAACGGCTACTACCGCTGGGTGGACGGCGAGGGGCAGACGGCAACCCTGGACCGTCAGCTCAGGAAATTCGCCATCGAAGCGGCAAAGGTGTTCGAGCGCTTTTTGACCATACACCCTTACGTCGACGGAAACGGCCACTGCGCGCGGCTGCTGGTTTTCAGGATGCTGGTGTGGGCCAGGTTTCCGCCCAGGCAATGGGATATCGACGCAACACTGGACCTCCACCAGGAGCTCAAAGCCTACCGCCGTGAGCAAAGAGGCCCGCTGATCCAGAAGCTGACCCTGTTTGTTCTTCAGTCGATGTAGTCCGGCGGCGCGCGGCCGGCAACGCTCAGGGCGCCGCCACCGCCGCGGAGGCGTTTGACGCCTCGCTCCACCCGCCGCCCAGCACCTTGTAGAGCGTGAGCCGGTTCACCTGCTCGACGCGCTGCAGGTCTATCAGGTCCTGCTGCACCAGGTAGAGCGCGCGCTGCGCGATCAGCGTGTCGAGGTAGGCGCCGCCGCCGCTTCGGAACAGCGCCTGCGACAGGTCGTAACTGCGCTGCGAAGCTGCCACCAGCGACTGCTGGGCGGCCATGCGCTCGGCCAGCGTGCGGCGTGCGGCCAGGGCGTCGGCGACTTCGCGGAAGGCGGTCTGCAGGGTTTTTTCGTAACTGGCCAGCTGGATTTGCTGCTGCACCTCGGCCACCTTGAGGTTGGCGCGGTTGGCGCCGCCGTCGAAGATAGGCAAGGTGATCGAGGGCACAAAACTCCAGGTGCTGCTGCCGCTTTTGAAGAGGCCCGACAAGGTGCCGCTGGCGGTGCCGGCCGCGCCGGTCAGCGAGATGCGCGGGTAAAAGGCTGCGCGGGCCGCGCCTATGTCGGCATTGCTGGCGCGCAGCACGTGCTCGGCCGCGAGCACGTCGGGGCGCTGCAGCAGCACGCTGGACGGCAGGCCCGCGGGCGGCACCAGCAGCTGCGCGACGGGTGCGGACAGCGGCGTGCCGGGCGTGGGCAGCAAATCATCAGGCAGCGGGCCGCCGGCCAGCAGGGCCAGTGCGTTGCGGTCCTGCTCGACCTGGCTGTCATAGGTGGCGGCCTGCAGGCGCGCGCTGTCGACGGTAGTTTGCGCCTGCGCCAGGGCCAGGCCCGATTGCGCGCCGAGTGCGTGGCTGCGCTCTATCAGCTCAAACGATTTTTGCTGGCTGGCCAGCGTGTCTCGCGCGAGCTTGAGGCGCTGCGTGTCGGCTTCCAGCGCCAGCCAGGCCGAAGCCACTTCGGCGACCAGGCTGATCTGCGCGCTGCGCCGGGTTTCATCGACGGAGAAATAACTCTCAAGCGCGGCATCGCCCAGGTTGCGCACCCGGCCGAACAGGTCGAGCTCGTAGCTCACCAGGCCCAGGTTCACGCTGTACTGGGTCGCAAGGGTGCTGGCGCTGCCCGTGCTGCCGGAGGTGCGGGCGCGCGAGGCGGCGGCGCCAAGATTGACCGAGGGAAAGGCGTCCGCCCGCGCGATGCCGTACTGGGCGCGCGCGCGTTCGATGTTGAGTGCCGCGACGCGCAGGTCGCGGTTGTTGGCGAGCGTGATCTCGACCACGCGACGCAGGCGCGCATCGAGGAAAAACTCGCGCCAGCCCAGGGACGCCGGCGCCTGGGCCTCGGGAGCCGAAAGGCCGGTGGCCGGAAATGCGGCGGGAACCGGCGCGGCAGGCTGCCGGTAAGCGGGCGCGAGGTTGACGCAACCGGCCAGCAGCATGGCAGCGGCGAACAGCGACAGGGCCGGCATGGCGCCGCGCAAAAACCGGCTCATGGCTGGCTCCCTTCGGCCGCGTGGGCCGGTTCGACGCCCTCGGTCGAGGGTTTCTTGCGGCGCTGCAAAAAGCTGCGGATCATGACAAAGAACAAGGGGACAAAAAAGATGCCGAGCGCGGTGCCGACGATCATGCCGCCCAGCACTGCGGTGCCGATGGACTGGCGGCCGCCCGCGCCGGCGCCGGTGCCGATGGCGAGGGGCAGCACACCGAAGCCGAAGGCCAGCGAGGTCATCAGGATGGGTCGCAGCCTCAAACGCACGGCCTGCAGCGTGGCCTCGAGAACACTTTTGCCCTGCTCCTGCAGCTGCTTGGCGAATTCGACGATCAGGATGGCGTTCTTGGACGACAGGCCCACGGTGGTGAGCAGGCCGACCTGGAAGTAGACGTCGTTGCTCAGGCCGCGCGTCCAGGTGAAAAGCAGCGCACCGACGATGCCCAGCGGCACGACCAGGATCACGGAAAACGGCACGGACCAGCTTTCATACAGCGCGGCCAGGCACAGGAACACGAAGAGGATGGAAATCGCGTACAGCATGGGCGCCTGCGCGCCGGAGATGCGCTCCTGCAGCGAGGCGCCGGTCCATTCATAACCGATACCGGCGGGCATCTGCTTCATGACGTCTTCGACGGCGTTCATCGCGACGCCCGAGCTCACGCCGGCCGCGGCGTCGCCGACGAACTCGTAGCTGGAGCTGCCGTTGTAGCGCTGCAGCTGCGGCGAGCCGTAAGTCCAGCGCGTGCTCGAGAACGCCGGGAACTGCACCATCTGCCCCAGCGTGTTGCGCACGCTCCAGCGGTTGATGTCCTCGGGCAGCATGCGGAACTGCGCGTCGCCCTGCAGGTAGACGCGCTTGACGCGCCCGTTGTTCAGGAAGTCGTTGACGTAGGTGCCGCCCATCGCGGTCGACAGCGTGCTGTCGATGGCGCCGGTGGGCAGGCTGAGCGCGCCGGCCTTGGCGTCGTCGATGTCGACGGCGAACTGCGGCGTGTCGTCCAGGTTGTTGCTGCGCACGTTGGCGACTTCCTTGCGCTGGCCCAGCAGCTGCACCACCTGGTCGCGGGCCTTCACGAGCGCGTCGTGGCCCAGGCCGTTGGTGTCTTTCAGGTTGAAGTTGAAGCCGGCGTTGGCGCCCAGCCCGCGCACCGCGGGCGGCAGCGACACATAGATACGCGCATCGCGGATTTTCGAGAGGTCGCTGGTCGCCTTGCGGGCGATGGCGTCGGAAGACTGCTCTTTGGTCTCGCGTTTAGCCCACTCCGTGAGCATGACGAAGGCGCGCGCCGAACTCTGGTCGCCGTTCTGGCCGGTGATCATGTTGATGCTGACGACGTCGGGCTGCTTGAGGAAGTAGTCCTGCACCTGGTCCATGATGGGCTGCAGGCGCGCGTTCGACGAGCCGGGCGGCAAGGTGATCTGCACCGACAGCGAGGCCTGGTCTTCGTTGGGCAGGAAGGAAGTGGGCAGGCGCAGGAACATCACGGCCATGGCGATGCAGATCAGCGCGTACACCACCAGGCTGCGCTTGCCGCGGCGTATCATGCCGCCGACGATGCCCTGGTATCTGTCGGCCGTCTGGTCGAAGCGCCGGTTGAAGCCGCCGAAGAAGCGGTCGAACCAGCCCACGAGCCCGGGGCGCGGCTCGGCGTGGGCGTGGTGCTCGCCCTTGGGCAGCGGTTGCAGCAGGGTGGCGCAGAGCGCCGGCGTCAGGGTCAGCGCGACAAAGACCGACAGCACCATGGCCGAGACGATGGTGATGGAAAACTGGCGGTAGATCACGCCGGTGGAGCCGCCGAAGAAGGCCATGGGGATGAACACCGCCGACAGCACCAGCGCGATGCCGACCAGCGCGGGCGTGATTTCGGCCATGGACTTGCGCGTGGCTTCCTTGGGCGAGAGACCCTCCTCGCTCATCACGCGCTCGACGTTCTCGACGACGACGATGGCGTCGTCGACGAGCAGGCCGATGGCCAGCACCAGGCCGAACATGGTCAGGGTGTTGATGGAATAACCGAACACCGACAGCACGCCGAAGGTGCCCAGCAGCACCACGGGCACGGCGATGGCCGGGATCAGGGTGGCGCGGAAGTTCTGCAGGAAGATGTAGATCACCAGCACGACGAGGATCATGGCCTCGACCAGCGCCTTGACCACCTCGTCGATGGAGGCGCTGACAAAGGGCGTGGTGTCGTAGCTCACATAGGTCTTGAGCTGGTTGGGAAACAGCGGCTCCAGCTCGGCGATCTTGGCCTTGACCGCGTCGGCGACCTGGACCGCGTTGGCGCCGTCGGCCAGCACCACGCCCATGCCGGCGCCGGGCTTGCCGCCCAGCAGCGAGCGCACGGTCAGGTTCTCGGCGCCGAGCTCGACCCGGGCCACGTCCTGCAGGCGCACCACCGCGCTGTCGGGCGCCACACGCAGCACCACGTTGTTGAACTGGTCCGCCGTCTGCAGCTTGCTGCGCGAGGTGATGGTGGCGTTGAGCTGCTGCCCGCCGGTGGCCGGCAGCGCGCCCAGCTGGCCGGCCGACACCTGCGTGTTCTGCGCCGTCAGCGCCGAGATCACGTCGGACGGCATCAGCGCATATTTGCGCAGCTTGTCCGGGTCCAGCCAGATGCGCATGGCGTAGCCGGTGCCCAGGGTCTGCACGTCGCCGACGCCGTCGATGCGGCTGATCACGTCGACCAGGCTGCTGGTGATGTAGTCGCCGACGTCGACCGCCGAGGCGCTGCCGTCGGCGGAGTACATGGAGACGATCAGCAGGAAGTCATTGCCGCCCTTGGTGACGGTGACGCCGCGGCTTTGCACTTCCTGCGGCAGGCGCGAGATCGCCTGCTGCAGCTTGTTCTGCACCTGCATCTGGGCCACGTCGATGTTGGTGCCGGCCTCGAAGGTCAGCTGCGTGCGCGCGGCGCCCGATGAGGCGCTGGTGCTCTGCATATAAAGCAGCCGGTCCAGGCCCTTCATCTGCTGCTCGATGACCTGGGTCACCGAGTCCTCGACGGTCTTGGCCGAGGCGCCGGTGTAGGTCGCGTTGATGGACACGCGCGGCGGCGCGATGTCGGGGTATTGCTCGAGCGGCAGCGTCTTGATGGACATGGCGCCGGCCAGCATGATGACGATGGACAGCACCCACGCGAAGATGGGGCGGTCGATGAAAAACTGTGCCATGGACCGTCCTTAACGCGCGGCGCTGGCCAGTTTGGCGGCGGCAGGCGCCGATGCCGATGCCGCGGCTGCGGCCGCGGCGGAAACCTCGACCGGCTTGACCGTGTCGCCCACCCGCGCGCGCTGCGAGCCCTCGACCAGCACCCGCTCGCCGGCCGCCAGGCCGTCCAGCACCTGCCAGCGCGCGGCGACCGCGCGGCCCACGGTGATGGGGCGCTTGGCCACCTTGTTGTCGGCGCCCACCACCAGCGTGGAGGCGCTGCCGTCCGGCGCGCGGGTGACGGCCTGCTGCGGCACCAGGACGGCGGCCTCGTCGGCGGCCACCTGCAGCACGGCGCGCACGTACATGCCGGGCATCAGGGTGCGTTCGGGATTGGGGATCACGGCCCGCAGCGTGACGCTGCCGGTGCCGGCATCGACCGTGACGCCGCTGAAGGTCAGCTTGCCGTCGTGCGGGTAGCGCGTGCCGTCTTCCAGCAGCAGCTTGATGGGCGCTGAAACGGTATCGACTTTCTGCATGCGCCCGCCCGCGAGTTCGCGCTTGAGGCGCAGCAGTTCGCTGCTGGACTGCGTGACGTCGACATACATGGTGTCGAGTTGCTGCACCGTCGCCAGCGCGGTGGCCTGGTTGGCGGTGACCAGCGCGCCGGGCGTGACGGTGGACAGCGACACCCAGCCCGACACCGGCGAGGTGATGCGGGTGTAGCCGAGGTTGATGCGCGCCGACTGCTCGGCCGCCTGCGCCACGGCAAGGTCCGCCTCGGCCTGCTGCGCCGCGGCCTGGGTCTCCTCATTGACCTGCTGGCTGATCGCGTCGATCTTGACCAGTTCGGCATTGCGCCTGGCGACGGTACGGGCCGTGGCCAGCGCCGATTCGGCGCGCCGCGCGCCGGCCTGGGCGCTTTGGTAGGCCGCCTGGTAGGTCGAGGGGTCTATCTGGTAGAGCACCTGGCCGGCCTTGACCTGCGAGCCTTCGGTGAACAGGCGTTTTTGCACGATGCCGCCGACCTGGGGCCGGATCTCCGCGATCACGGTGGCCGCCGTGCGGCCGGGCAGTTCGGTGCTGAAGGAGATTTTTTCCGCCTTGAGCGTCAGGACGCCGACTTCGCGGGGCTGGGCGGCTGCCTTGCCGCCCGCATCGCCCGGGGAACAAGCCGTCAGCGACGCGGCGGCCAGGGTGAAAACAAGGAGTCGGACGATGCAGGTGGGGGAAGGTTTTTTCATGGAATGGCGTTGAGCGTCCGGGCCGCGCAGACGGGTGCGATCGGTAGACGGAAAGCCTAGCGCAATAGTTCCGCTGCAGTGCAGCATTGCGTGCAACAGTTCTGTAAAGCTGCTTCTGAGCGCGCTTGTTGTATTGCGCCTTCCTCCTCTGGGGGAAGGTTGGGATGGGGGCCAGCGGCACCGGATGTTGCCCCGCGTGTGTTTAAAGGCCGCCGGCCCCCACCCCCGCCCTCCCCCAGAGGGGGAGGGAGAAAAGCCGCAAAAACCCTACAAAAAACCTGACACGAAAACGACACATTGCGCCCCTAGATTCAGCCCAGTCAACTCCGGGAACGACCATGGACGCCATCCGCATCAACACACTCAGCAAAACCTTCGGCAACGGCCGCAAAGCCCTGCAGGCGATTGACCTCAGCATCGCGCCCGGGGAGATGGTGGCGCTGATAGGCGCCTCGGGTTCCGGCAAATCCACGCTGCTGCGCCACATGGCCGGGCTGATGGCGGGCGACACGCAGTCGCAGGGCTCCATCGAGATCCACGGCCGCACCGTGCAGCGCAACGGCAGGATCGCCTCCGACATCCGCTCGGTGCGCTCGGGGGTCGGTTTTGTCTTCCAGCAGTTCAACCTGGTGGGCCGCCTGCCCGTCATCATCAACGTGCTGGCCGGCACGCTGCACAAGGTGCCTTTGTGGCGCAGCCTGGCGCGCTGGTTCACGGCCGAGGAAAAAGCACGCGGCATCGAAGCCTTGCGCCGCGTCGGCATCGCCGAATGCTGGGCGCAGCGCGCCTCCACCCTCTCGGGCGGGCAGCAGCAGCGCGCGGCGATCGCGCGTGCCATGGTGCAGGGCGCCAAAGTGGTGCTGGCCGACGAACCCATCGCCTCGCTGGACCCGGAGTCCTCGCGCAAGGTCATGGACATCCTGGCGCGCGTGAACCGCGAAGACCAATGCACCGTGGTGGTGTCGCTGCACCAGGTCAACGTGGCCGTCAAATACTGCCCGCGCACCATCGCCCTGCACCAGGGCAAGGTGGTGTACGACGGCCCTTCCGCCGGGCTGACGCCCGCCGTGCTGCGCGACCTGTATGGCGCGGAGGCCGACGACATCCTGTCCCTGGGCGACCATATCTCCAGCCTGGAAGACAAGGTTGTCCCCGTCATTCCCATTCCCCACCTGGCCTGGCCGGTGCCGCTGGCGCAGGCCGCCTGAGCGTGCTCCCCAAGACCCTCAATTCCCCCCAGTCACCTACCCCTCAAGGATTCACCATGCTTAAAAAATTCATCAGCGGCCTGGCCGCGGCCACCGTCCTGGCGGTCACGCCGGCCATGGCGCAAGAGCTCAAGGAAATCAACTTCGGCATCATCTCCACCGAGTCGTCGCAGAACCTGAAGTCCGACTGGCAGCCCATCCTCGACGACATGGCCAAAAAGACCGGCCTGAAGGTCAATGCCTTCTTCGCCTCCGACTACGCCGGCATCATCGAAGGCATGCGCTTCAACAAGGTGCACGTGGCCTGGTACGGCAACAAGTCGGCCATGGAGGCGGTGGACCGCGCAAGCGGCGAGGTGTTCGCGCAAATGGTCAATGCCGACGGCACCCAGGGCTATTACTCGCACCTGATCGTCAACAAGGACAGCCCGCTCAAGACGCTGGACGACGTGTTCAAAAACGGCAAGAACCTGTCCTTCGGCAACGGCGACCCCAACTCGACCTCGGGTTTCCTGGTGCCCGGCTACTATGTTTTTGCGAAGAACAAGATCGACTCCAAGACCTTCTTCAAGGTCTCGCGCGGCGCCAACCACGAGAGCAATGCCCTGGCCGTGGCCAACAAGCAGGTCGACGTGGCCACCTGCAACAGCGAGGTGATGGAGAAGGTCAAGGAGCGCCAGCCCGAGAAGTTCGCCGAGATCCGCATCATCTGGACCTCGCCGCTGATCCCGCTGGACCCGCTGGTGATGCGCAAGGACCTGCCTGAAGGCACCAAGAAAAAGATCCAGGACTTCTTCTACACCTACGGCAAGGGCGGCCAGCAGGAAAAGGACAACCTCATGAAGCTCTCCAAGCTGTCGGCCTTCAAGCCTTCGACCAACGCGCAATTGATCCCCATCCGCCAGCTGGAACTGTTCAAGGACCGCAACAAGTTTGAAGCCGATGCCGGCATGCCCGCCGCCGACAAGCAGCTCAAGATCGCGGAGATCGACAAGAAGCTTGCCGAGCTCAGCCAGCAATAAGATGCGCGGAATCGCCGACATGAGCGTACCTTCAACTCCCCTGGCGGTCGCGCCGCTGCAGCTGGACGTCCCCCGGTCCAGCCTGCTGGGCATGCTGGCCTGGGGCGGCGTGATCGCCGTGCTGGCCGCGTCGTGGCAGGGCGCGGACATGCGCCCGCTGGACCTGGTGCGCGATTCCAGCAATATGGCGAAATACGCGGCGGATTTTTTCCCGCCCAACTTCAGCCAATGGCGCTTTTACCTGCAGGAAATGCTGGTGACGCTGCAGATCGCCGTGTGGGGCACGGCGCTGGCCGTGGTGTTCGCGGTGCCGCTGGGTTTGCTGTCCTCGGCCAACATCGCGCCGGCCTGGGTCCGGCAACCGGTCAGGCGGCTGATGGACGCGGCGCGCGCCATCAACGAGATGGTGTTCGCGATGCTCTTCATCGTGGCCGTCGGTTTGGGGCCGTTTGCCGGCGTGCTGGCACTGTTCGTGCACACCACGGGCGTGCTGGCCAAGCTGTTCTCGGAAGCCGTGGAATCCATCGACGCGCAGCCGGTGGAAGGCATACGCGCGACCGGCGCCAACGCGCTCGAAGAGATCGTCTACGGCATCATCCCGCAGGTGCTGCCGCTGTGGATTTCCTACTCGCTGTACCGCTTTGAATCCAACGTCCGCTCGGCTTCCGTGGTCGGTATGGTGGGCGCCGGCGGCGTGGGCGTCATTCTCTGGGAAATCATCCGCGGCTTTCAGTACGCCGAAACCTGCGCCGTGATGATCATCATCGTGGTCACCGTGACGATGATCGACCTGGTCTCGGCGCGCATACGCAAAGCACTCGTTTAAATCGTTTTCAGGAAGCACTGCCATGGCCCTGCAGATCGCGCAGATCACCGAGTTGTTCCTGGTGCAGGGCGCCCTGCGTTATGGCGCCGAAGCCATCAGTCAGCAGCAGCACGCCCTGCAATGCGCGCACCTGGCCGAGCGGGCCGGCAGCACCGACGAACTGGTCGCCGCGGCCCTGCTGCACGACCTCGGCCATTTGCTGCCCAGGACCGCGCCCAAGGCCGCGGGCATAGACGACCTGCACCAGTACATGGCCATCCCGTTTTTGCGCGGCGTGTTCGGCGAGGCCGTGCTGGAGCCGGTGCGCATGCACGTCGATGCCAAGCGCTATCTCTGCCACGTCGACGAACAGTATTGGGCCGGCCTGTCGCCGGCGTCGCAGCGCAGCCTGGAATTGCAAGGCGGCGCATTTTCGGCGGAAGAAGCGGCCGCCTTTATCGCCCAGCCCTTTGCCGCCGACGCGGTGGCGCTGCGCCGCTGGGATGACCTGGCCAAGGACCCCACCGCCAGGCCGCCCGGCTGGGCGCACTATGTGGCTGTGCTGGAACGCGCCTGCATCGCGTCCGCCGCCGTCGCCTGAGCGTTGCGCGCCAGGTAGTCGGCCAGGCGCCGGCCCGCGGTCGCCAGTTCCGCGTCATTGACGATCACGCAGTCCGCCTGCATGCCGGTAAAACGCGTGTTGCGCGCCAGCCTTTCGGTGACCGCATGCGACGCATCCCGGCCGCGCTGTGCCAGGCGCTCCGCCAGCTGCCTGTGATCAGCGGTAATCTGCACCACCCGCAGCCCGTGCGAAGGTTCCAGGCTGTTGACGTGCTCGCGCGAGCCGTTCACCACCACGCTGCGCCCGGCTTCCACCTCGTCGCCATAGTGCCGCGAAATGCCGTAATAAAAACCGTGCGCCTGCCAGTGCCAGCTCAGGCCTCCGGCGCGCAGCAGCGCGAGGAAGTCGGCCTCCGCCACGGGCTCATGGTCGGAGCCCTGCTGCGCGGGGCGCGTCACCATGCGGCGGGCAAACACAATGTCTTGCCGCGATGAAAGCATTTCCCTGGCCGATGCGATCACGCTGTCTTTGCCGGCCCCGGACGGGCCGCAGACAAATATCCAGGCGCCGCTCATGCGTGCAGCTTCAGGTCGATGAGCCGCAGAAAGGGGTCGCCCGGCGCCCTTTCCACAAACAGGCAGAGCCGGTCCAGTGACAGGGGGGTGCCGGCGTTGAGCCGCGCAATTTCCGGTGCCACCGCATGAATGACGGTTTGTGCGGTCGCGGCATCGACAGGGCCTGTCAGCGTCATGTGAAAACGGAAGCGCTCCATCACATGGGGATAACCGTAGAGTTCCAGCAACTCGATGCCGCGCGTATCCAGAAGGTCCACACGGCGTCGCGCGCGGTCGGCTTCGCCCAGCGGCGCGCGCAAATCATCGAGTTCACGCACGCAGGCTGCGGCCAGTTCCTGCAGGCCTGCGGGTTCGCCATCGGGCACCAGCGCCACAAAGTCACCGATCGCGGCCACGCGCATGGGGCCCATCGCCACGGGCTTGAGCGTGGCGGCCAGGGCATTGAGCCGCCGCATCAGGCCGGTTTCATCGCAGCCGGCCGCCAGCCGCAAGGGCGCCTTGAGCGTGGCGTGAAATCCATAACGCCTGGGGTCCTGCGTGATCTGCGCAAACGCCTGCGGCGCCATGCCGTCCAGCGCGGGTTGGGGCAATACGCTGTTGTCGTATTCGTCGCGGCCCAGCCAGCGCGCGCCGAACTCGCGCCAGGGGGAATATTTGTCGGGCGCGAAGTAGATGGCGTAACGCGGACTCATCATTCGGCTCCCGCGGTTTCATCCGCGGCGGAGTTCACCACCAGCTGCACGCGGTCGCCGCAGAACACCGTCTCGCCGTACTTGATGGGACTGCCCTCCATGTCGGCGTCCAGGCATTCCACGCACAGCAAAGGCCGCGTGACGGGCTGCTTGAGCAGGCGGGCGGTTTCTTCCGACGGCATCTGGGTGGTGATGCGGCTTTCCGCGCGCACGTAATCCTGCACACCGAAGTGGCGCAGGATTTCGGTGGTGCGCATGCCGGTGTTGAGCATGTCCAGCAGGCCGGCGAAGCGCAGCGCCGGGTAGTAGGCGGTGGCCAGGCCTATGGGCTGGCCGTTGGCTTCGTCGAGCATTTCCACCATCAGCACCTTGGCGCCCTTGGCGAGCTTGAGCTCGTGCATGGCGCGCTCGGGTGCCGGCATTTCACGCGCCGTCAGCAGCAGCTTGCTGGGCAGCAGGCCCTGGCGCAGCAGGTTTTCACTGAAGCGCGTGCGGCGCGAGAGCACGTAGTCGAGCAGCTCGTGCTGGATGAACATGCCGCGCCCCGGCTCTATGCGCACCAGGCCGTCGGACTGCAAGGCGGCCACCGCCTGGCGCAGCGTGTGGCGGTTCACGCCGAAGCGCGTGGCGAGCTCGTTTTCGCTGGGCAAACGCCCGGTGTCGGTGAAGGCACGGTCACGGATTTCCGTGCTCAGCGTATCGGCGATCTGCTTCCAGACGGCGACACCGCTGCGCCTGCCTGGAGCACTGGAAAGGGTGCGTTCGCTTGTCATCATTTGGTCATGTTGCCCGGTTGAACTAGGACCTGTTGGCACCCACAGCGGGTGCTTCCGGCCACCCTTCAACTCTAGTAACTGATTTAGACATCCGTATGACAAACGAGTCCCTGGATACAAGCAACGCGCCGCGCAAGCGATGGCTGGCGGTGCTGGCGCGCGCCGATACACCGGCGCTGGAGCAGGCCGCAGCCGCCCTCGGCGAGCTGCCGCCGCTGGAGCATGTGCGGCCTTCCGAGCCCGGCATGGTGATGCTGCGCGGCCGCGTGGGCGGCACGGGCGATGCGTTCAACCTCGGCGAGGCCACCGTGACGCGCTGCGCCTTGCGTGTCGGCGCAGGCGCGCTCGGTGTCGGGTATGCGCTGGGGCGCGACAAGCGCAAGGCCGAACTGATTGCGCTGTTTGATGCGCTGCTGCAGGACCCGGCGCGGCAGGCATCGATCCAGCGCGATGTGGTCGACATGCTGGCTGGTGAACAGGCCGCACGGCGCGATGCCGCCGGCCGCTCGGCCGCCGCGTCCAAAGTTGAATTCTTCACCATGGTCAGGGGCGAAGCATGAGCGCACAGCAACAAACACAAACACAAGCACAACTGGGCGCGGGTTTTGCCGATGCCGTGCACGAAGCGCAGAACGCGTTCCGCGGCCTGCTCGACGCCCTGTCGCGGCCGGGCCGGCGCGTGGCCATCGGCAGCCCCGTCAAGGGCCTGGCCCTGGGCCCCGCGATGGCGCACCTGCTGCTGACGCTGACCGACGACGACACGCCTGTCTGGTGGCAGCAGAGTGACGAGGCCACCACCGGCTGGCTGCGCTTTCACACCGGCGCCAGCGTGACCGCCACGACTGGGCTCGCGGCCTTTGCGGTGATCACCGACGCGGCCACCTTGCCGCCGCTGGACGCCTTCGCGGCCGGCTCGCTGGAGTCGCCCGAACATTCGGCGACCTTGCTGGTGGAAGTGGCTTCGCTGGACGGCGGCCCCGCCGTCGAATGGCGCGGCCCCGGCATCCAGGACATGCAGACGGTGCGCATCACCGGCCTGCCCGACCAGTTCTGGGCGCAATGGCAGGCCAACCACGCCGCGTTCCCGCAAGGCGTCGACATTGTTTTCACCTGCGCGGATGCCGCGCTGGGTTTGCCGCGCACCACGCGTGTGCGGCGTCTGGAAGGGATCTAGCATGTACGTTTCCGTCAAGGGCGGCGCGGCCGCCATCGAAAACTCCTGGCGCCTGCTGGCCGAACAACGCCGCGGCGACACCGCGCTGCCGGAGCTGTCAGTGGCGCAGATACGCGAGCAACTGCCGCTAGCGGTGGACCGTGTCATGTCCGAGGGTTCGCTGTATGACCGCGAACTCGCCGCGCTGGCCATCAAGCAGGCCGGCGGTGACCTGGTCGAAGCCATCTTTTTGCTGCGCGCCTACCGCACCACGCTGCCGCGCTTCGGCTACAGCCTGCCCATGGACACGGCGCGCATGCAGTTGGTGCGCCGCGTCTCGGCCACCTTCAAGGACGTGCCCGGCGGCCAGGTGCTGGGCCCCACCTATGACTACACGCAGCGCCTGCTCGACTTCGCGCTGCTGGCCGAAGGCGGTACCGATGCGCCGGGTGAGGCCCCCGCCGCCGAACCCATGCCGGCCAGCATGCCCCGCGTCAATGAACTGATGGCGCGCGAAGGCCTGATGGAGACGCCGCGGCCTTTGTCGGAGGGCGAGCCCGGCGACCTGACGCGCGAGCCGCTGATGTTTCCCGCGCAGCGGCCGCTGCGCCTGCAGGCGCTGGCGCGCGGCGACGAAGGCTGGCTGCTGGCGCTCGGGTATTCGACCCAGCGCGGGTATGCCAACTCGCACCCCTTCGCGGGCGAGATACGGCGCGGCAGCGTGTCGGTGGAAATCCTGCCGGATGAGCTGGGCTTTGCCATCGACATCGGCGACGTGGAGGTGACCGAGTGCCAGATGATCAACCAGTTCGCCGGCAACCGCGAGGTGCCGCCGCAGTTCACCCAGGGCTACGGCCTGGCCTTTGGCGGTGCGGAACGCAAGAGCATGGCCATGGCGCTGGTGGACCGCGCCCTGCGCGCGCGCGAACTCGGCGAGACGGCCACCGCGCCGGCGCAGAACGAGGAGTTTGTGCTCTCGCACGCCGACAGCCTGGAAGCCTCGGGTTTTGTGCAGCACCTGAAGCTGCCGCACTACGTGGACTTCCAGTCCGAGCTGGAGCTGGTGCGCAAGCTGCGCGCCGCCCATGCACAGGAAAGAGACGCCGAACAGCAGGCGCAGGCCCTGCAGAAAGCAGCATGATGGACGAGAACTACAACTTCGGCTTCCTCGACGAGCGCACCAAAAAAATGATACGGCGCGCCATGCTCAAGGCCGTCGCCATCCCCGGCTACCAGGTGCCTTTCGGCTCGCGCGAAATGCCTTTTGCCTATGGCTGGGGAACCGGCGGCGTGCAGGTCACGGCCAGCATCATCGGCAAGCGCGACGTGCTCAAGGTAATCGACCAGGGCGCGGACGACACCACAAACGCGGTCAACATACGCCGCTTCTTCGCGCGCACCACGGGCGTGGCCACCACCGAAAAAACCGCGCAGGCCACCATCATCCAGACCCGCCACCGCATCCCGGAAGCGGCGCTGACCGAGGCGCAGGTCATCGTCTACCAGGTGCCCATGCCGGAGCCGATGTTCCGCCTGGAGGCGCGCCGCCGCGAGACCATCACCATGCATGCGCTGGCCGAATACGGCCTGATGAACGTCAAGCTCTATGAAGACATCGCGCAGCTGGGCGCGATCTCCAAAACCTATGACTACCCGGTGCTGGTGAACGAGCGCTACCTGACCTCGCCCTCGCCCATCCCCAAGTTCGACAACCCCAAGATGCACATGAACCCTGCCCTGCAGCTGTTCGGCGCGGGCCGCGAAAAACGCATTTATGCGATACCGCCCTACACCGCCGTGCGCAGCCTCGATTTTGAAGACCACCCGTTTGAGGTGCAGCGCTGGGAACATGCCTGCGCGCTGTGCGGCTCCGGCGAAAGCTTCCTCGACGAAATGATTGTGGACGACGAGGGCAGCCGCCTGTTCGTCTGCTCCGACAGCGACTTTTGCGGTGAGCGGCGTGACGCCGGCCATGTCGGCACGCAGCAATCGGTGCGCCTGCGCGATGTGCTGGCTTCGGAAAAGGCTGCATGATGAACAAGCAGCTGCTCTTATCCGTGCGCGGCGCCGGCAAGAACTTCATGCAGGGCAACCGCCCGCGCTGGGCCTGCCGGGGCGTCAGTTTTGACCTCTATCCCGGCGAAGTGCTGGCCGTCGTGGGCGAGTCCGGCTCCGGCAAGTCCACGCTGCTGCGCTTGCTGGCTTCGCGCCTGGCCTGCGATGAAGGCTCGGTGCATTACAACCTGCGTGACGAAGCCGGCACCGGCCCCGTTGCCGCGCAAGACGACGCCGGCTTGGTCAACCTGGCCGAATTGTCCGAAGCGCGCCTGCGCTGGCTGGCCCGCACCGACTGGGGGTATGTCGAGCAGCATGCGCGCGACGGCCTGCGCATGAACGTCTCGGGCGGCGCCAACATCGGCGAACGCATGATGGCCCTGGGCAGCCGCCACTACGGCAAGCTGCGCGGCGAAGCCCTGGACTGGATGGAGCGCGTCGAGCTTGACGCGGGCCGCATCGACGACCTGCCCGGCACCTATTCAGGCGGCATGCAGCAGCGCCTGCAGATTGCCCGCAACCTGGTGACCCATCCGCGCCTGGTTTTTATGGACGAGCCCACCACCGGGCTGGACGTGTCGGTGCAGGCGCGGCTGCTGGACCTGCTGCGCGAACTGGTGGACCAGTTGCAGCTGGCGGCCGTCATCGTCACCCACGACCTGGCGGTGGCCCGGCTGCTGGCGCACCGCATGCTGGTGATGAAGGACGGGCTGGTGGTCGAACAAGGCCTGACCGACCGCGTGCTGGACGACCCGCAGCACCCCTATACCCAGTTGCTGGTGTCTTCGGTGCTTACGCCTTGATGTCCCTGCCCCTTCATTTTTTGATGCCCTATGACCGCCCTGCTTGAAACCCAAGACCTGTCCAAAACCTTCACGCTGCACGGCCGCGGCGGCCTGGAGTTGCCCGTGTTCGCCGGCATCAACCTGAGCGTGCGCGCCGGCGAATGCCTGGCACTGACCGGCCACTCCGGCAGCGGCAAGAGTTCGCTGCTGCGCTGCCTCTACGGCAACTACGCCGCCACCCACGGCGAGGTGCGCATACGCCATGACGACGCATGGCTCAGCCTTTCGGCGGCCGCGCCGCGCGAGGTGCTGGAAGTGCGGCGCCGCAGCCTCGGTTACGTGTCGCAGTTTCTGCGCGTGATCCCGCGCGTCTCCACGCTGGACATCGTGGCCGAGCCGCTGCGCCGGCTTGGCGTGGCGGCGCAGGAAGCCCAGGCCCAAGCCGCCCAGTGGCTGGCGCGGCTGAACCTGCACGAGCGCCTGTGGCATCTGCCGCCGGCGACTTTTTCAGGCGGCGAGCAGCAGCGCGTGAACATCGCGCACGGCCTGATCGCCGGCCACCCGGTGCTGCTGCTGGACGAGCCCACGGCCTCGCTGGATGCGGACAACCGCCGCGTGGTGGTGGAACTGATCCACGCGGCGCGCGAACGCGGCGCCGCGGTGGTGGGCATTTTTCATGACGACGAAGTGCGGGAAGCCGTGGCCAGCCGCTGCTTTGATGTCGAACAGTATCGCAACCCCCTTTAACCCCGGAACACGCCATGACACAACGCATCATCAAAAACGCAAAGATCGTCACCGCCGATGAAGAATTCACCGGCTGCATGGTGATCGAGGGCGGCACCATCCGCTCGATAGAGCGCGGCGACACCTCGGTGCCCGCCGCCGAGGACTGGGCCGGCGACTGGCTGCTGCCGGGCCTGGTCGAGCTGCACACCGACAACCTCGAAAAACACCTGGTGCCGCGCCCCGGCGTGATCTGGAACGCGCATTCCGCCACCGTGATGCACGACGCGCTGTGCGCGGCGGCCGGCATCACCACCGTGCTCGACTCGGTGGTCATCGGCGACATGGACCAGGGCGGCGCGCGCAGCCAGACCCAGCACGTGGCCATCCAGGCCCTGCACGCCTGCCGCGGCGAAGAGCTGCTGCGCGTCGAGCACCTGCTGCACCTGCGCTGCGAGGTGTCGGCGCCCGACATTGTGGAGGTGTTCGAGCGCTATGCCGACGACACGCTGCTGGAACTGGTCAGCGTGATGGACCACACGCCGGGCCAGCGCCAGTGGCGCGACCTGACCAAATACCGGCGCTATGCCGAGCGTTTCGGCAGCTTCGGCGACGCCGAGTACGACGCCATGATCGCGGAGCGCCAGGAGCACCAGATCCGTTACGCCATTCCCAACCGCGCCGCCGTGATCGCCGGCAGCCACGCCCGCAGCCTGCCGCTGGCCAGCCACGACGACACCGAAGTCGACCACGTCGAGCAGGCCAGCGAGGAACGCATACGCATCTCGGAGTTCCCCACCACAGTGGCGGCCGCCCGGGCCGCGCGCGCGGCGGGCATTGCCATCGTCATGGGCGGGCCCAACCTGGTCAAGGGCGGTTCGCATTCCGGCAATGTGTCGGCGGCCGAACTCGCGCGGCTGGACCTGCTGGATATTTTTTCATCCGACTACGTGCCCGCCAGCCTGCTGCAATCGGCATTTTTGCTGCGCGACACGGTGGGCTGGAGCCTGCCCAAGGCCGTCAAGACGGTGACACGCAACCCGGCGCGCGCCATCGGCCTCCATGACCGCGGCGAACTCGCGACCGGCCTCAGGGCCGACCTGATACGCGTGAAGATGAGCGGCAGCATGCCCATCGTGCGTGGGGCATGGCACATGGGTGTGCGGGCCTTCTAGGCGCCACGCCTCCCGGCTTGCTCCTTCCCCCTCTGGGGGAAGGTTGGGTTGGGGGCTGACGATGCCTGATGGTTGGCAGCGCGTGATTGGAACGCCGCTGGCCCCCACCCCCGCCCTCCCCCAGAGGGGGAGGGAGCCCAAGTTTTGCTCCTTCCCCCTCTGGGGGAAGGCTGGGATGGGGGCCGCGGCGCGCGCAGCCGGCTTCTCAGCCGGCAGGTGCGACGGAAGCGCCCTCTATCTTGTGATCCGCCAAAGCCCCGGCGACAAAGCCCGTGGCCTTCATCTCTTCGACAAAAAGGTGCAGCGCTTTCGCCGCGGCCTCGCCCCGTGTCCTGGGCGTGCCCATGGCCTGCTGGATCACCATGAAACGGCCCGGCAGCAAGCGAAGGCCTGTGTGTTTTTTCGCGTCAAGCTCCAGCTGCTGCTTCACGCCGGCGGCCACGTCGATCTTCTGCGCCACAAAGGTCTCCACCACGGCCGGTGAGCTGGGCGCCCTGACGATGCTCGCGTGCTGGAGTTCGCGGCTCAGGTAGAGGTCGTAAGCGCTGCCAAGGCCCACGGTGACCGTCACGCCGGCCTTGTCGACCTCTTCGTTCCGCGTGATCGGCGACGAATCGCGCACCAGGTAACAGCCTTCAATCAGCACATAGGCCGCCGTGAAAGCGATACCGGCGCCGCGCAAAGGGTCTATGGCGAAGAAGCCGATGTCGGCCTGGTCGTCGCTGACCGCCTGCACCGACTTGCCCGCCGTGTCGAACACCACAAATTCGACGGGCACGCCCAGCCGCTGCGCAAAAGCCCTGGCCAGGTCCACCGACACGCCCGTGGGTTCGCCGCCGGGCGGGCCGGCTTTGGCCAGGATGGGGTTGCCCAGGTTGATGGATGCGCGCAGGACGCCGGTGGGGGTGAAAGCCTTGACGAGGGCGGCATCCATGGCCATGGGAACTCCTTGAGGATTTAAGCGATTCCGCCTTTATACCTGCGGCCGGTACAGGCTCACGCCGTTGCTCCACAGCGCCTTGCGCGCCAGTTCGGGGCCGAGCACGTCCTTGACCAGTTGCAGGTCGGATGCGGCAAAGGGTCGCTTGGCGCGGGTGGAGGGCATGTCGGTGCCGAAGACCAGCGCGTTCGGGTTGCGCCTGGCAATCGCTTCCAGCGCCTTGGGCACGTTCATGTCGACGCGGCCGAAGCCGGTGGCCTTGATGCGCGCGCCGGCGTCGACCAGGTCCAGCACCACGGGCAGGCCGGCCTCGGTCATGCCGAGGTGGTCGATCACGATCTGCGGCAGCTTGGACAGCTTGGCGACGTGCGGGCGCAGGGCCGCGGCGTCGGCATAGATTTCCGAATGCCAGCCGCCGACCGCGTGCACGCGAGTGGCCAGGGCCACGATGTCGTCGACGCTGTCGATACGGCCGCGGAAGATGTTGAAGCGCAGCGCCCGCACGCGCAATGCCGCCAGGCTGGCGACTTCAGCGTCGGGGATGTTGGGCGGCACCTGGGTGACGCCGACCCAGCGCGGGCCCAGTTCCTTGAGCGTGGCACGCAGATAGGTCTGGTCGAAACCGTGGAAGGAGCCCGAGACGATGGCGCCCGAGCTGACCTTGAGCGGCGCGGTGTCGGCCAGGTATTGCGCGAGCGGGAAAGGCGGCGGCGTGTAGCCCTGGTTTTCGATGATGGGGTAGCGCGGGTCGATGATGTGGCAGTGGGAATCAAAGACCTGGTCTTGCGCGGCGGCACCGGTGGCGCAGCCGGTCAGCGCGTGGGAGGCCGCGGCGGCGGCGAAACCGGCCAGCAGGTGGCGGCGATTGAGTTGCATGCATGTCTCCTTATTGTTGAGAAAGCGAACTGGCACGGACGAGAACGGACGTGATGCGGCGCGCGACCCTGCCGGGCGCCTCCATCGGTGTGTAGTGGCGCAGGCCGTCGAGCACGGCCAGCTCGGCGCCCGGCAGGCGGCCCATGATGTCCTGCGACATGGCCAGCGGCGTCGCATAGTCGGACTCGCCCACCACGACGATGGCCGGGCCGGTGTAGCGGCTGATGCGTTCACGCTCGTCGGCGCGGCCCAGCATGCGGCAGCTTTCCGCGTAGGCGTTCACGTCGTTGCGCAGGAAGACCTCGACCGCGCCGGCCAGTACCTCGGGGCTGGCCGCCGCGAAGCCCGGGCTGAACCAGCGCTCGGCCTGGAAAGGGATCAGCGAAGCCAGGCCCTCGCGCAGCGCGCGTTGCGCGCGGCCTTCCCATGCGCCGGGTGCGTCGTCGCCATACCAGGCCGTGCAGTCGACGACGCTGAGGCTGGCGACGCGCTGCGGGTAGAGGCCCGCAAACGCCAGCGCCACCGTGCCGCCCATGGAGCAGCCCACCACGTGCGCGCGGGCGGCGCCCAGGCTGTCGAGGACCTGCGCAAGGTCCTCCGCGAAACGGGCGGTGGTGTAAGGGCCGGCCGGCTTGCCGGAGGCGCCATGGCCCCGGCAGTCCAGGGCATAGAGGGGTGCGACGATGTCCAGCCTGTCGGCCACGCCCTGCCACATGCGGGCATCCATGGCCAGGGCGTGCAGGAAAACAAGGGGCTCGACGTCCGCGCGGCCGGGACGCAGCGTGTGCAAGGCGAGCACGCAACCATCGCTGGCCGTGACCATGCGGTGGGCAGGCATGTTTGGCTGAAGGCTCATTCCGCGCGGGCACCCGACTTGGCGACCTGCGCGCGCCAGAAGGCCAGGTCATTGACCATCTTGGCGTCGAGTTCGGCGGGTGAACTGGTGGCGACTTCAAAGCCGTCGTCGCCGAGTTTCTTTTGCAGCTCCGCGTTGGCCAGCACCGTGCGCACGTCGGCGGCGATCTTGTTGCGCACGGCCACCGGGGTGGCCTTGGGCGCCATGATGCCGAACCAGGTGTCGACCTCATAGCCCGGCAGGGTCTCGCCCACGGTGGGGACCTGGGGCAATATCTTGAGCCGCTTCGCGGACGACACGGCCACCGCCTTGATGCGGCCGCCGCGTATCAGCGCGATGCAGGCCGGCAGCCCGGTGGAGACCAGCTGGATCTGGTCGCCCATCAGGTCGGCCAGCGCCGGGCCGCCGCCGCGGTAGGGCACGTGGGTGAGCTGTTTCGCGCCTTCACGTTTCATAAGTTCGGCGGCAAGGTGGCCCGGCGAGCCGGCGCCTGCCGTGCCGTAGTTGAGCGGCTCTTTGGCGGCCAGCACGTCCTTCATGCTGGCGATGTTGGCCTTGGGGCCGCTGACCAGCACCTGCGGCGCCCGGGCCAGCAGGGCCACGCCGGACAGGTCGCGTATCGCGTCGAAAGGCGGCTTGGGATACAGCAAAGGATTGGCCAGCACGCCATCGCCCCACAGCAGCAGCGTGTAGCCGTCGGCCGGCGCGCCGATCACGAACTGCGCGCCAATGTTGCCGCCCGCGCCCGCGCGGTTTTCAATCACCACGGGCTGCTTCCAGAGTTCGCCCAGGCGTATGCCCAGGCCGCGCGCGATCACGTCAAAGCTGCCGCCCGGCGGGAAGGGCACGATGATCCTGACCGGCTTGTCGGGGAAGGCGGCTTGCGCCGATGCGCCGCCTGATACGGTGGAAAGGCCGGCGGCCAGGCAGGCCGCGGCGGCCAGCAAAAGCCTTCTGGATGTCTTCATGGGTTTGTCTCCTGTTCAATGTCGTGTGCATGTGCCGTGCGGCCTCATGGCCTTTCAACACCTATACAGGAGTATAGATGTAACGCAGTGCCTTAACATGGGGACAACCCTTGCTTCAACCCAGGAAAAAACTTGCCCACACCCAACGATCCCCGCCTGCCCCGGCATCTCCAGGTCAAGGACGAGCTGATGCGGCGCATCGCGGACCGCGCCTGGAAAACCGGCGAAGCCCTGCCGGGCGAAGAAAAGCTCGCGCTGGAGTTCGCGATTTCGGTGGGCACCATGCGCAAGGTCATGCAGGGCCTGGTGCAGGACGGCGTGCTGGAACGCATACACGGCAAGGGCACGTTTGTAAGCCGGAGTTTCGAGCGCAGTTCCATGCTGCGTTTTGTGCGCTTCCGGGAGCCGGGCACCGTCGAGCTGCCGACCGCGAAAATCCTCACCATGGAAGTGCGCAAGGGCGAGGCGCAGGCCAATGCCAAACTGGGCCTGGCGCCCAACGACAAGACCATCTACCTGCACCGCGCGCGCTCCTACGGCGACGAGGTGGTGCTGGTGGAACACATCTGGCTGCCGCAAAGCCGCTTCGCCAAGCTGGTGCCCTACCTGCAGAAAGAGTCACCGCCCCTGCTCTACCCGGTGTACGACGCGGTCTGCGGCGTGGTGGTGTTCCGCGCGGTGGACGACCTGGCCATGGACAGCCTGCCCAAGGAAGACGCCAAAATTTTCAAGGTCGCCGCCAGGTCGCCGTGCATGCGCATTGAGCGCTCCATGACCGAGCACGGCGGCGCGGTCATCGAATGGCGGGTGTCTTATGTGCCGGCCGACCGGTTTCACTACACGGTGGAGATCCGCTAGCTTCTGCGCCCCAGCCGCACCGTGGTCACACCGGGCCGCAGTTGCCGCAGCGAGGGCATGACCAGCACACAGTCGTCATAAGGCGTCACGATGTCGCGGCCCGCGTCGGTGGCGATCACGGTGCCGGCGCTGTCAATGGTTTCGCCGCCGGTAAAGGCTTCGGTGAAACGGAAATCCATGGAACTCGCCACGACGCGGCCGGTCACCACCACAGGCGCGGGCGGTTCGCGGTCCGGCAGCAGCCAGCCGCCGGGCACTTCAAGGCGAGCCAGCGCGCCCGCCTGCACCAGGAAACGCATGAGCGTATCGCGCGCGGCGACGACGGCGTGCGGGTGCCAGTGCTGGCCGGCCTCCAGCAGCAGCGCGATGCGTTCGCCCTGCGCATCCGCAAATCCGCCGTAGTCGCGCATGCGCACGCCGTCGGCATGGCCTTCGTCGATGACCACCTGCGCTGAAGTGCGCAAGGACTGCGCAAAGGCGATGTTGCGCGCCAGCGTGCCCGTCACCAGCAAGGGGGTGCAGGGCTCGTGCATGGAATGCAGGTCCAGCAGGTGCGTGGCGCGATCCACAAAAGGCCGCAGCTGCCGCGCGCGCTCAAGTTCGGCGCTGCGGCGCGGCCCGTCCAGCGCATCAGCGGCCCAGACGCGGTTGAAGTCTTGGTCCACAAAACGCGAGGCATCGGGCTGGGCCGGGTCGAAACGCCCGAACGCAGCGACGTTGCAGAAAGCCAGCGTGACCCGGCCGCGCGCCGGCGCCCAGCCGGCGGTGAGCAGTTCGGCCAGCGCGATGGCGCCCGAGTATTCATTGCCGTGCACCAGCGCCGTGACCAGGATCTCGGGGCCGGGCGCGGCGCCTGCCCGTTCATGCACATGGGGGACACCGGTGTTGGAGACCGACCAGCGCGCGAGCGTGGGCGGCAGGGTCGTGACCGGGTGGTGCATCAGTTCGTCGCCCCGGTGCTGACCGCCTTGTTGACCACGGCGCGCACGCGCTGGGTTTCGGCGCGCACAAAGGCCGCGAGCGCCTGGGGCGTTCCGCCTTCGTTGGAGATGCCGGCCTTCTGCAGTTTTTGCCAGACGGCTTCCTCGCGCAGGACTTCGTTGAGTTCGCGGTTGAGCCGCGTGACCATGGGCGCGGGCAGTTTCGCGGGGCCGAAGAGGCCGAACCAGACATTCATGTCATAGCCCTTGAGCCTGGGGTTCTCGGCCAGCGCGGGGATTTGCGGCGCGGCGCGCGAGCGTGTGGGCGTGGTGACGCCCAGCGGGATCATCTTGCCCGACTCGATGTGCGGCAGCGCGGAGGACAGCACCGACACGCTGAACTCGATGTTGCCGCCCAGCAGGTCCTGCAACTGCTGGCCCGCGCCGCGGTAGGGCACGTGGCGGAAGGTGGTGCCGGCCAGCAGGTTGATGAGTTCGCCCGACATGTGCAGCGGCGTGCCTATGCCCGAAGAGGCAAAGCTCAGCTGGTTGGGTTCGCGCCTGGATTTGGCGATGGCCTCCTCCATGGTCTTCACGCCGGTCCTGGTGTTGGTCACAAAGACCATGGGCGTGACGCCTATCAAGCCCACCGGGGCCAGGTCGGTTTCGCCGTTGTACTTGACGGCGGCATTGAAAAGCTTGGCGATGGAGACCTCGCTGCCCGAACCCAGCAGCAGCGTGTAGCCGTCGGGATTGGCGCTGACGACCTTCTGCGCGCCTATGGTGCCGCCGGCGCCGCCCACGTTTTCAATGATGACCGCCGTGCCCAGGCGCTTGGACAAGGGCTCGGCGATGATGCGCGCGACCAGGTCGACGCTGCCGCCGGCCGGATAGCCCACCACCAGCGAGATCGGCCTGGACGCGGGCCAGGCCTGGGTCTGGGCATGTGCCACGGGGAAGACCGAAAAGGCCGAAAAGGCCAGCAAGGCCAGCAGGGCGCCGCCGAGGTGGGGACGCGGGAAGAAAGAAGGTGTGGGCATAAAGGCTCCTTGTTGGTGGAGCCAGTCTAGGAATGCATCCCCCAGAGGCGCATGCGCATCACGCATGGACGCATGCGAGTCATCAACGAGTCATCCATTCGTGCTTGCCGCCCAGATGCGCTGCACCAGATCGTTGCGCGGGCTGCGGTTGCGGTACAGCCGTATCTCAAAGCGCACCGCGATCGCCTGCGGGTCGGCCGCCACCAGCCGGCCGCTGCGCAGGTCGTCGCCGACCAGGCCGCGCGGCAGCCAGGCCAGGCCCACGCCCTGCAGGGCCTGCTCGTGCAGGGATTCGGCGAAATCGGATTCGGTCACCGTGTGCAGGAAGAGCTCGCGCGCATCGCGGCTCAGCCCGTCCTGCAGGATCTGGCTGAGCGCCAGCGTGGGCGCGTAACCCAGCACCCGCGCCGGTTCGCGCGCCGTGCCCGGCAAGGCATGCTGCGCCTGCCCGTCGGCGCGCGGCGCGCTCACGGCCACCAGCTCCTCGGTGCCCAACGTGAGTCCCTCGAAGGCCTGGTCGTCCAGCCGCATGGGCAGGCGCGGATGCGTGAAGGACAGCAGGAAGTCGGCCGCGCCCTGCTCCAGCGCGGTAGCGCCTTCGTGGATGGACCCCGTGAGTATGCGCAGGCGGAACTCCCCGGCGCCGCGCTTGACGCGCGCCAGCCAGGAAGGCACTGTCGTGCGCGACAGCGTGCGGCCGGTGGCCAGCGTGACCCAATCGAGCCCGCCCTGCGCATGGCGGATGCGGGCCCGCACGTCGGCCAGGCCCGCCACAGCGCGGCGCGCCACGGGCAGCAATTCTTCACCGGCGGCCGTGAGCCCCAGCGGCACGACGGCGCGGTTGACCAGGTCGGCGCCCGCCCACAACTCCAGCGCACGCACGCGGCGCGAGAACTGCGGCTGCGTTACATGGCGCAGCTCCGCCGCTCGCGAAAAACTGCGCTCGCGCGCCAGGGCAATGAAGTCTTCCAGCCATTTATGGTCCACGGCAACGCCTTGTTGGGGAGATGGGGCGATGGTATCGCCTGCCGCCAACGCAGGGTCGGAGGCCTGACTTGATCAGCCCGCCCACAGCTCCTGCATGGCGCGCGCAAAGCCCTGCGCCAAGCGGGGCTGGAGCACCCCGCCGCGCGCGCTTCCCGTGGCCTGGCCGTGGGCGGCGACGCGCTCACCGGCCACAAACACTTCATCCAGCGCAGCCCCGGGGCTGGAGAACACCAGCGCGTCCAGCGCGTGGCCGGCCGGCACACCCAGCAGCGCGGGGGAGGCCATGTCCAGCGTCACAAAATCGGCGCGGTGGCCGGGCGCAAGGCCTGCCTGCATGCGGCCGGTGGCAGGGAAGCCGCCGGCCAGCGCGGCTTCGAACAGGCCGGCGGCGCTGCTTTCGGTACCGAGTACGCGCGCGGCGATGTTGCGCTGGCGCAGCGTGAAGCGCTGCGAGTATTCAAGCAGGCGCAGCTCTTCGGGCCAGCTGCGCGTGACGTGGCTGTCCGAGCCTATGGACCAGCGGCCGCCCGCTGCCGCGTAAGCCGGCAAATCAAACACGCCGTCGCCCAGGTTGGCCTCGGTGGCGGGGCAGATCACGATGGCCGCACCGCTGCCCTGCACGCCCTGCAGCTCGGCCGGCGTGGCATGGGTGGCGTGCACCAGGTTCCAGCGGGCGTCGACGTCGGCGTTGTTGAGCAACCATTCAATCGGGCGCTGGCCTGTGTGTTCCAGGCAGTCGTCGACCTCCTGTGTCTGCTCGGCGATGTGGATGTGCACCGGCAGGCCGGCTTCTTTCGCCGCCGCCGTGAGTTCATGCAGGGCGGCCGGGCTGGCGGCGCGCAGCGAGTGCACGGCCACGCCGACGTTGATGCGCGCATCGCCCTGTGTCTGCCGCTGCACCTGCTCGACCGTGCGCATCACGCTTTCGGGCGTGGAAGAAAACCGGCGCTGGTCTTCGCGCAGGCCTGTGGCCTTGAAGCCTGATCGCATGTAGAGCGTGGGCAGCAGCGTGAGGCCCATGCCGGTGCGCTGCGCGGCGCGCACCAGGGCCAGCGACATCTCGGCCGGGTCGGCATAGGCCGCGCCGCTGACGTCGTTGTGCAGGTAATGGAAATCGCAGACCTGGGTGTAGCCGCCGGCCAGCAGTTCGGCATAGAGCTGGGTCGCTATTGCCTCCAGCTGGCCGGGCGTGATGCGGTTGGCCGCGCTGTACATGCGGTCGCGCCAGCTCCAGAAATCGTCGGACGCATGGGCGCCGGCGCTGCGGCGTTCGGTCAGGCCGGCCATCGCGCGCTGGAAGGCGTGGCTGTGCGCGTTGACAAGGCCCGGCAGCACCGGGCCGGCCAAACGCGTGGCGCCCGCCGCGTCCTGCGCCGAGGCGCCGGGCTGCACGCTTTGCCAGCAGCCGTTGGCGGCCACCGTCAGCAGCACGTCCCTGGCCCATGCGCCCTGCACCCAGGCCTGGGGAGCGAAAAATGTCTTCATGTCACTGCTCATGGTGTTTCAGGTGTCCGGGTTCAGGTGCTCAGGCGTACAGGTGGACAGCGGCGCCGAGCGCGCCGGAGACCATCATCTTGAGCAGGGGCTGCACCTGCCAGGCCAGGGCTTCATCGTAGGCATAAGGCGGCACTTCCTGCATGTAGAGGCTCTGGCACATCTCCAGCTGCACGGCATGCACGTCGTCCGCCGGCCGTCCGTAGTGGCGCGTGATGTAGCCGCCCTTGAAGCGGCCGTTGACGGCGGTGCTGATGTGCGGCGCGGCTTCGCAGGCCTGCACCACCGCATCGGTGATGGACGCGTGCGCGCTGGCGCCGCTGGCCGTGCCGATGTTGAGGTCGGGCAGCTTGCCTTCGAACAGCCAGGGGATGTGCGAGCGAATGCTGTGCGCGTCCCACAGCAGGGCAAACCCGTGCAGCGCCTTCAGGCGCGCCAGTTCGGCGGCCAGGGCCGCGTGGTAGGGCTGCCAGTAGGCCTCGCGCCGCCTTGCACGCTCCTCGGGGCCGGGCTCGTGGCCGGGTTTGTAGAGCGGCGCACCGCTGAAAAAGCGCGTGGGGCACAGCTCGGTGTTGGACGCGCCGGGGTACATGGGCGCATCGTCGGGCGGGCGGTTCAGGTCAATGACGTAACGCGAATAACGCGGCCGCAGCACGCTGGCGCCCACCACGGGCAGGCAGTTGTAGAGCCGGTGCAGGTGCCAGTCGGTGTCTTCGACCCGAAGCGCCTCTTCCGTGTAGCCGGCCTGTAGCTCAGCCGGGATCTCGGTGCCTATGTGCGGCATGCTGACCAGCAGCGGCGCCGTGCCCTGCTGCAGGCTGAAAACTTCGCTCACGCCGTTTGCATCGCTGAAGTCACTCATGTGGGGAGGCCCTTGAAAAAGTTGAGCGCGAAAGCCCGGAAGATAACAGCACCATCAGGTCCGTGACAACACCGCATGCAGGAAATCGCGTGTTCGCGCCTGCGCCGGGTTCGTGAAGATGATGTCGGGCGGCCCGGCCTCGATCAGCACACCGCCATCCATCACCACCACCACGTCGGCGACTTCGCGCGCGAAGTCCATCTCGTGGGTCACGACCATCATGGTCATGCCCTCGCCGGCCAGCAGCTTCATGACCTGCAGCACCTCGCCGACCAGTTCCGGGTCCAGCGCGGAGGTGGGCTCGTCGAACAGCATCAGCTGGGGCTGCATGGCCAGCGCGCGGGCAATCGCCACGCGCTGCTTCTGGCCGCCCGAAAGGCTGGCCGGCATGGCATGGGCTTTTTGCCGCAGGCCCACCTTGTCGAGCAGCGCAATGGCGTCGGCCTCGGTCTGCTGCCTGGACAGGCCGCGCACCTTGCGCGGGCCGACGGTGATGTTGTCGATGACCGACAGGTGCGGAAACAGGTTGAAGGACTGGAACACCATGCCGACGTCTTCGCGCAAATGGTTGAGCGCCTGGTCGTCCAGCATGCGGCCGGCATCGGCAAGCACGCGCCCGCAGATCTCGACGCGGCCGCTGTCGGGCGTCTCCAGCCCGTTGCAGCAGCGCAAAAAGGTGCTCTTGCCCGAGCCGCTGGGGCCTATGACGACGACCACCTGCGAGGGCTGGACGTCAAAATCAATGCCGTGCAGCACGACGTGATCGCCGAAGGACTTGCGCAGGCCGCGGATGGTGACGATGGGCTTGCTGGAGCCTGGGGTTGGCGTGTTCATTGCACCATGCCTCCGGCGCGCAGCCGCTGCTCGATGCGGCGCAGCGCCAGCGTCGTCAGCCCGGTCAACACAAAATACATGACGGCAATCACAAGGTAAACCTCCAGGGAACGGTAGGACACGCTGATGATTTTTTGCCCTTCGTGCATCAGTTCATGAATGGTCAGCAGCGACACCAGCGCGGAGTTCTTGATCAGCGCGATGAATTCGTTGCCCAGCGGCGGGATCATGCGCACCAGCGCCTGCGGCAGGATGATGTTGCGCATGGCCGTGCCGTAAGACATGCCGATCGAACGCGCGGCCTCCATCTGGCCCCTGTCGATGGACTGGATGGCGCCGCGCACGATCTCCGACACATAGGCGCCGGAATAAATGCCCAGGCCGATCACGCCGCAGACAAAGGCCGGCAGCATGATGCCGAACTGCGGCAAGCCGAAAAACAGGATGAACAGCTGCACCAGCAGCGGCGTGCCGCGTATGGCCGCCACGTAGCTGGTGCACAGCGCATAGACCACGCGCCGGGCCGGATTGAGGCGCCCGATCCCCACCAGCAAGCCCATGATGCAGCCAAGCACCAGGGCCACCGCCGTGATTTCCACGGTGACCAGCGCACCCGAAAGCAGGTTGCGCCACCCCGCGAAAGCGGGCGAGAAATCGAGTTCCATCGCTCAGGCTTTCGGTCTGCTTATTTGGCGGCGGCCGGCGCGGTGGTGTTGCTGAACCACTTCTTCACGATCTGCGCATAGGTGCCGTCGGCCTTGAGTTTGGCCAGGGCGCCGTTGACGGCCTTGGTCAGCTCGGGCGTGTCCTTGCGCAGCGCCATGCCGTATTCCTCGGTGGTGAGCTGCTGCTCGAGCACGCGCTGGCCGCCGCGGGTGCGCACGTACTGGAAGGCGGCCGGCTTGCCGGTCACGGCCGCATCGGCGCGGCCGATCTCGACCAGGTTGAACATTTCCTGGTTCTTCTCGACTTCCACGAGTTGCACCTGCGGATAGTTGGAGGCCAGGTAGCTCACCGACTTGGTGCCCACCTGCACAGTGACCTTCTTGCCGTTCAGGTCGGCCAGGGTCTTGATGGCGGTGTTGCCTTCCTTCACCATGGCGACCAAGCCGCCCGCGTAGTAGGAGTCGGTGAAGTCCACGACCTTCTTGCGCTCGTCGGTGATGTAGATGGCCGACACCGCCATGTCAAAGCGCTTGGACACCAGCCCGGGGACCAAGCCCTTGAAGTCGATGTCTATCCACTCGACGCGCTTGTTCAGGGTCTTGGCGACGGCTTCCACGAGTTCGATGTCAAAGCCGGTGCGCTTGCCGTTTTCAACGTATTCCATGGGCGGGAAGGTGGCGTCGGTGCCGACGCGAAGCACGTCCTGCGCGTGCGCGCCTAGGGAAGCCAGGCCGAGGACGGCGATGCAGGACGCAAGGAATTGGCGGCGGAAGTTCATGGTGGTTGCTCCAGGGGGTTAAATAAATTCGGATATCAAACGGTCAAAGCGCTCAGCGACTCAAACTTCGGGAAATGCGGGCGGCGGCGACCACCGCCATCTGGATCAGCGGTGGGTGTTTGCCCTGGATGCGCACGCTGGGCGCCATCAAGGTCAGGGCGCCGACGGCTTGCTGGCCCATGGCGAACAGGGGCACGCTGACGCCCCAGACACCGGCATCGACCTCGCTGTCGCTGACGGCAAAACCGGCCTTACGGATCTCCGCCAGTTCGGCCAGCAGTTCGGGCCTCTGCCGGTCGGGGCCCAGCGACGCGTTCAATGCCGCGGCCGGCATGTGCGCCATCAGGCATTTGGCCGAGGCGCCTTTTTCCAGCGGCACGCTGCGGCCTTTTTCGAAAGAACAGCGCAGGGACTGGCGGCTCTCGACCATGTCGATGCAAATGGCCTGGCCGTTGACCGCGACGATCAGGCCGACGCTTTCCTGGGATTGCTGCGCCAGCAGCTGCATGTCCTGGCGCGCCTGCTGCGCCAGGTGGGAGGCCATGTCGTAGCCCAGGGCCAGCTGCAGGCTCAAGGGGCCGGGCGCATAACGGCCTTCTGTTTCCAGGACAAAGCCCCAGCGCTTGAGCGAGAGCAGCTGTCGGTACAAGGTGCTTTGGCTCAGGCCCGTCTTCGCCAGCAACTCCACGGCCGTCAGGGGCCGCCCGTGCTGCGCCAGCGTGGCCAGCACCACCAGCGCGCGATCTACGGCAGAGATGGCGGAGACAGTGGAGGGAGCGGGGGCGTCGGGCAACATCGTTTTCAGTATCCGGCGCTTGCAGGCGCGCGCAAAGCACTATTTCTCACTGGCTGGGAATGGTTGTTTGTTTTTTGGCGTTGGGCGGCGCGTGAGCTTTGCGCGATCCGCCGGTGGGCCAAGCGGCGGCTCCACTCGCCATTCGTGATGGGAAACGAGGAAAACCCGCTTGGGATCAGGGACCAACGCGGAGCGATGCACACAAGGGCGCAGTGCGCCGGTATGCAGCAACATTCATACCAGCCGGCCTTTGAAGACGGTCTGCAGGCGCGGGTTCGCGCCCAGGGCATAACTCAACTCGGCCGGGCGCTGCACATCCCACAGCACAAAGTCGGCGCGCAAGCCCTTGGCCAGCACACCGCGGTCGCGCAGGCCCAGCGCGGCGGCCGCATGGCGCGTGACGCCGGCCAGCGCTTCTTCGGGCGTGAGCCGAAACAGCGTGCAGGCCATGTTGAGCATCAGCAGCAGCGAGGTGCAGGGCGAACTGCCGGGATTGCAGTCGGTGGAAATCGCCATGGGCACCTGCTGCTCGCGCAGCAGGGCCACGGGCGGCAGTTTGGTTTCGCGCAAAAAGTAGAACGCGCCGGGCAGCAGCACCGCCACCGTGCCGGCCGCCGCCATGGCTTGCGCGCCCTCGGGCGACAGCCATTCAAGGTGGTCGCAGCTGATCGCGCCGTAACGCGCCGCGAGCTGCGCGCCGCCGCTGTCGCTGAGCTGCTCGGCATGCAGCTTGACGGGAATGCCCAGCGCTTTCGCCGCGGCAAAGACGCGCTCGGTCTGCGCGGTGCTGAAGGCGATGCGTTCGCAAAAGGCGTCGACCGCATCGACCAGGCCTTCGGCGTGCAGCAAGGGCAGCATCTCAAGCACCGCATCGACATAGGCATCGGTGCGGCCGGCGAACTCGGCGGGCACGGCGTGCGCGCCCAGGAAGGTGGTGCGGATGTCCACCGCGTGGCTTTGCCCCAGCGCGCGCGCCACCGACAGCGTCTTGCGTTCGTGCTCCAGCGCCAGGCCGTAGCCGGACTTGATCTCCAGCGTGGTCACGCCTTCGGCGACAAGTTGCCGGAGCCGGGGCGCGCTTTGCGCCTGCAATTGCTGCGCGCTCGCGGCGCGCGTGGCCTTGACGGTGGAGGCAATGCCGCCGCCGGCGCGGGCGATGTCTTCATAGCTCGCGCCGTTCAGGCGCAATTCAAATTCATGGGCACGGTCGCCGCCATAGACCAGGTGGGTGTGGCAATCGATGAGGCCCGGTGTGATGAGCGCACCGCCCGCGTCATGCTGCGCGGTGCAGCGTGAGCGCAAGTCCGCCGGCAGATCGGCGCGCGGGCCGACCCAGGCGATGGATTCGCCCTCGGCCACCAGCGCCGCATCTTCGATCAACCCGTAGGGCTGGGCGGCGCCGGCTTGCAGCGTGGCGATGTTGCAATGTGTCCAGACTTGCAGGCTCATGCGGGAATCTCCATCCAGAGGGCTTGGTCGGCGGCCACACGCACCGCGGCGCTGCCCGCCACCGTGCGCCAGGCCAATGTGGCGGGGGGCAGCTGCAGCGTCTCTTCGTCAAACAGCACGGTTGCCGCCGACGCGTGCGCGTACACGGCGATGGTGGTCCCGCCATTCAGTGTTTCTGAAAAACGCCCGTCGACGCGCACCATGCGCGAAGGCTTTGTCCCCCTGCGCACCATGAGGTTGAAATCACGCGTCTTGCCGTCTATCAGTTCGCAGCCCGTCGCGGCGCCACCGTCGAAGAAAAGCGGCGCGTCGGTAGCCGTCATGCGGTGCGGCGCGCCCGCCACGTCGAGTTGCACGCCGGCGCCTTCCAGCACCGCGAACCAGCGCTCTATGCCCTCGAACTTCGAGAAGGGCCCGCTTTGGTCCACGTCGGCCACCGACATGCGCCAGGCCCAGTCGCCCGCATCGGGCCACATGGCCAGTTCGCGCGTGACGCCGCCGCCGTTGCGCCAAGGGGTCGCGGGGATGTCGGCCAGGTGGACGATGTTCCAGCCGGGACGGTTGGTGGACGTCATGCCTGAAACTTCCCGGCAAAGCTGTAGCGCGACCCCGGGTACACCAGCCGTGCCACGCTGGCGATGTTGGCGCCGCTCACGGTGCGCCGCATCATGGCCAGGCAGGCTTCACCCTGCTTGATTTCAAGGTGCTTGGCTTCCAGCGCGGAGGGCAGGCAGGCTTCTATCGAATAGCTGGCTTCCGTCAGCGGCGCCTCGGCCAGCAGGTGGTGTGTGGGCGAGGTTTCGCTGAAATCGGTTTCCAGGTACCTGGGCGCGGCCGCCGGGTTGACGTAGCGGTCTTCGTACTGGATGGGCACGCCGTTTTCGAGATGGATCAGAATGGTGTGGAACACCCGCCCGCCCGGGCGCAGGCCCAGGGTGCGCGCCAGGTCGGCACTGGCTTTTTCGGATTCGGCCAGCAGCACGCGCGAAGTGTGGACATGGCCGCGTTCCACCACCTCCTCGTGGATGTCACGAATCGTCAGCGTGGAAGAAATGCGGTGCAGTTCCGCGACAAAGGTGCCCGAGCCCTGGATGCGCGTGACCAGTCCCTCGCCCATGAGCTCGCGCAACGCACGGTTCACCGTCATGCGGCTCACGCCGAACTGCTCCATCAGCACGGATTCGCTGGGCACCGGGTCGCCGGGCTTCCAGGTGCCGGCACTGATGCGTTTTTTGATGAATGCCTTGACCTGGCCGTAGGCAGGCAGCGGGATAGTGGCCATGGGGTTCAGCGCTATGTTCGCGGATGTAAGAAAAAATCATTGTGACCGCAAAAAGCCTCAGGAGCCCCTTGCAGCCTTTTACAGATCCTTGCGCACAAACCGTAGATTACGCCAGTTGACACAAGTTGTATAGACAACTACGATTTATACCAGTCACCGCCCCTTTCTTTTTCGAACCGCCGGAAAAGTTTCTGTTTTTATTCCCGGAGCAGCCCCATGTCCGATCTTTCCCAAACCCCTTTCCTTGACAGCAAGGCCCGCCCGGTGCGGGCGCCCCGCGGCAGCACGCTGAGCTGCGCCAACTGGCAGATCGAGGCGGCCTACCGCATGATCCAGAACAACCTGGACCCGGAAGTCGCCGAAAACCCCGACGAGCTCGTGGTCTACGGCGGCATCGGCAAGGCCGCCCGCAACTGGCCGGCCTTCGACGCCATCCTCGACTCCCTGCGCAAGCTCAAGGCCGACGAAACCCTGCTGGTGCAGTCGGGCAAGCCGGTGGGCGTGTTCCGCACCCACACCGGCGCGCCGCGCGTGCTGATCGCCAATTCCAACCTGGTGCCCAAGTGGGCGACCTGGGAACACTTCAACGAGCTGGACCGCGCCGGCCTCATGATGTACGGCCAGATGACGGCCGGCAGCTGGATTTACATCGGCACCCAGGGCATCGTGCAGGGCACCTATGAAACCTTTGTGGAAGCGGGCCGCCAGCATTTCAACGGCGACCTGGCCGGCCGCTGGGTGCTGACCGCCGGCCTGGGCGGCATGGGCGGCGCGCAGCCGCTGGCCGCCACCTTTGCCGGCGCCTGCTCGCTGAACATCGAATGCCAGCAGTCCAGCATCGACTTTCGCCTGCGCACCCGCTACGTCGACAAGCAGGCCAAGGACCTTGACGAGGCGCTGGAACTCATCAAGCACCACACCTCGCGCAAGGAAGCCGTCTCCATCGCGCTGTGCGGCAATGCGGCCGAAATCGTGCCCGAACTGGCCAGGCGCGCCCAAGCCGGCGGCCTGCGCCCCGACATCGTGACCGACCAGACTTCGGCGCACGACATCATCAACGGCTACCTGCCCATCGGCTGGACGGTCGCGCAATGGAAGGCCGCGCAAAAAGACCCGGCGCAACATGCGGCGCTGACCAAAGCGGCCGGCGAATCCTGCGTGGTCCACGTCAAGGCCATGCTGGCCTTCCACGAGATGGGCATCCCCACGGTGGACTACGGCAATAACCTGCGCCAGGTCGCCAAGGACTTCGGCGTGGACAACGCCTTTGACTACCCCGGCTTTGTGCCGGCCTACATACGCCCGCTGTTCTGCCGCGGCGTCGGCCCCTTCCGCTGGGTGGCGCTCTCGGGCGACCCGGAAGACATCAGGAAGACCGACGCGAAGATGAAGGAACTCTTCCCGGACAACAAGCACCTGCACCGCTGGCTGGACATGGCCGAAGAGCGCATCGCCTTCCAGGGCCTGCCGGCGCGCATCTGCTGGATAGGCCTGGGCGAGCGCCACATCGCCGGCCTGGCTTTTAACGAAATGGTCAAAAGCGGCGAGCTCAAGGGCCCCATCGTGATCGGCCGCGACCACCTGGACAGCGGCTCCGTCGCCTCGCCGAATCGCGAGACGGAAGCGATGAAGGACGGCAGCGATGCCGTGAGCGACTGGCCGCTGCTCAATGCCCTGCTCAACACCGCCAGCGGCGCGACCTGGGTCAGCCTGCACCATGGCGGCGGCGTCGGCATGGGCTACTCGCAACACTCGGGCGTGGTCATCGTCTGCGACGGGACGGCCGAAGCGTCGGAAAAACTCGCCCGCGTGCTGTTCAACGACCCGGCCACCGGCGTGATGCGCCATGCCGATGCGGGGTACGACATCGCGAAACAAAGCGCCAGAGACAACGGGCTGAACCTGCCCATGATAGGAAGCTGAAACACATGTCCGATAGCACCGCCGAGATTTACCTCACCTACCTGAACCACCCCGACGTCCAGGCCCTGGCCCTGACCGACGCCGAGATCATCGCCGCCGTCGAGCAGGCCCTGCATGCACAGGGCAACAAGCAGACGACGATAGAACCGCGCATGCACCTGGTGCCGGAAAAAGACTACCCCGGCCACTTCAACGTGCTGCGCGGCTACATACGCCCGCTGGGCCTGGCCGGCGTGAAAGTGGTCGGCGACTTCTACAAGAACTATGAGCAGGGCCTGCCTTCAGAGCTGGCGATTCTCAACCTGTTCGACCCCAAGAACGGCTCGCCCATCGCCATCATCGACGCCTCGGACATCACCGACATGCGCACCGGCGCCATCACCGCGCTGGGCGCCAAGCACCTGGCGCGCAAGAACTCGAAGATCCTGGGCCACATAGGCGCGCGCGGCACCTCCTACTGGAACGTGCGCCTGCTCGACTCGATTTACGACTTCGACGAAATCCGCGTGCATTCGCGCCGGCCCGAAAGCCGCAACGCCTTTGCCGCCAAGCTCGAAAAAGACCTGGGCAAGAAGATCATCGTGACCGAGGACTGGGAGTCCTGCGTGCGCGGCGCCGACATCGTGGTCGAGGCTTCGCGCCTGGAAAAACCCACGCCCATGCTCAAGACCGAGTGGATCAAAAAAGGCGCTTGCGTGATTCCCTACGGCACCATGAGCGCGGTCGAACTCTCGCTGACCGACATCATGGACAAGATGGTGATGGACGACTGGGGCCAGGCCAAGGCCGGCCCGCTGGGCGCGCTGCGCGCCCACGTCGATGCCGGCAAGCTGTCGGAAGCCACGCTGCACGCCGAACTGGGCCAGATCGTCGCGGGCCTCAAGCCAGGCCGCGAGAGCGACGACGAGACCAATCTATTCTGGCACCGCGGCCTCTCGCTGTCGGACATCGCGCTGGGCGCCTTCATGCTGGAAAAGGCCAAGCGCATGGGCCTGGGGCAAAAGCTGCGTTTCCGCTGAAGCAGGCAGCATGGACGCCATCAGCACTCCACAAACCACGCAGGCGCTGCTGGCCAACGCCCGCATGTATTCGGCCACACCTTCGGTCAAGGCCGACTGGAAGACCTTGCTGGCCTGGGTGCTGATACGCGCGGGCCTGCACTGGGACGTCGTTGACTACGACGCGCCGGCGCCGCTGGCTGTGCTGTGGGCGCGCGACGACCTGGGCCTGGCGATGATGTGCGGCCTGCCCTTTGCCCAGCGCGGCGAGCGGCCCACGCTGGTGGCCGCACCCATTCCCTCGCCGGCCCGCTACGGCGGCAAGCCGGTGTACTTCACCGACATCGTGGTGCGCGCCGATGCGCCCTACCAGGCGCTGGAGGATACGTTCGGCGGTGTGATCGGCTACACGCTGGCCGACTCCATGTCGGGCGGCGTGGCGCTGCGGCATCACCTGGCACCCTACCGCGAGGCGAAAGGTTCGCGCCTGTACCGCAAGGCCGTGGGTGAACTGGTCAATGCGCGCGGCGTGATCACGGCATTGGCCGAAGGCCGCATCGATGCCGGGCCGCTGGACAGTTATTACCACGACCTGCTCAAGGCCCACGACCCGGAATTCGCCGCGCAGGTGCGCACCGTCGCCAGCACGGCTGCCCTGCCGATTCCGCCGCTGGTGGCCACCGCAGATTTACCCGAAGAGACGCTGGCCAAGGTGCGCAAGGCCTTGCGCGCCACGGCCAAAGCGACGGAACTGGCGCCGGTGATGCAGCGCCTTCTGCTCGCGGGTTTTGCGTTTCCCGATCCCGCGGACTACCTGCCGCTGGCGGCCATGGACGGCGGGCCCGCGCCCGCACTGGACGATATCTGATGAAGCTGTTTACGCGAACCACCTTGCTGGCCTTGCTGCTTGCCGCCGTCTCCTTCGGCGCCACCGCGCAGACCTATCCCTCCAAACCGCTGCACGTCATCGCACCCTTTCCGCCCGGCGGCCCGGTCGACGTGCTGGGCCGCGTGCTGGCGCAGGGCCTCGCCGAATCCATGGGCCAGCCGGCCGTGGTCGACAACAAGGTGGGCGCAGCCGGCAACATCGGCATTGACCTGGCGGCCAAGGCAGCGCCCGACGGCTACACGCTGGCCATCGTCCCGCTGGGCAATATCGCGGTCAATCCCGCGCTCTACCCCGGCCTGCCCTACAAGGCTTCAGACCTCGCGCCCGTCACCATGCTGGCCACGGTGGAGAACGTGCTGGTCGTCAACGCCGCCGTACCGGCGCGAAACGTCAAGGAACTGCTCGCGCTGGCCGCGCAGAAATCCGACAGCGTGAGTTTTGCCTCGCCCGGCGCCGGCAGCCAGGCACACCTGGCGGGCGAGTTGCTGGCGCTGAACAGCGGCGTGCAGCTGCTGCACGTGCCCTACAAGGGCATAGGCCCGGCGCTCAATGATTTGCTGGGCGGCCAGGTCAGCATGATGTTCGCGCAAATGTCCTCGGTGCTGCCGCACATCAAGAGCGGCAAGTTGCGCGCGCTCGGCGTGGCCAGCCTCAAGCGCTCGCCCCTGATGCCCGAGACGCCGACGATTGCCGAGCAGGGCCTGCCGCGTTTCGAGGCGGTGTCCTGGTATGCGCTCATGGTGCCGGCCGGCACGCCGCGCGCCGTCATCGACAAACTCAACGGCGAGACCGTCAAGCTCTTCGCGCGGCCCGAGCTCAAGGAAAAACTGGCCGCGCTGGGCATGGACGCCGCCACCGGAAAGCCCGCCGAGCTGGCCGCGGCCATCCAGGCCGACACCGCGCGCTGGACCGAGGTGATACGGCAGAAAAACATCAAGCCCGAGTAAGCCCGGTTTTTCCGCCTCCTTTTTCTTTCTTACCCGTTGGCAACACCATGACCCTCACCATCCAACCCGGCCGGCTCACGCTGGCGCAGTTGCGCGACATCCACACCACAGCGCAAACGCTGGCGATAGACCCCTCCGCCACGGCCGGCATTCGCGCCAGCGCCGCGCTGGTGCAAAAAGCCGCGCAGGGTGGCGATGCCGTCTACGGCGTCAACACCGGCTTCGGCAAGCTGGCCAACCAGCGCATCGCGCAGGCCGACCTGGAAACCCTGCAGCTCAACCTGCTGCGCTCGCACGCCGTGGGCGTGGGCGAGCCCATGCCCGAGCGCGTGGTGCGCCTGGTGTTGCTGCTCAAGGCAGCAAGCCTGGCGCGCGGCTACTCCGGCGTGCGCGAAGCGGTCATCGACATGCTGATGGCGCTGTACAACAAGGGCCTGACACCGGTGATTCCCTGCCAGGGTTCGGTGGGCGCCTCGGGCGACCTCGCGCCGCTGGCCCATCTGTGCCTGCCTTTGATTGGCGAAGGCGAAGTCTTCTACCAAGGCCAGCGCATGGCCGCGGCCGATGCGCTGAAACAAGCCTCCCTCACGCCGGTGAAGCTGTCGGCCAAGGAAGGCCTGGCGCTGATCAACGGCACGCAGGTCTCGACCGCACTGGCGCTGGACGCGCTGCTGGCCACCGACCGGCTGTTTGAAGCCGCGGTGATTTCGGGCGCCGTCACGCTGGACGCCGCGCGCGGCAGCGACGGCCCTTTCGACCCGCGCATCCACGCGGTGCGCGGCCAGCCGGGGCAGATCGATTGCGCCGCCGCTTACCGCGCCATCATGGTGGGCAGCGAAATCCGCCGCTCGCACCTGGAAGGCGACGACCGCGTGCAGGACCCGTATTGCCTGCGCTGCCAGCCGCAGGTCATGGGCGCCTGCCTGGACCAGATGCGCTATGCCACGCAGGTGCTGATGCGCGAAGCCAATGCGGTGACCGACAACCCGCTGGTGTTTGCCGAGGATGAGACGCTTCTGTCCGGTGGTAATTTCCATGCGGAGCCGGTCGCTTTGGCCTGTGACGCGCTGGCCGTCGCCATCGCCGAAATCGGCGCGATCACCGAGCGCCGCATCGCCATGCTGGTCGACACCGTGGCCTCGCGCCTGCCTGCATTCCTCACGCCCGAGCCGGGCCTCAATTCCGGCTTCATGATCGTGCACGTGACCGCCGCCGCGCTGGCCTCCGAAAACAAGTCGCTGGCCCACCCTGCCAGCGTGGACAGCCTGCCCACCTCGGCCAACCAGGAAGACCATGTGAGCATGGCGACCTTCGCGGCGCGCCGCCTGCAGCCCATGCTGCGCAACACCGAATACATCGTCGCCATCGAGCTGCTGGCCGCCGCGCAGGGCATTGAATTTTTGCGCCCGCTCAAGAGTTCCGCCGTGCTCGAAGGCGTGCTGCAACTGGTGCGAAAAGCCTCGCCGGCCATGATGCATGACCGCAGCCTGGCACCCGACATGGAAAGGGTGCACCAATTGGTGGCGGGCGGGCGCATAGGCCTGGCCGGGGAAGCCCAAATCACCGAGTTAACCGCCTTGCGGCTGGCATGAAGCCTGCATACATTAGCGATACCGTTATCCCTATCTATACAGGAGCCTCTTCATGAAGCAACAACTCGCCCTCTCCCTGCTCGCATTCGCGTCCGCTCTGGCCATGAACGCCGCCCACGCGCAGGAGACCAAGGTCGCCATCGGCATTTCGGGCTGGACGGGTTTTGCCCCGCTGACCCTGGCCAAGGAAGCCGGCATCTTCAAGAAGAACGGGCTGGACGTGTCCATCAAGAAGATCCCGCAAAAAGACCGCCACCTCGCGATAGCCTCGGGTGACGTGCAGTGCGCCGCGACCACGGTGGAAACCTGGGTGGTGTGGAACGCCAACGGCGTGGCCACCACGCAGATCTTCCAGCTCGACAAAAGCTATGGCGCCGACGGCATGGTGGTCAAACCCGGCATCGCCAAAATCACCGACCTGAAAGGCAAGACCGTGGCCGCGAGCGCGCCCGGCACCTCGCCCTACTTCGCCCTGGCCTGGATGCTGAAGAAAAACGGCATGAGCACCAAGGACGTGAAGGTCGTCAACCTCGAACCGCAGGCCGCGGCCAACGCGATGATCGCGGGCACCGACGGCGTCGATGCCGCGATGACCTACGAGCCCTACCTGGGCGCGGTGCGCGCCAAGCCGGAAGCCGGCAAGATCATCGCCACCACGCTGGACTACCCCATGGTGATGGACACCTTCGGCTGCACGCCCAAGTTCCTGAGCGAGAACCCCAAGGCCGCCAAGGCCCTGGCCGACAGCTACTTCGACGCCGTCGAGATGATCCAGAAAGAGCCGAAGAAAAGCTTCGAGATCATGGGCGCCGACGTGAAGCAGACCGGTGACGCCTTTGAAGCCTCGTCCAAATACCTGCGCTGGCAGGACCGCGCGGCCAACCAGAAATTCTTTGCCGGTGAACACGCCGCTTTCAGCAAGGAGGCCGCCGAGCTGCTGATGGAGGCCGGCATCATCAAGTCGCTGCCCGACATGGGGAAACTCGCCGACACGCGTTTTCTGAAATAAGCCCGTAAACGCATGCGGCCCCTGCAACCCGTAACACCCGGCGCGCGCATCGCGCTGGGCGTGAGTTTTTTCGTTCTGTTCTTCGTCGTGTGGGCCATCTTCACGCTGGGCGGCTACGTCTCCAAGACCTTTCTGGCCGACCCCATCACCATGGTGAGGTCGGGCTACGACCTGCTGGCCCACCAGGGGTTCGCCAAGGACATCGGCATGACGGTCTGGCGGGTGCTGGGCGGCTTTGCGATTGCCGCCTTGCTGGCTGTGCCGCTGGGCGTGATGATGGGCGCCTACAAACCGGTCGAGGCCTTCTTCGAGCCCTTTGTGAGCTTTGCGCGCTACCTGCCCGCGTCGGCTTTCATTCCGCTGCTGATCCTGTGGGCGGGTATTGGCGAAGCGCAAAAGCTGTCGGTGATTTTTATCGGCTCCTTCTTCCAGCTGGTGCTGATGATTGCCGTGAGCGTGGGCAACACACGGCGCGACCTGGTGGAAGCGGCCTACACGCTGGGCGCGGCCGATCGCGGCATCGTGGTGCGCGTGCTGCTGCCCAGCGCCGCGCCCGAGATCGCCGAGACCCTGCGCATGGTGCTGGGCTGGGCCTGGACCTATGTGATCGTCGCGGAGCTGATTGGCGCGTCCAGCGGCATTGGCCACATGATCACCGACAGCCAGGCGCTGCTGGCGACCGACCAGATCATCTTCGGCATCATCGTGATCGGGGTGTTCGGCCTGGTCACCGACCTGGCCTTCAAGGCACTGAACCGCAAACTCTTTCCCTGGGCGCGCTTGTGACCTCGCACTTTGGCGCAGTCACTCCTTCCCCCTCTGGGGGAAGGCTGGGATGGGGGCCGCCCCGGCTTGTCCGTTCCACGCCAGCCTGTCAATCGATTGCCGCAGGCCCCCATCCCTACCTTCCCCCAGAGGGGGAAGGAGCAAGATTAAGAGCACCTTATTGATGACTCCTTCTCCCCCCATCCTGACCGTCACCCAACTGTCCAAAACCTTCACCGCCCACAAGGGCCCGGGCACGGTGGCATTGCAGGCCACCGACCTGAGCGTTGCAGAAAACGACTTCATCACCATCCTCGGCCCCTCGGGCTGCGGCAAATCCACGCTGCTGCGCATGGTGGCCGGGCTGGACACGCCGACCAGCGGCTCCATCGTGCTGGACGGCAAGCCCATCGCGGGCCCGGGTGCGGACCGCGGCATGGTGTTCCAGAGCTACACGCTGTTCCCCTGGCTCAGCATTTTGCAGAACGTCTGCTTCGGCCTGCGTGAAAAAGGCATGGCACCCGATGCGCAACTCGATATAGCGCACCAGTTCATCAAGAAGGTCGGGCTGCAGGGTTTTGAAAACCATTTCCCCAAACAGCTCTCGGGCGGCATGCAGCAGCGCACCGCGCTGGCGCGGGCGCTGGCCAACAACCCGCGCATCCTGCTGATGGACGAGCCCTTCGGCGCGCTGGACCACCAGACGCGCGAACTGATGCAGGAATTGCTGCAAGGCATCTGGGAAGCCGAGCAGAAAACCGTGCTCTTCGTGACGCACGACATCGACGAAGCCATCTTCATGGGCAACCGCGTGGTGGTAATGAGCGCTCGGCCCGGCCGCATCAAGTGCGACGTCGCCGTGCCGCTGGCGCACCCGCGCCATTACTCGGTCAAGACCACGCCGGTGTTCACCGAACTCAAGGCGCGGCTGACCGAGGAGATACGCGTGGAAGTGCACCGTGCGGCGGGGCTGCAGGCGCCTTCCGCTTAAAGGCCTAATCGCAACACGATCACCGCGCCCAACACCAGCGCGGCGATAAAGACCGTTTCGCCCACCAGCATGGCCACGGGCTGCCAGCCCAGTTTCATGAGGTCTTCAAAACTGGTCTTGATGCCGGCGGCCGCGATGGCCGTGACCAGGAACCAGCGCGAGGTGTCGCTGGCGGCCTGCGTCATGGCCGGCGTGAAAGCGCCTATGGTGGCCAGCAGCACCAGCACGATGAAGGCCAGCAGGAAGCCGGGCACCAGCGGCACTTCGTCCTCCACCGCTTTGGCGTCGGGGTGCTTGCGGTAGCTGATGGCGATCAGCAGCACGATGGGCATCAGCAGCATCACGCGGAACAGCTTGACCACGGTGGCGGTGTCGCCGACCTCGGGGCCCAGCATCATGCCGGCCGCCACCACCTGCGCCACGTCATGGATGGTGCCGCCCAGGAAGATGCCGCCCTGCGCGGGCGCCAGGCCTATCAGCTTGAGGGCGAAGGGGTAAAGAATCATGCTCAGCGTGGAGAGCACCGTGACGCCGACCACGGCCAGCAAGGTGAAGCGTTCGTTCTCCTTGGTCTGCGGCAGCACGGACGAAATCGCCAGCGCGGCGGAGGCGCCGCAGATGGCGACCGCACCGCCCGAAAGCACGCCCTCTTCACGCGGGCGTTTCAGCCATTTCGCGAGCAGCAGGCCGAACCCGATGGTGAGCGCCACCGCGACCACGATGACCAGCGCCGTCTCCACGCCGAGCTTGGCCACTTGCGTCAACGTGATGCGCGCGCCCAGCAGGGCCACGCCGACACGCAGCAAGGTGCGGCCGCAAAAGTCGACGCCGGTCTTGACCTTGGGGTTGCTGTTGAGGAAGTGAAAGGCCAGGCCTATCAGCAGCGCATACAGCAGTTGCGGGCCGCCGTAATGCTCTGACAGAAAGGTCGCCGCCAGCGCGATGACCACACACACCATGGCGCCGGGTACGCTGGCTTTGAGGAGGGAGACCGAAGGAAGAAAAGACACGCGGAGGAGGCTTCCGGTTGTTGTTTTATTTATGCGGAAAACAGCTATCACCGGGTGATTTTCCGTCTTGCACACGCTATTTCCATATGCTACTATTATTAGGTTGTATATACAAGTTGGGGCGCTGGAAGCACCACGATGGCGCGCTTTTCAGGCACGGGATGTGCATGCAACAGGCCAGAAGATTCCTTGTTCCAGTTTCGCCGCAACCTATCCGGAGATCACCATGAAGATCAGCAAACTTTTGGCCCTGTCCGCATTCGCGCTGGCCGCCTTCGCACCGCTCGCCTCCCACGCCCAGCAGGCCGTGCGCGTCGGTTCCAAAAACTTCACCGAGCAGTTCGTGCTCGCCGAAATTTATGCGCAGGCGCTGGAAGCCGCCGGCATCAAGACCGAGAAGAAGCTCAACCTGGGCGGCACGCTGATCGCCCAGAAGGCGATGGAAGAAAAGCAGATCGACTTCTACCCTGAATACACCGGCACCATGCTGCTGGCCGTGCTCAAGCAGGAACCCATGACGGATGCCAAGGCCGTGTACGACAAGGTCAAGGAAGGCTACGCCAAGATGGGCTTTGTGGTGCTGAACCAGTCCAACCTGAACAACGGCTACGTGATGGTGGTGCGCGCCGACACCGCGCAAAAGCTCAAGCTTGAAACCCTGTCCGACCTGGCCAGGGCCGCCAAGGACCTGAAGGTCGGCGCCGGCCCCGAGTTTCGCGACCGCAAGGACGGCCTGCCGGGCCTGAAGGCCAAGTACGACATGGTCTTCGGCGAAGACCTGCAGATGGCGATCGGCCTGCGCTACCAGGCGCTGAAGAACGACCAGATCCAGGTCGTCAACGGCTACTCGACCGACGGCATGATCAGCGCGCTCAAGCTCAAGCGCCTGCGCGACGACAAGAGCCTGTGGCCTCCGTACTTCGTCGTGCCCGTGATCCGCAAGGAAGCACTGGACGCCAACCCGAAGATCGGCGAAGTGCTGAACCGCGTGAGCGCGCTGCTCGACGAAACCTCCATGGCCCAGATGAACTACCAGGTCGACGGTGACAAGCTCGAACCCAAGGACGTGGCCCGCGACTTCCTGAAGTCCAAGGGACTGGTCAAGTAATACTTTTCTCCTGACGCTCCCCGCATCTCCACTACCGTGAAAGTTCGCACGCCATGACACTCGCGGTCGGGGAACAATGGCTGGTCATCGATGACCTGGTGCGCGTGGCGCGCAGCGGCGAGCCCGTGTCGCTGGCGCCCAGGGCGCGCGAGCGTGTGGTCGCGGCGCGCGAACTTGTCATGCGGCTGGCCACCTCCGGCCAGGCCATCTACGGCCTCAATTCCGCACTGGGCGCCAACACCGGCGCGGTGCTGGCTGAAGGCGACCTGGAAGACTACCAGCGCCGCGCCGTGCGCGCCCGGGCTGTGGCCGTGGGCCCGGCCTATGACAAGGCCTCGGTGCGCGCCATGCAGTTCGCCCGCATCGCCGGCATGTCGCGCGGCGGATCGGGTGTCTCGCCCGCGGTGCTGGATGCCTGCATCGCGATGCTGAATTTCCAGATGCATCCGGTGGTACCGCGCTTCGGCTCCATCGGCGTGGCCGACCTGCCCCAGCTTTCGCACCTGGCCTTGCCGCTGTTCGGCGAAGGCCAGGCCGAGGTGCGTGGCGAGGTATTGAACGGCGCCGCCGCGCTGGAACGCGCCGGCCTGCAGCCGGTGACGCTGGGCGCCAAGGACGGCCTGGCGCTGATCAGCTCCAACGCCGCCACGACTGCGCGCGCCGCGCTCGTCTTGCATGACGCCAACACGGCGCTGGACGCCTGGCTGGCCGCCGTGGCGCTGGGCTATGAAGGCTTCCGGGCCAACCTCTCGCCGCTGCACCCCGGCGCGGTGGCGGCCCGGCCGGCGGCCGGCCAGGTCGAGGTGGCGCGCCAGTTGCGTGAGTTGCTCAAGGGCAGCGCCCTGCTGGAACCCGGCGCGGCGCGCCGCGTGCAGGACCCGGTGTCCATGCGCGTGGTGCCCCAGGTGCATGGCGCCGCGCGCGACATGGTGGACGCGGCCTGCGCGCAGGTCGAGATTGAACTCAACAGCGCGGCCGACAGCCCGCTGGTGCTGGCCGAAGAGGGCGTGATGCTCTCCAACGGCAACTTCCACGTGCCGGCGCTGGCATTGGCGCTGGACGCCTCGGCGATTGCGCTGGCGCAGGCGGCCAGCATGTCGGTGTCGCGCAGCCAGCGCTTCATGTCGCCGGCGCTCACCGGCCTGCCGCTGCAGCTCACGCGTCACGGTCCGGCCCATTCGGGTTTTGCCACGGTGCAAAAAACCCTGACCGCGCTCTGGGCCGAGGTGCGGCTGCGCGCCAACCCGGGATCGCTCGATTACCTGCCGGTGTCCGAAGCGCTGGAAGACCACGCCTGCATGGCGCTGGGCGTGGCGGAAAAACTCGGCGAGCTGGTGGAGCGCGTGCGCTACCTGATCGCCATCGAGCTGCTGGTGGCCGCCCAGGCGGTGGACCTGCGCGAACTTGACGTCAGCCAGATGGGCGAGGGCACGCGGCGCACTTTTGCGCAGGTGCGCAAGCTGGTCCCCATGCTGGACGAGGACCGCCCGCTGGGTCCCGACATAGACCGCATCCAGGCCGCCATCGCGGCCGGTGTGTTCGGCCCTGAAACCACCGGTCAGGGCGCGGCATGACCTGGTTCCTGCGCAACTGGACCGACGTGGCCTACGCCTTGTGGGAGCACATCGCGATTTCGTTGACGGCGCTGGTGATTGCGTTCGCGCTGTCGCTGGTGATAGGCGTTGTCGCCGCGCGACGTGAAAAACTCTACGCCACCGTCATGACGGTCTCGGGTTTTCTGTACACCATCCCGACGCTGGCTTTCCTGGCCTTCCTGATTCCCGTGGTGGGCCTGGGCCGCACCAACGCCATCATTACCATGGTCGCGTTCTCGCTGATGATTTTGATCCGCAGCGTGGCCACCGGCATACGCGAGGTGCCGGCGGACGTCGTCGACGCGGCGCGCGGCATGGGCATGAACAAGGCGCAGATCATGCGGCGCATAGAACTGCCGCTGGCGCTGCCGCTGATCGTGGCCGGCCTGCGCGTCTCGGCCGTCACCGTGATCAGCGTGACGGTGGTGGCCGCCTACGTCAATGCGGGCGGGCTGGGAACACTGATCTTCAACGGCATTGCCAGCGACCACCCGGCCAAGATCTGGACCGGCGCGCTGACCGTCTGCGCGCTGTCCGTCGTCGTCGACCTGGGCCTGGCCCTGCTGGAGCGGCGCCTGAAAAACCGGCGCGCAGCCTGAAACCCGAGAGGCCCTGATGCTTGCCGACGCCTGGAACTATGTTCTTTCCCACCCCGCGCAGTTTTACCGCGCGCTGGGCGTGCACGTCGCGCTGTCGGCGTCGGCGCTGGTCATCGCCGCGCTGATATGCATTCCGGCCGGAATTGCCGTCGCGCGGAAAAATGCTCTCTCACTGGCCGTCGTCAATGTCGCCAACGTCGGGCGCACCCTGCCTTCGCTGGCCGTGCTGGCGCTGGTGATGCCGATTTTGGGAACCGGTTTTACGCCCGCCCTGTTCGCCCTCACACTGATTGCGCTGCCGCCCATCGTGACGCACACCATCGTCGGCATGCGCGGCGTGGACGCCGATGCGGTGGACGCCGCCATCGGCATGGGCATGACACGCGCCGCGCTGCTGTGGCAGGTCGAGCTGCCCATGGCCATGCCGGTCATCTTCGCGGGCCTGCGCACGGCCGCGGTGCAGATCATTTCCGGCGCCGTGCTGGCGGCCTTCATAGGCGGCGGCGGGCTGGGCGACTTCATCACCGCGGGCATCGCCATGATGGCCGTTCCCCAGCTGCTGGTGGGCGCCATCCCGGTGGCGCTGCTGGCGCTGGGCACCGATTTTCTTTTTGGCGCGCTGCAGCGCCGCATGACTCCGCAAGGGCTTCGCGCATGATCACACTCGACCGCCTCACCAAGTCCTTCGGCGGCAGCGCCCAGTCGGCCGTCGACGGGCTGTCGCTGACCGTCAACACGGGCGAGATCTGCGTGCTGATAGGCCCCTCGGGCTGCGGCAAGACCACCACCATGCGCATGATCAACCGCATGGTCGAGCCCGATTCGGGCCGCATCGAAGTCGGCGGGCGCGACGTCACCAAAATCGACGCGGTGGAGCTGCGCCGCTCCATCGGCTATGTGATCCAGCAAGTGGGCCTGTTCCCGCACATGACCATCGGCGAGAACGTGGCCACCGTGCCCAAAATGCTGGGCTGGGATGCCGCCCGTATTTCAAAACGCGTGGACGAATTGCTGGCGCTGGTGCACATGGACCCGTCTGTCTACCGCAACCGCTTTCCGCGCGAACTCTCGGGCGGGCAGAAGCAGCGCATAGGCGTGGCGCGCGCGCTGGCGGCGGACCCGCCGGTGATGCTGATGGACGAACCCTTCGGCGCCATAGACCCGATCACGCGCGCGCGCCTGCAGGACGAGTTCCTCCGTATCCTGCGCGAACTCGGCAAGACCATTGTGTTTGTCACGCACGACATCGACGAAGCGATCCGCATGGGTTCGCGCATCGCGATTTTGCGCAGCGGCAAGGTCGTGCAGTACGACACGCCCGAGCGCATCCTTGCCCATCCCGCCGATGCCTTTGTGGAAGCCTTTGTGGGTGGCGACCGCTCACTCAAGCGGCTGGCCCTGCTGACGGCCGGCCCCTATGTGGAAAGCGGCACGCCCGCCGCCAACGCGCCGCGCCTGCCCGCCGCGACGCCGCTGCGCGATGCGCTGTCGGCCATGCTGGACGCCGGCGCGAATGAAGCCGCGATTGTGGATGCGGAGGGCAAGCCCCTGGGCCGCGTCACCTTGCAAAGCATTCAGCAGGCTGCGGCGGTGGCTCGCGCTTAAGACTGGCGCATCCGCAGCACGCTGCAGACACCCGCGACGGCCGCAAATCCGGCCCCCAGCCACAGCGCCACAAAGGATCCGTGGCCGCCCTGCGGGTCGAACATCGCAAAAATCATTGCCAGCAGCACCGCGCCCAGCGTCTGGCCGGTCAGCCGCGCCGTGCCCAGCATGCCGCTGGCGCCGCCGCTGCGATGCGGTGGCGCCGAGGTGATGATGGTGTGGTTGTTGGGCGACTGGAACAGGCCGTAGCCCACGCCGCACAAAGCCATGCGCCAGACGATGTCGAGCTGCGACGGATGCACCGGCAGCACGGCGAGCAGGACCAGTCCCAGCGACAGAAAGGCCATGCCGATGCCGCCCAGCACACCGCCCGAATGGCGCCCGATCAGCCGACCTACCACGGGCGAGGTCACCACAATGGCCAGCGGCCAGGCCGTCATCAGCAACCCGGCCTGCAGGTGGCTGAAACCATAGGTGCCCAGCAGCAGGAAAGGCAGGCTGACATAGGCCAGGGTCTGCGCGCAGAAGGCGCCAATCGAGGTGCCCATGGACAGCGCGAAGACGGGAATGCGCAGCAAGTCCAGCGGGAACAGCGGCAGTGGTTGCGCCAGCTGGCGCCGCACGTAGATGATGCCGATGACGATGCCCGCCGCGAGTTCGGCCAACGGCACCCACAAGGAGCCGGCGGCCGCGCCCGGCACGGTTTCGATGCGAACACCCAGCCCGTCGACACCCAGGAACACCAGGCCGAACATCAGCGCGTTGAGCAATACGTCGACCGGCGAGAGCCGGCCCGGGGCTTTGGCGTGGTTGTCGGGCAAGGCCTTGCGGCCCAGCCACACAGACAGCAGGCCGAAGGGCACGTTGAGCGCGAACAGCCAGGGCCAGGAGGCGACCGAGAGTATGGCCGCCGCGATTGACGGCCCGGCCACCGAAGCCGTGGCCACCACCAGCGAGTTGATGGCGATGCCGCGGCCCAGCAGGTGCTTGGGGTAGATCAGCCGCACCAGCGCCGTGTTCACGCTCATGAGGCCGGCTGCGCCCAGGCCCTGCACGACCCGCGCCAGCGCCAGCGTGGTCAGCGAATCGGCCATGGCGCAGGCGGCCGAGGCCAGCGTGAACACCGACAGGCCCACCAGGTAAACGCGGCGGTAACCGACGATGTCGCCCAGCGAGGCCAGCGGCAGCAACAGCGCCAGCGTGGCGACCTGGTAGGCGTTGATGACCCAGATGGATTGCGCGGCGGTGGCGTTGAGTTCGCGCGTGATGTCGGGCAGCGCGAGGTTGACGATGGTGCCGTCCAGCACCGCCATGACGATGCCGAGAATGATGACCAGCAGCGCACGCGTGCGCTCACGCGCGGGCAAACCATCCTGAACAAGCATGCGGACCTTTGGTATTGAGCGAGCGGTCAGTAGGGCCGCCGTGGAGCACTCATTTTAAGAGCGCCACCAAAAGACGTCGCGGCGTCGGCCCTTGCCCCAGCGCGCGCCTGGGAAACAAGCACGTAAGCAGAGCACCGCGGAATGCGAAAAATCCCGGCATGCGCGCGCATGCCGGGATTTCCTGGAGGGCTTCACCCCCTGCGGGCACCGCTGGCGCGGCCTCGTATTACTTCATGCCGTATTTGACCTTGGCATCGTTCTGGCAGCCGTCCTTGGCGGCACCGGTCAGGGCATCGCAGCGCTCCTTGGCGGCCTTGTAGTCGGCTTCGCGTTTTTCCGAGTTGGCGTCTTTTTTGGCTTCGGCGACTTTTTCGGTCTTGTCCTTGCTGGTGTCTGCCGAGGTCTTGCTCACCTTGGCGTCTTCCTTGGCCTTGACGTGCGCCGCCTTGGCATCCTTCACGCAGACGTCTTTGTCGTTGCCCTTCAGGTCGTCGCACTTTTCCTTGGCGGTGTCATAGGCGGCATCGCCTTTGGCGAAGGCCACTTTTTCGGTGTTACGCGGGCTGGGCTTGTACTGGGCTTCGTTTTCGGCCTTGGCGACCTTTTCGATGCCCTTGGCTTCCGAAACGCAGATGTCCTTGGCGTTGTCTTTCATCGCACCGCATTTGTCGCGGGCGGCCTTGTAGTCGGCCGAAATGCGGTCGTTCTGGGCTTTGTATTCTGCCTTGGTCAACGCCATGGCATTGCCGGCAAAAACACAGGACATCACGGCGGTCAGCATCAACAGTTTGGTTTTCATGGTCATTTCCTTTTGAATGAATTTTGGGTGAGAGGTTTTATTTAAAGGTATGGGAACGGAGAGCGCGGCTCAATAGCGTTCAAAGAAATCGGTGGGGTTGCGGTCTTTCCAGGCGACCACCTGTTTTTCGGCTTCTTCCTGGCTGAGGCCGTGGCGCTCCTGGATCTTGCCGAGCAGCTGGTCGCGCTTGCCGGCGATCACGTCGAGGTCGTCATCGGTGAGCTTGCCCCACTGTTCCTGGACCTTGCCTTTGAATTGAAGCCAATTGCCTTCCATGCGGTCTTTGTTCATGGTGTTCTCCTGTAAGAGTTGATGATTCGCCCGGGCCCTCAAGGGTGCGCCAGGCGGCATGAAGACACATTACGTTCAATCCCGGGCGGCGCCCGTAGGCCCGCGTGTTTGATGAACGTAGGCTCTTGCTTACAGCTCCCGTCGCAGGTCGATCGCCCCACACCATGGCCAATTTCGCAACTAGTTGCATAGCTAATTAATTCCTGCTAGGATGCCTTCCATGTTTGACCATTGCCTGTATTTCAATACCACCGCGCTGGCCCGCCTGGTCGACAAGGAGTGGACGCTGGCCTTCAAGCCCTTCGGCGTCACGCCCTCGCAGGGCTTCATGCTGCGGCTGGTGCTCAAGCAGCCCGGCATGATGCAGCACGCCATTGCCGACGAGCTCACGATCTCGCGGCCCACCGCCACGCGCCTGCTCGACGGCCTGCAGGCGCTGGGGCTGATCGAGCGCAGGAGCCTGGAATCCGACGGCCGGCACTGGGCGGTCTTTCCAACACCCGCGGCTGAGGCGCTGCACGCCGGCATCAACAAGGCCAGCGGCGACGTCACGCGCCGCATTCAACAGCAGATCGGAAAGGAGAACTTCGATGAAACCGTAGCCCGTGTCAGGAGCGTGTCTTCCGCGCTGAAATGAAGCTCGCTTCACGTCCTTTTTTTTGCCCATATAGTTGCATAGCTAACCATATTTTCAACCCCACCGGAGAAATCACATGCCTATCCTCAACGTCAAAGTCAGCCAGCCCGCCAACGCCCAGCTGACGAACGCCATCGCCGAAACTTTATTGGAGCTGACCACGCGCATCCTGCGCAAGAAGCGCGAACTGACCGCCATCGCGATCGACTTCGTGCCGCCCGAGCACTGGATCGTGGGCGGCAGCACCCTGGCCAGCCAGGGCAAGAACAGCTTTTATTTCGACATCAAGGTGGTAGACGGCACCAACACCAAGGATGAAAAAGCGCAGTACGTGGCGGAGGCTTTTGCGGCCTTCAGCAAGCTGCTGGGAAATGTGCATGAAGAAAGCTACATCTACGTGCACGACGTGCGGGCCGAAGCCTATGGCTTTGGCGGCCTCACGCAGGAGTACCGCTACATCAAGGCCAAGGCCTGAACACGCACGCTACTTCGAGCGCAGCGTGCGGCTCAGAAGCGCCACCGGCAGCAGCCCGACCAGTACCAGGGCCAGCGCGGGCAAGGCGGCTTCGCCGAGGCGCTCGTCGCGCGCCAGCTGGTAGGTGACGACGGCCAGGGTGTCGCTGTTGAAGGGACGCAGTACCAGTGTGGCGGGCAGCTCCTTCATCACGTCCACAAACACCAGCAGCCCGGCCGCCGCGACCGAGCGCTTGAGCAGCGGCCAGTGCACGCGCGCAAGAATGCCCAGGCCCGAAGTGCCCAGCATGCGCGCGCTGTCGTCGAAGCTGGCGGGGATACGCGAGTAGCCGCTTTGCAGGCTTTGCAAGGCCACGGCGCTGAAGCGCACCATGTAGGCCCAGACAATGCCCAGCACGGTCGCGGTGACCCAATAGCCTACGGCGGTTTGCGGTGCGGCGGCCTGCAGCCAACCCACGGGCAGCAGCAGGCCAACCACGATCACCGCGCCGGGCACCGCATAGCCCAGGCTGGCCAGTTGCACCGCCGCGCGGGTCAGCAAATGCGGCTTGCGGCGCACGGCGAAAGCCAGGCCCAGTGCCAGTGCGGTGGCCAGTGCGGCGCCCAGGCCGGCGAGCCAGACGCTGGTCCAGGCCCAGCCCCAAAATTTGTCCCAGAGCAGGTTGTCCCAGCCCAGGATCAGCGGGCGCAGCATGAAGAGCACCGGCAGCACAAAACCCAGCGCGATCGGCACGGCGCACACCAGCCAGGCCGACAGGGCGCGCGCGCCGCGCAGTTGCACCGGCGCCGCGTCCTGCGCGCCGGCGCGCGCGCCGCGGCCGGTGGCAAAGCGCATGCGTTTTTGCGCGCTGTGCTCCACCCACAGCAGCAGCGCGACAAAAAACAGCAGCACGGTGGCCAGCTGCGCGGCGGCTATGCGGTTGTCCATGGACAGCCAGGCCTTGTAGATGCCGGCGGTGAAGGTCTGGATGCCGAAGTAGCTGGAGACACCGAAGTCGGCCAGGGTTTCCATCAGCGCCAGCGCCACGCCGGCCGCCACGGCCGGGCGCGCCAACGGCAGCGCGACGCCGCGTATGCGGCGCGACAGCGGCGCACCCAGCAGCCGGGCCGCTTCCATCAAATGGACGGCGCGCTCGGACAAGGCGGTGCGCGCCAGCAAATAGACATAGGGATAGAGCGCGACGGTGAACACCAGCACCGCGCCGCCCAGGCTGCGCACCTCGGGCAGCAATCGGCCCTGCAGGCCGAATGACGCGCGCAGCCAGGTCTGCAGCGGGCCGGCGTACTGCAGGAAATCGGTATAGGCATAAGCCAGCACATAGGCCGGCATGGCCAGTGGCAGCAACAGCGCCCATTCAAACACCCTGCGCCCCGGAAACTCGAACAGCGTCACCGCGCTGGCGGTCGCCATGCCGACCACGGCCACACCCACGGCCACGCTGAGGCACAGCAGCAAGGAGGTGACGGTGTAGTCGGGCAGCACCGTCTGCAGCATCTGCAGCAGGATGGACTGCGCCTGGGCATCGAACTGCAGCCAGGACAGCGCCACGGCCACGACCGGCAGCGTGAGCAGGGCCACGACCAGAAAAAGCACGACGGAAGGAAGAGCGGAAATCAGGCGACGCAGCATGGGGACCCGGAAAAAGGCCTCTGCAGGAGAGGCCTTGCCTCCGGCTGCGCGCGCCATGGTGTTGCAGCGGTCACTGCAAATGAGAATTGTAAGCATCCAGGGCCCTACAATCGAGCCCATGTTTCTGGATATCTCCCAGCTGGGCGTGCACTATGCCGGCCGCTCCAAACCCGCAGTCGACGGCGTGTCTTTCAGCCTGCAGGCAGGGGAGATCGGGGTCCTGATCGGGCCTTCGGGCTGCGGCAAGACCACACTGCTGAGGGCCGTCGCGGGCCTGGAGCGCGCCAACACCGGCAGCATCACGCTTACACGGGAACTGGTCAGCAGCGCCGCCGTCCATGTGCCGGCCGAGTCGCGCCGCATAGGCATGGTGTTCCAGGACTACGCGCTGTTTCCCCACCTCGACGCCGCGCACAACGTGGCTTTTGGCCTGACCCACTTGCCCGCCGCCCAGCGGGCGCAGCGCGTCAGCGACACGCTGGAGCTGGTGGGACTGGGCAATGTGCACAAACGCTTTCCGCACGAGCTCTCGGGCGGCCAGCAGCAGCGCGTGGCGCTGGCGCGCTGCTTCGTCTACCAGCCCTCGGTCATCCTGATGGATGAGCCTCTGGGGGCGCTGGACAAGAAGCTGCGCGAGCACATGCAGTTCGAGATCAAGCGCCTGCATCGCGAGACCTGCGCCACCATCATCTATGTGACCCACGATCAGGAAGAGGCGCTCGCGCTCTCCGATCGAATCTGCCTGATGAACCATGCCGAGATCGAGCAGCTGGGCACGCCGGAAGATATCTATGCCCGCACGCGCACCGCATTCGCGGCCGACTTCATCGGCCTGTCCAACATTCTGAAGGGCGAGATCGTGGCCGATGGCGACGGGCCCACGCGCATCGTCACCGCCCATGGCGCCTTCCGCCTGCCGGAGGGGCCCTCGCCGGTGCCGCCCGGATGCCCGGCGGCTTTGGTGGTGCGCCCGGAGCATCTGGAGCTCGACCCGGTGGGCGAGAACCGGATCAGCGGCGCAATCTGCGAAATGGTCTATGCCGGCTCGGAAACCCGCGTTCTGGTCATGCTCCGCAATGGCGACAAGCTCATTGTCCGCCTGCCGCCGGCGGCCCGCGTGCCGCGCCTGGGCGAGACGGTCACGCTCGGCTGGGCCTTGAACGCCGCC
>NZ_CALRNF020000008.1:0-131560 GCF_943369415.1 Polaromonas sp. YR568
TTGTTTTTGACCCCGGCTGGACCGAGCACCGCAGGTTGCCCCGGAGCGAAGCGCAGGGGACGCAGCAACCAGGGTCGCCTTTCTTTTGCTTACTTTTCTTTGGCGAAGCAAAGAAAAGTGAGTTGCCGCCGGGCAACCCCGGCCAGCAAGCCTATGCAAAGGCCACAGGCGCGCAAGCCGGAGCAAGACCCGGTGCTGACCGCAACAACCCCTAGCTGCGCGCGCGGCGATCGTTCCGCATCATCCGCTCAACCTGGTCGCGCAAGGAAGCCACTTCCTTGTTCAGCTGCCGGCGCTCCTGCTTGGTCACCACGCCGTCGGACTTGTAGCTGGCCTCATGGCGGTCAATCGTGCGTTGGCGGCTGCGCAGGTTGCGGGCTTCGCGTTCGGTGATGTGCCCGGTGCGGACACCTTCATCGATGCGCTGGCCGATCTTGTATTCCTGGTTGTCGATGCCGGGGGTGCTGCCGGGGCCGCCCGGCTGGCCGGCGACAACGTTGTTGGCGATCGCGCGTTCGACTTCGGCCTTCAGGCCGTCCAGGTCGGCGCGCAGCTGCTGGCGCTCCTGGGGCGTGGCGTTGCCGTCGGCCTTGTAGCGGCTCTCGCGCATGGAAATGTCGCGGTCGCGCGCGTAAAGCGCCTGCGCTTCGGACGGCGTGATGCGGCCGGCCTGCAGGCCTTGCTGGATGCGCGCGCTGATGGCCTGCTGGCTGCTGTCGATGCCGGGGGTGCTGGTGCCCTGCGCCATGGCCGGGGACATGCCGAGGCCCGCAAACAAGGCCGCAGCCAACAAAGAGGTGGTAAAGAGTTTCGATGTCATGGGGGTGCTCCTGCGTTCTGGATGGAATGACCGGCAACCTGGCGGGCTGCTTGCGGCGGCCGAAGTGCCATCCCGGGTCGGGCAAGCGGCCCCTTGGGCTGCTCCGCTGAATCGCGGCCCTTTGAAGGCTGTTGTGAGTCAGTGCATGGAGTGTTCGCCCGCGCGGGAGTTCGCCGTGTAAGGCAATCGAACATTTAACCGGTACGGAACTCGCGTCCGTGAGCCCGTGGGTGTACTGAAGGCGCCGCGCCATGTGCGCTGGCGCACGCAAGCGCCTGCCGGCTTCAGGCGTCGCCCAGCCCGATGGGCGCGGGCGCCTCCATGACGATGCGCGTGAACAGGCGGTCATACACCGGGTCGGCGGCGTGCTTGCCGGTGAGCGGGTCGCGGTTTTGCCGGAAGGCCGCATCCAGCGCCTGCCAGTCGGCATCGGTCAGCACCCTTTCGGCCTCCGGCAGGATGATGGTTTCTTCCAGCCGCATGTGCTCCAGGTAGAACTGGACGTAACGCTGGCACTGCGCCTCGAATTCGGGTTTGCGCTGGTCGCCCAGCAGTTCCCAGGCCAGCAGCAGGTGCTGCAGTTCGCGCACGGCCTTCTCGCCGCTCATGTGGTCGCGCTCGAGTTGCTCTACCGTGGCCATGACCGACGGCGCGGAACGCACGACGCGCGGAAACAGCAGGTCGGACTCCTTCGGGTGGTGCAGGCGTTCGGGGAACTCGTCGATGTAAAACAGCATGGCCCGCAGGACGTCGAAGAACTGCTGCGCGCGGTCGCCGGGGCCGCGCGCCACCATCATCTGCATGGAGCGCAGCATCGCGGAAAGGGAGGCGTGTTCATCGAGGATGATTTGCACGCTGGCATGTTTGTGAATGGCGGCCTCCGGCGGGTGATGGGTACTGCCGCAAGAATGCCAGCAGGCGCGGCCCGCGGCCTTGACGAATGTCAAGGCTTGGCGCATCCGCCCGCGGCTCGGGCGTTTGAGGCGCTGGCTTGACGTACATCAAGCCGCGGGGCGGCCGCAAACCTAGACTGGAAGCACTTCACGGCGAAGGCCGCCGCCCGGCGGCGAACCGCCCGGGACCCCAAGGAGATTTCCATGTTCAAACATATCCTGCTACCCACCGACGGCTCGCCCGCGTCGGAACGCGCGATCGCGCAGGCCGTGGCTTTCGCCAGGGATGCCAAGGCCAGGATCACGGGCCTGCACGTGATGCAGGAGTACCGCCTGCTGACCTACCAGTTGCAGATGCTGGAAGACGCGCGGGAACAATTCGCCAGGGAGTGCCAGGCGCAGGCCGATACCTTCCTGGCCGCGCTGAAAGACGCCGCCGACAAGGCGGGCGTGCCTTGCGAAACCGTTTGCGTCACCGGCGACCAGCCCTACGAGGCCATCGTCCGCATGGCGGAGGGCAAGGTGTGCGACCTCATCGTGATGGCATCCCACGGCCACAAGGGCGTCGCCGGTTTCCTGCTGGGCAGCGAAACGCAGAAGGTGCTGTCGCACAGCAACAAGCCGGTGCTGGTGCTGCACTAGAAACCCATTTTTTCAGAGGAGCATCTTCATGGACAAAAACGCAGGCACCGCCGACCGCGCGGTGCGCATCCTGGCGGGAATCGCCATCCTGGGCCTGTATTTTGTGGCGGAGCCCGCCTACCGCTGGTGGGCGCTGCTGGGGCTTGTGCCGCTGGCGACGGGCTTGATCGGCTGGTGTCCGGCGTACACGTTGCTGGGCATACGCACCTGTAAAACCGGCCTCAAGTAAACCCGCGCACCGGGACGGGTTTCAGGACTCGCCGGGCTCGCCCGGCTTGTCTGATTTGTCCGACCTTGCCGGCCGGGGAATTTTTTTGAACTTGATCAGCCGGTTGGTTTCGATCTTGTCTTTTTTGACCTGGCGCTCGGCGTCCAGCAACTGCCCGGCCGCCAGCCAGCCGGCGAACTCTTCGGGAGTCTCCAGCGTGATGCGGCCCAGCGTGGCGCCGCGGAATTCGTAGATCACGATCTCGGCGGCTTTTTGCAGGTTGACGCGGCCCTTGGTGAGCACCGCGCCGCGCTTGCGGCCAATTTCTTCGAGCAGCTGCTCGTCAGTGATGCCGGGCGTGACCTCGACCTTGTAGCGCGCCTCCAGCATGGCCGGGTAGTGCTGGATCAGGTAGTTCAGCAACTCCAGCGCGACTTCTTCCTCATCAAAGGCGTTGCGGCCTATCGCGCCGCTGGCGGCGAGGTTGTAGCCGCTTTTGGCGACGATGATGCGCGGCCACAGCATGCCGGGCGTGTCCCACAAATAAAAACCGTCGGCCAGCACCAGGCGCTGCTCGACCTTGGTGATGCCGGCCTCGTCGCCGGTCTTGGTGGCGCGCTTGCCGGTCAGGGTGTTGATGAGCGTGGACTTGCCGACGTTGGGGATGCCGCAGATCAGCACGCGCATGGGTTTGACCATGGTGCCGCGCGTGGGCGCCAGCGCGTGGCAGGCGTCGATGAGGCGGCGCGCGGGCATGGCCTCGCTGGCGTCCAGCTCGATGGCGCGGGTGTTGGGCAGGCTGTTGTAGTGGTCCAGCCACAGCGGCGTGCGCGTGGCGTCGGCCAGGTCGCGCTTGTTGAGCACCTTGAGCGCGGGCTTGCCGCTGGTCAGTTCGGCCAGCATGGGGTTGGCGCTGGAGCCGGGCAGGCGCGCGTCCAGCAGCTCGATGACGACATCAATTTCCTTGATGCGCTCGCTGATGGCTTTTTTGGTCAGGTGCATGTGACCGGGAAACCACTGGATGGCCATCTGGATCTTTTCTTTCTTGGGGTTCGGGGGTGGGGGCATGAGCCCCGCGGCAATGGCCATATTGTCGCCGCTGCCGCCGCTATGCCGGAAAATACCCTCCTGCCGGTTTAAGACTTAGGCTGGCAAAATCAGTGGGGGCCGCGGAACCGGCTTTGCCGGGCCGCAGGCGCCGCCCCCTCAAGGGGGGAACAGGCTACACGCAGTGAGCCTGGACGGGGGTGTATCTTGCTTGTTAATAAGCGCTTAATCAGTTCCCGGCACGATCAGTGCCTAGGCGCCCGCCGTTTCCCCGCGACCCGACAGAGGATTTCCCGTGCATTTGCTGCTGGTAGAAGACGACGCGATGCTGGCCGAGGCGGTGTGCGATGCCGCGCGCCAGGTGGCCTGGACGGTGGACCACGTCGGCGACGCCGCTTCCGCCAGGCTGGCGCTGGTCGACCACGTCTACGAAGCCGTGCTGCTGGACCTGGGCCTGCCGGGCGACTCGGGCCTGGCGGTGCTGCGGACCCTGCGCAGCCGCTACGACGTGACGCCGGTGCTGATCCTGACGGCGCGCGGCCAGCTCAGCGAACGCATCCTGGGCCTGGACGCGGGCGCCGACGATTACCTCGTCAAACCCTTCCAGCTCGATGAACTCTGGGCGCGGGTGCGCGCCGTGATACGCCGCAGCCAGGGCAAGGTGGTGCCGGTGCACACCTACGGCGACATCAGCCTGGACCGCAGCAAGCGCGCGGTGACCCGCGCCGGCGCGCGCGTGGCGCTGAGCGCGCACGAATACCGCACGCTGCTGGCGCTGCTGGAGCGGCCCGGCCACGTGGTCACGCGCGACCACCTGGAAGACGTGGTCTACGGCAGCACCTCGGCGATTGAAAGCAACACGATCGCGGTGTTCATCCACCAGCTGCGCCGCAAGCTGGGCGAGCACCTGATCACCACGGTGCACGGCCAGGGCTACATGATCGGCGAGGCCAAGCCGTGAAGTGCCGCTTCGTGAGGTCGCTCAAGGGCCGCGTGCTGGCGGTGCTGGGTGCGACCATTCTGCTGTGCTGGGCCGGCGCTCTCACGGTTCTGGTGGTGTACACCTTGCGCGGCCAGAGCAGCCACTGGGACAGCAAGCTGCAGGCCATAGGCACCAAGATTTTGATGTCGATACCCAGCGGCAGGCACCTGAAGCCCTCCTTCGGCCACAGCCTGCAACTGCGCGACGATTCGATTCCGCGCGACGTGAACCTGACCTTCCAGGTGTGGACGGAGCGAAAAAACCTGATCGTGCGCGCGCCGGATTCACCGCCCACGCCGCTGTTGCCGGCCTTCAACGATGGTTTTACCAGCGCCACCATAGGCGGCGAGCGCTGGCGCGTCTTCGCGGTGTCCGACAGCACCGGCGAGGTCAGCGTGCAGGTGGCCATGCGCCACAGCGTGATCGACGAGGAAATACGGCACAAGACTTTTGGCGCACTGGGCTTTGTGACCGCCTTGCTGGGTGTCGCCGGCCTGCTGATGTGGTTTGCGATGGGCAAGTCGCTGCAGCCCCTGACGGCCATCCAGGCCGCGGTGCGCCGGCGGCGCAAGTTCGACCTCACGCCGCTGCCGGTGGCGCAGCTGCCCAGCGAAATCCGGCCACTGGTCGAGTCCTTCAACCACCTGCTGGACCAGCTGGACCAGGCCATGCAGGGCGAGCGGCGTTTCATCGGCGACGCGGCGCATGAGTTGCGCACGCCGCTGTCGGCACTGCAGGCGCAGGCCCAGGTGGCCTTGCGTGCCACGACGCTGGAGGGCAAGGACGCCGCCCTCGTCAAGCTGCTGGCCGTGGCCGAGCGCAGCACGCGGCTGTCGGACCAGCTGCTGGACCTGGCGCGCATGGATGCGGGTGTGCACGCGCCGCAAAAAAACGCGGCCGACCTCAGCGAGCTCATCATGCACGTGAGCCAGGAGTTCGACATGCAGGCGCAGCAGCAGCGCCGCAGCATCATCCTGGCGCTCACGCCCTGCCCGATTGAATGCGACGTTGACGAGATCGGCATCCTCTTGCGCAACCTGCTGGACAACGCGCTGCGCTACACGCCTGAGGGCGGGCGCGTGAAGATCAGTTGCGCTTACCGGGAAGAAGGGGGCCAGCGCCGCGTCTGCCTGGAGGTGGCCGACGACGGCCCGGGCGTGCCCGAAGCCGAGCAGCAGGCCATCTTCCGCCGCTTTCACCGCATCGCGGGCAACGGCGGGCGCGGCAGCGGCATAGGCCTGTCGCTGGTGGCCGGCATCGCGCAGTTGCATGAGGCCGCCATCCAGACCGGGGCCGGGCTGGATGGCAGGGGCTTCAGCGTTCGCGTCCTGTTCCCGATGCCCGCGGCGACAGGCGCCGGGCCTGCGTCAGATGGGCAGGATGTGACGCCTGCGCAACCAGCTTAAAGAACGTATCCAGCTGCGCCAGATGATTTTTTTGGTCACGTAGGCCAGATCGCTTGCTTCGGTTTGCATCTTCATGACTCCTTCAGATTGCGGGCCGCCAGGGATTGAAATGCAGGACCGCGGCCCGGTGTGGGCCCTGCAGCATCGCGGCTCTTAAAAGCGGTAGAGGTAACCCACGCGCACGCCTGTCTGGCTGGACCGGTCGACCAGCGGGCTGTCCTTGATGCTGGAGCCCAGGCTGGTGGTGCTCACGTCCAGGAAGATGCTTTGCCGCGGTGCCAGCGCATAGCCCACGCGCACCCCGGCCTCCAGGTTGACGGCCGAGCCGCCCTGGTAGAAGGGCCGGCCGGCGCGCACTTCGGCGGCGTTCACGCCGTAGTAGTACGAGACGTATTTGTCGTCCAGCCGCGTGGCGGCCAGGCGCGGCGTGATGTCGAAGCTGCCCGCCTGGAAGCGGCGGTCCAGCGTGAGCTTGAACTTGCTGCCCTTGCTGTTGCCCGAGGCGTCGCCCAGCAGCTCGGCCGACAGGTTGGCGATGTCGTTGCGCCAGACCACCGCGCCGCCCAGCCAGAGGCCGTCCTTGCGCTCGTCCATGCCGGCGAGGAAGTCCGAGTCCGAAGCCTCGTAGCCGTCCAGCGAATAGCGGGCGCGCAGGCGGAAGGACAGCGGGCCGGCCGAGGGGAGCTTCACATCGGCGGAAAGGCCGGCGATGCTGAACCACTGGTTTTCATAGCTGAGCAGCGGAATGCCCACCGTCTTGTTCTTGATGCCGCGGTAAGGCTGGTGCTCCACGCCGACGGCCACGCCCAGGCCCCAGGGGGTGGCCGTCTCGCCCTGCGCGGGCTGCTGCTGCGCAGCGGCCGGCTGCGCGAAGGCCGCCATCAGGAACAGAGAAAACAAGGGCAGCGAGGCTTTGGCGGCGCCTGCGCCGGCACGGCCGGCCGCCTGGGGGGCGGCGGACTTGGGGGCGCGCGAGGCCGGCTTGGCGGCGGGTTGCGAGGTGCGGGATGTCATCTTCAGGTTCTCCAGGTTAAAAAAAGGAATGGCATGGTCTTGAATGGCGGCTTGGCTTGCCCTCAAAGCCCGAAAAATTCGCAGGCCGCCTTGGGGGCGTCCAGCGCGGTGGTCTTGCGCCCCAGCAGCCGCGCACTGCGGCCGTGGGGCTGGGGAATGACATGGCCGCCGCGGCGCACCGAATACAGCACCACGCGAGCCTGGCGGCCTGCCGTCCAGGTCTGCTTGACCACGCGCGTGGGGTCGGCCGGCTCGCCGGGTGCGAGCTCCACGGTCTGCGCCAGGTGGGCGCCGTTGAGCCGCGCAAAGTAGTCGGCCGAGGCGCGCGAGGACTGCACCTCACCGCGGTCGCCGAAACCGAACAGCGTGACGCTCCCGCCGTCATAGGGGTTGATGGGGTCGTCGGTGCCGTTCACGATCATGGCGGGCACGGCTTGGCCCAGGGGCTCGATGATGGAGTTGCCCGGCGTCGGGATGTTGGCGGCGACCACGGCAATGGCCGCGATTTGCCCGGGCATCTCCTGCGCCAGCCGGAAGGCCATATGGCCGCCGCCGGAATAGCCGAAGACAAAGACACGCGAAGTGTCTATGCCCCGCCCGGCCGCCATGTCGTCGATGAGGGCCGCGATGAAGGCCTTGTCGTCTATGCCCTGCGCGCGGGCCGGATGGGAGGCCGTCTTTCGCCCGTCGTTCCAGTTTTTACCGAAGGCATTGGGATAGACCAGCGCGAAGCGCCGCTGGCCCGCCAGGCGCTCAAAGGCGAACCCCGTGCGCTTTTGCATGGCCGCGGCCGTCTGGCCCGAGCCGTGCAGCACGATCACCAGCGGTGATTGCGGCTGCAGGTATTGCGGCGCATGGACCAGGTAGGAGCGCTCATGCCCGCCGACCCGCAGGGTGCGCGTGCTGGTGTCGAACACCGCATCAAGCGGCGCGCCCACAGGCACATACAGCCAGAAAATCGCCAGGCTGCCGGCCAGCAGAAGGAGAAGTGCCATCGACAGGACGGCCAGCATTTGAATTCCCGGCAACATCAGCGCACCGCAGCCGGGAGCAAGCCCGGCGTAAAAACCTGTTCACGATCCAGCATCAACGCCCTCTCAGCGGATTTGCCAACAGCGAAGACGTTTCGCCATGGACTGGAGCGAATGGTGACGATGTGAATTTAAGGACTTGTTAGCGGTATTAAGGAATCGTTAACCGGGGCCTTTCCGCTCCAAGCCACCTGCGGCGGCAGGGCCATGGGCCGGCCCTGCCCCGGCCCGGCGCAATGGAGGACAATCGGGGGATCGCGGCGCCAGACCTGCCGCAACGCCAACAGGGCCGCCACCGGCCGCCCCGCAACCCACCCACACATCGAGCCCTTCATGCCCCTGCCCGCCGCCCCCGACCAAAAACCCGTGATTCCCGCCCGCCGCCTGGCCGCCTCGGCCCTCAAGGCCAACAACGAATTGATGATCAAAGGCATCCTCTGCGTGCTGATAGGCCTGGGCGTGCTGGTCTCGCCCTACTTCATCACCTCGCCCGGCATGCAGGGCATCGTCGCCAAGTCGGCCCTGGTGGGCTGGTTCGCGCTGGTGCTGGGCTGCGCTTTTGTCGGGCTGTATGTGCGCCGGCGCATGGCGACGCCCGTCAAGGCCTGATACCGCACCTTCCGCTGGCCCATGCCGGACAACAGCGACCGTGACGCCGCGCTGGCGATGTTTGCGTCTTTGCAGCAACGCGCGGCCAAGGCCGGCGTCACGCTGCGGCAACCCCCTTCGGAGCCCGACACCTGCTGCGGCCGCGGCTGCAACGGCTGCGTGTGGGAGGGCTGGTATGAGGCGGTGGACTATTGGCGCGAAGAGGCCTTGCTGAAGCTGGGCGACTAAACCGCCCGTCCGAGCAAGGCGTTCTTCAAGGCCCCATCGGCGGGCTGCGGCCCCAGCCACATGCGCAACATCACGTTGAACAGTTCGGGCTGGCTGAAGCGTTCGCCCTGCGGCCGGCCGTTGACGCTGACGGCCGTGCCCAGGCCGGGCTGCCAGTCGATCTGGAAGCTGTCGCCGGCCGCCAGCTTTTTCTGCTCGCCGAACATCTCGCCCAGGCGAAACATTGCGGGCGCCAGGCGCACAAGCTCCTCGTCGCTTGCATTGGCCACCATGGCGGCGGCCAGCAACTCGCCCATCTGGCCGGCGCTCGCTTCGCGCAGCATGACGACCTTCAATTGTTTGGCGCCGGTGTAGCCCAGCACCGCTTCGGGCGTGCCCTGCTTGTGCTCAAGATAGAGGCCGGCCGTGTAGAGCCCATTCGCGCCCTGCATGCGCAGGCCCGCGCCGTTGAGTTGCAAGATGCCCGAGGCGGTTTGCAGCGTGGGCTGCCACGCGCCAGGCGGGTCCGCGGCATGGACGGGCCCGAAAGCGGACAAGGCGCACGACAGGACCAGCGTGGTGAGAGTGGAATTTTTCATACGGGCCTTTGAGATGCAGAGCAGGAGCGCTCTGAAGAAAGGCTAACCGCGGGCACACCCTTAAATTAGGGTGTGCACTCTGTCATCACGGTTTCACGCGAAGGGACGCGTAAGAACGGCGTCAGGCCTTGCACCAATGACACTCGCCGCAGGCCTGTGATGCCGGTAAAAGCGTTGGCCGCGCACCGGCGCCGCGCGCTTTCACGCTGCGGCGCACCGAAAAGAATCAGATCGCCACGGCCTCGCGGCCCGGCATGCCCAGGCGCTCGGCCGAGACATACTGTTGCCGGTACACCTCAAACGGCATGGTGTCCGAGGCTTCGATCTTCTTTTGCTCCTGGATGGAGGTTTGCGTCAAGGCGGCAAAGTGCGCGAGTTCGTCGGCACTCAAGGGCTGGGCTTGCAGGGCGGCCTGTGTTTTCAGGGACTGCGCGCGGGCAAACCTGACGAAGGAGTTGTCATGCTCGCGGGCCATGGCCGCCAGCACGCGGGCCGAAGGCAGGGTCGAGGGATCGAGCAAGGCCGCGCTGGCTGCCGTCAGCGTATCGCTGTACTGCGTGCCGCCGTGGGCTGCGTCCAGCGCGGCGGCGATGGGCGCGCACTGGGCCAGCACCTCGGCACCCCAGCCGGTCAGCGTGACTTCCTGCCCGCCGCGCTTGAGCTTGAGGCCCGGTTCGCGGCCGCGCGCGGCGGTCTGGTGCTGGTTGTGCTTGAGCTCGGCGATTTCCTGCGGCGTGTCGTTCGGGCTGTCGCTGAGCAGGCAGTGCAGCAAAAACACATCGAGGAAACGCATGGTCTGCGCATTGATGCCGACCGGCTCGAAGGGGTCGAGGTCCATCAGGCGCACTTCGATGTATTCGACGCCGCGCTCGCGCAGCGCATGCAGCGGGCGCTCGCCGGGGTAGATGACGCGCTTGGGGCGTATGGTGCCGTAGAACTCGTTTTCAATCTGCAACAGCGTGGTGGCCAGCTGGTTGTAGTCGCCGCCCGGGTTGCGGATGCCGACGGCCTCGTAAGCGGGGTAAGGCCGGGTCAACGCGTCCTGCAGCGAGGCGCCGTAACCGTCCAGGCTGTTGTAGCTGACGGCCAGCGAGGCCTGCGCATCGCTCTGGTAGCCCAGGCGCCCCATGCGCAGCGAAGTGCCGTGCGGCATGTACATGGTGCTGTCGCTGAGCGTCTGCAGCTCGTGCTGGCGGCCGGCGACGAAAGTCGAACACACGGCGGGCGAGGCGCCGAACAGGTAGAGCAGCAAAAACGCCTGGCGGCGGAAGTTGCGGATCAGCGCGAAGTACTGCTCGCTGGTGACTTCGGGCAGCGACCAGTTGTAGTGGATGCCGGAAATCGTCTGCATGCGCCGGCCGTAGCGGTGAGACAGGCCCATGCGGTAGACGCTTTTGGCGCGCCCGACGTTGGACGAGCCGAAACGCGCGATCGGGATGGTTTCGTCGGTCGGCAGGCCGCAGGGCATGCTGGAGACCCAGAGCATCTCGTCGCCCAGGGCCTTCATGGTGCTGTAGGTGAACTGGTGCAGCTGCGTGAGCTCCCGCAGCGCGGCCTCGGGGCTTTTGTGCGCGCCCGTGACCAGTTCCACCTGCGACTCGCTGAAATCGGTGGTGATGGTCGGGTGCGTGAGGGCCGAACCCATGGCGGCGGGATGCGGCGTGAGCGCCAGGCCGCCGCCGGGCTGGGCGCGCAGGCTTTCTTTCTCAATGCCGCGGCGCATGCCCTGGAGCCGGGCCGGGGTAAGCGCTGTCAGGCGGCCCTGTAGCGCGCCCGCAGGCGCCTGCAACTTGGTCATATCGTCATTCCCCCAGATTCTTGAATTGGCGTGGAAGTTATCACAGCCCGCCGCTTTACGCTGGCGCGAGCGGCCTTGCCAGCACAGACCGGGTGGGGTCTGTCGCCCCAGCCGGCACGGCAGCCGGATTTGGGCCAAGGAATGCCCGGTTCCGCCGTTTCAGGCACAAATACACACTTTAGCGATTTCGATGTGGAAAGCGAACGACGTCCGCGAGCCAGCTTGGTGAAACTTCCTTGACTTGTCAGACAAGCTGAACGACGATAAAAAAACATTCAGTAACACCTCAGTTCCTCCTCGCCACCCGCTCGAATCCACCGGTTCGCACCGGGGCCGCAGTCGGGGGCTGGCGACGAGCCCGGACCAAAATGAAAAATTTGATAAGCAGCCTGTTTGGCCGGTCGCATCATGCGGCGGCGCCCAAACGCACGCCCGCTTCCGCACGGGACAACCCGCTCACCATTGAAGACGGCTCGGACAATGCCACGCGCCGCCAGCTGGTGCAGGTGCTGCTGCGCGATGCGCTGCGCAAATACGGCATCCCGCCGCGCTGGATCGACTGCCAGATGCTGCTGGTGGACAGCCGCAGCAAGGGCCCCGGCATGTACGTGCGGCTGGTGGTGCGGCAATGGGATGACCGCCTGATGAACTACGCCTTCGCTTTCCAGAACGCGCTGATGGTGGAGATCACCCGCTTTGAGCCCCAAGCCACCCAGTGGCTGCACGGCATTTCGTGGCAGCTGGACGTGGCCGAGACCTGCCCGCACCGCGAACTGCCCGATAAATCGTTCTGGGCTGAACCCGCCCCCGCCAAGCCGGCGGCCCCCGCGGGCCGGCCGGTGCCGCCGCTGCGCGCCAGCCGGCCCGTCGCCCCTCCAGCCGCTGCAACCGCGGCAACCGATCCACCCGCTGCGCAACCTCTCGCCCAGCCCCTGGCACAGGTCGCAACCGCCCCCATGAGCGCAACCACCGCCGGCGCCCTTGCAGCCCCCATACTCGCCTCGCTGGACAAGCTCCAGCAGCCGCACGCCCCACAGGCCGAGAGCCTCGCACCCGCCGCGCCGGACGCGCCCGCACCCCGCCGTGCATCCACGGGCCCCGACAGCGAAGCGATGAAAGACCTGGAACGCCTGTTCCGCATCCGCGACCAGGAACTCGGCATGCAGGCCGACAGCAATCCGGTGCCGGTCGGTTACGAGCCCACGCGGCCGTCGCCGCTCTAGGCTGCAGTTGACGACCTGAACGGGGCCGCTCGCCGCCCCGTCCGCGCGGCCGGCTCGGCACAGGCCGGCAACTTCCCCTCTCCCGACGCACCGCCAGGCCCGCGCGCAGGCTTGGCGTAGCCTTGGCATAGCTATTGCGCCTGAGCAACGCTCCGCACGGCCCGCCCACTATTTATAGCGATCAAAGTCCGGCTCCGGACAATTGGCCGGCGTAGCCGCGGCTGCCTCCGGTACGGTCGGATGTTCAAAAATAATTCTGGGAGAAGCCATGAATTTGCGATATCCAGCCGGGGCATACGCCGCGGTGATGAGGGGACCCAGACACCGGCAGACAACACCCGCGGCGACAGGAACCCACTCAACCCGCCCACGCGGATTCACGCTGACGGAATTGCTGGTGATCATGGCCATCATCGCCATTTTTGCCAGCTTCGCGATTCCCTCTTTTCGGGGACTGACCGCCAGCACCTCGGTCTCCAGCGCCGTCAACGCATTTGTCTCGGACACCCGCTATGCCCGCGGCGAAGCCATGCGGCGCGGCAAGAGTGTCACGATTTGCAGAAGCGCCAATGCGGCGGCGATTCCGCCCAGATGCTCGGGGGCCAGCGAGCCCACCGTGGGCAGCTGGATGGAAGGCTGGGTGGTTTTTGTGGACGAAAACGGCAACGGCGCGTTCAACGCCACAAGCGATACCGTGCTGCGTGTGCAGCAAGCCCTCCCGGGAATAGGCGGCTTTCTGGCGGTCAACACCGGCGGCACTGCCGCCAATGACCGCAACTACATCGTCTATCAGGCCACCGGCCGCGCCGTCGGCTTGCTGAGCCGGTGGCTGGTACGGCCGCCGGGCGCGGCAAGTGCCGCCAACACCCGCTACACACGCACCTTGTGCATGAACTTTGTCGGCAGGGTCAGAACGCTGTCAGGGGAAGTCCCATGCCCGGCCTGAGTTCAGCCCCCGCGCCCTCGTGCATGCCCCACAGGCAAAGCGGCGCGACGCTGCTGGAAGTGCTGGTCTCGGTGCTGCTCATGTCGTTCGGCGTGCTGGCATTGGCCGGCATGCAGGCCTACGCTGTCGTCGCGCAGAAAAATGCGGCCAACCGCGCCAGCGCCGGTGCGCTGGCCGCCGAACTGGCGGAACTGGTCAGGCTCAACCCGCTTGCACTTGCCCAGGGAAACTATGACGTGGCGCTGATGCCCACCGCGAGCCTGCCCATAGTCCCGGCCCCACTGTGCAACTTTCCCGGCTGCACGCCGGAGTCACTGGCCGCCAGGGACCTTGCAAGCTTCCAGAGCCGCGTCCGCGCGCTGCTGCCCCGGGGTGGGGTCGAACTGGCCCGTCCCCCGGAAAGCAAAGCGCAGGCGGACATCTGGATACTTTGGGAGGAGCCCGCCATGTTTGCCGGCCAGCAAGCCGATGGCACGGCCCGGCTCGCCGAACTCCAGTCCGACAACTGCCCGGCAAACGCAAAAAAACAGCCCTCGCCACCCCGCTGTTTCTACATGGCGGTGCAGTTGTGACGCCGCCCGGCAAGCGTGCCGCCGCGCGACGGCCGCAGGCCGGCTTCAGCCTGGTTGAGTTGCTGGTCTCCATGACGCTGGGGCTGGTGGTCACCGGCGCGCTGACGGTCATGTACCTCTCCGGCGGCCAGGCCGCCCGCAACGTGGAGGCCCACGGCCGGATGAATGACGACGCCCAGATGGCACTGGCCGCCATCACCCATGAACTGCGCCAGGCAGGCTACAACCCTGTGCGCGACGCGTCGGGCAAGAAGAACGACCTGGGGCAAAAAGGCTGGAGCCTGTTCGCCTGCGATACGGGATTTACGGGCACGACCGCTGCGAAGCGTGACATCGACACCTTGCGCTGCGATACAGCCGGCGCAAACCTTTCTGTGGCCGTGGTCTATGAAGCCGATCTCAACACCGGCAGAAACACCGCAACGACCGGCCTGCCCATGGATTGTGTCGGCAACGGCGTGAAGGCCTCGCCTGCGGATGCTCACTTCTACACTCTGCAGGCACGCTTCTATGTGGAAGACAACGCCTTGATGTGCCGCGGCAGCGGCGGCGGCGACAGCGGCAATCTGGGAACGGCACAGGCACTCGCCGAAAACATCGAAAGCATGACGGCGAGCTTCGCGGTCTCCAACCCCGCCGACGCAACCAACCAGGACGTCCGCGGCTACCTGACGGCATCCGGAATCAACAATCCCGCCTATCCCGGCCTTGCGGCCCTCGCCCCGCGTGATCGCTGGAACAAAGTGGTCGCGGTGCACATCTGCGTCGTGGCCAGGAGCGAAAGCCCGGTGCTGCGCGACCTGGGCACGGCGGCGAGCTACCAGGATTGCCATGGCAACGACGTCCGCATCAGCGACGGCAAGCTGCGCCGCGCTTACCGCAGCACCGTGCTGCTGCGCAACCACGGCGTGGGTTATTCATGAGGCTGCGGACCCAGCAAGGCATCGTGCTGGCCGTGGCGCTCGTCATGCTGGCGCTGCTGTCCATCCTGGCCGGGATCTCGATTCGCGGCGCATCGTCCACCGAGCAGGTCGCCAACCAGGGCCGCCTGAAGGCGCTGGCCCGGCAAACGGCGGAAGCGGCACTGCGCTTCTGTGAGCAACAGGTGCAGGCCAACGCCGCAGACCCCGTCCTCGGATTCACGCCTGAGGACGAACCCGCCGCCGCAGCCGGTTACACCTGGGAGCTTATGGACCAGTGGGACAGGCAGCCTTCTTCACACCTGAGGACGGTTCCGGTCAAGGCAGCCGGCGATACGGAGGCAGCCGCGTATTTCATGCGCCCCGCCGAATGCATGTCGCAATACCTGAATTCCGGGCACAAGGTTGTTGTGACCACGGCGCGAGGCTTCGGGCCGGAAGTCCCCGCCAGAAAAGACAAGGACAAAAACCCACCGAAAGGCACTGAAATATGGTTTCAATCCATCGTCACGCTGGAGTGACGCACGGCCTGCGCGCAAAGCAAGGCCTGGCCTCTCTTTTTGTTTTGGGGTGCGCGCTTGCGGGCTGCGCGGCCGCGCTCACTGCCGCGAGCGGCGCCCCGGCGCGGACGGATGAATGCCGCCCCATAGGCGCTCCGGACATCACCACCGGGGGAAATGACGCCGGCGCTGCGATCGTCTGCTCCGACGGCCGCAACACTATTTCCAACGTCTTCGAAACCCCTGCCGGGAATACCGCCCGGGACCACACCGGCGCGAATGCCACAGCGGATACGGGCAGGGCCGTCGAGCCGGGCGGCACCGTCGTGGAGGGCTTGCCCGCAAAGCCGCAGCGCGCGGCCATCCTGAGCAGGTCCTGGCGCCAGATATTCCCGCGCGCCAATTAACCCAAAGCATCCCTTGCAGGAAAAACCACGGATGGCGATGTCCACCCCCACAAAACCGCGCGGCCGCGCGGGCTTCACCCTCATTGAGCTGCTGATCGTGCTCGCCATCCTGGCCCTGCTCGCCGCGATCGCGCTGCCGTCGTATTGGGCCTATGCCGCACGCGCGCACCGTGCCGCCGCGCGGGTGCAGCTTCTGCAGGCGGCGCAGTACATGCAACGCTTCTACGCGGCAAACGACCGTTATGACGCCGACCGCACGGGCACCCAGAGCGTCTGGGCCGTGATGCCGCCCGGCTTGCAAAGGTCGCCCGCCGACGGCACGCAGCTGTATGCCCTGGCCACCACCGGCGCCAACGCCAGCACGGCCGGCACCAGCGCTTTCATGCTGGTCATGCTTCCGCTGGCGGGCCGGGCCATGGACAATGACAGGTGCGGCGGCTTCACGATCACGCAGGCCGGCGCCAAAGGCCTGACCACCGCGTCACCCGGCGCCGCCTTGCTCGCGGAATGCTGGCGTTGAAGCCAAGGCTTTGGACGCCCACCGGGGCATAAGGGAAAGCCCGGCCCGGCCGCACTGCAACACAGCGGTGACTGGTGTACGCTAGCACCGATGAGCCCCCTCCCCGCCTCCACCAATCCCGGCACCGCTTCCTCACAGGACCCCGCCTCCCTCGTCGATTCGCGCTACGCCGTGATGCGCCTCATGGTCACGCTGGCCCTGATGACGGTGGGCGCCTGCGGCATGTATGTGGTGGCCGTGGTGCTGCCGGCGGTGCAGGCCGAGTTCGGCGTTTCGCGGGCCGACGCGTCCATTCCCTACACCTTGCTGATGATCGGCTTCGGCGTGGGCGGCATCATGATGGGCCGGCTGGCCGACCGCTTCGGCGTGATGGTGCCGCTGCTGATAGGCGCGGTGGGACTGGGCCTGGGTTTTGCATTGGCGTCCATGGCCGGCAATGTGTGGATGTTCTCGCTCGCGCACGGCCTGCTGATCGGCTTCATGGGCTCGGCCGCCACCTTTGCGCCGCTGCTGGCCGACACCTCTTTGTGGTTCGCGCGCCGGCGCGGCTTCGCGGTGGCGGTGTGCGCCAGCGGCAATTACCTGGGCGGCGCGATCTGGCCGCCCATCGTGCAGCACTTTGTGGAGACCGTGGGCTGGCGCCAGACTTACCTGGGCCTGGGCATTTTCAGTTTTGTGACGATGACCGCGCTGGCCCTGCTGATGCGCAAGCGCCCGCCGGTGGCCGTTGCTTCCACGGTGGGCAACAGCGGCCTGGCCGCCACCGCCAGCGACAGGCCTTTCGGCCTGACGCCGGGCGCGGCGCAGACACTGCTGTGCGTGGCGAGCGTCGCCTGCTGCGTGGCCATGGCCATGCCGCAGGTGCACATCGTGTCCTACTGCACCGACCTGGGCTACGGCGCGGCGCGCGGCGCCGAAATGCTGTCGCTGATGCTGGCCTGCGGCGTGGTGAGCCGCCTGGTGTCGGGCGTGATCTGCGACCGCATCGGCGGGCTGCGCACGCTGATGCTGGGCTCGGTGCTGCAGGGCATCGCGCTGCTGCTGTTCTTGCCCTTCGACGGGCTGGTGTCGCTTTACGTCATTGCCGCGCTGTTCGGCCTGTTCCAGGGCGGGCTTGTGCCGGCCTACGCCATCATCGTGCGCGAATACTTCGAGCCCGCCGAAGCCGGCGCACGCGTGGGCACGGTCATCATGGCGAGCTTGCTGGGGATGGCGCTGGGCGGCTGGATGTCAGGCAAGGTGTTCGACCTGACCGGTTCCTACCACGCGGCTTTCCTCAACGGCGTGGCCTGGAACCTGCTGAACTTCAGCATCGCGTTCTTCCTGCTGTGGCGCGTGCGGCGCATGACGCGGGATGCGCGGACCGCCCAGCCGGCCTGAGCGTTCGCCTCGTTGCGGTCCTTATGCCAGGACTCGCAGCAGCCACTTCTCGAGATCGACGATTTCCTGCGGGCACACCGAGTGCTCCATCGGATAGTCATGCCATTCGACGGGATAACCCAAGGCGATGAGCGCGTCGCGCGTGGCGGTGGCGCGCGGCAGCACGACCACGCCGTCGCGCGTGCCGTGGGCCAGGAAAATGGGCACGTCCTGGTTGGCGGCGCTGCGCTCGGCGGCGGTCTTGTCGGCCAGCGGCAGGTAGCCCGAGAGCCCCGCGATGCCGGCCAGGCGCTCGCCGTGGCGCAGCCCGGTCATCAGCGCCATGGCGCAGCCTTGCGAGAAGCCCGCGACCACGATGCGATGGGCCGGAATGCCGCGCGCTGTTTCATGGGCGATCAGCGCCTCGATGTCGGCCTGCGACTTGCGCAGCCCGGCTTCGTCCTGCCGGCTCACCAGGTCGGCGCCCAGCAGGTCGTACCAGGCGGGCATGACGTAGCCGCCGTTGATGGTGACGGGAATCGACGGCGCGCTTGGAAACAGGTAGCGCACCGGTCCCACGCTGGAGAGATCGAGCTGTTCGGCGATCGGCACAAAATCGCGCCCGTCCGCCCCCAGGCCGTGCATGATGAGGATGGTGGCGGTGGGGTTGTCGCCCGTCTGGGCTTCAAGGACTTCGAGGGACATGCGTGGGCCTGATGAGGATTGAAAGAGGGAAGTGTCTGGATGGCCGGAAGCGCCGGGCCTTGCAAACCGGGATTCTAGGCCGCCCGGGGAACGAAGGCATCCAAAGACTTAGCGGCGCAATGCGGACAGCCGCCCGGACAAATCCGCCTGCGCATTGAGTTCGGCGTACCAGAGGCGGTAACCCGCATCGCTGGGATGCAACCCGTCTTTCGCATTGAGCTCGCCGGGCCGCTGGGCAAACGGGTCCTCGGCCTTGTCCTTGTAGAGGTTCACGTACAGCGCACTGTTGTCCTGCGCCGCCTCGCGCACAAAGCCGTGCAGGACCTGCGAGCGTTTTGTCATCAGCCACGACACCGGCGCGAAGAAAAACGGCGCGCTGCCGACATTGCCGCTGGGCATGATCACCACCAGGTTGGCATGGGTGCGCGCCAGCGCGGCGGCGCGCGCGACGTCCTGTTCCAGCACCGGGTAGCGCGTGAGCCGGATCACGTCGTTGCCGCCCCCCAGCACCAGGATGGCGTCAAAGCGCTGCTCGCCCACGGCTTCGAGCTGGCGGGCGATATCGGCAAACTTCGCGCCGTCCTGGGCGCGGTTGATGATTTTCAGGCGCGGATGGTCGCGCGCGATCAGGCCGGCGACGCTGTGCGCCGGTGATGATGCGCCCGTGCCCACGGCGGTACTGTCGCCGACCACCAGCAAGGTGGCCGAGGCATCGGCGGGCGTGGCTTCAAAGGGCTCGCTTTGCCGCGCCAGCTCCACCGACTGCCGGATGCGCCAGGCGGCGCAGCCGGAGGTCACGAGTACAGCCGCGGCAGCGAGCAGCGATACGGCCAGTAGCATGGGAGGTCGACGCACGGCGTATTACCGGTTCAGCCAGGTGATGCTGAGCTGCAGCACGGTGGCAAACGCCACCCACAGCAGATAGGGAATATTCACCAGCGCCACCCAGCGCGCGCGGCGCCAGACGGCCGCCAGCGCCCAGGCCAGCGTGCCCAGCACCAGCAGGATGTCGATGCTCGCGAGCGCATTGTTCTTCAGCCCGAACTGGATGGGCGTATAGGCCAGGTTGAACACCAGGTTCAGGATGAAGGGCAGCAGCACGCTGAAGGGAAAGCGGCGTTTGAGGGTTTGCAGCAAGACATAGCCGAAGCTGACGGCAATGATGAGGTAGAGCACCGTCCACACCGGCGCAAAGACGGAGGCCGGCGGGGCAAAAAAAGGCTTGGCGAGTTGCCCGTACCAGGCGGCGCCGCTGGTGCTGTCCATGAGCTTGACCATTCAAAAAAAAAGCGATGGCTTTTTTTTACCACCGCCGCCGGGGCGGGCCCGGCCTGAAGCGCTGATAGCCGGGTAGGACGCCGCCGCGATAATCTCTGGCAGGAGCCTTTTCATGACAACCAGCTTTTCCTTGCCCGGACTCAGCTACTACCAGGTCGACGTCTTTACCCATGAAGCGCTGGCCGGCAACGGCCTGTCGGTCTTCCTGCCGGACAGCCCGCTGCCGGCGCGCGCGATGCAGCGCCTGGCGGTGGAGATGCGGCAGTTCGAAAGCATCTTCCTGACGCCCGCCGGCCCCGGGCGCCGCTTTGAAGCGCGCATCTTCACGATGGAGGAAGAGCTCGATTTCGCCGGCCACCCCCTGCTGGGCGCGGCGGGCCTGCTGCACCACCTGCATGCCGCCAGGCTGCCCTCCGCCGACTGGACCTTGATGCTGGGCACGCGCGCGGTCGCGCTGAGCACCACGCGGCTGGACGGCATGCAAGCCACGTACAACGCCCGCATGAACCAGGGCCGGGCCACCTTCAAGCCCGCGCTGGGCCGCGCCGAGAGCCAGGCCTTCCTGGCCGCGCTCAACCTCGACGCCTCGCAGCTGGACATCCGCTTTCCGCTGCAGGTGGTGTCGACCGGCCTGCCCTACCTGCTGGTGCCGGCCGCGGGCGGCCTGGACCGCGCGCGCATCGTGCACCCGGCTTTCGAGGCGCTGCTGGCCACCGTTGGCGCCAAGTTCGCCTATGTGCTGGACGTGGCCGCGCGCGAGGGCCGCACCTGGGACAACGCCGGGCTGGTGGAAGACATCGCCACGGGCAGCGCAGCGGGACCGGTGGGCGCCTACCTGCTGCAGCACGGCGCGGCGGCGGCCGGCGACGTCATCACGCTGAAGCAGGGCCGCTTCGCCGGCCGGCCCAGCAAGATCACGGTGCAGGCCAATGCGGCCGGCGAAATCATGGTCAGCGGCGGCGTCGTGGTGCTGGCGCGCGGCCAGTTTCTTTAAGAGCCGGCACCTCAAACACACGCCAGGAGGAAATCATGAACATCCGAGCACACCCTGTTTCCATTCACCTGCGCGGCCTGTTCGCCGCCGGGGCCGCCGCGCTGGTATGGCTGTTCGCCGCCGCGCCGGCGCAGGCCGCACCGTTCACCGCGGCGGACGAAAAAAGCGTGCGCAGCGTGGTCGAGCACCAGCTCGCCGCGTTTGCCAAAGACGACGCGGCAAAGGCGTACTCATTTGCCGCGCCGAACGTGCGCGAAGCCGTGGGCAACGCCGCAGGCTTCATGGCAATGGTGCGCAAGGACTACCCGGTGGTGTACCGCCCGGGCTCCGTGGCCTTTCTGAAAGCCGAGGGCAAGGGTGACCAGGCCATCCAGCGCGTGCAGATGACCGATGCCGGCGGCGCCTCCTGGCTGGCGGTCTACAGCCTGGAGCGGCAACGCAACAAAGCGTGGCGCATCACCGGCTGCGCGGTGGTGGAAAACAAGGGGCGCATGGCCTGAGTCGCCGGGCCGTCCCCGGCGGCCTGGCCGGCACCGCGTACGGGGGCACAAGCGCCTTTGCCGGTGGGTGCCTGCGCCTTGCGCGCACAGCGCATTCCCGCCGCGGCGCAGCCGCAAAGGCGCCGCAAAGGGCCGCGCAGGGCCGCAGCACCGATACGTGGCTTACACAGGGTTACCCCAGGCAGGCTCGCCGGGGACTAAGGTGGCTGGCTAGAGCCGCAACCGCGGCATTCCGGACCCACGCCATGAACATGCCCGCCCGATCCTTTGAATTTCCGCGTTTGCCGGATGCGCTCGCGCCAGGCGCGAGGAATGCGCCGGCGGCGCGCCCCGTGCGGCGCCACAGCCTGCTCGCGCAGGAATCGGCCATGAAGGTCCGCCGGCAGTGCCCCGCCTGCCTGGGCGGCTCACTGTCCGTGCTGTATGAAGAGCCCTATCGCGGCGCCGGCATACAGGCCTACCTCACACGGCACTACGAAGGCCATGCCTCCGATGCCGCGGACGCGGGCACATATGCGCTCGCCAAATGCGAGGGCTGCGGCCTGGTGTTCCAGCAGCAGGTGCCGGACGACGCCCTTCTCGGCGAGATCTACAACGCCTGGGTGCCCGGCACGGACCTCGAACGCGAGCACCGCGACTACAGCCTGGATGAGTACCGCTACCTGGCCGAGCAGGTGCAGTTCATCATCCAGCATTTCGGCCTGGCGCCGGGCGAGCTCGACATCCTGGACTTCGGCTTCGGCTGGGCGCACTGGTCGCGCATGGCCATGGCCTACGGCTGCAACGTCTGGGGCGTGGAGCTGTCCGAGGAGCGCGCCCAGCACGGCAAATCCGTGGGCGTGCGCGTCGTCGGCCTGGCCGACCTTCCCGCCAGGCGCTTTCGCTTCATCAACACCGAACAGGTCTTCGAACACCTGACCGAGCCCCGGGCGGTGCTGGAGCAATTGCGCAACGCGCTGTCGGGCGACGGCGTCATCAAGATCAGCGTGCCCGATGCGGCCGCTTCGCTGAAAAAAATCGGGCAGGCGGGAGATTTCGGCGCGCTGTCGGCGCAGCAGCAGATGCCCATCGCGCCGCTGGAGCACATCAACTCTTTCGACCACGATTCGCTGGTCGCCTTCGGCAAGGAATTCGGCCTCAAGCCGCTGCACCCGAGTTTCTACCGGCTGTACAACAGCGCCTCAGGGCTGCTGCAGTTCAAAAACCTGGCGCGTGCCCTGGCCCGCCCGGTCTACCGGCACGTCTTTCCGCGCAGCACTTTCATCTATTTCGTGCGGGCATAGCGCCGCGAGCGCCAAACGCGAAGCGGGCGGTCTGGCATCCAACCCCCTGGACGAAGGCGATGTGCTCGACATATTCCCGCCGGCCGGCGCACTTCATCCGCTTCACGCGCAAACCCTGTATGAGTTACACAAAGAAACAACTAGCAGAGATGGGCATTCCCGCAGCCCAGACAGGTTACGAGTTCTTTGGCCCGGCCGGCGCGCTGGACTGATGCCGCCGGCAAAGGCCGGTTCTCCTCTGTAGCTTCCTGGTTGCTGTTGCGCGGGCTGCCGCATTCAGTCCGCGTTTTCATGACAAAGTTCCGGTTTTAAAAGAGCGGCCACTTGACTATATAAGTGCGGTAACCGACATTGTTAACACCTTGTAACATATGACGTCGACACTGGAGCAAGCGTGAAAAGACGCTTTTGCCAGACGCCGGCGCCGCAAACCGACGCGCGCACACCATGAAAATCAACCAGCTCTTTGGCGTGAAAAGCCAGCCCAAAAGGACTGCGGCAAGCGCCACCCCTCCATCCCCGCCTGAATCGCAAGGCTCGGTTCCCGGTGAAGAGGGTTCCGTCAATGCGGTGCGCCAGCAGCTCATCCAGGTGCTGGTGCGGGACACCGCCCGCCGCGCCGGCATCCCGGCGCAGTGGCTGGACTGCCAGATGCTGCTGACTTCCAGCCGCAACCAGGGCGCGGGCATGTATGTGCGCCTCATCATGAAACACTGGGACCTGCGCCTGCTGACCTACGCGGCGGCTTTCCAGAAATCGCTGATGGCGGACATCATGCGTTTTGAGCCGCGCGCCAACGAATGGCTCTACGGCATTTCATGGCAGCTGGACGGCGGCGACAGCTGCCCCCACCAGGAGCTGCCCGATCCCGCCATCTGGGCGCAGGCCCCGAACCCGGCACATCACTAGCGCGAAACGGCGCTTGCTCTGGGCGCCGGGCTGCGAGCCTCGCTCAAGGCTCAATAGCTGCCGATGTAATCCTTCTTGCCGATTTCCACGCCGTTGTGGCGCAGGATGGCGTATGCCGTGGTGGTGTGGAAGAAGAAGTGCGGCAGGCCGTAGTTCAGCAGGTAAGACTGGCCGGTGAAGCGCTTTTCCTTGGGCGTGCCGGCCTGCGTGACGATCTCGCGCGTGGCGGCGTCGTCAAACTTTTCCGTGCCCAGGCCTTCGATGAAAGCCAGGATGGTGTCTATGCGCGCCTGCAGTTCGGCGAACGTGGTTTCCTTGTCTTCAATCTTGGGCACTTCCACGCCGGCCAGCCGGGCCGACACGCTCTTGGCGAAATCGCTGGCGACCTGCACCTGGCGCAGCAGGGGGAACATGTCGGGGTAGAGGCGTGCCTGCAGCAGCGCGTTGGGGTCGATGTTTTTGGCGGCCGCATGGGCCTCGGCCTTGGCCAGGACGCCCTTCAGGCCGCCCAGCATCTGCTTGAAAACGGGGATGGACGTGGTGTAGATGCTGCTGGTCATGGGATGCTTTCAGTGAGGGATGGGATAGCGGGCCGCACCCTGCGCGCGGCGCCCCGCATTCTCGCCGGATTGCGGCCGGGACGTGCGCAGGCCCGGCAATGGCCTCGCGACGGCGGCGAGGCCCTTCGCAAAATAGTATGCTGTCATACCAATATTCGCCTTCCGAACGCCGTCCTCATAAAGGCCCCGCCATGAACGCCCCTCTCCCCACCGCCGCACGCCAGGCCGTGCAAGCCGCCGACCTCGCCGCCCTGCCCTTCATTGAAAAATGGGTGTCCTTCGCCTCCGTCTCGCGCGACAGCAACCTGCCCCTGCTCGACTGGACCCAGGCCTTGCTCGAAGCCCAGGGCATCGAATGCCGCCGCACTTATGACGACAGCGGCAAGAAGGCCAACCTCTGGGCCACGCTGCCCGCCGAAAACGGCGAAACCAAAATCGGCGGGCTGGTGCTGTCGGGCCACACCGACGTGGTGCCGGTGGACGGCCAGCCCTGGGACACCGACCCGTTCGCGGCGCAAATCATCGGCGACAAGCTTTACGGCCGCGGCGTGACCGACATGAAGAGCTACGGCGCCACCGCACTCATGATGGTGCCCGAGCTGCTCAAGCGCAAACTCAAGCGCCCGGTGCACCTGGCCTTCAGCTACGACGAGGAAGTCGGCTGCATAGGCGTGCGCCGCCTGATCGCCGACATGGTGGACCAGGGCTACAAACCCGCCGGCTGCATCGTGGGCGAGCCCACCGGCATGCAGGTGGTGATCGCGCACAAGGGCAAGCACGCCTACAAGACCTCGGTGCGCGGCTTCGAGGCGCACTCCTCGCTCACGCCGCAGGGCGTCAACGCGGTGGAGATCGCCTGCGAATTCGTCGCCAACCTCAAATCCATGCACCGCCGCCTGGTGGCCGAAGGCCCCTTCGACCCGATTTACGACGTGCCGCACACCACCATACACACCGGCGTGATCGCCGGCGGCACGGCGCTCAACATCATCCCGCGCGACTGCGACGTGACCTGGGAAATACGCCACCACCACATGAATTCGCCGGTCGTGCTGTTCAACGAAGCCAAGGCCTTCGCCGACAGCCTGGTCCCGGCCATGCAGGCCGTGGCGGCCGATACCGGCATCACCCACAAGCTCAACTCGGTGCTGCCCGGCTTTGCGACGGAAGCCGACAGCGAAATCGCCCGGTTGTGCTTCAAGTGCGCCGACGTGGATGCAAGCTCGGGCGCCGGCAAAGTGTCCTTTGGCACGGAAGCTGCATTGTTCCATCAGGTCGGTGTGCCGACCATCGTATGCGGCCCCGGCCACATCGCGCAGGCACACCAGCCCAACGAATGGGTCACACTGGACCAACTCGCCTGGTGCGAGCGCTTCATGCGCCGCCTGGCCGACGAGATCTGCGTGAACTGACCACCTGAACCAACACTGCAACCACTCCTTACCGAAAGAATATTCATGATGCAACGCCGAGATTTCCTGGGCACAAGCCTGGCCCTGGCCGCAGGCGGGGCCCTCGCCCAGTCCAACACCAAGATCGCGCGCATCGTGGTGCCCTTCGCGCCCGGCGGCGTGCAGGACTTGCTGGCGCGCGCCATGTCCACCGAACTCGGCCTGGCGCTGGGCCAGACGGTCATCATTGAAAACAGGCCCGGCGCCGGCGGCACGGTGGGCACGGGCTATGTCGCCAAGTCGGCGCCCGACAGCGGCGCCATGGTGCTGGGCGCGGCCAGCCACAACATCGCCGGCACGCTGTACACCAAGCTCAGCTACGACCCGCAAAAAGACTTCGCCCCCATGGCGCACATCGGCACGGCCGACTACGTGCTGATGATCCACCCCGACGTGCCGGCCAAAACCGCCGCCGAATACATCCGCTACGCCAAGGCCAACCCCGGCAAGCTCAACTACGCGACTGCCGGCGTGGGCAGCGCCACGCACCTTTCGATGGCCTACTTCAACGGCCTGGCGGGCATCGATGTGGTGCATGTGCCGCTCAAGGCCACGGGCGAGGCGATCAACGAAGTGATCTCGGGCCGCGCCCATGCCGTGATCGCCGCCAGCATTGGCGCGCTGGCCTTTGCCAAGGACAGCCGCATACGCCTGATCGGCGTGACCTCGCCCAAGCGCTCCAAATACCTGCCCGACGTGCCCACCATCGCCGAAAGCGGCCTGCCCGGCTACCAGTTCGATTCATGGTTCGGCCTGCTGGGCCCCGCCGCAACGCCGGTGGCCGAGATCAACCGCGTCAACGCGGCCATGGCCAAGGTCCTCAAAGACCCCGTCGTGCTGGAGCGCCTGGACAAACAAGGCATCGAGCCGCTGGCCATGAACAACGCCGACTTCGCCAAGCTGCTGGCGGTTGACTACAAACGCATGGCGGAAGTCGTGAAGGCTTCCGGCGCCAAGGTCGAATAAGCATGCGCCGGGCTCAGCGCCCGGCCGTCGCCAGCTGTTCAACCAGGAAATCCACAAAGGTCCGCACGCGCAATGAGAGATGGCGCGCATGCGGGTACAGCAGGATGAAGGGCCGGGAGCTGCCGCCGAACTGCGGCAGCACCTCCACCAGCTCGCCGCTCTTCAAATCCTTCTCCAGGATGTAGCGGTAGGTCTGCACCAGGCCCGCGCCGCTGCGCGCCAGGGTCGCCACGCCGAGCACGTCTTCCGAGCAGCAATAGCTGCCGGGCGTCGCAACGTCAAGGTCCTTGCCGTCGACCCGGAAAGTCCAGGGAATCCGGCGGCCCGTGCTGGGCAGTTCAAACTGGATGCACTCGTGCTTCTGCAAATCCTCCAGCGTCTTCGGCTTGCCCGCGCGCTTCAAATAGGAGGGCGTAGCCGCCAGCACCAGTTCCGCATCTTCGAGCTTGCGCGCAATCAGGCTGGAGTCGTCGGGCGCGCGCCCGCGTATCGCGAGGTCGTAGCCCTCATCCGCGAAATCGATGTTGCGGTTGCTCAAGTGCACGTCAAGCAGAACCTGCGGGTAGCGTTTGCGAAACAGCGGCAGCAGCGGCAGCACGCGGTAATGCGCATAAGGCGTCGGCATGCTGATGCGCAGCAGGCCGGCCGGCGCGGCCTGCTCGCCCGTCACCAGGCGCTCGGCATCGACCAGCTGCGACAAAGCCTGTCGGCACTGCTCGAAATACACACGACCGCTGTCGGTCAGCCTGATCTGCCGCGTCGTGCGCACGAAGAGGCGCACACCCAGCCGCTCCTCAAGCCGCGACACGGAACGGCTGACCGCCGCCGGCGTCACGCCGGCTGACGCGGCCGCCGCGGTAAAGCTGCTGAGCTCGGCCGCCAGGCAAAACAGCTCGATGCTGCCCAGCAATAAATCGTCGAAGTTTCTCTTCACAAAAGCCTCCTAATCCACCTTATTCATTACGCCATGTATCAAGTAATTTGTGAAAACCCATCTTTATCTTCACTGCACGCATAAATATAGTTCATCTCACCGGGAAGCAACCACACATTCCGGCCGGTGCGGGATTCAAAAAGAAACCGCGCCGCCCAGCCAACCCACTGAAGGAGTATTGAAATGAACACCGTCGACAAAACCAGCAACACAACCGTCGTCATCACCGGCGCATCCAGCGGCATCGGCCTCGCCCTTGCAGAGGCTTACCTGAAACGCGGCTACAACGTGGTCGGCAACGCCCGCACCACAGCGCGCCTGCAGGCCGCCGCCGCCCAACTGGGCAACCCGGCCAACTTCATCGGCGTCGAGGGCGACATCGCCCAGCCGGCCACCGCCAAAGCCCTGTTCGCCAAGGCGATTGCCGCTTTCGGCAAGGTCGACATCCTGATCAACAACGCCGGCATCTTCACCGCCAAGCCTGTGGGCGACTACACCGAGGACGACCTGGAAACCATAGTCGGCACCAACCTCAAGGGCTTTTTCTACCCCTCGCAACAGGCCGCCACGCACATGGCGAAAAACAGGGAGGGCCACATCGTGACCATCACCGCCAGCATCGCGATGCAGCCCAGCATGAAAGTGCCGGCGCTTCTGCCGGTGCTGATCAAGGGCGGCCTCAATGACGCGACCCGCGCGCTGGCGATTGAGCTGGCCTCTTCCAACGTGAAGGTCTCGGCCGTGGCCCCCGGCATCATCTCCACGCCCATGCACAGCCCCGACGAAGGCACGCGGTCCTTCCTCGCGACGCTGTCGCCCGCCGCCCGCATAGGCGCGACCCAGGACGTCGTCGACGCCGTGCTTTACCTGACCGACGCGCAGTTCACCTCCGGTGTCGTGCTGGCGGTGGACGGCGGTGCCTCGGCAGGCACCTGGTAAGCACATTCCCATTCTTCGTTCATCAACGACACAAGCTCAAGGAGTCCCACCATGCCCTATGTCAATATCCGCATCACGCGCGAAGGCGCAACGCCCGAGCAAAAACTGCAGCTGATCGAAGGCACGACCGACCTGCTGGTCCGCGTGCTCAACAAAAACCCGGCCACGACCTTTGTCATCATCGATGAGATCGACACCGACAACTGGGGCGTCGCCCGCGAGAACGTCACGACGGTGCGCAAGCGCGAAGCGGCCGCCAAAGCAGCCTCGAAAGGCGCGGCGAGTTAGCCCTCACTGAGCCTCCCCGGGCAGACCATGAAGGCGCGCGGCGGCAAGATGGAATAGACTCCGCTTGGCGCCTGCCGGCTCCACAGGGATGCGGAAGCGGCAGGTGGCATGATTCATGCGTCATTCGTTGCAAGACGGAAGTCGCAAGCCGGTTTCTGTTTCGGGGAGCACGCCAGACGCCTCACCAAGGGCGCAGCTGCTGACGAAAGTTTTTGATACATGACCTGGTCCCTCATCGCGCGCGATTCATCGGGCGCGTTTGGCGTTGCAGTTGCCAGCAAATTTTTCGCCGTGGGCGCACTGTGCCCGCACGCCCGCAGCGGCGTGGGCGCGCTCGCCACGCAGGCGCTGGTCAACCCGCTGTATGCCACACCGGCGCTGGACGGCCTGGCGCTCGGCCAGTCTCCCGCTGACATCATCAAACGCCTGACCGCCGCCGACGAAGGCCGCGACCACCGCCAGCTTCACCTGATAGGCGCGGACGGCCAGGCCGCCGGCTACACCGGCAGCGCCTGCATAGACTGGTGCGGCCACACGGCGGGCCTTGGCTACTCGGTCGCCGGCAACATGCTGGCCGGCCCGCAGGTGATTGAAGCGACGGCACGGGCTTATGAAGCCAACGCCAGCCTTCCGTTTGCCGAGCGCCTTATTACCGCGCTGGCGGCCGGCGAGGCTGCGGGCGGCGACAAGCGCGGCAAGCAGGCCGCGGCCCTGCTGGTCTTCACCACGGAAGACTATTGCGCCCTGGACATCCGCGTGGACGACCACGCCGAACCCCTCCAGGAACTGCGCCGCCTCTACGACAAAAGCCTGGAGCGCTACCAGCCCTTCAGCACCTGCCTGCCCTCGCGCCGCAGCCCGGCCGGTGTCACCGACCGCGCGGTCATCGAGGCCGAAATCACGCGCTTTCACGCCCGGCGCAACGGAGCCGCCGCATGACGGCTTTGCTGGAGGTGAGCGGCCTGCGCACCAGTTTCAAGATGGAAGGCGGCGGCGAATTCGCCGCGGTGGACGGCATCAGTTTTTCGGTCGACTCCGGCCGCACGCTGGGCATCGTCGGCGAATCGGGCTGCGGCAAAAGCGTGACCTCGCTGTCCATCATGGGCCTGCTGGCCAAGGGCCAGGGCCGCGTCTCGGCCGGGTCCATACGCTTTGAAGGCACAGACCTGGCCACACTGGGACCAGACGCGATGCGCGCGCTGCGCGGCAACCGCATGGCCATGATCTTCCAGGAGCCCATGACCTCGCTGAACCCGGCCTTCACCATAGGCGACCAGCTCATCGAAGGCATACGCTGCCACCGCGACATCAGCGCGGCCGAGGCCAGGGAGCACGCCATCGCCATGCTGCGCCGCGTGCGCATTCCCTCGCCCGAGCAGCGCATCGACGAATACCCGCACAAGCTCTCGGGCGGCATGCGTCAGCGCGTGATGATCGCCATGGCGCTGGCCTGCGAACCGCAGCTGCTGATCGCCGACGAACCCACCACCGCGCTGGACGTCACCATCCAGGCCCAGGTGCTGGACCTGATGCGCACGCTGCGCGAGGAAACCGGCACCGCCATCATCCTGATCACGCACGACCTCGGCGTGATCGCCGAACTGGCCGACGACGTCGCCGTGATGTATTCCGGGAAAATCGTGGAGCGCGCGCCCGTGGCCCGGCTGTTCGACCAGCCACAGCACCCCTACACCATAGGCCTGCTGGGCTCCATCCCCAAGCTGCACCTGGCGCAGGAGCGGCTCAACGCCATTGAAGGCCAGGTGCCCACGCCCATGACGCGCATGGATGGTTGCCGCTTCGCGCCGCGCTGCCCTTTCGCCGTCGACAAATGCCGGCAGGAAGTCCCGCCGCTGATGGACATGGGCGGCGGCCATGAAGCGGCCTGCTGGCGCGCGCCGTTGGATCCCGGCATGGCAACCCGCCGCGCCACCGCCGCTGCAACCAGCGAGGTGACGCTGTGAGCGCGCTGCTGAAAGTCGAAAACCTGGTCAAGCACTTCCCGGTGCGCTCGCACCTGTTCAGCCGCTCCAAAGCGGTCGTGCATGCGGTCGACGGGCTGAGCTTCGAATTGAACGCCGGCGAGACCATGGCGCTGGTCGGTGAATCGGGCTGCGGCAAATCCACCGTGGGCCGCCTCGTGCTGCGGCTGCTGGACGCGACCTCGGGCCAGGTCTGGTTTGACGGCGAGGACCTGATGACGCTGCCGGCCGGCCGCCTGCGCGCCAAGCGCCGCGAGCTGCAGATGATTTTCCAGGACCCGTATTCCTCGCTGAACCCGCGCATGACGGTGGAGCAGGCGCTGACCGAGCCGCTGGCCCTGCACGGCCTGGCGCGCGGCCGGCACCGCGAGCGCGCCGCCGAGCTGCTGGACCTGGTGGGTCTCGCGCCGCAATACCTGCAGCGTTACCCGCATGAGTTTTCAGGCGGCCAGCGCCAGCGCATCGGCATTGCGCGCGCACTCGCGGTGGAGCCGCGGCTCATCGTCTGCGACGAGGCCGTGTCGGCGCTGGACGTCTCCATCCAGGCACAGGTCGTCAACCTGTTGCAGGACTTGCAGCGGCGCCTGGGCCTGGCCTATGTCTTCATCGCGCACGACCTCGCGGTGGTCAAGCACATCGCCTCGCACGTGGCCGTGATGTACCTCGGGCAGATCGTTGAATACGCCGACAAGCAAAGCCTGTTCGCGCAGCCGCGACACCCGTACACGCAGGCCCTGCTGTCGGCGATTCCGGTGCCCGAACCCGGCCTTAAACGCGAGCGCACGCTGCTGCAGGGCGACGTGCCGAATCCCATCACCCCGCCTTCGGGCTGCCGCTTCAGGACGCGTTGCCCCCACGCGCGCGAGCGCTGCGCCGAGGAAGTGCCCGCACTGCGCTCGCAGGGCGGCCATGCTGTGGCCTGCCACTTCTGGGAAGAGATCAAGGCGCCGGCCGGCATCACCGGCGGCGCCGTCGTGAACGAGAGGCTGCTCCGGCTCCAGGCGGCTTTTCATGCGCAAGCGGCCTGATGGAGACCACGATGTTCACCCCTGATTCAACCATCCCCGGCGCCAGGCAGCCATCCAAGCAAACCATCATCGCAACCGACAAACGAGAAGGAAGAACCATGAACAAGAAGTTTTTGCTGGCCCTGACGCTGGCCGCCACCGCCTGCGTCACGCAGGCCCAGACCCTGCGCATAGGCCTGGCCGAAGACCCGGACGTGCTGGACCCGACCCTGGCGCGCAGCTTCGTGAGCCGCATTGTGTTTTCCTCGCTGTGCGACAAACTGGTCGACATCGATGAAAAACTCAACATCGTGCCGCAGCTGGCCACTTCCTACACCTGGTCGGCCGACAACAAGGCGCTGACGATGAAGCTGCGCAGCGGCGTGACCTTCCATGACGGCGAAAAATTCGATGCCGCCGCAGTCAAGTTCAACATCGAGCGCCATAAAAACCTGGCCGGCTCCAACCGGCGCGGCGAGCTGCTGCCCGTCACCACGGTGGACGTCATCGATGACCTCACGGTGAAGATCAATCTGAGTGCCCCCTTCTCGCCGCTGCTCAGCGTGCTGGCCGACCGCGCCGGCATGATGGTCTCGCCCAAGGCCGCACAGGCCGCGCCCACCAACTTCGGCACCAGGCCGGTATGCTCGGGTCCCTTCAAATTCACCGAGCGCGTGGCGCAGGACCGCATCGTGCTGGAACGCTATGCCGGCTACTGGGACAAAGCCAACATCCACTTCGACAAGGTCATCTTCCTGCCCATCGTCGACGCCACCGTGCGCCTGGCCAACCTGCGCTCCGGCCAGCTGGACTTCATCGAGCGCGTGGCGCCGTCCGACATCGCCTCCATCAAGGCCGACAAAAAGCTCGGCTTCTCGCGCATCGTCGAACTGGGCTACCAGGGCATCACCATCAACACCGGCAAGAGCGACCAGGCGCAGAAGAACCCGCTGGGCCGCGACCCGCGCGTGCGCGAGGCTTTTGAGCTCTCGCTGGACCGTGCCGGCATCGTGCAGGTCGCGATGGACGGCGAAGCCACGCCGGGCAACCAGTGGGTGCCACCCGCCAACAGCTTCTACGCGAAGAACGTTCCCATTCCCAAGCGCGACATCGCACGCGCCAAACAGCTGCTGAAAGAAGCCGGCGTTCCCAACCCGACCTTCACACTGATGACGCCCACCACCTCTGATGCCCAGCGCGTGGCCCAGGTGGTGCAGGCCATGGCCAAGGAGGCCGGCTTTGACGTGAAGATCCAGTCCACCGAGTTCGCCACCTCGCTCAACCTGGCCGACAAGGGCCAGTTCGACGCCTATGTGCTGGCCTGGAGCGGCCGCGCCGACCCGGACGGCAACCTGTTCAGCTTCTACGGCTGCAAGCAGCCGCTGAACTACAGCGGTGAATGCCGCCCGCAGTGGGACGATTTGCTGAACCGCTCGCGCAACACGCTGGACACCGCGGGCCGCATCAAGGTGTTTGCCACGCTCGCCGCTGAAGCCGACAAGGTCAAGCCTGTCGTTTACCTGTACCACCGCAACTGGCTTTGGGCCTACAACAAGAAGATCACCGGCATGCGCACTGTGCCTGACGGGCTGATCCGCATCCAGGGTTTGAAGATGTAAAAGCAGGCCGCGCCCGACTCACATGCTCCAGTACTTTCTCAAGCGGCTTGCCGCGATCATCCCGACGGTGTTCTTTGTCACCGTCATCATCTTCGGGCTGCAGCAACTGCTGCCCGGTGATGCCGCGTCGGTCCTGGCCGGCGAAAACCAGGACCCGGAGGTGATCGCCTACCTGCAAAAGAAGATGCACCTGGACGAACCGCTGCCGATGCGCTACGCCTACTGGATTTCCGGCGTGTTCCACGGCGACCTGGGCGAATCGATGCGCATCCAGCAGCCGGTGCTGGACCTGATCAAGGAGAAGCTGCCGGTCACGCTGCAGCTGGCGGCCATGGCCATGGTCATCGCGCTGCTGATCGGCATCCCGGCGGGCATCGTCTCGGCCGTGGGCAAGGACTCGGCCTGGGACTACCTGGCCAATGTGATCGCGCTGTGGGGTTTGTCCACGCCCAACTTCTGGCTGGGCATTTTGATGATCCTGGTGTTTTCGGTGCAGCTGGGCTGGCTGCCGGCCTCGGGCTACGTGAGCCCCTTTGACGACCTCAAGGCCAACCTCGCGGCCATGATCATGCCGGCCTTTGTGCTGGGCAACGCGATTGCCGCCGTGCTGATGCGCCATACGCGCAGCGCCATGCTGCAGGTGCTCAATGCCGACTACGTGCGCACCGCGCGCGCCAAGGGCCTGACGGAGCGCCGCGTGGTGCTCAAGCACGCGCTGCGCAACGCGCTCACGCCCATCATCACCCTGGGCGCGCTGGAGTTCGGCACGCTGCTGTCGGGCGCGGTGCTGACCGAGCAGGTGTTTTCGATTCCCGGTTTCGGCAAGCTGATCGTGGACGCGGTGTTCAACCGCGACTACGCGGTCGTGCAGGGCGTGGTGCTGTTCACCTCCAGCGTCTACATCCTGCTGAACCTGCTGGCCGACCTGGCTTATTTTGTCGTCAACCCACGGTTGAGGGGTTGATTCATGAGCGCTGTTCTTCCTGCCATCGTCCCGCGTGAGGCCACGCCGGCGCGCCGCGCGCTGCGCCGCCTGGTGCGGCGCCGCGGCGCCATGTTGGGCCTGGCGATTGTCGTGATGTTTGTGGTGCTGGCGCTGTTCGCCCCGTGGATCGCGCCTTACGACCCTATCGCCACCAGCTGGAGCGCTGTGCGCAAGGCGCCCAGCATGCAGTACCTGTTCGGCACCGACGAGATAGGCCGCGACGTGCTGTCGCGCGTGGTGTGGGGCGCGCGCGCCTCGCTGCTGGCGGGCCTGGTGTCGGTCTCCATCTCGATGGCGCTGGGCGTGCCCATAGGCCTGCTGGCCGCCTACGTGGGCGGCTGGACCGACAGCCTGATTTCGCGCTTTACCGACGCCATGCTGGCCGTGCCCTTCCTGATCCTGGCCATCGCGCTGGCCGCCTTCCTCGGCCCCAGCCTCAGCAACGCGATGATCGCCATCGGCGTGTCGGCCACGCCCATCTTCATACGCCTGACGCGCGCCCAGGTGCTGGCCATGAAGGTGGAGGATTTCGTCGAAGCGGCGCGCGCCGTGGGCAACCCGCACTGGCGCATCGCGCTGCGCCACATCCTGCCCAATGTGCTGCCGCCGCTGATCGTGCAGGCCTCGCTGGCGATTGCCTCGGCCATCATCGCCGAGGCCAGCCTGTCCTTCCTCGGCCTGGGCCAGCAGCCGCCGGCGCCCAGCTGGGGCAGCATGCTGAACACCGCCAAGAATTACGTCGACAACGCGCCCTGGATGGCGGTCTGGCCGGGCCTCTCCATCTTCCTGCTGGTACTCTCTTTCAACCTGCTGGGCGACGGCCTGCGCGACGCGCTCGATCCCAAGCACAAGTAAGCACACATACAATAAACGGGAGCCTGAACCCGCGCCGGTATGGCGCGCTTTACCTTCATCCCCCCATCCACCATGCCCACCTTCGACGCCCTCCACTACCCCTATGCCTCCCGCCGCAACGTGGTCTATGCCAACAAGGGCATGGTCGCCACCTCGCAGCCGCTGGCCGCGCAAGCGGGCCTGGCGGTGCTGCAGGCCGGCGGCAATGCGATTGACGCGGCGATCGCCACGGCCGCCGCGCTGACGGTGGTCGAGCCCAATGCCAACGGCATAGGCGGCGATGCCTTCGCGCTGGTCTGGCACGGCGGCAAGCTGCACGGCCTGAATGCCAGCGGCCCGGCGCCGCAAAGCATCACCCTCGACAAACTGACCAGCCAGGGCCTGACGGAAGTGCCCAAGTACGGCCCGCTGCCCGTGACCGTGCCGGGCACGCCCGCCGCTTGGGCCGCGCTGGCGCAGCGCTTCGGCAAGCTGCCGCTCACCACCTCAATGGCGCGCGCCGTTGAACTGGCGCGTGAGGGCTTTCCGGTCTCGCCCACGGTGTCGTCCGCCTGGCAGCAGGCCACAGCGCTGTTCCGCGACAAATTCAAGGAACCGTACTTCAAATCCTGGTTCGATACCTTTGCCCCCGAACGCGCGCCGCAGCCAGGCGAACTCTGGCGCTCCGCCGCGCATGCCGACACGCTGCAATCCATTGCAGAGACAAACGCCGAAAGTTTTTACCGCGGCCCGCTGGCCGCGAAGATCGCGGCCTTTGTGCAGTCGGCCGGCGGTTACCTGGCCCAGGAAGACCTCGCCGCCTTCCAGGTCGACTGGTGCGACCCGATCAGCGCCAACTACCGCGGCTACGACGTCTGGGAAATCCCGCCCAACGGCCACGGCCTGGTGGCCCTGATGGCGCTCAACATCCTCAAGGGTTTTGACTTCAGCGAGCGCGACAGCCTGCGCACCCACCACCTGCAGATCGAGGCCATGAAACTGGCTTTTGCCGACGGCCTGGCGCACATCGCCGATCCGGCCCACATGCGCGTATCCGTGGCCGACCTGCTGTCGGACGCGTACGCGGCCGAACGCCGTGCGCTGATAGGCGCGCGCGCCCTGCAGCCCATGCCCGGCGAGCCTTCGCGCGGCGGCACCGTCTACCTGAGCACGGCCGACGGCGAAGGCAATATGGTCTCGCTGATCCAGAGCAACTACATGGGCTTCGGCTCGGGCATGGTGGTGCCGGGCACCGGCATCGCGCTGCACAACCGCGGCAACAATTTTTCGCTGGACGCCAAACACCCCAACTGCCTGGCGCCGGGCAAGCGGCCGTACCACACCATCATCCCGGGCTTCCTGACCAAGGACGGCAAGGCCGTAGGCCCCTTCGGCGTGATGGGCGGTTTCATGCAGCCGCAAGGCCATGTGCAGATGGTGATGAACACCGTGGACTTCGGCCTGAACCCGCAAGCCTCGCTGGACGCGCCGCGCTGGGAATGGGAAAGCGGCAAGCGCGTGAGCATTGAGCGCTCCACGCCCGAGCACATCTTCCACGGCCTCGCGGGCCTGGGCCATGAGGTGGTGTGGTCCGGCAACCGCATAGGCTTCGGCCGCGGGCAGATCATCTGGCGCAATGCCGACGGCGTGCTCTGCGGCGGCACCGAACCGCGCACGGACGGCTCTATCGCCGCCTGGTAAGCGTGCCGGCGCTCACTTGAGCGTTATGCCGGCCGTGCTGCCCAGATATTGCTCCAGCACGGCCAGTTCGGCCGCTGTGGGCGCGCCCTTGCCCGCGATGACGGCATACAGGTTGCCCCGGAAGCCTTCACGCGGGTAGTAGCTGACATAACCGCAGCCCATCAGCATCTGGGTGAAGGCGCTGGGTGCGAAGGTCGCGGCGCTGCTGCCGACCTCGGCGGAATTCAGGCGCAGCTTTTGCGCACCCGCCACGGATACCAGCGCCAGCACTGCCGGCGTGTTGGCCGCGAGCTTGGCCGGCGCCAGCAACTGCACCGTCTGTCCTTTTGAATCCACCCATTTGGCGCGCGGCTGGCCGTTGGTAAAACCCAGTTCCGAGGTCTGCAGGTCTTCCGCCTTGGAGGCCTGGAACACCACGCCGGTGTTGTTCTGCGCGGGGACGCTGAGGGCCGCAATCGCGAAGTGCGCGTCCTCGAGGTTGTAAGGCACGCGGTTGCGCGGGTTGGGCTGCACGCCCGCAATACGGCCGGATTTTTTGCACCAGAAGCCGAAGGACTCGGGCACCGCGTGGTCGGAGTTTTTTTTGCCGTTGGTCACGCGCATCACAGGCACCGACATAGGCCCCGCCGCGCCGTTGTCCTTGTTGATCCAGTTGATCATCTCCATGGCGTTGCCCGGACTGGAGCCGTAGCCGGAGTCCGACACGGCACGCACCCCCTGGCCCGCCGCGGCCGGCGTGCCCAGCAGGTAGTCGGTGTAGCCGTCGGCCAGTTCCCATTTGCAGGCGCCGTATTTGGCGATGATGGCGAGCGCGGCGTCGGGAAGGCTGGTCGCGGCATAGCCTGCCGGGTCGGTGAACGAAAACACCTTGCGCGGCGGCGGCACCTGGCCGCCCAGTTGCCCGTCGCTGGTGTAAATAAGCGTGGCCACCTGGTTGGCCGCGGGCGTGTAGGTAAAACTATCCTGCCCGTTGGCGCCTGCGGGAATGGTCAGGCGCGACTTGCTCAGCGTGCCGCCCTTGTTCGATGCCACTGTCAGTGCCACCGGCTGGGCCAGGTTGCCGCGCGCATAGACCGTGATGGTGAGCGGCGTGCCCGCCGGCGCGTAACCCGGTCCGTCGTCGAACAAGGTCGCCTGCGCAATGCCCACCGCCGCCTTGAGTACGCCCGAGACCGCCGGCTCCAGCGTCTTGTTCTGGTGCCAGCCGGGCACATGGTTGATGGCGTAGTTGCGGATGGGCCAGTGATTGCCGCCCATCCAGGTGTAGACCTCGCAGCCCGACTGCGCGGCATAGACCGCTGCCTGCGTGAACATGGCCTCCCAGCGCGCATCATCAACCGGCATGCCGACTTCAGTGAGCGCCAGCTTCACGCCCTTGGCCTTGGCCCAGTCGACCGCGATCTTCAGGCGGTCCACGCCGGTCGAGACCTTGATGGGGCCCGAACCAAAACCGGCGCTGTAGTTCTTCGCGACTTCGGTGTCGTAATCAAAAAAGGCACCGTTGCTGAAGGCATCGAGGTACATGTGCACTTCATAAATCAGGTTGGTGCCCGCAAGCGGGAAGCCGGGGTTCTTCGTGCCTATGGCCATGGCCGAGTCGTACTGGTTGCCCGCCACGTAGATCGGGTTGACCGTGTCGACGGCGCGTATGGCCTGGATGGCCGCCTGCGCGAAGGCGGGCCAGATCGTCAGGTCTTCGCCGCCTTTCACCGCTTCTTCGTTGGACGCGATCACGCCGCCCGGCTTGGGCATGTCATGCGGCTCGTTCATGAGGCCGTAGCCGCCGAAGCCCGGGTGATTCTTCCACTTGGTGGCCGCGCGCGTCCAGAAGTCGGTGAAGTGCGCGGGCTTGAGCGTCGCGCCGTGCGCCAGTGAAAAGATGCGCGACTGGATCTGCACTGCGTCCGTGGTGTAGGGCCTCAGGGGGCTGGGCGGCACGGTGAGGCCGATCACAGAGCCATCGGGCTGAAACCTGAAATCCTGGTAACGGCCGTAGTTGTGGTTGTCGATGATGCAGCGTGTGCCGGCGGCGGCATGCGCGTCGAGTACGCCGGTGATGAACGCTTCATAGCCCGCATGGAAGGCGCCCGGGTTGCCGATGGCCGCCTTCGCGGCGGCATTGGCCACGGTGTCGTGCAGCATGGGCTGCAGCAGTTCCCACTGGATGGGCAGCCGGTTCTTCATGAAGCCGCAGGCCGCGAGGTAAGCCACGTCGGCTTTGCGCGGCACGGTGAAATGCAGGTTGGGCGCGGAACTGGTATTGGCCCTGAGGCCGGGCTTGGCCCATTCCATGCCCGAGAGGTTGGTGCCCATGGCAGGCATGCCGGCCGCGGCGCGTGCAACGGCGGCCTGCGCCTGGCGGCTCACGGCGAAGGGGCCAAGGGCCGCCAGGGCGCCGGCCGCCAAAGCGGTTTTGGAAAATTCGCGTCTTTGCATCGGAAGGCCTCTCCTGTTTCGCTTCAAAGGAACAGGTTAAGCCCGGTATCGCGCCCTCTTTACAGTTTGAAGCACCGCAGTGCCCCGCTTACATTTAAGTCGCCGGTCTCGCTGACGCGAGCGCAAAAGCGCGAGGTCGGCGACAATGGCGCCAGGTATTTTCTGCCGCCATCGCATGTGCCCTGGCAGCTTTCACAACGCCGGTTTCATGCAGGGCCAAGGCCCGCCATCAGCAGCACGACCGGCCTGATCCACTTCCATTCATGACCAAAAGTTTCTTCCGGGCAGCCCTGGTGCTGGGCTTGCTGTCCGCCATCGGCCCCTTCGCCATCGACATGTACCTGCCCGCCCTGCCCTCCATCGGGCAGAGCCTGGGCGCCTCCATGGGCGCGGTGCAGGCCAGCCTGATGGCCTTCTTCATCTCGCTGGGCATAGGGCAGATCATCTACGGCCCGGTGTCGGACATGATAGGCCGCAAGGCGCCGCTCTACTTCGGCCTGCTGCTGTTTGCCGCCGGCAGCATAGGCTGCGCGCTGGCGCCGGACATCCACACGCTGGTGGTGCTGCGTTTCATCCAGGGCCTGGGCGCCTGCGCCGGCATGGTGGTGCCGCGCGCCATCGTGCGCGACCTGCACACCGGCACCGACGCGGCGCGCCTGATGTCGCTGCTGATGCTGGTCTTCAGCGTCTCGCCCATCCTGGCGCCGCTGGCCGGCAGCATCCTGATCGAATCCTTCGGCTGGCGCAGCGTGTTCTGGGCCGTCACCGTGGCCGCGGCCGCCGGCTTGCTGCTGGTGGGCTTTACCCTGCCCGAAACACGGCCGCCCGAGCAACGCGTGGACAGCAGCTTCGGCAGCGCGATCAAGGCCTACGGCGTGCTGCTGCGCGACCGCCATTTCATGGGCCTGGTCTTCATAGGCGCTTTCGGCATTTCGAGCTTTTTCGCCTACCTGGCCAATTCTTCCTTCGTGCTGATAGACCACTACGGCCTCACGCCGCGCCAGTACAGCATCGCCTTCGCGGTCAACGCGGCGTCCTTCATCGGCGTCTCGCAGTTCACCGGCAAGCTGGCGGCGCGTTTCGGCCTGGTGCCCATCGTGAAGGTGGCGGTGACCGGTTATGCGGCGGTCATGGCCTTGCTGTTGGTCGTCAACCTCGCCGGCATTGAACGGCTGGACGTGATGATCGCCTTGTTGCTGGTGGGTTACGGCTTCCTGGGCCTGGTGGTGCCGACCACCGCGGTGCTGGCGCTGGAAGAGCACGGCGCGATCGCCGGCACGGCCTCGGCGCTGATGGGCACCTTGCAGTTTGTGACCGGCGCGGTGGTGATGGCGACGGTCGGCGTGTTTGCCGACGGAACCGCGCTGCCCATGGTGGCCGGCATCGCGGGCTGCGCGCTGCTGGCGTATGCGATGGCGCGCGGCACGCTCGGTGGCGTGCGCGCCGCACCCACCGCGGCTCGCTAGGCCTGCATCCGGAGCCGCCGCGCTGCTTCTTCAGCGCGCGCATCGTCAATCTCACCCATCACCGCGCCGAGGTTGACGGGGCCGGTCTTGTGCGCGAAGCGGCCCGTCAACGCCGTCTCGGGCTGCAGCACGCCGCGCTGGTACAGGTCCCAGATCTCGCTGCCGTAATCCGTCTGCAGCAACTCGGGCGCGAAGCGGCCGAAAAAGCCCCGCAGGTTGGCCACGTCGCGCAGCAGCATGCGGCCCGCGTGGTTGTTGCCGGCGGCGTCCACCGCCTGCGGCAAATCGATGATGACGGGGCCGGGCCGGCCGTCGGTCACGCCCAGCAGGATGTTGAATTCCGACAAATCGCCGTGCACCACACCGGCGCACAGCATGCGCACCACTTCCGTGAGCAGGGTGGCATGGTGCAGGCGCGCGTCCTCGGGCGTGAATTCGACGTCGTTCAGACGCGGCGCGGCATCGCCGTGCTCGTCGGTCACCAGCTCCATCAGCAGCACGCCGTCGCAAAAATTGTGGGGCTTGGGTACACGCACACCGGCCGCGGCCAGCCGGTAAAGCGCGTCGACCTCCGCGCTCTGCCAAGCCGCTTCGGTCGCCTGCCGGCCGAAGCGCGTGCCCTTGGCCATGGCGCGCGCCTGGCGCGTGTTCTTGACCTTGCGGTTTTCGGTGTAGTCCACCGCCTGGCGGAAACTGCGCTCGGTGGCGTCCTTGTAGACCTTGGCGCAGCGCGTGTCGTCACCGCAACGCACCACATAGACCATGGCCTCCTTGCCGCTCATGAGCTGGCGCACGACGCTGTCGATCAGGCCTTCTTCAAGCAGGGACTGCAATCTCTGGGGTGTTTTCATGGGGTCATTTTGCGCCCGGGCCGAATACCCATAAAAAAGCCCGCTCGTTTGACAGGGCGGGATCTTGTAGGGCGCAGCTTGATCAGTTACTGAGCACCAGCTGCGCGATCAGGCCGGTGGCAACGGCGATCAGCGCATAGTCCGTGCCGACCTGCACCCACTGCTGGCCGCGCGGGGGCGCTTGCAGGTGACGGCCGCGCCAGTCGTTCACCACATACTGCCGGCCGCGGTACTCGTTGGGGATATGGCCGCCGCGGTAGAACTGCCGGCCGTGGCCGTTGAAGTGGCGGTCGTTGCGGTCGTCACGGATATTGCGATGCTCGACGGCGCGGCGGTCCCCGGGGCGGTAAACGGGAGCATGGCCGGGACCGCCGGGGCCGCGCTGCTCGACACGCGGTGGCTCGCCCCGCGGGCCGCGTCCGTCATAGCCTTGCGCAAAAGAGAGCGAGGCAAAGCCCAGCGACGCTGCGGCAATGGCACACACAATGGCTGTTGATTTCATGTCGACTCCTTGGGGTTGGTGAGTCTTCATGGTGTTCCCCCGCCTTGTAGGGGGTGCAAAGCCGCGGGGGTGTTTGTGTAAAGCCTGGTTGCAATGTGTGCGGGCTTGCAGGCTTATGGCTCAGGCCGCTTCAAGCAAGGGCTGATGCACGGCAGGCTGTTCAAGTCCTTCGCTGCGCAGCGCCTGCATCAGCCACGCCTCCACCAGCACCGGATCATTCACCGTCTTGATTGCCTGGTAAGCCGCTTCCGCTTCCGGGAAACGCCGCCGCAAAAAATTGAGCCATTGCTTGAGCCGCCCCGCCCGCGCGCGCGGTTCAATTCGCGAGCACACGATGTGCCAGAAATCGGCGATCAACGGTAGCAGGGCCGGCCAGCCCACGGCCGCCTGCGCGCCCTGCCTGTCGGCCTTGATCGCCAGGCCCAGGCCCGGGTCGCGCACCGCGCCGCGGCCAATCATCAGGGTGTCGCAGCCCGAGAGCTCGCGGCAACGCCGTGCGTCTTCGACCGTCCATATCTCGCCGTTGGCCACCACCGGAATTTTCACCGCCGCGCGTATGTCGGCGATGCGCTCCCAGTAAGCCGGAGGCCGGTAAGCCTGCGCCTTGGTGCGGCCGTGCACGACCAGCTCGCCGGCGCCGCCCGCTTCGATCGCGAGCGCGCATTCGACGGCACGCGCATCGTCGTCATAGCCCAGGCGCATCTTGGCCGACACCGGCATGTGGGCGGGTACGGCGCGGCGCACCGCGCCGACCACCGCCGTCAGGGTTTCGGGCTCCCTGAGCAGCGAAGCCCCGCCGCCATGGCGGTTGACGACCGCCGCCGGGCAGCCGAAGTTGAGGTCTATGCCGTCCGGGCCCAGGCTGGCCAGCCGCGCGGCGTTCTCGGCCATGCAGCCCGGGTCGGAGCCCAGCAGCTGCGCGCGCACCGGCACGCCGGCCAGCGTGCGGCCGCCGTTGTGCAGCTCGGGCACGATGCGGTAAAACACGCGCTCGGGCAGCAGTTGGTCGGTGATGCGGATGAATTCGGAGACGCAGCGGTCTATGCCGCCCACGCGGGTGAGGATGTCGCGCAGCACAAAGTCCAGCAGGCCTTCCATAGGCGCCAGCAGGACGGTGGCGTGTGCTTCAGCCTTCATCGCGGCCTTGATTGCATCCAGGGCTTATTTGGCGGCCAATCGCCACAGGGACGTGACTTCCGCCGCGCGCGCCGTATGCAGCGCATCGCTCGCGTCCGCGGCCTTGGGGTGGTGCGGCTGCGCGTCCAGCCTGTCCACCACCTTGAGCCCGGCCGCATCGATGGCCGCCAGCAGCCAGGCGCGCGAGCGCAGGCCCAGGTGCTCGGCGATGTCCGACAGGATCAGCCAGCCTTCGCCCTTGGGCTCCAGGTGCGCGGCCAGGCCGTTGAGGAAACCCAGCAGCATGCGGCTGTCTTCGTCATACACCGCGTGCTCGACCGGCGAGCCGGGGCGCGCCGGCAGCCAGGGCGGGTTGCAGACGATGATGTGGGCGCGGCCTTCGGGGAACAGGTCGGCCTCGCGCACCTCGATTTGCGGAAAGCCCAGGCGCTTGAGGTTGTCGCGCGCGCAGGCCAGCGCGCGCGGATCCTGGTCGGTCGCGACCACGCGCTGCACGCCGCTGCGCAGCGCCAGCACGGCGGCCAGCACGCCGGTGCCGGTACCGATGTCAAAGCCCAGCAGGTCGGCCGTGCCTTCGGGCACCGGCGCCTGGGCCACCAGGTCTATGTATTCGCCGCGCACCGGCGAGAACACGCCGTAGTGCGGATGGATGCGGTTGTGCGGCCCGTCTTCGCCCAGGGCGGGAATCGGCACGCCTTTGCGGCGCCATTCGTGCGCGCTGATAAAGCCCATGAGCTCACGCAAGGAGGCGACCGAAGAACCGTTAGCCTCCTTCGCGGGGCCCCAGGCTTCGGCGCAGGCCTTTTTGGCGTCGGGTGCGCGGCGCAGCGGGATGCTGTAGTCCGCATCAAACGGGATAAGCACCATGGACAGCACACGCGCGCGCTGCGCCTGGGCCTGGCGGTGCAAGTGGAAAGCTTCGGGGAAAACCGGTGCCGGCGCCTCAACCGGGGCTGCAGCCTCCGCAGCCTCGCCGGCCTTCTGGGCTTTGACACGCTTGTCGCGCTTGGGTTTGGCCGGTTTGTCGACACGGCGCGCCAGGGCCTGCACCAGCATGCGGGCGTTCTGGAAGTCACCGCGCCACAGCAGGCCCGTGCCTTCGCAGGCCAGGCGGTAGGCCGCGTCGGCGCTCAGGCTGTCGTCGGCGATGACCACGCGTTTGGGCGGCGCGGCGCCGCGCTCGGAACGCCAGCGCGCGGAGCGCGCTTCACCGCCCTCCGTCCAGTGGATCAGGGGCGCAAGGCTGGAAGCCTCGGAGGAAATGGGCAGGTTGGTGGGCATCAAGGGCTTCAGGGCAAATCGGGGGGCACCCCGGGAAAGGGAAGGCACGCAAACCCCGGGGCATTCATACCGTTTTAACAGATGTGGGTGCGAGCCCCCGGCCACAGCGGCCCAAGCCCTTTCAAAACACCTCGGCGAGCTGATGCCCGCCCACGCGGGTCTGGGCTCATGGACACATGGGCGTATGACGGTCATGAAAGCGCCCCGGCGGCTCCGCTTCGCGCGCCAATCAGACCGCAATCGCATCTTTTTCCAAAAACCGCATTGCAATTATCTGCCTGCGGACAATTGGCGCGAATGACTGCCGCGAAATCCCCTATGGTGCGGCAGCTGGGATGCAACACAGCACCGCCGGGCGGGAAATCAACGAATGACCGTCGGGCTTTTTTTGGGGAAGCACCATGAAATTTGAGATCAAGCCCATTGATCAGGAAGCCCTTGATTCGATCTATACACCGGAAATCGCAACGCAACTGAAGCCATTTATCTATCCCACCCAGAACTGGTCCGATTTGAGCCGTCGCAGATGGGTGGTGGACAGCATCCAGAACGCCTACTTTTTTGAAGTCAGCCTCGCCGACCGGCTGGACTGGGCTTTCAGCTACGTGTTCATCCAGAACGGCGAGTTTGCACTGGTGCGCACGGCAGGCGAGGGACTCTACGCCTTCGTGTCGATCTCACCCGGCGCGGCCGCCCGGCTTGAGCGGGTCAAGTGCCTGATTGCGGAGGCGTTGCGCGTAGGCGGCGTCTTCCTCGACGGCCAATACGACCTGCCCTCCGAATTCGGCGTGAACCTGCCCAATATCAACGCCGTTCCCAATGCGCAATTTGTGCCTTACCTGCCCGCTCGCCAGCGTGAGCAAGCAGCCATTTCAGCGCCCCTGTCCGACCAGCCTTCAGCGTCAACAATTCCCCGATGAGCAAACTTACTTCCAAGGAGAAACCAGATGGCCAAACCACACACACTGCCAGAAAGCCAGACCGCCCCCGACAACGCCAGCCCCGCTTCCGGCCAGGCCGTTGTGCTCAAGGATTCTTTGGGCCGCGAGTTGAAAATCAAACCGATCGACGTCCTCTACGAAAGCCAGCTGGTACGGATGCTGGGCACCGAAGTGGCGACCAATCCCTCCTACATGATGGGCTTTGTCTATCCCGCCACCTCGGTCTATGAAATCGACGGCGTGCCATGCCCGCGCCCCAACAACCAGCAAGAAGTCGACGAAGCCATCCAGCGCCTGGGCCGCGAAGGCTTTGCCGCCCTCCTCGTGCACATGCAATCCGAACTCGAAAAAATCCAGCAGATGGTTGAAAACAACCCGGAAGCAAAGCCGCAGTAAAAGCGGCATTCTCCAAGGGAGCGCGGCGCCTCCCCTCACCCTCTTCCCGAGTGGGGGTCGCGGAACTGGCTTCGCCAGGCCGCAGGCGCCCGTCCCCTGCAAGGGGAAAAGGCGCTACACGAAGTGAGCGCCGATAGGGGTGTTCAAGTCAAGTGTTCCAGCCCCCACCCAAAGCCCGTATCAAGCCCACCGTCGCCAGGTACTGCGCAGTCTTGACCTGCAGCGCCTGACGCCGGTTGCGCAGTTCGCTGCGCTGCGCGTCCAGCAGCTCCAGCTGGCTGACAAAACCATTGCGGTAGCGCGAATCCGACAGCACCGTGGCGCGCGTCGCCGAGGCCACCGAGCGCGATTGCGCTTCCGATTGCTCGGACAGCAGGCGCAGGGCCGAGAGCTGGTCTTCCACGTCCCTGAAGGCGACGAGGATCTGCTCGCGGTAGTTGGCCAGCGCGATGTCGAGTTCGGCATTCGCGTTCTGCACACCAGCCTGGCGGCGGCCGCCGTCAAAAATCGGCAGCGACAGCAGCGCGCCTATGCCCCAGGCCTGGGTTGACACCTTGAACAGGTCCTTGATCTCGGGCGCGGCGTAACCGCCGTTGCCGGTCAATGAGAAGGTCGGGAACCAGGCGGCCTTGGCCACGCCCACGCGGGCCTGCGCGGCCTGCATGGTGTTCTGCGCGGCCGAGACGTCGGGGCGGCGCTCCAGCACCGTGCTGGGCACGCCGGCCGGAATGACGGGCAGCGCGGTGGCCCACTCGGTGGGCGCGACGGCAAAGCTGGATGCCACCTCGCCGACCAGCACGGCCAGCGCATGCTCAAGTTCCGCACGCCGGCGGTCCAGCGCCAACGCTTCGGATTCCGTGGCAGCAACCTCGGAACGCACACGTGCGACGTCGAGCTCGGCCACGTCGCCCTCACGGAAGCGCACTTCCGTCAGGCGAAGCGTGTTGCCATAGGCTTTCAGGGTGTCGCGCACCAGCGTGCGCTCCGTATCCAGTGCGCGCAGGTTGAGATAAGTCTGCGCCACGTCGGCCTGCACCAGCAACTGCGTGCTGCGCAGCAGGGCTTCGCGGGATTTGGCATCCAGCGATGCGGCGTCCGAGTTCAACGAGAGCTTGCCGATCAGGTCGACTTCATACGAAAAATTGGCGGCTGCCGTGATCGTGGTCTGCGCGACGCGGTTGGTGGTGATGTTGTTCTGGCGCACGGCACCGCCGCTCAGGCCCACCTGGGGCAGGCGGTCGGCATCGGTGTTGCGCAGGATGGCGCGCGCCTGGGCCAGCCGGCCCGCGGCGACCTTCACGCTGTTGTTGTTGTTGCCGGCCTGCTCGACCAGTTGGTCCAGCACGGGGTCGGCAAACACCTTCCACCAGGTGCCCTGCGATTGCGGGGCCGTTGCCACGGCGTTGGCGGCCAGCGTGCCGGCATTCTCTTTGTAAGCCGCAGGCGCGGCGGGAATGCTGGCGGGGTCGACCGACGCGCTGGTGGCGCAGCCGGCCAGCACCAGGGCGGCCAGCAGGGGCAGCAGCGCGGTGCGCAGTTTGGACGTTGTGTGGTTCATGATGAACTCCTTTACTTGCGTGTTTCTTGTTATTCGTGAAGCTTGAGGGGTGCCGCCGGCTGGGCGTGCGCGCCTGCGCCGCCGCTGCCCGCGAAGGCCTCGAGGTGCGGCACTTCGCCGTGCAGCTTGAGCGGGCGGTTGCCCGTGAGGCGGCGCAGGACGACGTAGAACACCGGAGTGAGGAACAGGCCGAAAGCCGTCACGCCGATCATTCCCGAGAACACCGCCACACCCATGGCATGGCGCATTTCGGCGCCGGCGCCGGTCGACAGCACCAGGGGCAGCACGCCCATGATGAAGGCCAGCGAGGTCATCAGGATGGGGCGCAGGCGCAGGCGGCTGGCTTCAATCGCGGCCTGCACGGGCGTGCGCCCGGCAAACTCCAGCTCGCGCGCAAACTCCACGATCAGGATGGCGTTCTTCGCCGACAGCCCCACCAGCACGATCAAGCCGATCTGCGTGAAGATGTTGTTGTCGCCTCCGGTCAGCTTCACGCCCAGCATGGCGGCCAGCAGGCCCATGGGCACGATCAGCACGATAGCGATAGGCAAAGTCAGGCTTTCATACTGCGCGGCCAGCACCAGGAAAACCAGCAGCAGTGCCAGCGGGAACACCCACATGGCCGAGTTGCCGGCGATGATTTCCTGGTAGGTCAGGTCGGTCCACTCGTAGCTGATGCCGGGCGGCAGGGTTTCGGCCGCGATGCGGGCGACCGCATCCTGCGCCTGGCCCGACGAATAGCCGGGGGCGGCGCCGCCGTTCATGTCGGCCGACAGGAAGCCGTTGTAGCGCATGGCGCGTTCCGGGCCGAAGCTCGGCGTGACTTTCATCAGCGCCGACAGCGGCACCATCTCGCCGGTGGTCGAGCGCACCTTGAGCAGGCCGACATCTTCGGCGCGGGCGCGGTAAGGCGCGTCGGCCTGGACCCGCACGGAATAGGTGCGGCCGAACTTGTTGAAGTCGTTGGCGTAGAGGCTGCCCAGGTAGATCTGCATGGTGTCGAAAACGTCGGTCACCGGCACGCCGAGCTGGCGCGCCTTGGTGCGGTCGATGTCGGCGTAAAGCTGCGGCACGTTGACCTGGAAGCTCGAGAACAGGCCCGTCAGTTCCGGCGTCTGGTAAGCCTTGGCCATGAAGGCCTTGGTGGCCCCGTCCAGCGCGGCATAACCGAGCGAGCCGCGGTCTTCCAGCTGCAGCTTGAAGCCGCCGGTGGTGCCCAGGCCCTGCACGGGCGGCGGCGGGAACATGGCGATAAAGGCTTCCTGGATGCCGCCGAACTTTCCGTTGAGCTGGCCGGCGATGGCGCCGGCGCTCAGGTCCGCGCTCTTGCGCTGGTCGAACGGTTTCAACGAGAGAAACACGATGCCCGAATTGGAGCTGTTGGTAAAACCGTTGATCGACAGGCCCGGGAAGGCAATCGCGTGCTCCACGCCGGGCTGCTTCATCGCGATGTCGCTGATGCGGCGGATCACGTCTTCGGTGCGGTCCAGCGTCGCGCCGTCGGGCAACTGCGCAAAACCGATCAGGTACTGCTTGTCCTGGCCGGGCACAAAGCCGCCTGGCACCGCCTTGAACAGGCCCACCGTGGCCAGCACCAGCACGCCATAGACCACCAGCATCACGGCCTTGCGCGAGATCGCGCCCTTGACGCCGCGGCTGTAGTTTTCAGAACCGCGGCCGAAGGCCTTGTTGAAAGCCTTGAAGAAGCGGCCGAAGACCTTGTCCATGCCGCGGGTCAGCGCGTCTTTCGGCGCGTCGTGGCCCTTGAGCAGCAAGGCGGCCAATGCGGGCGACAGGGTCAGCGAGTTGATCGCCGAGATCACGGTCGAGATCGCGATCGTCAGCGCGAACTGCTTGTAGAAAGTGCCCGACAAACCGGTGATGAAGGCCAGCGGCACGAACACGGCGATCAGCACCAGGGCGATCGCGATGATGGGCCCGGACACTTCGCGCATGGCGCGGTAGGTCGCGTCGCGCGGGCTCAGGCCCGCCTCGATGTTGCGCTCCACGTTCTCCACCACCACGATGGCGTCGTCCACCACGATGCCGATGGCCAGCACCAGCCCGAACAGGCTGAGCGCGTTGATCGAAAAGCCGAAGAGGTGCATCACCGCGAAGGTGCCGATGACCGAAATGGGCACGGCCAGCAGCGGGATGACGGAGGCGCGCCAGGTCTGCAGGAAGATGATCACGACCAGCACCACCAGCATCACGGCTTCGAGCAGCGTGTGCACCACGGCCTCGATGGACGAGCGCACGAACTGCGTGGTGTCGTAAACGATTTCATAGTCCACGCCTTCGGGCATGCTCTTTTTCAGCTCCTTCATCACGGCCTGCACGTCGTCGGAAATCTGGATGGCGTTGGAGCCCGGCGCGGCGAACACCGGCACGGCGACCGCCTGCTTGTTGTCCAGCAGCGAGCGCAGCGCGTAGTCCGACGCGCCCAGTTCCAGGCGCGAGATGTCGCGCAGGCGCGTCACGGCGCCGTTCTTGTCGGTCTTGACGATGATGTCGCCGAATTCCTCTTCACTCTGCAGGCGGCCCTGGGCGTTGATGGACAGTTGCATGTCCACGCCTGGGAGGCCGGGCGAAGCGCCCACCACACCGGCGGCGGCCTGGATGTTCTGCTCGCGGATGGAACGCACCACGTCGCCGGCGGACAGGCCCCGTTCGGCCACCTTCTGCGGGTCCAGCCAGACGCGCATCGAGTAGTCGCCCGAACCGAAGAGCTGCACCTGGCCCACGCCGTTGATGCGCGCCAGGCGGTCCTTGACGTTGAGCACCGCGTAATTGCGCAGGTAGGTCATGTCATAGCGGTCGTTGGGCGAGAGCAAGTGCACCACCATAGTCAGGTCGGGTGAGGACTTGATGGTGGTGATGCCCAGGCGGCGCACTTCCTCGGGCAGGCGCGGCTCGGCTTGCGAGACGCGGTTCTGCACCAGCTGCTGCGCCTTGTCGGGGTCGGTGCCGAGCTTGAAGGTGACGTTGAGCGTCATCAGGCCGTCGGTGGTCGCCTGGCTGCTCATGTAGAGCATGCCGTCGACACCGTTGATGGACTCTTCCAGCGGCGTGGCTACCGTCTCGGCGATCACCTTGGGGTTGGCGCCGGGATAGTTGGCGCGCACCACCACGGTGGGCGGCACGACGTCGGGGTACTCGGCAATCGGCATGGCACGCAGCGCGATCAGTCCCGCGATGAATATCAGCAGGGACAGCACGCCGGCAAAGATGGGCCGGTCAATAAAAAATTTCGATAGATTCATGGCAATTCTTCTTGTTCAGGTGTCAAGGCGGGCTCAGGACTTGGCCGCGACCTTTACGGCTTTTTCGGTGAGTTCGGCCTTGGCGGACATTTCCACCACTTGCGGGGCGACCAGCGCGCCGGGGCGTATGCGCTGCAGGCCGTTGACGACGATGCGTTCGTTGGCGGCCAGGCCGCCCTTGACCACGCGCAGGCCGTTGATGTTGGCGCCCAGCGTGACTTCGCGGTAAACCGCCTTGTTGTCGGCACCCACCACCAGCACGAATTTCTTGTTCTGGTCGGTGCCGACGGCGCGTTCGTTGATCAGGATGGCCGTGGCCTTGGTGGCCTGGCCCATGCGGATGCGCGCGAACTGGCCGGGCATCAGCTGGCCGTCCTTGTTGTCGAACACGGCGCGGGCGCGCACGGTGCCGCTTTTGGCATCGACCTGGTTGTCGACCAGCTGCAGCCGGCCTTCAAACGGCGTGTCGGTGCTGGCGGCGGTGCCCATCTGCACCGGGATGCGTTCCAGGTTGCGGCTGGCCGGGCCGCCGTTGCCGCCCACGTCTTTCAGGGCCTTGGTCACGACCTGCTCGTCGGCATCAAAGCTCGCGTAGATCGGGCTCACCGAGACCAGCGTGGTCAGCACCGGCGCGCCGGGGCCGGCGGCCACCAGGTTGCCCACGGTCACTTCGAGCTTGCCGACACGGCCGGCGACCGGCGCGCGCACCTGGGTGTAGCCCAGGCTCAGTTGCGCGGTTTGCAGCGCGGCCTGCGCGGCGCGCAGGTTGGCGTCGGCTTCGCCCTTGCCGTTGGTGCGTTCGTCGAATTCACGCTTGGAGATGGCCTGCTCGCCCCACAGGCGTTGCGAGCGTTCCTGCTCGCCCTTTGCTTGGGTGACACGGGCCTGGGCGGCCGCGACCTGCGCATCGGCGCGTTCCACGTCGGCGGCGTACGGCGCCGGGTCTATCGTCAGCAGCAGGTCGCCCTTCTTGACGAGCGCGCCTTCGCGGAAGTGCACGGACTGGATGGTGCCGGCCACGCGCGAACGGATGTCCACGCGCTCGACCGCCTCCAGCCGGCCCGAGAACTCGTCCCAGGCGGAGACGTCGCTCTGCACGACGGTCGCGACCGACACGGGGGTGGCCTGGGGTTCAGCCGCGCCGGGCTGGGCGCGGGTGCTGGAGACGCCGAACACGGCGGCGGAGATGCCGGTCACGGCCAGCACGGCGAGGACCACGGCCAGAAGGCGGCGTTTGGGGGTATGGAGTTGGATCGATGGCATTTGAATTCTCTCGAAGATGAATGGATGAAACTGGTGAATCTGGAAAAGGGGGAATGAAATGGGCCTCAGGCACACATCGCATGCGAGGGCGCGCAACAACACGCGTCCTGGGATGCCTCAGCGGCTTCAACGCGGCGCGGCCTTGCCGCACGGCGCTTGTCGGTATTCGGGTGAATCAATGTCATGGAAAGCTCCCTCAAAGAAAAAACGTTGGATTTAGTTGAACTCGTGAAATCAGGACACGGCGCTGTGCGCGGCCGTCCGCGCGTCCAGCGCAGTGGCGAAGAAACGGCTGAAGCGCTCATGCAGGATGGGCCGCCAGGCTTCCTTGTAGTCCGCCGGCTGCAGGTAGCTGCAGGGCCAGCCGGTGGGAACAGGCAAGACCGTGTCGTGCGCGACCAGGCCGGCGTCGCGAAGGCGCGCGGCATAGGCCAGCGTCTCGTCGCGCAACGGGTCGTCCTGCGCCGTGATCAGCAAGGTGGGCGGCAGGCCGGCCAGGCGGAAAGCCGAACCGGGCGCGGCATACGGGTGGCTGGCATCCTCCAGGCGCGGCAGGTAGTTGTGCCAGCCGTCGGCCCAGGTGCAGCCCACCGGGCCGGCTTCGGCGTCACGCAGCGAAGCGGTGGCCAGGCAAGGGTCCAGCATGGGCGACAGCAGGATCTGCCCGGCCAGCGCCGGTTCCTGCAGGTCGCGCGCCATCAGGGCCACCGCCGCGGCAATGTTGCCGCCGGCTTCCTCGCCCGCCACAAACACCGGCGCACCGGCGCCGGCCAGCTTGTGCCGGGCCTTGAAAGCCCACTCCAGGGCGGCATAGCCCATTTCAATGGCGCTGGGAAACGGGTGCTCGGGCGCCAGCGGATAGTCCAGCGACATCACCACGGCGCCGGCATCCGCCAGCAGCCCGGCCACGCAGGAGCCGCTTTCCAGCGAGCCTCCCACAAAGGCGCCCGCATGGAAGTGCAGCACCAGCGGCGACACGCCGGTGCCCTTGCGGCGGCCATAGAAACGCACATCCAGCGGTTTTTTCAGCGCAAGCTGGATCTGTTTCTCTACCCACGGCGGGCTGGTTTTAAAGTCGCCGGTGAGGGCGGGCTGCTGGCTTTTCATCGTCGTGGCCACGTAGGGCCTCCGGTTTGTTGCAATGCAGCAGAAGATACGCGCCAGCCATCACTTAATAAATAGCCGTTTTGTTTATTCTTTATTTCACTGGTGCAACAATGAGGGTATGAATACGCTCTGCCCGCAAGGAACGAGGCGATTTGCCTCGCAAGGCCCTGTCTGCCCCGTTTGCCTGTTTGAGGGCATCCGGGCGCGAAGTGTGGGCCTTGCCAAGCCGGCAAGCTCATCAGACCAAGGGAAAACCCGGACGAATGCAAGGGCTATTGGCGAGCAACCGCAGGAAGCGGCCATGATGGTCACAATCGCCCCTCTGCCCCTCCCCCAGTGGACCTCCGCTCGCGGGTATCCCCCGACTTTCCTTTTACTTTTCCGTACCGCCCCGCAGCCATCCGCCGCAGGAAACGAGGCAGCCGGCCTACCCGCCCGGACGCCTGAAGCGCACTGACACTGACAGACCCTTACCAGGACAGGACTTCTCATGGACAAGTTTTCCGCAATGCAGGCCTTTGTACGGGTCGTGGAAGCCGGCACGTTCACCAAAGCCGCCGACTCCATGGGCATGCCCAAGCCGACCGTGACGCGGCTGATCCAGACGCTGGAGCTGTCGCTGGATACCAAGCTGCTCAACCGCACCACACGCAAGGTCACCGTCACGGCCGACGGCGCGGCCTATTACGAACGCGCAGGCCGCCTGCTCGGCGAGATGGAAGAGCTCGAATCGAGCATGTCGCGCGCCAAGGCCAGCCCGCGCGGCCGGCTCAAGGTGGACATCCCTTCTTCCATCGGCATGGCGGTGGTGATTCCCGCCTTGCCCGATTTTTACGCGCGCTATCCCGACATCCAGCTGGAGCTGGGCGTGAGCGACCGGCCCGTCGACATCCTGGCCGAGAACGTGGACTGCGTGATACGCGGCGGCGAGATCACCGACCAGTCGCTGGTGGCGCGCCGCATCGGCGAGTTCTACCTGATGTCCTGCGCCTCGCCGGCCTACCTCAAGCGCCATGGCACGCCCCAGCACCCGAAGGAACTCGTGCACGGGCACAGGCTGATCCGCTATATGTCGCCGCGCGACGGCAAGCTCTACGGCGTGACCTTGCACAAGGACGGCGAAAGCGTGGAAGTCGAGGGCTACCACCAGCTCGCGGTCAACGACTCGAACGCCGGCGTGGCGGCCGCGCTCGCCGGCCTGGGCATCCTGCAGACCGTCACCTTCCTGGTCCAGCAGCACATCAGCAGCGGCGTGCTGGAGCCGCTGTTCAACGGCTGGTGCTCGGAGGCCAAGCCCATCCATGTGGTCTACCCGCCGAACCGCCACCTGAGCAACAAGGTGCGCGTCTTTGTCGACTGGATCGCCGAGCTCTTCGCCAAGCACGACCTGATCCAGCGCAAGAGCACCTTGCCCTCACGCGTCACGCGCGGCCAGGCGGTGGCCGAAGCGATTGCGGATTAAGCGCCGCGCTACCCATGGCCGGCCGGGGCCTTCTCCCGGTCTCTCCTACAGGCGCCGTCATCGACAGCCTACATCGGGTGCAGCGTGTGCGGCTTAAGGTCGGATGTCCGTTGAATGCCGCGATGTCTCGCGTGCATCCGCAACCATCCTGCCAACGCTTTGACTTGCGAAAGACCCTGATGCCAAGATTGAAAGCCCCCGCACCCGATGTCGAAAGCCGCAAGGCACTGGAGCAGCGGGCCCGGGAAGCAGCCCTGCCCGCGCCGCCCCAGCAAAAAGGCCGCTGGCCTTTTCCCGTGACGGATGACCAGCCCGCCGGCGAAGCCACAAGCCGGGACGAGGATTCACCGCAAAAACCGGCGCGCCCGGGCAAGTCCAACGCCTGACAACCGGAGCGGCCCTTTTGGGCCGTGAACAGCGTCTAGGAAGGCCGCCGCAAGCGCTTGATCGCGCTGACAGCCAGCAGCACCAGCGCGCCCGCCGCCAGTCCCACCACCGCGTCCATCAGCAGCGGCGTGAGCCCGGCCAGAAAAGCACCCGCGCCATCCGCCACCCGCTGTGTGACCATTTCAATCAAGTGATGCAAGGGCGCGAAGCCGTGCGTGAGGATGCCGCCGCCCACCAGGAACATCGCGATGGTGCCCGCCACCGACAAGCCCTTCATGAGCCAGGGCGCGGCCCACAGGATGGCCAGCCCCAGGCTGCGCTGCAGGCGCGGCCACGCGTCCTCACCCGCGCGTTGGCTCAGGTACAAGCCGCCGTCATCCAGCTTCACGATGCCGGCCACCAGGCCGTACACGCCCACCGTCATCAGCAGCGCAATGCCGCACAGCACGGTGAGCTGCGTCACGAAAGGGCTGCCCTGCACCGTGCCCAGGGTGATCGCGATGATCTCGGCCGACAAAATAAAGTCCGTGCGCACCGCGCCCTTGATCTTGTCTTTTTCCACCGCGACCAGGTCCACCGCGGGGTTGGACAAGGCCGTCGTCAGCGCCTCGTGCTCGGCCGCCTGCTCGTGTGCGCTGTGCATGAATTTGTGCGCGAGTTTTTCAAAACCTTCGTAGCAGAGGAAAGCGCCGCCCACCATCAGCAGCGGCGTCACCGCCCAGGGCGCGAACGCGCTGATGGCCAGCGCCGCCGGCACCAGGATGGCCTTGTTGATGAAAGAACCACGCGCCACGGCCCAGACCACCGGCAGCTCGCGGTCTGCCTTGACGCCGGAGACCTGCTGGGCGTTCAGCGCCAGGTCGTCACCGAGCACGCCGGCGGTTTTTTTGGCCGCCACCTTGGAAAGCAGCGCCACGTCGTCCAGCACGGTGGCGATGTCGTCGATCAATGCAAGCAGGCTGCTGGCCATAGGGGTTCTTTTCGTGAATGCCGCGGCGAATGGGCCGTGGTGGTGTGGAACAGGCATCCGGCGCATGTTGTTGTATTTATGGCGCGCCGAGGAAGAGCCGCCTACTGTACCCAAATTCCATGGCGCCAAAAGCAAAGCCGCCCGCAGGCGGCTTTTTGCCGGATGAGGCGCAGGCTCAGCGCGCGGTCAGCCGCCCCAGGATAAATCCGATGGCCAGCGCCGCGCCCACGGCTTCCAGCGGCTTTTCCTGCACCCAGGATTTGGACGCTTCCAGCGCGTGCGCGGGTGCTTCAGTGATGCGGCGCGTCTGGTCGGCGAACCGGTCGGCCACACCGCTGGCGGTGCCGGCCAGCTTGTCGATACCCTGGTGCGCCGCGGAGGATGCGCGCTCCACCGCGCTGCGCGCCGGGTCCGCGACTTTGTCGATGCCGCTGTGGAGCGCGGCGCCGGCGGTTTCCACACCGCGCTGGATAGGGTTGTCGTTGGCAGGTGATGCTGTGGTTTTGTCCATGATGCTTCTTTCAAAAAAATTCCACAAAATAGCGGCAGGCGCTGCCGCTCAATGTGTCGGTGAATGAGGTGTACCTGTTGTACTGTAGGCAGCCATGCGGCGACGGTATGTGCGTCGCCGGGCAGGCCGGATGTAGGACAAGAGAGGGTTGCGAAAGCCCGGAGCTTGTCGGCCTGCACTGACAGTGAAACAGCCGCTTGGCTTGGCGGCCCCCATTGCCCGCTCGCGCATCATCAAGCCTTGTCCACAAGGAGAAGACCATGCCCAGGATAGCCAGCAGACCCGCCCTGCGAACCGGCGCAGCCGATAACGGCCAGCCGCGCAACGGCCCACCCGAAGAATCGCCGGATGACGACGATGCGCTGGAGTTGCCGGTGGAGCCGGATGAAGGAACGCCGCTGATTCCTGATGATGAGCGGGTGATTAATGTGCCGTCTTGAGGCGATGGCCCTGCGCGGCCTTACCCTGTCAGCGTCTTGAACATCACAAACGCGTCCACCAGCCCCAATCGCTGATGCCGGAAAGCCCCCGGCAAAGTCGCGACCACATCAAACCCCAGCCTGCGCCACAAGCTGACGGCACGTTCGTTGGTCGAGACGACGAGGTTGAACTGCATCGCCAGAAATCCCATGGCCAGCGCCTCGCGCTGCGAGTGTTCGCACATCGCCGACGCCAGGCCCCGGCCCTGCGCTTCAGGCGCCACCACGTAGCCGCAGTTGCAGACGTGTGAGCCCAGGCCAGGCTGGTTGGGTTTGATGAAATAAGTGCCCAGCACCGGCCCGTCCCCTTCCCGCACCACATAAGTAGCCCGAGGAACCTCCATCCAGGCGGCGTGGATTTCGGCTTCCGTGCTGTTGGGCGAAAAGGCGTAGGTATCGCCCGCCTCAAACGTGGTGCGCAGCAGCGGCCAGACGGCCGGCCAGTCGGCCTCCTCGCAGCGGTGTATCTGTGCCTGCGTCATGACTGGGGCGCGTCCACCACTTCGGCGGCGCTGCGGAACGCCTCCACCGCGGCGGGCAAGCCGCAGTAAATGCTCGCGTGCAGCAACACTTCCTGCAATTGTTCGGGCGTCACGCCGTTGTTAAGCGCGCCGCGCACATGGCCCTTGAGTTCATGCTGCTTGCCCATGGCCGCCAGCATGGCGACCGTGATCATGCTGCGCGTCTTCAGGTCCAGCCCCGGCCGCTGCCATACGTCACCCCAGGCATTGCGGGTGATGTACTGCTGGATGGGCATGGAAAAGTCGCTCGCCTTGCCGAAGGCGTTGGCCACAAAATCCTCGCCCATCACCTGCTTGCGGGTGGCGAGGCCTTTGTCGAAATCCTTGGGTGCTTGCGAGTCGGTGGGTGGGATCACGGTGTGCTCCGAAAAATCCCGAGGATAGTGCAAAAAGCAGCTGAGCCGGGCCTTGTCCCGCGCGTCCGGCTTGCGGTCGTGCAGCCGGCTAGCTCTGCGCCAGTTGCTGCCTTTGCTCCAACGGTGCCGCGAACTGCCACGCCTTCTCCAGCAACGCGTCCACCGCGGCCAGCGCGCTGCGGCAGCGCGCATCGGGACTTCCTTCGACTTCCAGCCAGGGCACGCCTTGTTCGCGCAGCACGGCCCGAAAGCGCTCGGTCATCCAGCCGCGCAGGTGTTCGCCGTCGCGCAAACCGTCGTCTTCGAAAGGAACGCCCGTGTCGCTCGTCAACAGGTACAAGGCACGTGGCGGCATGGCAGCGGCCAGGCGCGCGACCTGCGGGGAGGGCTGGCCCATGTAGCGCTCATGCCAGATGCAGGTGGCGAAGGCATCGGTATCGCAGACCAGAACCGGGCTGCCATGGCGCGCGGCTTCCTCTTCCTGCCGGCATTGCTCGGCCGCGATGACCGTGAAATCGGCGGACTGCCAGCTGATGTCGGCCGCCGTGGCGTCGGGCTTGAAGGCCCGCGCCAGGGCCAGCAGGTTGAGGCTGTGTTCGCGGCCGTACTCCGCGACCCAGGCGGTGCCGGCCCAGGTTCCGCCGCGCCGGCGCAAGGCATCGGCCAGGTCTCGCGCGAGCGTGGTGGTTCCCGTGGATTCGGCCCCCAGCACGACCACACGCAGGGCCAGCCCCGCCCGCACGGCCGGAGGCAACAGGTCCCACTGCGAGACCGGGTGGGCGCGGGCGGCGGTGCCCGATACCGGGTACAGCGTGCGCGCGTTGTCCAGGCACACGTGGGCGGCGCCAAAATGGCGCGCCAGTTCGCCGCCGTAGTGTTCCGACGTGAAGACCGCGTCAACTGCCGGAGCCTTGCCGTATTCGTGGTCCGCGGCCTGCACGGCTTTGCGCATGATCGCGACGTGGGAGGCCCAGGCGGCGGGGCTGTTGTAGTCAACCGGCACGTCGTCAAGCTCGCCGACGATGCGCACGTGGCGCTCGGTGGAAAAAATGTCGCGCAGCCATGCGACGCGGCGCGCGATGGAAATCGATTCGACGCTGGAACCCAGCACGCCCACCGTCACCGAGCGGCAATGCCGGGCCGCCGTGCGGATGAGGTACTCATGCCCGCGGTGCGGTGGGTAAAACTTGCCGATCACCAGCCCGTGCGCGTAGTCGACACGCTTCATGAAAGGGCTTTCGCCGCGGCGTAGTGTCCCGGGAGCACCGGCATCGGCAACTTGCCGAGTTGCCGCCAGTGCCACCAGCCCCTGATGCAGATCAGCAAAAACACGAAAGACAGGCCGGAGATAAGCGGCAAATCGCGGCTCCAGTACAGCGGAATGGACACCAGGTCGACCGCGATCCACCAGCCCCAGCTGGATATCTGCCGCCGGTTGAGCTGCCACTGCGCGCACAGGCTGAGCGCGGTGACCAGGGCGTCCACGGGCGGGGCGTTCCCCTTCAGCCTGAGCAGCACTTCCCACAACACCAGCGTCAGGACGCCGGCCACGACGAGCAGGACCAGCTGTTCACGCAGGCTGGTGCCGGACACCTGGCCGCCTCCCGCGGCGGGCTTGCGGCGCCGCCACATGATCCAGCCTTGGGCCGACAGCACGATAAAAACAATTTGCAGGGAGGCATCGGCAAAGAGCCGCTGCTGCAGGAACACCAGCCCCAGCACGGCACTGCTGAGGATGCCGGCGGGAAAATTCCAGATGCTGGCGCGCGCCGTCAACCAGACGCACAGCACGCCGGTGAGAAAGCCGAACATGTCGCCGAACGACATGGGCATGCCCCCCGCAAAAAACAGCGCTTGTGTCAGGGGGGCAAGAAAGTCCATGGGGATGAATGCGGGAGTTGGGGGGTCCTGCATGGTATGCCAGCCCGGGATACGCACTCCCGTCATACGGGCCCGGCAACATTGCCTATCGGTGCCGTGAAAAATTACTATCGCCGGATGCTTGCACTCGCAATAGTCTTTGGCCACAATCAATTCACTCTCAATAGCTTTGGCCTATTGATTAAGTGCAGTAACCGGGAATCCAGAACAACACGCCGGTCCAGATCATTCACTTCAGCCACTTTGACCCAAAGGAACCCCAGCCATGAGCAAACTCACCACCGCCGCCGGCGCACCGGTCGTCGACAACCAGAACACACAAACCGCGGGCCCGCGCGGCCCGGTGCTGCTGCAGGACGTCTGGCACCTGGAAAAGCTGGCGCACTTCGCGCGCGAAGTCATCCCCGAGCGGCGCATGCACGCCAAAGGCTCGGCCGCCTACGGCACCTTCACCGTCACGCACGACATCACGAAGTACACCAAAGCCAAAATCTTCTCGCAGGTCGGCAAGAAGACCGACCTGGTGCTGCGCTTTTCCACCGTGGCGGGTGAGCGCGGCGCGGCCGATGCCGAGCGCGACATCCGCGGCTTTGCGATCAAGTTCTACACCGAGGAAGGCAACTGGGACCTGGTGGGAAACAACACGCCGGTGTTCTTCCTGCGCGACCCGCTGAAGTTCCCCGACCTGAACCGCGCCGTCAAGCGCGACCCGCGCACCAACATGCGCAGCGCCGAAAACAACTGGGACTTCTGGACCCTGCTGCCCGAGGCCCTGCACCAGGTCACCATCGTGATGAGCGACCGCGGCCTTCCGAAGTCCTACCGCCACATGCACGGCTTCGGCAGCCACACCTTCAGTTTCCTCAATGCGCAGAACGAGCGCTTCTGGGTCAAGTTCCACTTCGTCACGCAACAAGGCATCCAGAATCTGACCGATGCGGAAGCCACCGAACTCGTGGGCCGGGACCGTGAAAGCGCCCAGGCCGATCTGTTGAACGCCATCGACAACAAGGACTTCCCGCGCTGGAACCTGAAGATCCAGGTCATGCCCGAAAAAGACGCCGCCACCTACCACCTGAACCCGTTCGACCTGACCAAGGTCTGGCCGCACAAAGACTACCCGCTGATCGACGTGGGCGTGATGGAACTCAACCGCAACCCCGAAAACTATTTCGCCGAAGTCGAGCAACTGGCGTTCTCCCCGGCCAACGTCGTACCCGGCATCAGCTTCTCGCCCGACAAGATGCTGCAGTCGCGCCTCTTCAGCTACGGCGACGCGCAGCGCTACCGCCTGGGCGTGAACCACCACCAGATCCCGGTGAACGCGCCCAGGTGCCCGGTGCACAGCTATCACCGCGACGGCAGCATGCGCGTGGACGACAACAAGGGCGCGGAAATCGGCTACGAGCCCAACAGCAAGGGCTCCTGGCAGGAACAACCCGATTTCGCCGAGCCGCCGCTGTCGATTGAAGGCGCGGCGGGCCACTGGAACCACCGCGTCGACGAGGACTATTACTCGCAACCCGGCGCCCTGTTCCGCCTGATGACGCCGGCGCAGCAACAGGTGCTGTTCGAGAACACCGCGCGCTCGGTGGGGGGTGCTTCCAGGGCCATTCAGGAACGGCACATTGCCAATTGCAGCAAAGCCGATCCGGCTTATGGCGCGGGGGTGGCGAAGGCTTTGGCGAAGGGGGTTAGTAGCCCTTCGCCCAATCCCGTGGTTTAGTTTTGTTTTGCTCCGGCGGCGCGCCTGCGCCCCTTGCTGAGGGTGGCTGGCCGGGAGTGGCCCGGCAGCCAGTAACTTTCTTTTGCTTCGCCAAAAGAAAGTCACCAAAGAAAAGGCGACCCTGGCTCCTGCGTCCCCTGCGCTGCGCTCCGGGGCAACCTGCGGTGCTCGGTTCAGGCGGGGTCTCGCTAAACTCGCTCCGCTGCGCTTCGCTCAAACAACGCGATCCCTGATCCGCCTGAACCTGCGCTCCTCGGCGCATCCACAAGGGGCAATCGGGAACGGGAACCGAATACCGAAATACCAAGAAAACAAATACCAACGAGGACTCGCCATGGCGAGTCCTCGTTTCTTCAGGTATTCGGGGTTTTGCCTTCGGCTGTTGGCTGTTCGATATTTCTTCTCTCCGCTCCCACCCCTTGTGGATGCACCGAGGAGCGGAGGGCCAGACGGATCAGGGCAAAAACTTGTTTGAGCCGCAGGCGAGTTGTTTTTGACCCCGTCTGGACCGAGCACCGCAGGTTTCCCCGGAGCGAAGCGCAGGGGACGCAGCAACTAGGGTCGCCTTTCTTTTGCTTACTTTTCTTTGGCGAAGCAAAGAAAAGTGAGTTGCCGCCGGGCAACCCCCGGCCAGCAAGCCTATGCAAAAAGCGCGATGGCCGGAGCAAGACCCGGCCTCAGTCCACCGCGCGTTTGAGCCGGATCTCTTCCAGCTTGACAGCACCAAACGAAACCGTCTTGAGCGAAGGCATCTCCCGCTTGAAGCCCGCGGCTTGTTCGTAAAAGCGCAGCGCACGCTCATTGCGCAAGAGAACCCACAGCGTGACCTGGGTGCAGCCCTCTTCCTTGAGGCCTTCGCGCGCGCCGTCCCAGAGGGCCAGGCCCGCGCCTTTGCCCCAGTGCTCGGGCGATACGTAGAGGGCCCAGATTTCGCCGACGGTGGATTTGGTGCCGGCGTCGCGTGAACGGTCGAAACCGACAAAGCCGACGATCTGGTCGCCGTCGGTCGCCACCAGCAGTTGCGGTTCGCTGAATTCGATGGCTTCGCGCCAGTAGGCCTGGCGTTTTTCCACGGTGATCTTGGCGAGGTAGTCCTCGGGCATGAAGTCTTTGTAGGCGGCTTGCCAGGTGGCGACATGGATTTCGGCGATGGCTTTGGCATCGCGGGACGTGGCGTGGCGGACGGAATAGCTGGACATGAAAAATCGCTTGTGAATCAGTACGGGAAATGTTCGGAGGGGAGCAGGATTGTCGCGCAAATCGCGGCCTGCGCCGCCGATCAACAGCCGCCGGCGGCTTCTGCGGTAAATTCAGCCTTCCTTTCGCCGTCTTTTCATATCCCAGACCCCCACCACCCATGCCCGCCAGCGGCCCAGCAGCAGCGTCCCCCCAGCCGCTTTCAGCAGAAGAAAAGGAAGAAAGCCCGGTGTTCCGCGCGCGCATGGCGCCGGACGGCCCTGCTTTTGACGCGCCGGCCGCTCTGCCCTTGCTCAAGGCGGCCGAACTGGCGGGGCTGAACCTGGCGAGTTCCTGCCGCAACGGCACCTGCCGCACCTGCATCCGCCGGCTCGCCAGCGGCGAAGTGCAATACCGCATCGAGTGGCCCGGCCTGAGCGCCGAGGAAAAACAGGCGGGCTACGTCCTGCCGTGTGTGGCGTACCCGTTGTCGGATGTGGTAATCGCGCCGGCGGACTGAGCGGTCGGCGGCAAGCCCCCGGGCGATGCCGCGCCGTCGCCGAGCGCGCGCTGCATGAGCACCGTGTCCACCCACTCGCCGAACTTGTAGCCGACACAGCCCAGCGTGCCGACACGCGCAAAACCCTGCGCCTCATGCACCCGCAGCGAGCCGGTGTTGGCGCTGTTGCCGACCACGGCCACCATTTGCCGGAAGCCGCGTTGTTCGCATTGCCGGATCAATTCGCGCAGCAAGGCACCGCCGACACCGGCCTGGCGCATGCCGGGCGCGACGTAAATCGAGTCTTCCACGGTATGCCGGTAGGCAGGCCGCGAGCGCCAGGCGCTGCCGTAAGCATAGCCCGCCACCTCCCCATCGCGCCGTGCCACCAGGTAGGGATAGCCGCCGCGCAGGATGTCGGCGCGGCGCGACAACATCTGCGGCACGCCGGGCGGCTCAAGCTCAAAGGTCGCCAGGTTGGTGGCGACATAGTGCGCGTAGATGGCCTGGATCGCCGCGACGTCGCTTTCGGCGCAGGGATGGATGGACAAGGCGCCCGCCGTTCGGGGAGCGTGGGAAGGAGGTGGAGTTTGTGAAAGAAGCTGCATGCCGCCATGGTTGCGCAAGGTAATGCATAAGTAAATATGTCAAATCTTATGATTCTGATTAGAATTTCTTTGCATGCTCAACCTGGACCACTTGCGCACCTACGCGCTCATCATCGAAACCGGCAGTTTTTCGGGCGCAGCCGAAAGGCTGGGCCTGTCGCAGCCGGCGGTGAGCCTGCAGATCCGGCAACTGGAGCAGCGCCTGGGCCTGCGCCTGGTCGAGCGCGTGGCGCGCCGCGCGACACCTACGCCCGCCGGGCTGGACCTGCTCGAAGGCATACAGCAGGTCAACACGGCGGTGGACGGCGTGATGGCCGCCATGGCTTCGCACTCGTCCAACGTCGAGGGCCGGGTGACGCTGGGCACCGGCGCCACCGCCTGCCTCTACCTGCTGCCGCAAATCCTGCGTTCGCTGCGCATCCGCTTTCCCAAGCTCAGCGTGGTGGTCAGCACCGGCAACACGGCCGATTTCGTGAAGGCGGTGGAGGGCAACACGCTGGACCTCGCGCTGGTGACCCTGCCGGTCAAGCGCCGCGCGCTGGTCGCGACGCCGCTGCTCAACGATGAATTCGTGGCGATCGCCTCCAAACGCGAGGCGCCGCTGCCGGCCAAAATCACGCCGGCCTTCCTCGCCAAACGCGAGCTCGTGCTGTTCGAGCCGGCGGCCAACACCCGCGTGATCATCGACCAGTGGTTTCGCGATGCGGGCCACGCCCCCAAGCCCGTCATGGAGCTGGGCAGCGTCGAAGCCATCAAGGAAATGGTGGCCGCGGGTCTGGGTTGCAGCATCCTGCCGGCGATGGCCGTCACCGGCCCGGGCCAGCATCCTGAACTCGTAGTGCACCCGCTGTACCCGAAATTGCAGAGAACGCTGGCGCTGGTGATGCGCGGCGACAAGCCGGTCAACAAGGCCATGCGCCAGGTGATCACGGCGATTGAGCAGCGAACTAAAAACTAAACGCCTTGCCCTGCCTTAAGCCGTTTTCGCTACCGAACCCACATTCGACACAAAAAACCTGCGCGCCATGTAGCAGGCCGTCAAACAACTGTGCCAGCATTGCGAGGATGGAAATTCCGCAACCGACGACCGCACAAAGCCCGCTCAACCTGCACAGCCCCTACAGCCTGACACCGGCGCGCGATGCGGCCGCGAGTTTCCCGGAGCTGGAGGAGCTCAAGGCGATCCTGCTGGCCGGCGGCGGGCATTTTGATGTGGACGTCGTGGCCGAGGCGCATACGGCCGGGCCCTCGTTTCCACTCTACACCGCCAGCATCGGCTCGCGCGACCCGCTGGCGCCGGCCGTCGGTTTTTTCGGCGGCATCCACGGGCTGGAGCGCATAGGCACGCAGCTGATCCTGCACTACCTGCGCGCGTTGCTGTTTCGCCTGGAATGGGACGAGCTGCTGCACCGCCAGCTTGAAAAAATCCGGCTGGTCTTCATGCCCATCGTGAACCCCGGCGGCATGTGGGCGCACAAGCGCGCCAACCCGCAGGGCGTGGACCTGATGCGCAACGCGCCGCAGCGCGCCGAGGGCCATGTGCCCTTCCTCGCGGGCGGGCAGACCATCAGCTCTTCGCTGCCCTGGTATTGCGGCCGGCCCGGCACGCCCATGCAGGCCGAAAGCGCCGCGTTGCTGCGCGTGGTGCACGAGCAGCTCGCCAGCCGCCCGTTCAGCCTGGCGCTGGACTGCCATTCGGGCTACGGCTTTGACGACAGCCTGTGGTTTCCCTATGCCAAGACGCGCCGGCTGATGCCGCACCTGCCCGAGATGTTCGCGCTGCGAACCATGCTGGCGCAGTCGCACCCGCACCATGCCTACAGCTTCGAGCCGCAGAGCAACCAGTACCTCTTGCATGGCGACCTCTGGGACCATGCCTATGACCATGCGCCGGCGCGCAATGTCTTCCTGCCGATGACGCTGGAGCTCGGATCGTGGCTGTGGATACGCAAGAACCCGCGCCAGCTGTTTTCGCGGCACGGCATCTTCAACCCCATGAAGGCGCACCGCACCAAGCGCGTGCTGCGCCGCCATGCGGACTTGCTGGACTTCCTCACGCGCGCCGCATTCGCCGCGCCGAACTGGTTGCCCCTGGGCGAGCGGCGCGCGCAACTCACGCGGCTGGCCACGGCGCACTGGCGGCCCAGGCGGGTGGTGGCCGGATGAGCTGGGTGCTGCTCAGGGGCCTCACGCGCGAGGCGCGGCATTGGGGCGACTTCGCCGAGCGGCTGGCGCGCAGCCTGCCGGGCCCGGCCGACGCGGCCACGGAGGTCCTGGCGCTGGACTTGCCGGGCAACGGCGTGTTCTGCCGCGAAGAATCGCCGGCCACGGTGCGCGCGATTGCGGACTTCGCGCGCGCGCAGCTGCAGGCGCGCGGCGTGCCCCCGCCCTACAAGCTGGTGGCGATGTCGCTGGGCGGCATGGTGGCCGCGGACTGGGCGCTGCGGCATCCGCAAGAGATAGAACGGCTGGTGCTCATCAACACCAGCATGCGCCCGCTGGGCCGTGCCATCGACCGGCTGCGGCCGGCCAACTGGCTGCCGCTGGCCTTGGTGGCCGCGCGCTGGGGGCGCGCCGGCCATGCAGAGCAGGCCGAACGCGTGATCCACCGCATCACCTGCAACCGCGCGGCCTCGCTGGAGCAGGACCTCGCCGCGTGGACACACATCCGCCAGGACGCGCCCGTGAGCGCCGCCAATGCCTGGCGCCAGCTCAAAGCCGCGGCGGCGTTCAGGGTGGCCGCACCGCCCGCCTGCCCGGTCCTGGTGCTGTCGTCCGCCGCCGACCAGCTGGTGCACCCGCGCTGCTCTGCCCGCCTGGCCCGGGCCTGGCAGGCGACTTACCACGAGCACCCGTGGGCCGGCCACGACCTGCCGCATGACGACGCGGGCTGGGTTTGCCGGCGCATAGGCCGCTGGGCAGGCGGCAGTTGAGGTTTTCTTTAAAGCGTTTTCCCTTGGCGGCAAGCCGGTTTTTGGCGCCCTGGCCGACGCGGCAGGCCGTCTGAGGCAAAATCGCTCTTGTCTATACAAGACACGCCCGCCATGAAGACACCCTCTCAACCCGAATCCCAGCCCGCCGGCCTGCCGCCGGCCGATGGCGAGCAGGCCGCGGCTGCGCCCATGCGCAACAAGCGCCTGTGGGTGCTGGCGCTGGGCACGGCGGCGCTGTGGAACCTGGACCCGGCCTTCGGCGAAATGGCCGAAATGATAGGCATGATCGCCTGCGCCGGAAACAAGACGCTGGCCAAGGACGCCATCGCCCAGATGCGCCACAAGGCCGACAGCCTGCGCACCCAGATCCCGCCCCTGCCCGCCAGCGCCCTGACCAAAGTCGTGCGGCGCGCCGAGGCGGCCTGCGGTGCCGTGCTGGACAAGGGCGTGCGCGTCAAGGAAGTGCAGGCCAGCTGGGACCACTTCGTCGCCTGCGTGCGGGCCCTGCCCGACAGGCACAAGTAGGCACGGCCGCCGCTCAGCGCGGTGCCTTGCCGTAAGGACTCTGCTGCCGCGCCAGCATGCCCAAAGCGTGCATCGCCGCTTCAAACCGCTCGCTCCAGGGGTGGCCGTAATTGAGCCGGATGCAGTGCCGGAAATGGCGGCGCGCCGAGAACACCGGCCCCGGCGCCACGCTGATGCCGTGCTCCAGCGCCGCCTGGTGCAGGGCCAGCGCGTCAAAGCCTTCGGCGAATTCGACCCACACAAAATAGCCGCCCGCGGGGCGCGAGACGCGCACGTCCGCCGGAAAGTGGCGGGCAATGGCGGCCAGCAGGCTGGACATCTGCGATTCCAGCGCATGCCGCAGCTTGCGCAGGTGCTTGTCGTAGCCGCCGTACTGCAGATAGTCGGCAATCGCCAGTTGCGCGGGCAGGCTGGCCGACAGCGTGGTCATGAGCCTGAGCCGTTCTATCTGCTGGCCGAAGCGCCCGGGCGAAACCCATCCCACGCGGTAGCCGGGGGCCAGTGTCTTGCTGAAGGAGCTGCAGTGCATCACCAGGCCCTTGCGGTCAAAAGCCTTGGCCGGCAAAAAACCGCGATGGCCGAAGTAGAGCTCGGCGTACACGTCGTCCTCAATCAACGGAATGTCGCGGGCGGCCAGCAGGGCGACCAGCGCCTTCTTTTTCTCCAGCGGCAGGCTGGCGCCGGTGGGGTTCTGGAAGGAGGTCATGAACCAGCAGGCCTTGACCGGGTGGCGCTGCAGCGCGTCGGCCAGCGCGGCCAGGTCCAGGCCGTCCTGCGGATGCACCGGGATTTCCAGCGCTTTCATCTTGAGCCGCTCCAGCGCCTGCAGGCCGGCGTAAAAACCGGGCGATTCCACCGCGACCAGGTCGCCGGGCTGGGCCACCGCCGTCAGGCACAGGTTGAGCGCTTCCAGCGCGCCGTGGGTGACGATGATGTCTTCGGCCGGCTGCGCCATGCCCATGGCCAGGTAGCGCAGCGCGATCTGGCGGCGCAGCCCTTCGTCGCCGCGCGGCAGGCTGGCCACGGTATCGGGCGCCTGGATGAAGCGCGAACTGCGGGCCAGCGACTTGCCAAGGCGCTGCAACGGGAACAGCCCAGGCGCCGCGAAGGCCGAGCCCAGCGGAACGATGGCCGGATCCTGCGCCGCGCCCAGCACGGCGAAGACCAGTTCGCTGACGTCGAGGCGGGGCGCCACCCGGGCTGCCTTGCCGGCTTTCCCGGCCTTGCCGTCGGCGGCGCCGCGCGCAGGCGCGGCCAGTTGCTGCATGGCCGAGGCCGTCACGTAGTAGCCCGAACGAGGCTGCGCGCGCACCAGGCCTTTTTCCTCAAGCCGGTAATAGGCCTTGAAGGCGGTGGAAGCGCTCAGCCCATGCTGCGCCGTGACCGTGCGTATCGACGGCAGCCGCGTGCCGGGCGCCAGGCGGCCGTTGCGGATGTCGGCGGCCAGCAGTTCGACCAGTTGTTCGTAGCGTTTCATGGGATATGCGTGGACTGCGGCATTGACCGGCGCGGTGCACCAATCTGATACCGTTATTTTCCGCTGTTTTTCATCTGATACGCTTTTTTTGTCGGCAACTGATGCTTACGCCGCCGGCCCAGGTGGGGCATGATGGGCCCATGGAACAGACCTTTTTGGGACGCTTATTGACGTGCCTGCCTCGCCTGCTGGCCCGCTTCGCATGGCTGGCCGCTTTTGCCTGGGCCGGCGCCGCAAGCGCCGCCACGCCGCCTTTTGAAGACACCATCGCCCAGCGTGCCATGGCCTGCACCGCCTGCCACGGACAGCAGGGCCGCGCCGCGCCCGACGGCTATTACCCGCGCCTGGCGGGCAAGCCGGCCGGCTACCTCTACAACCAGCTGCTCAACTTTCGCGACGGGCGCCGCCACTACGGCCTGATGACGCAGCTGATCGCGCCGCTCAGCGACGCCTACCTGATGGAGATCGCCACGTATTTCTCGCAGCTGGAAGTGCCCTACCCGGCCCCGCTGCCCGCCGCCGCCGCGCCCGAGGTGCTGCGCCACGGCCGGCAGCTTGTGCTCGAAGGCGATGCGGCGCGCCAGTTGCCGGCCTGCGTGCAATGCCACGGCCAGGCCATGACCGGCGTGGCGCCCGGCATCCCGGGCTTGCTGGGCCTGCCGCGCGATTACCTCAATGCGCAGCTGGGCGCCTGGAAGGCCGGCACGCGCCGCGCGCACGCGCCCGACTGCATGAAAGAGGTGGTGGCCCGCCTGACGCTGGAAGACATCAACGCCGTGGCCAGCTGGGCGGCCGCTCAACCCTTGCCCGCCAGCACCAAGCCGGCCACCAGCCTGCCGCCGCTGGCACCCGGCGCGACCGCCATCACCTGCGGCAGTGCGCCAGCGCCAGCGGCGCCCTCCCCAGCCCCCGTGAAGGCGCAGAAATGAGAACAAGTTTTAAATTCGCCATCGCCCTGGCGGTGCTCGCCGTGGGCGGCAGCGCGCTGGTCTGGGCGCTCAACGTGCGCGACGAGATCGACGTGAAAGCGCCGGTGGCCAACGCCGCTCCCAGCGAGGGCCTGATCGCGCGCGGCGCCTACCTGGCGCGCGCCGGCAACTGCCAGACCTGCCACACCGCGCAAGGCGGGCAAGCCTATGCGGGCGGGCGCGGCATTGCCACGCCCTTCGGCACGGTGTTCACCTCCAACCTCACGCCCGACGACAAGACCGGCCTGGGCACCTGGTCGTCGGCGCACTTCTGGCGCGCCATGCACAACGGCCGCTCCAAAAGCGGCCGGCTGCTCTACCCCGCCTTCCCCTACACCAGCTACACCCAGGTCACGCGCGAGGATTCGGACGCGCTGTTCGCCTACCTGGGCAGCCTGCCGCCCGTGGTCGCGCCCAACCTGCCGCACGCGCTGCGCTTTCCCTACCAGTCGCAAGCGGCGCTGGCCGTGTGGCGCGCGCTGTACTTCAGCCCCGGCGTCTACGAACCAGACGCCGCGCGCGGCGCCGAGTGGAACCGCGGCGCTTACCTGGCCAAGGGCCTGGGCCACTGCGCGGCCTGCCACACCGCGCGCAATGCACTGGGCGCCACCGACCAGGGCCTGGACCTGGCCGGCGGCCTGATCCCCATGCAGAACTGGTACGCGCCCTCGCTGACTTCGCCCTATGAAGCGGGCGTGAGCGACTGGGACCGCCAGCACATCGTGAGCCTGCTGAAAGACGGCGTCTCGCCGCGCGCCTCGGTCACCGGCCCGATGGCCGAAGTGGTCCAGCAGAGCACGCAATACTTGAGCGACCAGGACCTGGGCGCGATGGCGCAATTCCTCAAGGAACTGCCGGGCACGCGCGCCGAGCCGCCCGTACCGGCCGCCGTCATCACACAAGGCGATTCAGCGGTGCGCGGCGCCAAGCTCTACGAGCAGCATTGCGCGCAGTGCCACGGCGGCAAGGGCGAGGGCATCCCCAACGCCTACCCGGCGCTGGCCGGCAACCGCGCCGTGACCATGGGCCAGGCCGTCAACCTCGTGCAGATCGTCCTCAACGGCGGCTACGCGCCCGCCACCGCCGGCAACCCGCGACCGTTCGGCATGCCGCCCTTTGTGCTGGTGCTCAATGACGCGGACATGGGGCTGGTGCTGACGCACATCCGGCAGTCGTGGGGGAACCGCGCGAGCGAGATCACGCCGCTGGAAGTGAACAGGATTCGGGCGAGTTCGAAGCAGTAGGCATGGCCAAACGCGTGGCGGCTATTTGGTCACCATGCGGTCGCGGCGGGACAAGGAGGGGAACATCTTGAACCACGCTGCGGCCACCAGCAGCGTGCCCACGCCCCCGGCCACGACCGAGCCCACCGGCCCCAGCAGCGCCGCCGTGGCCCCCGACTCAAACTCGCCAAGCTGGTTGGAAGCACCAATGAACACCGAATTCACGGCGCTGACGCGGCCGCGCATCTCGTTGGGGGTCTCGATCTGCACCAGGGTCTGGCGCACCACCACGCTGACCATGTCGGCGCCGCCCGAAATGGCCAGCACGATGAGCGACAGCACAAAGCTGGTCGACAGGCCGAACACCACCATGCAGACACCGTAGAGCGCCACCGCCGCCAGCATGGTCGGCCCGACGCGGCGCTCCAGCGGCCAGCGCGTGAGCACCGCCGACATCAGCAAGGCGCCGGCCGCCGGCGCGCCGCGCAGCAGGCCCAGGCCCCAGGGCCCGACGTGCAGGATGTCTTTGGCGAACATGGGCAGCAGCGCCGTGGCGCCGCCCAGCAGCACGGCAAACAGGTCCAGCGACACGGCGCCCAGCAGGGCTTTGCGCTGCCAGACGAATTCCACGCCGGCCAGCAGCGTGCGCAAGGTCACGGGCTCGCGCGGCGGCGGCGCGTGGTCGTAGCGCAGCACCGCGATCAGCACGCAGCCGGTGGCGAACAGGAAAGCGCAGGTGGCATACACGGCGGTGGCGCCGGCCACAAAAATCACGCCGCCCAGCGCCGGCCCGCCTATCACGGCCGCCTGCATGCCGGCCGAGCTGAAGGCCATGGCGCGCGGCAGCATGGCCGGCGGCACCAGCACCGGGGTGAGCGCCTGCTGCGCGGGCATCTGGAAAGCGCGGGCCACGCCCAGCATGACCGACACCGCCAGCAGCAGCTCGCGCGAGGCCCAGCTGTGGGACGCGCCCCAGCCCTGCGTGGCCGCCACCAGGATCATCGCCACCGTGGCCTGGGTGACCAGGCAGGCGGCGATGATGCGGCCGCGGTGCACGCGGTCCGCCACATGCCCCGCCACCAGCGTGAGCAGCAGCGCCGGCATGAACTGGTACAGCCCCACCAGGCCCAGGTCCCAGGCGCTGCCCGTCAGGTCGTACATCTGCCAGCCCACCGCCACCATCAGCATCTGGTTGCCTGTGGTGCCGAAAATCCGGGCGAACCACATGCGCATGTAGGCGCGCTGGTGGGTAAGTTCTTTAAACGTGTGAGTCGACATGCGGGCGCCAAGCTTAACAGTGCCGTGTCAACGCGGTGCCCGCTGGGGTATTGGCGCGCGGACCCGCCGTTAACATGGAAGATTCAGGAGTTGCCCATGACACCGTTTTCATCGCTGGCTTGTTGCCTCAGCGCCGTCTTCGCCCTGCTCGGCCTGATGCATGTGTACTGGGCGCTGGGCGGGCGCCTTGGCCTGCAGGCCACGCTGCCGCAACTGCCTGTGCCGCCCGGGCAGCGCCAGCCCGGCGAGCCGGCGCAGCGCAATGCCTTCACCCCCTCCCCCGCGGCCACGCTGGCCGTCGCGGCGGCGCTGCTGGGTGTGGCCCTGCTTGTTGCCCTGCGCGGCGGCTTGTTCGGCGTGTCGGCGCAGCATGCCGCCTTGCGGCTGGCATTGGGCGCGGTGGCACTGGCCCTTTTTGCGCGCGCCGTGGGCGACTTCCGGCTGGTGGGATTTTTCAAGCGGGTCAAGGGCTCGACATTCGCGCGCATGGACAGCCGGCTGTATTCGCCGCTGTGCGTTCTGCTTGGCGCGGGGGTCGGCTGGCTGGCCCTGTCCTGAATCCGCCAGTTAACATGGCGGCATAACAACAGCAACACACCCAGGAGGTCGTTTATGCATCGTATCGTCATCGTTGGAGGAGGCGCCGGAGGGCTGGCGCTGGCTACGCAGCTGGGCAAGCGCCTGGGCAAAAAAGGCCTGGCCGAAATCACCCTGGTCGACGCCGCCCGCACCCATGTCTGGAAGCCGCTGCTGCACCAGTTGGCCGCCGGCAGCTTTGACACGCACGCCGAGGAAATCGAGTACCTGGCGCAGGCGCGCTGGAACCATTTCAAGTTCCGCCTGGGCAGCCTCACCGGCGTGGACCGGCAGAACAAGACGGTGCAGCTGGCCGCCAGCCACGACGAGGCCGGCCGCGAGATCACGCCGGCCCAGCAACTGGGCTACGACACGCTGGTGATCGCCGTGGGCAGCCAGACCAACGATTTCGGCACGCCCGGCGCGGCCGAGCACACCATCAAGCTGGACAGCCCGCAGGCGGCCAAGCGCTTTAACGACCGGCTGATCAACGCCTGCATACGCGCGCAGACCGTGCCGCGCATGGCCGGTAGCGGGCGCCTGACGGTGGCCATCGTGGGCGGCGGCGCCACCGGCGTCGAGCTGGCCGCCGAGCTGCACGCCGCGGCGCGCGTGCTGGCCAACTACGGCTTCGACCACATCCACCCCGAGAAAGACCTGCAGATCGTGCTGGTGGAAGCCTCGCCGCGCCTGCTGGCCCAGTTGCCCGAGCGCCTGAGCGAATCGGCCATGCGGGAGCTGCGCAAGCTGGCCATCGAGGTGCACACCAATGAAAAAGTGGTCGAAGTCACCGCCGACGGCCTGAAGATGGCCAGCGGCAAGGTGGTCTCGTCCAGCATCACGGTGTGGGCCGCCGGCGTGAAAGCGGCGGATTTTTTACGCACGCTGGGCGGCACGCCCGAAGGCGGCGAGGTGCTGGAGACCAGCAAGCTCAACCAGCTGCTGGTCAACGGCAACCTGCAGACGACGCGCGACGCGAGCATTTACGCCTTCGGCGACTGCGCCGCCTGCCAGCAGCCCGACGGCACCTGGGTGCCGCCGCGCGCGCAGGCCGCCTACCAGCAGGCCATGTACCTGGCGCGTTCGCTGCCCGAGCTGATCGCCGGCAAGCCGGTCGCGCCCTTTGTGTTCAAGGACCAGGGCTCGCTGGTCTCGCTGTCCGAGTATTCCTCGGTAGGCAGCCTGATGGGAAGCCTCACCAAGGGCAGTTTTTTCATTGAGGGCCAGCTGGCCAAGATGATGTACTGGGGCCTGCACAAGCAGCACCAGCTGGCGCTGGGCGGCTTCAAGAAAACCGCGCTGATCACCTTGTCTGAAATGCTGGACCGCACCTATCGCCCGCGCATCAAGTTGCACTGATAATCAGGCATCCCCCTTTATCAATCCACAGGAGAAAACCATGGCAAAAGGTCAGCAGAACAACAAGATGGTCAAGAAACCCAAGAAGGACACCTCGCCGCCCAAGACGGTGTCGCCCGACGCGGTGCGCCCGACCGTCGTGACCCAGGTGCCGCTGCGCGGCAAGCTGAAGAACAAATAAGCCTTGATGGCCGGCACGGGCGACCCGTCTGCGAACACCCCGGCTGCCGCTACGGCTCAGCCGGGTAATCCGCTGCACGGCGTCACCCTGGAAGCCATTGTCACGGCCCTGGCGGAGCACTACGGCTGGGAAGAACTGGGGCAGCGCATCAACATCCGCTGCTTCACCAGCGAACCCAGCGTGCCGTCCAGCCTGAAGTTTTTGCGCAAGACGCCCTGGGCGCGCGAGAAGGTCGAAAGCCTGTATCTCTTCATGCTGCGCGAAGTCAAACGCGGCAGCCCGCCGGTGCACAATTTCCCGCCGCCCAAGCCGCGTCCTTAATGCGCCCTATAACGGGTTGGCAAACAAGAGCATCATGGCGATGCCCACCCCGATCAGGAAGTTGGCATCGATCAGCCCGGCCAGCAAAAACATCTTGACCTGCAGCGGCTCCATCATTTCGGGCTGGCGCACGGCCCCTTCCAGGAAGCGCCCGCCCATCGCGCCTATGCCCAGGCAGGCGCCTATGGCGCCCAGGCCGATGATCAATCCACATGCAATGGCAATGGCACCTGCGTCAGTCATGGTTTTTTCTCCTTGGTTTAAAACTTTGTTGATGACTGAATCATGAAGGCCAGTGCGCCGCGGAACAATGACCTCCCAGGTAATGGCGCCGCGGCCCATGGTTTTGGCTTAGTGCATGCGGACCTCAGCCTGCTGGTGCTGGACAAGCCCGCGGGCCTGCTCGCGGTGCCCGGGCGCGGCGAAGACAAACAGGACTGCCTGAGCGCGCGCGTGCAGGCGGCCTGGCCCGACGCACTGGTGGTGCACCGGCTGGACCAGGCGACCTCGGGCCTGATGCTCATGGCGCGCGGCGCGGCCATGCAGCGGGCGCTGAGCCATTCCTTCGAAAGCCGCGAGGTCGGCAAACGTTATGTGGCCGTGGTGGAGGGGCGCCTGCCCTCGCCCGCCGACGTACAGGCCTGGAGCCTGATTGACCTGCCCATCATCGTGGACTGGCCGCGCCGGCCGCTGCGCATCATCGATGCCGAACGCGGCAAGCCCAGCCAGACCCGCTGGCGCGTGCTGGCCTTTGATGCGGCGGCGAACACCACGCGGGTGGAACTCGAACCCGTCACCGGCCGCTCGCACCAGCTGCGTGTGCACCTGCAAGCGCTGGGCCATCCCATCCTGGGCGATGCGCTGTACGCGCCCGCTGAGGTGCAGGCGAAGTCGCCGCGGCTGCTGCTGCATGCCGCGGCTTTGCAATTCAAGCACCCGGCGAGCGGCGAGCCACTGTCATTTGAAAGCAGCCCCGACTTTTAAGGCCGCAAGCGCCACGGTCGCGCCGGCGCTACCATGGGGCCATGAAACACCTCACACTCCTCACAGGCGCATCGCGCGGCATGGGCTTGTCCATGGCGCGCCAACTGCTCAGCGCCGGCCACACGGTGCTTTGCATCTCCCGCACTTCAGTGCCTGAACTGGACGCGCATGCCAGGCATGTGGGCGCCACGGTTCTGCAATGGGCGCACGACCTGGCGGACAGCGGCTCCTTGAACGGCAAGCTCGAAGGCTGGCTCAAGGATTCGCAGGCTGAGGCCCCCTGGGCCAGCGCCACGCTGATCAACAACGCGGGCGTGATCCCGCAGATCGCCCCGCTGAGCGAGATTGCGGCGGACGACCTGGCCCGCGCGCTGCGCGTCGGCCTGGAGGCGCCCATGCAGGTCACCGCCGCCTTCCTGCGCGCCACGGAGGGCTGGAAAGCGCCGCGCAAGGTGCTCAATATTTCCTCGGGACTGGGCCGCAAGGCCATGGCCTCACAGGCCGCCTATTGCGCCGCCAAAGCCGGCATGGACCACTTCACGCGCAGCCTGGCGCTGGACGAGGCTTTGAAGCCCCAGGGCGCCAAGGTCTGCTCGCTCGCACCCGGCGTGATCGACACCGGCATGCAGGAGCAACTGCGTGCGGCGCCGGCCGAGGCCTTTCCCGACAAGGCCTCGTTTGTGGGCCTGAAGACGGGCGGCTCGTTAACCTCGCCGGACGATGCGGCGGCACGCATCATCGCTTTCCTGGCACGGCCAGATTTTGGAGCCAACCCGGTCGCAGACGTGCGGGATTAACAACGACCAGCAGGGGCCGAGGGTCCGGCTTCGCCGGCCCCAGGCGCCGCCCCCTGCAAGGGGGGAACAGGCTACACGAAGTGAGCCTGGACGGGGGTGTTAGTAAACCTCAGGAACGACGATGTCCTGCGGAACAGGATTGCGCACGTAATCCTCGTGGCGCACCCGTTCCGGCAGCACGATGGCCGGGTGTTCGGTTTCCTGGTAGGGCATTTGCTGCAGCAGGTGGTGTATGCAGTTCAGGCGCGCTTTCTTCTTGTCGACCGCCTGCACCACCCACCACGGCGCTTCGGGGATGTGCGTGCGCTCCAGCATGATTTCCTTGGCCTTGGTGTATTCCTCCCAGCGCCGGCGGGACTCCAGGTCCATGGGGCTGAGCTTCCACTGCTTGAGCGGGTCGTGGATGCGGCCCAGGAAGCGCAAGTGCTGCTCTTCGTCGGAGATGGAGAACCAGTATTTGATGAGCTGTATGCCCGAGCGGCCCAGCATCTTTTCAAACTCGGGAACGGTACGGAAAAATTCCTCGTACTGCTCGTCGGTGCAAAAGCCCATGACGCGCTCCACGCCGGCGCGGTTGTACCAGCTGCGGTCGAACAGCACGATCTCGCCGGCCGCCGGCAGGTGCGAGATGTAACGCTGGAAGTACCACTGGGTGCGTTCACGGTCGTTGGGCGCCGGCAGCGCCGCCACACGGCACACGCGCGGGTTCAGGCGCTGGGTGATGCGCTTGATGACGCCGCCCTTGCCGGCGGCATCGCGCCCTTCAAACAAAATAACGACCTTGTGGCCGGTGGCGACCACCCAGTCCTGCAGCTTCACCAGTTCGGCCTGCAGGCGGAACAGCTCGCGGAAATACTGGCGGCGGTATTCCTTGTCCTTGAGCACGTCCTGCGGGTTGCGGCCATCGTCTTCGCCGGTCAGTTCGGCGACGCTGCGGTCTTCGAGTTCCATCTCCAGCTCTTCGTCGTAGCTGTCGATCAGGTCATTGCGGATACGCCGCATCAATTCTTCGTCGCTTGAATCCAAGGGTTTCTCCCGCAAAAACCGAAAACCGGTCACCCTCCAGCGTACCGGACTCACATGGCAGTTTGATGAAAAACCTCCCGCGGAACTCCGGCGGATGGGATGGATCAGGATTTCTTGAGGATCTGGTAGATCTCGTCCTTGACCTTGAGCCGCCGTTTCTTCAGGTCTTCCAGCGCCTCGTCGGTGATGGCGCCCACGCCCTGTTCGTAGCGGGCGATGGCGTGGTTGTCGGCGTCGTACTGGGCAAAGAGGCTGGCGAAGTGCGGGTCGGAGCCCTTCAGGCTGCGCATCTTGGGCAGGTACTCCGGAAACTCATGCGCCAGGTCGTGATTCAGCAAGTCCATGGAAAGCTCCTTGTGTGGCCGGTCCGCCGCGAGAATTCCGCGGGGAAAACCGGCAGATTAGTCCCTGACCACCAGCACCGGCAAGTGGGCATGCGACAGCACCTGGGCCGTGACGCTGCCCAGCACCAGCTTTTCCAGCCCGCGCCGGCCGTGCGATCCCATGACGATGAGGTCGGCGTTGATGGACTCGGCGGTGTCCAGGATGCCGCGGTAAATCGCGTGGCCTTCGACGACCGAGCCGGTCGCGGTGATGCCTATGCCTTCGAAAGCCTGCTTGGCGGCCTTGATGGCCAGGTTGGCCTCGGCGGTGGCGGCGCTCAGGTATTCGGCCTGGCCGTAGGCGAAGTCGGTGCCCACCCCGGTAAAAGCATAAGGGTCTATGACGTAGATGACCGTCACTTCCGTCTTGAAGGCCTGTGCAACGGCCAGCGCATTGCCTATGGCCTTTTGCGAGGTCTCCGAGCCGTCCACGGGAACCAGAATGTGCTTGTACATGACGGAATCTCCTTGAAGCGCTGGACAGATTCTCAGGCAACCGACCCTCAAGGGTCAATGCCGGCGGGTGCCGGCGCGTGCCTGCCATGGCCGGCTCGATGAGAGCCTGCCTTGCATCATTTATAAATCATGGTGGTTCCCGCAGCCGTCAGACAAGGCGCCGAAACCGGCCGGCACGCGCGGCGAGGCACGCGTGCGGCTTGGAAAGGCTTTATTCAGCCTTGATGTTGGCCGATTTGGCCAGCTGCGCGTAGCGCACGAGGTCGGTCTTGATCAGCTTGGTCAGTGCCGCGCCATTGCCGGACAGCGGCTCGACACCGGCGCCCGAAAGGTTTTCTTTCACGGCAGGTTCGGCCAGTACCTTTTGCACGTCGGCGTAAATCTTGGCGACCACTTCAGGCTTCATCTTGGCCGGGCCCATGAGCGCGTACCAGATGGAAAAATCCAGCGGCTTGAGGCCCTGCTCTTCAAACGTCGGCACCTGCGGCATCAGCTGGTAGCGCGTGGCGGTCGACACGCCGATGGCGTTGAGCTTGCCGGTCTTCAGGTGGGGCGCGGCAAGGTTGGCGCTCAGGATCGCCAGTTGCACCTGGCCGCCGACCACGTCGGTCAGCGCCGGGGCGCAGCCCTTGTAGCCCACGTTTGTAGCGGCGACGCCGGACTTCTGCTTGACCAGTTCCATCACGAAATGCTGGGGCGTGCCCACGCCGCAGGAACCGTAGTTCAGCGCGTTCGGGTTGGCCTTGGAATAGGCGACCAGTTCCTTGAGCGTCTTGATGTTGGTGCTCTGGTGCGAGACCAGCGCGATCGGCGTGAGGCCCAGCAGCATGATGGGCGTCAGGTCTTTTTCGGGGTCGTAGTTGAGCTTGCCGTTGACGGCCGGGTTGACCACCATAGTGCTGTTCTGCAGCAGCAGCGTGTAGCCGTCAGGCTGCGCGTGCACCACGGCCTCGGTGCCGATGTTGCCGGAGGCGCCCGCGCGATTGTCCACCGCAACGCCCTGGCCCCACATGGCCTGCAGGCGCGCGCCGATCTGGCGCGCCAGGATGTCCGATCCGCCGCCCGTGCCGTAGGGCACGATGAGGCGCACGGCGCGCGAGGGGTAGTCTTGCGCCAGCGCCTGGGTAGCGCCCAGGCAGCTCAGGGACATCACGGCGGCGAGCGCCAGCAGTCTGGGGAATTTCATGGTTTGCCTTTTCGTGTTGACAAGAGGTGAGAGGATTATTCGACAGTCCCGATGGCCCGGCTCCACAACTCCCAGGGCCGCATGACCTGGCCTTCGTTGGTGTTCATGGCCTTGTCGGCTTCTTCGGGCGTCAGGAATTCGATGGGGCCCAGCGCGTTGGCGGTGAGCTGCAGCTTGGCGTTTTCCTCGGCGTAGACGGCACGGTAGACCGCGCGCTCCAGGGACGGCGCCACCACGGTCGAGCCGTGGCCGCGCATCAGCACGCAGGTGTGCTGGCCCAGCGCCTTGGCCAGGTCCTTGCCCAGGCCCATGTCGCGGATCAGCAGGTCGGTGTTGCCGTTGCCTTCGCGGATTTCATACAGCGACGAGCCGCTGCCCAGGAAACCGCTCATGTGGAAGATGGGGCGCAGGCGCTGGCCCGTCACGCCGAAAGGAATCACGCTGGGCGAATGGCTGTGCACCACGGCCATGACGTCGGGGCGCGCGCGGTAGATTTCGCCGTGGATGAAACGCTCGAGGTAGGAGCGCAGGGTCGACGGCTCCACCAGGTCGCCGTTCAGGTCGTAGGTGAGGATGTCGGCTTTTTTGACCAGGCCGGGCGCGCGGTTGCACGACAGCAGGAAATGGTCGGGCGACTTGTCATGGCGCACGCTCACATGGCCGAAACCGTCCACCACACCCTGGGCGTAGAGGATGCGGTTGGCAATCACGAGTTTTTCGACGAGTGCGGAATCGGGTGCGGGAAGCGTCATGGAGTCTCCTTATTGGCAATGACCGGAAGGGTTATTTTTAATAAGTATACATATTACATTGGCCATTTTCCAGGCAAATGACGGAAAACAAAGGGTAAACCCGGCCTCTTCAAGCGACCATCCGGCCTGAGGCCGTGCCTGGCTTTCACGACCGGCCTCAGGGCTCGATCTTGACGCCCTTCCAGAAAGCGATGTGGCCCTTGATGTTGTCGGCTTCAGGCTTGGGATCGGGGTAGTACCAGGCGGCGTCGGTGTTCATCTCGCCGTTGACCAGCAGCGAGTAATAGCTGGCCTGCCCTTTCCAGGAGCACATGGTGTGGTGGTTGCTGAAGGTGACGTAGTCGCGGTTGAGCGCGCTTTCGGGGAAGTAGTGGTTGCCCTCCACCACCACGGTGTCGTCGCTTTGCGCAATCACTGCGCCGTTCCAGATGGCTTTCATGGGAATGTCTTTCTGCGGATGCGGGTTCGGAGTCGGATCAGGCTGGCAAGGGGCCCATGCTACGCGCAAGGGCGGGAGCCCTGCCTGCTTGGGGGTTATTTTCACCGCCGGCGCGCGATGCGGCGGCAGGTGGTCAAAAAAATACCGATGACGGGCATCGGTATTTTGGTGAGGTGGCGTTGGCCCCTTCTTCACCAGCAGGGGCCGCGGAACCGGCTTTGCCGGGCCGCAGGCGCAGCACCCCCTCGGGGGGCAGCGAACCACACGCAAGTGGGGAGCGTGGGGGCTCTATTTAAGCAAGCCGGAGGTTCTTGCCTTCGACAATCACCTTGGCGCCCACGGCCACGGCGCTGGACACTTCCATGTTGCGCACCGAGCCGTCGTCCATGCGCACGCGCACTTCATAGACGGTGACCTTCTTCATGTTCTTTTCGATCTGGTTGCCGGCAAAGGCGCCACCGGCCGCACCCAGCACGGTCATGGCCGTCTTGCCGTTGCCGCCGCCCACCTGGTTGCCCAGCAGGCCGCCGACCACACCGCCGGCCACGGTGCCCAGGCCTATGGTGGTGTTGCCGACGGCAACGCCGTTGACCTGGCCTTGGCGCTGCACCGGTGTCACGGCTTCCACCGTGCCGCAGGCGGCGCAGACATTGGCGCGCGGCGTCGCTTGCGCCACCACCACAGGGGCGGGGCGCGGCTTGGCGGCTACGGGTTTGGTGGTGGTGTCCGCTGCAAGCTTGGAAACCTGTGCGGGTTCATTGAGGTTGGCCGACGCACCCGGTTGCGCGTCGGAGCGGTTGACGACCAGCGCGGCGGCCAGCGCCATGACGGTGACGCCGAGCACGGCAACAATGGCGACGAGCGCCTTGCTGTGCTGCATGCGTTGGGAAAATCCCGGTTGCCCCGGCTGGGAAACTGGGGCGTTGGTGACCTGGTTGTTGGTATCCATGATGGACTCCTTCTGTGTGAGTCCCAGTTGTAACCACGCCGCTTGATACATGCTGTAGGACGAGGTGACATTCGTAAGGAAAACTTTCCGCGTCCCCTTGAAAGCGTGCGTTTATACGCACATCTGGCCGCCTTTATCCGGCCCTGACAAGGCCTTCACCGAGGGTTTACACGCCTCCGTGGGGGTGGGTCGGGTCTACCCAGAGCACCGTGTCGGGTTTTTCGACAGGATCGATGTCCAGGTTGACGGCCACCGCCTCGCCGTCGCTGCGGCACAACACGCACTCCAGCACCTCGGTCGGGCTGGCGTTGATTTCCTGGTGCGGCACATAGGGCGGCACATAGATGAAATCGCCCGGCCCGGCTTCGGCGGTGAACTCAAGGTGGTCGCCCCAGCGCATGCGGGCCCTGCCGCGTATCACGTAGATCACGCTTTCCAGGTGGCCGTGGTGATGCGCGCCGGTCTTGGCGTCGGCATGGATGGTGACGGTGCCGGCCCACAGCTTCTGCGCGCCGACGCGCGCGAAGTTGATGGCGGCGCGCCTGTCCATGCCGGGTGTCTGCGCGGTGTTGCTGTCGAGCTGGTTGCCCGCGATCACGCGCACGCCGTCGTGCTTCCAGGGCGGATCGGCCTGGCCCTGACCATGGGAATGATCGTGGTCGTGGGGATGGTGAGGAAGCGTGGGGTCGTGGCTCATGCCGCCAGCGTACACCAGCGCCCTGTATTCAGTCCAGCACCACCACATGCCCCTGTAGCGGGTCGATGCGCCCGCCGTGCATGTCGTCGATCAGCGCCTGAGCCGCTTCAAACCCGCGGTGCTCGCGCAGCTGCATCCAGGGCCGGCCGGCATCGCTGACGCGGCGGATAAAAGCCAGCTGCGCTTCGTTGAAGCGCTGGTTGACCACCGCATGGCCCCAGTCGGCGTTGCGCTTTTTAATCTGTACCGGCGCGAAGTAAAACTCAGGTTTCGGGCCTGGCATGTCCAGCGGCCGCAGGAACTGCGTGTTCTGCGCCGAACCCGCATAGCAGTCATAGACCAGCGAGTCGCCGAAGTGCGTGTGCACCGCGATGCGCAGCCCTTCGTCACCCGAAAAATCAACGTACAACGTAGGCTTGCTACGGTCCAGCTTCGGCAATTCCTCATAAGCGACAACTTCGCCGTAGCAGCCCAGCGCGTCGACAAACGCCTTGTTGCGCGCCGAGGTCAACGCGACGCGTTTGACCTGGGGAAACGCTTCCAGGCAAAACGCCGTGCCGTAGGCGGTCTTGCTCGATGCGCTGGAGAACACCAGCTGCTGCGCGCCGAAGAAAGCGTTGTCCTGCAAAAAATCCGCCAGCATGAAAGACGTGATGAACAGCGGGCGCACCAGCATCTGGTAGTTCTCGTCTTCGGGACGGTAGGCCGCGTCGGCGCTGCAGCGCATGTACTGGTTGTAGGCCGAGGTCAGGGCCTTGCGGTGCGCGGCGCCGTCGTAAAAACCGCGCTCCGTCACGCGCTCGGGCCGCACGCGCAAATGGCTGGCGAGCGGGAAATAACCGTAAAAGCGTTCGCCCACTTCCACGCCCGGCACGCTGGAGCTTTCCACGTCGGCAAAGCCCCACACCGGCATGTGGCCCCAGCCGGCCTCGCCGGTCGGGAAGAAATCCCAGTACTGCATGGCGTCGCCAAAGGCCGCGTAGGTGATGTTGTTGGTGGTGACCGCTACGCGCCGGATTTTCAGCACGGCCTCGCCCGGCGTGTCGCCTGCGGGATGCTGCTGGTCCACCCGCGTGTGATTCAATGCATTTTTGCGCGTGAGCAGCCGCGTCAGCAGTACCGGGTTGTTCATGGTGTCTCTTTCCTTCTTTGGCAAATTGATTGGCGAGTGATGACCAATGTATAGCCGCTCCCCTCCTCCCGGGTTCGGAAAACTGCCGGCCGCCAAACCCCTGAAACGCCCGACGCAGGCGCGCGCGGCGTTCACCGTGCAGGCGATTTACGACGCCTTTGTTCGGATTTGGCGGCGGGACGGCTGGGACGGCGTGAGCACGCGCGCGGTGGCGCTGGAGACCGGCGTGGCGGTCGGCACGCTGTACGACTACTTCCCCAACAAGGCCGCGCTGCTGTCCGGCTATGTGCGGCACTGCATGGAGCAACTGCTGCGGGCGATCGAAGAACAGGCGATCACGCCGCCCGGGCTCAGCGCGGAGCAGAGGCTACGCACGCTGGTCCGCCTGGCCTGCGGCGCCGACACGCCCGAGCTGCCCTGGTTTGACGCCGGCATGCTGGCGCTGGAAGCCGGCATTGCCGAGGGCAAACACCACAGGCGTGTGCACGAGGAATTGCTGGTCGCCTGGACGCGGGTGTTTGACGCCTGCAGCGACCTGCCACGGCGGCCCTCAGCGGACGCGATCCAGGCCATGCACCTGGCCGTCTGGGGCGGGCGCCGCTACGGCCTGCTGATAGGCCTTGGCGACGCCGAGCGCATCGAATGGGCACGCCAGATGGAGCGGCTGTGCCTGGCGCTGCTCAACGCCGGGTAGGCCTTATTTGTAGCGTTCGCGCGCCAGCGCCGCACCCTGGGCCAGCGCCTGCAATTTCTTGAGCGCCACTTCGCGGTCCATGGGGGCCAGGCCGCAATTGGTGCAGGGCAGCAGGCGGTTCTTGGGCACGTATTGCAGCGCCTTGCCTATGGTGTCGGCCACTTGCTCGGGCGTTTCAATCTCGTCGCTGGCCACGTCGATCACGCCGACCATCACGTCCTTGCCTTCGAGCAGCGCCATCAGGTGCGGCGGCACGTGCGAGTGGTAGCACTCCAGGCTGACCTGGCGTATGGTGCTTTTGGCCAGCGCCGGAAACACGGTTTCATACTGCCGCCATTCCTCGCCCAGCGAGGCCTTCCAGTCGGTGTTGGCCTTGATGCCGTAGCCGTAGCAGATGTGAACCGCCGTCGTGCAGGTCAGGTCCTGCGCCGCGCGCTCCAGCGCCCTCACGCCCCAGTCGGCGGCTTCCTTCATGTAGACGTTGAAAGCCGGCTCGTCGAACTGGATGATGTCCACGCCGTCTGCCTGCAGGGCCAGCGCTTCCTCGTTCAGCAGTTCGGCAAAGGCCATGGCCATCTTCACCTTGTCGCCGTAGAACTGGTCGGCCACGGTGTCGACAATCGTCATCGGCCCGGGCAGGGTGAACTTGATTTTTCTGTCGGTGTGCGCGCGCAGCAGCCGCGCCTCGGCCGCATGCACGCGGCCCTTGAGCTTGAGCGCCGACACCACCTGCGGCACCATGGCGTCGTAGCGGTTGTTGCGTATGCCCATCTTGACCTTGTGCTCGAAGTCAATGCCCTCGACCTGCTCCAGGAAGCCGTGCACAAAATGCTGGCGCGACTGCTCGCCGTCGCCGATCACGTCCAGGCCCGCATCTTCCTGCGCCTTGATCCACAGCAGCGTGGCGTCGGCCTTGGCCTGCTTGAGTTCCTCGCCTTCGGCCTTCCACTGGGGCCAGAGCTTGTTGGTTTCGGAGAGCCAGGCGGGTTTGGGCAGGCTGCCGGCGATGGTGGCGCTGAAAAGCGGCCGTGCGGAGGGCGTGGTCATGGATTGTTTCCTTGTCTCAAAGTGTGTTGTTCATCGCGCGCTGTTTCTGAAATTCAGAAAAACTCGCGGGCCAGCAGTTCGTAAGAGCGCCGGCGGGCCACCGGGTCGTGCGCCCAGGTGATCACCACCAGCTCTTCAACCTCGAGTGTATTCGCCAGCATCCGCAATTTGGCGGCCACCTGCGGGCCGCTGCCGACCAGCGCATTGGCCCGGAGCTTGGCGACCTCCACCTGCTCGGCCGGCGTGTAGGGGCGCTGCGCCACCTCTTCGGGCGAGGGCAAGGCCGCCAGCGCGCCGCGGTTGCGGTCCATCTTCCAGCGTTCGCGGCCCGAGAAATGGTGCCAGGCCTCGCCCTCGGTATCGGCCGCCAGCGCCCAGGCGCAGAGCACGGCTTGGGGCTCAGGGTGGCGCGGGCTGGGGCGGTAATTGGCGCGGTACAGCTCCAGCGCCTGCTCGGCGCCCTGCCCGTCGGTGATGAAGTAAGCGAATGCATACGGCAGGCCGTAGTGCGCAGCCAGCTGCGCGCCGTAGTCGGAGCTGCCCAGCATCCACATTTCGGGCGTGGTGGGGCCCGTGGGGTTGGCCGTCACGCCGCGGCCCGGGTGGCCTTCTGGCAGGTCTATGCCGGCCAGCCAGGCCTGCAGCTCGCGCACCTGGATCGGAAAGTTTTCGGCCGATTGGCGCGGGTCGCTGCTGAGCAGCCGCGCCGTGCGCATGTCCGATCCTGGGGCCCGCCCCACGCCCAGGTCTATGCGGCCCGGCGCGATGGCTTCGAGCACGCGGAACTGCTCGGCGACCTTGAGCGCCGCATAGTGCGGCAGCATCACGCCGGCGCTGCCCACGCGGATGCGGCTGGTGGTCGCGGCGATCGCGGCCATCAGCACCTCGGGCGCCGAGCCGACGATGCTGGGATGGCTGTGGTGTTCGCTGACCCAGAAACGGCGGTAGCCCAGCGCTTCGCAGTGGCGGGCCAGTTGCAGGGTTTCACGGATGGAGGCGTCTTCCGTGCGGCCGGTGACGGCGACGGATTGGTCGAGGACGGAGAGGGAGATCATGGTCGGCTGACTATAGCCAGAGAGCCCAAATCCCGCTCGGCCGGGGTTACCTTGGCCCGCTCTGTTCCAATACAGCCTTTACAACGACATTAGGTCCCGGACACCCTATGGCACTTAAAGCCACTATCTACAAAGCGCAATTGGCCCTGTCCGACATGGACCGCAACATCTACGCCGACCACAGCGTGACGATTGCGCGTCACCCGTCGGAAGCCGATGAACGCATGATGATCCGCCTGCTGGCCTTCGCGCTCAACGTGCCGGCCGACGACAAAAAAGGCAACCTGGAATTCGCCAAGGATTTGTGGGATGTGGACGAGGCCGCGCTCTGGCACAAGGACTACACCGAGCAGATCCTGCACTGGATAGACGTGGGCCAGCCCGACGACAAGCGCCTGATGAAAGCCGCGGGCCGGGCCGAACGCGTCAGCGTCTACAGCTTCGCCAGCAGCACGCCGGTGTGGTGGAAGAACATCGAAACAAAGCTTACGCGCGCCGCCAACCTCGTGGTCTGGCAGATAGACGCGGCCGAAAGCCAGGCGCTGGCCAAACTCGCCGAGCGCAGCATGCAGCTGCAAGTCACGGTGCAGGACGGCACGGTGTGGATGAGCACCGCGCTGGGTTCGGTGGAAATCACGCCGCGGCGGCTGACGGCCGGCGAGTAAAACTACCCCGCCCCAGTCTTCGCTTCCTGGTGCTGGTAAGGCGGCAGCTTCACGCCGCAATGAAAACAGAAGTCCGCCTCGGGCAGGTGGCCTTCGGTCAGGCATTCATGGCAGGTGCGGGTGGTCGGCAGGGCCAGGTGCTGCAGACGCCGCTCCGCCGCCATTTCGGCGGTCACGATGCCGGTCGGCACGGCCAGGATGCCCCAGCCCAGCAGCATCATGAAGGATGAGATCAGGCGGCCCAGGTCGGTCTTGGGCGTGATGTCGCCAAAGCCCACGGTGGTGACGGTGCTGATGGCCCAATAGACCGAGGTCGGGATGCTGGTAAAGCCGTTGGACGGCCCTTCGACCACATACATCACCGTGCCCATCACCAGCACCATCATCACCACGGCCGACAAAAACACCAGGATCTTGCGCCCGCTGGCGGCCAGCGCCCGGCCCAGCGACTGGTATTCGGCCACATAGGCCGCGAGCTTGAAGATGCGGAACACGCGCAGCAGGCGCAGCACGCGCACGTCGATCAGCGCGTGCAGTTCCGGGAAGAACAGGGCCAGGTAGGTCGGCAGCACGGCGATCAAATCGATGATGCCGAAAAAACTGGTAGCGTACTGCAGCGGCCTGCGCACGCAGAGCAGGCGCGCGAGGTATTCGGCGGTGAACAGCAGCGTGAAGATCCATTCGACCACCGCGAACGCCCGCCCGTGCGAGGCATGGATGGACTGCACGCTGTCGGCCATCACCACGGCGATGCTCACCAGGATGATGGCGATCAGCGCCTTGTCGAACAGCCTTCCGGCGCGGGTGTCGGCCTCGAAGATGATGGTGTACAGGCGCAGGCGCCAGCCGGCCAGCGGCTTGCCGCCGAAGTCTTCGAGCGTGGGAGGCGCGGGTTTTTTAGCCATGTGTGCCGGCACCGGCGCTCAGGCCGTAGCCTGGCGGAACTTCGCCCAGGCCGATTCGGTCGGCGTGGTGCTGGCGCCCGGCTGCTGGGGCAGGCTGAAGTGGCCGTCCACCACCTGCGCGGGCTCCAGGAAGCAGTCCTTGATCCAGGGAATGTATTCCAGCACCGTGCAGGCCGGGTGCGCGTGGTTCAGGTGCACGTGCACCTGGCTCATGTCGCCCGCATGCGGCGCCACCGGCAGGCGGTAGGAATGCGCGGTGTCGCAGACACGCAGCACCTCGGTGATGCCGCCCATGCGCGTCACGTCGGGCTGCACCCAGTGAATCGCTTCCTGGTGGAAAAACTCTGCGAACGCATCGTGGGTATAGAGCTGCTCGCCCAGCGCCAGCGGGATGCTGGTGCCGCGCGCCAGCTGGGCGTGGCCCTTTACGTCGTCGTACCAGAGCGGCTCTTCAATCCAGTAAATATCCAGGGCCTCGGCCGCGCGGCAAAAGCGCTGGCAGGTGGGCAGGTCCCACTTGCCGTTGCCGTCGGTCGCCATGGTGATGGACGGGCCTATGGCGCGGCGCACGGCTTCCAGGCGTTTGAGGTCGCGGTCCACGCTGGAGCCGATCTTGACCTTGATGCCGGTAAAGCCCTCGTCCACCGCGCGCTTCGCGCCGGCCACCAGCTGGTCGTCGGGAATGCTGAGCCATCCGATATCGGTGTTGTAGGCGCGGACTTTCTCGCGCACCTGCCCGCCCAGCAGCTTCCACAGCGGCACGCGCGCGGCCTTGGCTTTGAGGTCCCACAAGGCGATGTCGATGGCGGCCTGCGACAGCGTGGTGATGCCGGCGCGCCCCACCCACTGCAGGGCCGGGTTACGCGCGAGCTTGAGCCAGAGACGGTGGGTGTCCAGCGCGTCTTCACCGATCAGCAGCGGTGCGTGGCAGGTTTCTATGCAGCGTGTGATCAGCTGGTCGCTGGGCAGGTGCGCATGGGTGCCCGTGAAGCCGTACCCCGTAAGGCCGTTGTCGGTGTCTATCTGCGCGCCCACCACACCCCAGTGCGAGATGGTGTGTGTGCTGTCGGCGATTTGCGAGCCCGTGACCGGGACGTGCAGGATGAAGGGCTTGACCGAGATGATTTTCAAAGGGCTCTCCAGAAACTGGGCACGGCGGCCGGGACGGGGCTCTCAAGATTCGCGCTGCTCGGCTTCCTGCAGCGTGCGCCACATCACCTTGCCCGAGCCGCTCTTGGGCAGCGCATCGACAAACTGCACCACGCGCGGGTATTTGTAAGCCGCCATGTTATCGCGGCACCAGCTGATGATGTCTTCCTCGCTGGTTTGCCCTTTTGCGGCGGGGCGCAGCACCACCACGGCCTTGACGGTTTCGCCGCGGTAGGCGTCGCGCGTGGAGATGATGCAGGCCTCCTGGATGGCCGGGTGCTTGAACATCAGCGCCTCCACCTCGGCCGGCCAGACCTTGAAGCCCGAGGCGTTGATCATGCGCTTGAGCCGGTCGGTGATGAAGAAGTAGCCCTGCTCGTCCATGCGCCCCAGGTCGCCGGAGCGGAAAAATCGCTTGCCGTCCAGCTCGATGAAGGCGGCGGCCGTGGCGTCGGGCCGCTTCCAGTAGCCCTGGAAGTTTTGCGGCCCGCACATGACGATCTCGCCCTGCTCACCCTGCGGCATCTCCTTGAGCGTCAGCGGGTCTATCACCCGCGCGTCGGTGCTCAGAAAGGGCACGCCCAGGCATTGCTGCTTGGTGGCGTCGGGCGGGTTGCTGTGCGAAGGCGCGGCGGTTTCCGTGAGGCCGTAGCCTTCGGCAAAACGCAGGCCGTATTGCTCCCACAGGCGCTGGGCCACGGCCTGCGGCATGGCCGCGCCGCCACCGCCTATGTAGACCAGGCTGCTCAAATTGAATTCAGTGAAGTTGGGACTGCCCAGCAGGTCTATCACCATGGTCGGGATGTTGGTCCAGTGCGTCACGCGCCAGCGCGAGATCAGCCGCCCGGCCAGCTCGCGCTCCCAGCGCGGCATGATGACCAGCGTGGAGCCGCCGTAGATGGACGCATGCATCACCGACACCATGCCGGTGATGTGGAACATGGGCACCACCGAAAGCACCACGTTCTCGAAGGTGCTGTTGCCCCACAGGCAACTGCCGACGGCGTTGTGCATCAGGCTGGCATGGGTGTGCATGCAGCCCTTGGGCAGGCCGGTGGTGCCGCTGGTGTAGGGCAGCACGGCCAGGTCTTGCGGCGTGGCGGTATGCGGCGGCAATTCGCCGGCATCCAGCGCAGCGTCCGATATCGCGTCAGCCCAGTCCATCACCGTGCCATCCTCCAGCGCAGGCGGCGCATGGTGCGTGCCCAGCCACTCACGCCAGGCCGGCGGCATCGCCGCGTCGCCCTCGCCGGCGCCTTCCAGATTCATGTCGAAGGCATCGCTGTAATGCGTGACCACCATGTGCGCCAGCCGCTCGCCCGGCGCCAGTTGCGCGTTGGCCCTGGCCAGTTCGCCCGCCAGGTCGGCCGCCGTGATGGCGACCTTGACGTCGGGGTCGGTGATGTAGTGCTTGAGCTCTTCCGCCCGGTTCATGGGGTTGACGGGCACCACCACCGCATTGGCGCGCAGGATGGCAAAGTGCGCGATCACCCACTGCGGGCAGTTCTGCATGTTGAGCAGCACGCGGTCGCCGCTGCGCACGCCCAGGCGGTGCAAGGTGGCGGCCAGGCGCTCGGTCTGGCGCAGCACCTCGGCGTAACTGAGCACGCGGTTGAAGAACACCAGCGCGGGCTTGCCGGGAAAACGCAGCGCGCTGACCGCGAGGTTGTGCCACAACGAGGTGGCCGGCGGCGTGATGCTGCACGGCAGGCGTTTGGGCCAGACCTGGTGGTGCAGGTTGTGCGGCGTCGCTGCAGGAGCGGCGGGGGCGGCCTGGCCGCTGTCGGAATCAAGGGTCAAGAAAAGGCTCCAGGCAAGTGCTGACTTGGGGCCCCAGCCTAACCCGAGTCGGCGCCCCCCACATCCGGGAAGCTCCCGATAAAACACTGTCGCCTGGGCGACCCGCGCTCACTATGATGAACCAGCGCCGCTTACACGCGGAAACAAACACAACAGGAGACTTCATGACCCGCTTCTTCGCCCTGCCCCGCAAAGCCCTGGCCTTGCTGGCCGTTACCGCGCTGGCCTGCTCCACGGCGATGGCGGCCTTCCCCGACAAGCCCATCCGCATCGTCATCGGCTTTCCGGCCGGCGGCCCGCTGGACCAGCATGCCCGGCTGCTGACCGAACGCCTGCAGGCGGTGCTCGGCCAGCCCATCGTGATCGACTACAAATCGGGCGCCGGCGGCACCGTGGGCGCGCAGGACGTGATGAAGGCCGCGCCCGACGGCTACACCCTGATGCTGGCCAACACCGGCGTGATGGTGATCAACCCCGCGCTGTACAGCAAGCTGCCCTACGCCACGCTGAAAGACTTCACGCCGATCGCGCGCACCGCCATGCAGCCGCTGGCCCTGCTGGTCAACCCCAAGCTGCCGGTGAACAACCTCCAGGAGTTCGTCGCCTACGCCAAGGCCCGCCCCGGCCAGGTCAACTACGGCTCGGCCGGCAACGGCGGCATCAGCCATCTCGTCCCAGAGATGTTCAAAAATGCCACCGGTTTGTTCATGGTGCACATCCCCTATCGCGGCAGCGCGCCGGCCTTCACCGACCTGATGGCCGGCCAGGTGCAGTTCATGGGTGAATCGATTCCGCAGGCGGCCAATTACCACAAGCAGGGCAAGGTACGCGCGCTGGCGGTAACCAGCAAGGAGCGCAACCCGGCCCTGCCCGACATCCCGACCGTCATTGAATCGGGCATCAAAGGTTTTGAGGTGGTCGGTTTTTACGGCTTCCTGGCGCCGGCCGGCCTGCCCAAGGACGTGGCCGCCAAACTCAGCGACGCTTTTAAACAGGTGATGAGCAACCCGGACATCCGCAACCGCATGGTCACGCAGGGCGCCGACCCGGCCTTTATGGGCAGCGAGGAGTTCACGCAATTCCTGGCCGCCGAGATGCCGCGCTGGGCCCAGGCCGTCAAAGCCTCGGGCGCCAAGCTCGACTAAGGAAGTCTTCTCCGCACATTCCCTGTCCTGGTGCGGCCGACCGCCAAAAAGCCGCTGCCCGGTGCACGACGCACGCCAGACAGGTGCGCAAAGCTTGTATACCAGTTGATTAAACCAGCCTGTGGGGCTGGCACGGGATATGCACTGCTTGTGCATGGCCACCGCCCCCGACATCAGCAAACGCATCATCGAAGCCGTGATGGCGCAAAAGCTCGCGCCGGGCTCGCGCCTGGGCGAGCAGCAGCTGGCCTTGCTGTTCGACTGCAGCCGCACCATCGTCCGTGAAGCCCTGACCCGCCTTGCGGTGCGCGGCATCGTCACCGTCAGCAGCCGGCGCGGCTGGTATGTGATCGAACCCTCGCAGGAAGAAGCGCGCGAGGCCTTCGAAGCGCGCCGCGTGATCGAGATGGGCCTGATCCGCTGCACCACCGACGTCAGCAAGGGCGCCATCAAACAGCTGAAGAACCACCTCACGCGCGAGAAAGCCGCCGTCAAGGGCGACGACGTGGGCCTGCGCAGCTTTTTGCTGGGCGACTTCCATGTGTGCCTGGCCGAATGCCTGGGCAACAACCTGCTGGCCGACACGCTGCGCGATTTCACCGCGCGCACCACGCTGATCGCCATGCTGTACCAGTCCTCGCATGACGCGGCGCAGTCCTGCGAAGAGCATGTGCTCATCGTGCAGGCGCTGGAAAAAGGCGACCTGGCCAAGGCTGAAAAACTCATGCAGTCCCACATCGGCAGCGTGCAGGCCGCGCTCAAGCTGCAGGCCTCGGGCGGCGACCCGCTGGCCCAGTTGCGCAGTGCCTTGAGCCCGCTCGACGCGCAAGCCGTGGACGGAAAGCCCGCATCTTCCCCGCCTCCCCGTGTTCGCAAAGCCGGCCGCACTGCGGCCAAACCCTCTGAAGATTCCTCAACCTACCTTGGAGCCCTGCTATGAAGTCCAGCAAACGTGTTTTCTCTTTCGCCCTTGCCGCAGCCGCCGTGCTGGCCGTCTCCGGCGCCCATGCGCAGACCGCGCTGGACGACATCATGAAGGCCAAGGAAATCAAGATCGCCATCCCGACCGACTTCCCGCCTTACGGCATGGTCGGCACCGACCTCAAGCCCCAGGGCCTGGACGTTGAGATGGCCGGCTACATCGCCCAGAAACTCGGCGTGAAAATCGAGCTCGTTCCCGTCACCAGCGCCAACCGCATCGCCTACCTGCAAACCAAGAAGGCCGACCTGGTGATCTCCACGCTGGGCAAAAACCCGGACCGCGAAAAAGTCATCGACTTCACCATCGCCTACTCGCCCTTCTTCCAGGCGGTGTTCGGCCCCAAGAGCATGAGCGTGAAGTCCTTTGCCGACCTGTCCGGCAAGACCATCAGCGTGACGCGCGCCGCCCTGGAAGACCAGGAGCTGACCAAGGTCGCGCCCGCCGGCGCCGACATCAAGCGCTTTGAAGACAACAACACCACCGTGTCGGCCTACACCGCCGGCCAGGTGCAGCTGATCGCCACGGGCGCCTCGGTGGCCGGCAACATGATGGCCAAGAACCCGCAGCTGAACACCGAGTACAAGCTGCTGCTCAGCGACAGCCCCAACTTCATCGGCGTTGCCAAGGGTGAAGACAAGCTGCGCCTGAAGGTCAACGAAGTCATCGCAGAAGCCAAGAAGAACGGCGACCTCGACAAGATCGCGATGAAGTGGCTGGGCCGCCCGGCAGGAAATCTGCCGCAGTAATTGCACACCCCCGTTGCGGTTCGCTACGCGTAACCGCCTCCCCCCTTGCAGGGGGCGCCGCTTGCGGCCCGGCAAAGCCGGTTCCGCTGCGGCTGCTGGCAGGGGAGAACAAACGTCGGTGATCTTTCAACAGGATGTGACCCATGCGTATTGAGCTTGATTTCATGGCGGTGTTGAGCCAATGGCCGCTGCTGGCCATAGGCGTCGCGTGGACGCTGGGCCTGACGGCGATTTCGTCGGTGCTGGGCGTGTTCATGGGCATGGGCTTTGCCTGGGCGCGCGCCAGCGGGCCCAGCTGGCTGCGCTGGGTGGTGGGTACTTACGTCGAATTGATCCGCAACACGCCTTTTATCGTGCAGCTGTTCTTCATCTTTTTCGGCCTGCCGGCCGCGGGCTTCAAGCTCTCGCCGGAAACGGCCTCGGTGCTGGCCATGGTGATCAACCTGTCGGCCTACGCCACCGAGATCATCCGCGCCGGCGTCGAGGCCACGCCGCGCGGGCAGGTCGAGGCGGCCGAAAGCCTGGCGCTCAACCGCGTGCAGATCTACACCCGCGTGGTGCTGCCGCCGGCGCTCAAAAAAGTCTGGCCCGCCATGGTGAGCCAGATCATCATCGTGATGCTGGGCTCGGCCGTCTGCGGGCAGATTTCGACGCAGGAACTGTCGTATGCCGCCAACCTGATCCAGGGCCGCAACTTTCGCGCGTTTGAGGCCTTCATCATCGCCACGCTGATTTACCTGGCGCTGTCGGTGGCCGTGCGCAAGCTGCTCAATTGGGCAGGCCCTAAATTTCTCTTTGGTCGATAACGGGAAAGGTCAGGCACACACCATGATTGAATTTTCCCTCTGGGACATCTTCCGCAACCTGCTGCTCGCGGCGCGCTGGACTGTCGTGCTCTCGGTGGTCGCCTTTGTGGGCGGCGGCATCGTCGGCGCGCTGTTGCTGGTGGGTCGCCTCTCGGCCACACGCGCGGCGCCGGGCGCGCAGAAGGCCGGGCGCATCATGCGCCGCGCGATGGACGGCTATGTGCTGCTGTTCCAGGGCACGCCTTTGCTGATGCAGCTCTTCCTCGCTTATTTCGGGCTGGCGCTGTTCGGCATCAACGTGCCGGCCTGGGTGGCGGCCGCGGTGGCGCTCACGCTGTACACCAGCGCCTACCTGGCCGAAATCTGGCGCGGCTGCGTCGACGCGATTCCCAAGGGACAGTGGGAGGCCGCGCAAAGCCTGGCGCTCAACTTCGGCGAGCAGCTGCGCTACATCGTGCTGCCGCAGGCCGTGCGCATCGGCGTGCCGCCCACCGTGGGCTTCCTGGTGCAGGTCATCAAGGGCACGGCGCTGGCCTCGGTGATCGGTTTCATCGAACTGACCAAGGCCGGCACCATGATCACCAACGCCACCTTCAAACCCTTTGTGGTGTACAGCTGCGTCGCGCTGATGTACTTCGCGCTGTGTTTCCCCGTATCCCTGTATGCCCGCAAGCTTGAGAGGAAAGCCAGAAATGGACGCTAACGCCACCGCCACCGCCACCGTCACCCCATCGCCCGCCGTGTCCGAACGGACACTGGTCGAGATCAACCAGCTACGCAAGAGCTTCGGCACCAACGAGGTCTTGAAGGGCATAGACCTTGAAGTCAAGGCCGGCGAGGTGATCGCCATCATCGGCAAAAGCGGCTCGGGCAAAAGCACGCTGCTGCGCTGTATCAACGGGCTGGAAGTTTTTCAAAGCGGCACGCTGCGCGTGGACGGCAAACACCTGCTGCACGACAACCCGCAGGTCATGCGCGAGCTGCGCCAGCGCGTGGGCATGATCTTCCAGAGCTTCAACCTGTTCCCGCACCTGACCGTCGGCAAGAACATCATGCTGGCGCCCACGCTGGTCAAGAAGACGGCCGGCGCGCCCGCCGCCGAGCATGCGCGCGCGCTGCTGGAGCGCGTGGGCCTGGCCGAAAAATTCGAGTCCTGGCCCGACCAGCTCTCGGGCGGGCAGCAGCAGCGCGTGGCCATCGCGCGCGCGCTGGCCATGCAGCCTTCGGTGCTGCTGTGCGACGAAATCACTTCCGCGCTGGACCCCGAGCTTGTGGGCGAGGTGCTGCAGGTGGTGGAAAGCCTGGCCGCCGAAGGCATGACGTTGCTGATGGTGACGCACGAGATGAACTTCGCGCGCAAGGTCTGCGACCGCGTGGTCTTCATGCACCAGGGCCGCGTGCACGAGATCGGGCCGCCCGACGAGGTGTTCTCCAACCCGCAAACCGCCGAGCTCAAACAGTTCCTCGGCATGATCCAGTAAACCCGTCCTTCCATGACCGCATCCACATCGCCCCGCACGCTCAACATTCCCGCCGGCCACGGCAAGGCCGTGCGCCTGCAGGCCGGGCAGGCCGTGAAAGTCATCAACACCCACGGCACGCAGGTGGTCGATTGCTGGGCCTTCAATGCCTACGACCTGAACGAATTCATGTGCATGGAAACCACCCGCGTGTGGAACCAGCGCCTGAACCCGGTGGTCGGCGACTCCTTCGTCACCAACCAGCGCCACCCCATACTCACCGTGGTCGAAGACACCTCGCCCGGCGTGCACGACACCTTCATGGCCGCCTGCGACCGGCGACGCTATGAGTTGCTGGGCGTGCAGGGCTACCACCGCAACTGCTGCGACAACATGTTCGAGGGCATGTTCGCGCTGGGCCTGACGCCGCCGCGCGCCATCCTGGCCTCCTTCAACATCTTCATGAACATCCAGGTGCAGCCCGACGGCATCACGCTCAAGACCCTGCCCACCGTCACCAAGGCCGGCGATTCGATCACGCTGCGCGCCGAGATGGACTGCTTCGTGGCGTTTTCCGCCTGCCCGCAGGACATCGTGAAAATCCAGGGCGCGGGCGACAACACGCCCAAACCGGCCGACCTGGAAATCCTGCACGGCGCGCCCGGGCTGCCCGTCAAAGGTCCCTGGGTTCCATCGGCTTAAAGCCCGGCCCTGCGCCGGCTTTACCCCGGCCCGGCACAATCGGGCAGCTTCCCGCACAATGGCGGGAACAGACTTTCCCTGCTCTTCATTTGATAGCTGCTCGCGCGCGCCATCCCTGGCGGCTCGCACGGCCCCTGTCGCCCCGACGCCGCCTTCATGACCACCATGCCGCCCATCCTGTATTTCTTCGCCTTGTGCAACCTGGTGATAGGCAGCGGCGCTTTTGTGCTGGGCGGCATCCTGCAGCCCATGAGCGCATCGCTGGGCATCAGCGTGGCGGCCGCCGGCCAGGCCATGACGGCCTATGCCATCGCCACGGCCGTGCTGGCGCCGCTGCTGATCATCCTGACGGCCCGCTGGCCGCGCAAGCGCGCCGTGCAGCTGGCGCTGGCGCTGTTCACCGCGGGCTGCCTGGTCTGCGCAGTGGCGCCCACCCTGCCCCTGCTGCTGCTGGGCCGCGTGCTGATGGGCGCGGGCGCCATGTTCACCGCGGCGGCCTCGGCGCTGGCCGTCAGCATGGTCGTGCCCGCGCTGCGCGGCCGCGCGCTGTCCATCACCTTCCTGGGCATGAGCATCAGCTATGCCGTGGGCCTGCCGATAGGCGCCTGGCTGGGTTTCGAGTTCGGCTGGCGCGTGCCGGTATGGCTGTCGGCGGCGGCCAGCTTTGCGGCGCTGGTCGCGGCGAGCTGGCTGATCCCGGCCAACATGGCCAGCGCGGGCACCAGCTTCGCGGGCTTTCGGGCGGCCGCGCGGCAGGGCGCGGTGCTGCGCGTGTGGGGCCGCACGCTGCTCTACTTCATCGCCATCTTCAGCGTCTTCGCCTATGTCGGGCCGGTGCTGCAGGCGCTCAACCCCATGAGTTCGACACAGCTTTCGGCCACGCTGGCCGTCTTCGGCCTGGCGGGCGTGGGCGGCACGCTGATGGGCGGCTGGGCCACCGACCGCTTCGGCGCGCTGCGCACCCTGCGCACGCAGCTGGCCGTGCTGGTCGCGATGATGTGCCTGTTGCCGCTCACGCGCGGCAACGTGCCCGCCACCATGGCCGTGCTGGTGCTGTGGGGCATCGCCGGCTTCGGCCTGATGGCGCCGCAGCAAAGCCGGCTGGCCAGCCTGTCGCCGGCGCAGGCGCCGCTGCTGCTGAGCCTCAACGGCTCCATGCTCTACGTGGGCACGGCGCTGGGTTCGGTGATCAGCGGCACGCTGCTGGAGCAGGTGGGCTTTGCGCACCTGGGCTGGGTGGGCGTGCCTTTCGGGCTGCTCGCCATGCTGACCCTGGTGTTTGACCGCATGCCGGCGCGCGTGCAGGCTTCGGCGGCCGCCTAGAAGCGCTTCTTACAATGAGGCCATGACCGCTCAAGACCAGCTCGACGCCTTGCAAACCGCCCTGCAGCAACTGCGCGACGACACACTCGGCGTAGCCGCCTTTTCGCAATTGGCGATGCAGCAGCAAAGCCTGGCGGCGGCCCTGCCCGAGCGTTTCAACGAAGTGCTGTCGCAGTTGCTGAACCGGCTTGAATCCAGCGCGCTGTTCACCGAAGAAAGCTGCTCCTTCAGCCAGAAGGACTTGCTGGACAGTGTGCAGCTGTGGCTGGACAAGGCCGACTTGCAACTACAGAAAAACTGAGCGCGCAGGAACTTATCCGGCCGGCCCCCGTCATTCATCCATGCGCCATTTGTTGTTCGCCCTTTTGATCGCCCTGCTGCCCCTGCGCGGCTGGATGGGCGACGCGATGGCCACGCAGATGGCGGCGGGACAGCTGCAGCACCACCAAGCGCAAGCAGCGGATCCGGCCCATGCCGGCCACCCTGCGCAAACAGCCCCGGCCCCGCACGACTGCGCGGACCCCGCAGATAACGGCAGCACACATGCGGCCGGCGGCCACTGCGAAAGCTGCGCGGCCTGCCAGGCCTGCCACACCGTTGCGCTGTCTCTCGCAGCGACCGGCTTGATGCCTGTGTTCAGCGCGCTGAGACTGGCCAGCCCGGCGGCAGACCTGTTCGCCAGCGCCGACGCCGCGTTGCGCAAAAAACCACCCATTTCCTGAGGTCCATGCCCGTAATGGGTCTGCGGGCGGGACACCATCCTCTGTGACTCGCAGCGCAGACACGCGCGGCTATCGCACACGCCCGTATTCCAGCGCATTGCCGCTGAACATCCACATGACACAAGGAAGACCATGACATTTCAATCCACACTCAAACTGGCGGGCGCCTGCGCACTCCTGGCTGCGGCCGCGGCAGCAGCAGCAGCCGGCCCTCATGAAGGCCATTCAGCCAAACCGCCGGCCGCCGCGAAGAATGAACAGAGGCCATGGGGTATCGCCGGCGATGCCGGATCAGCCACGCGCACCGTCACGGTGTCCATGGACGACTCCATGCGCTTCACGCCGGACAAGCTGAGCTTCAAACAAGGCGAGACCGTGCGCTTTGTGATCCGCAACCAGGGAAAACTTCTGCACGAGCTGGTGATAGGCACCAAGGCGGAACTCGAGGCGCATGCCGCGATGATGGCCAAATCCCCCGGCATGGCACATGACCTGCCTGGTATGACGCATGTGCCCGCAGGCAAGTCGGGCGAGCTGGTCTGGACCTTTAACCGCCCCGGCGAGTTCGACTTCGCCTGTCTGGTCGCGGGCCACTACCAGGCCGGCATGGCCGGCAAGATCAGCGTGGCGGCAGCGCGCTGATCCACGGAACCACGACAAGGAACACACCATGCAAAGACGACAACTGATACGAACCGTGGCCGCCATCGCCGGCGCTGCGGCCGTTGCGCCCGCACTGATGGCACAAACCCGGCCCCAGGTCGAAGTCTGGAAAGACCCCAACTGCGGCTGCTGCAAGGACTGGGTAGACCACCTGCAGGCCAACGGCTTCGCCGTGCGGGTGCACGACAGCGGCAACACGGCCGCGCGCAAGCGCCTGGGCATTCCGGACAAGCTCGGTTCCTGCCACACGGGGGAGGTCGGCGCGCAAGGCAAGCGCTACGCGCTGGAAGGCCATGTGCCGGCCCGCGAGCTTCGCCGCATGCTCAAGGAATTGCCGCAGGCCGCCGGCCTGGCCGTGCCCGGCATGCCGGTGGGCTCGCCCGGCATGGACGGACCGGTGTACGGCGGGCGCAAGGACGCCTATGACGTGCTGCTGGTGCTTCAGGACGGCAGCAGCCGTGTTTACCAAAGTTATCACCGCGGTTGAAAGGCTGGGCGGCAGCGCCGCGTGATAAGGTTGCCGCATGCCCAAAACCATACGCTACACCCTGCTGTCGCTGCGCGATCTGGCCGTCTCCGCCGGCCCTTTCATCCTGCTGGCCGTCGCATTGCTGGTGCTGGCCTACTGGTGGCTGGACCCGAACCCGCCCAAGCGCGTGACGCTGGCCACCGGCCCGGCGCAAAGCGCGTATGAGGAATTCGGCAAACGCTACGCCAAAATCCTGGCCGAGGACGGCATCCAGGTCACGCTGCTGCCCTCGCAGGGCTCTGCCCACAACCTGCAGCTGCTGCGCGACGGCAAGGCCGACCTCGGCTTTGTGCAGGGCGGCACCAGCGAAGCCAGGCCCGAGGACGAGGAAAACCTGGAGTCTCTGGGCAGCCTCTTCGTCGAGCCCGTGTGGCTGTTTTACCGCGAGGACGCCGTCAAGAAAATCCCGGCCGCCCTGGTGCAGGCACCCACCGGCCGCGAGCCGCTGCGCAAGGAACCCACGCTCAACGCGCTGAGCCAGCTGCAGGGCTGGCGCGTCAACCTGGGCACGGCCGGCAGCGGCATTCCCAACCTGATGAACAAGCTGCTGGCCAGCAACAAGGTGGACCTGGCCAGCCTCAAGATCTCGGAGCTGGAACAGACCCCGGCCACGGTGGCCTTCCTCGCCGGCGACCTCGACGCCATCGTGTTCGCCTCGGCGCCCGAGTCGCTGATGGTGCAGATGCTGCTGCAGACGCCGGGCATAGGCCTGATGGACTTCCCGCAAAGCGAGGCCTATTCGCGCCGGTTTTCTTTCCTGAGCCCCGTGGTTCTGCCGCGCGGTGTGGTCGACCTGGCGGCCAACATCCCGCCGCGCGACGTGCGCCTGGTGGCGCCCACAACGGCGCTGGTCACCCGCAAGGGCACGCACCCGGCGCTGCTGCAGCTCTTCGTGCAGGCCGGCAACCAGATCCACGGCGGCGCCGGCTGGTTCAGGCGGGCCCGCGAATACCCCAACCTGGCCAACAACGAATTGCCGATCTCGGCCGAGGCCGAGCGCGGCATCAAGAACGACAAGCCCTTCCTCCAGCGCTACCTGCCCTTCTGGGTGGCCAACCTGGTCGAGCGCATGTGGCTGGTGATGGGCATCATCCTGGCCATCATGCTGCCGCTGTCGCGCATCATCCCGCCGCTGTATGCGTTTCGCGTGCGCTCGCGCATCTTCCGCTGGTACCGCCAGTTGCGCGACATTGAAACCCGCATGGACGAAAAAGGCGCCGGCGACGGCAACGAGGCTTTGCTCAAGGAACTCAACGAGCTGGAAAGCCGGGCCGAGAAAATCTCGGTACCCCTGTCCTATACCGATGAGCTGTACGCGCTGCGCAGCAATATCCAGCTGGTGCGCAAGAAACTGCAGCGGCTTTAGTCCGGCCCCGGGCACAGCACCTTAAAAGGGCGCCAAAAAGCCTCATTTGGGGCAATTTGCCGGACTGTGGTGTTTCTTTAACCCTAAAGTAAACCCCGTGTCGGCACAGCAATTGCTCTGCTAGTATCGCCCGATACTTTTTCCTTTGGCCGATGCTTGCATTTATTCTGCGCCGCCTGATCCAGGCCGTGATCGTGATGATCGTGGTCGCACTGCTTGCCTTCATGCTGTTCCAGTATGTAGGCGATCCGGTGGTGTTCCTGCTGGGGCAGGACGCCTCGCCCGCGCAGATCACCCAGCTTCGCGCCGACCTGGGCCTGGACCGGCCCTTCGTCGTGCAGTTCTGGCATTTCCTGGTCAATGCCGCGCAGGGCGAATTCGGCCTGAGCCTGCGCCAGGGCGCCAAAGTCTCGCGCCTGATCTCCGAACGCTTTCCGGCCACGTTTGAGCTGGCGCTGGTGGCGGCCGTCATGGCGCTGGTGGTCGGCATCCCGATGGGCGTGTATTCGGCGCTGCGCCGCGGCAGCTTCATGAGCCAGGTGTTCATGACCATCTCGCTGCTGGGCGTGTCGCTGCCGACCTTCCTGATCGGCATCCTGCTGATCCTGGTCTTCGCCGTGGGCCTGGGCTGGTTCCCGAGCTTCGGCCGCGGCGAGACGGTGCAGGTCGGCTGGTGGAGCAGCGGCCTCTTGAAGGCCGACGGCTGGCACCACATCGTGCTGCCGGCGGTGACGCTGGCGGTCTTCCAGCTCACGCTGATCATGCGGCTGGTGCGCGCGGAAATGCTGGAAGTGCTGCGCACCGACTACATCAAGTTCGCGCGCGCCCGCGGCCTGCCCGACCGCGTGATCCATTTCGGCCACGCGCTCAAGAACACGCTGGTGCCGGTGATGACCATCACCGGCCTGCAGCTGGGCGGGCTGATCGCCTTTGCCATCATCACCGAGACCGTATTCCAGTGGCCGGGCATGGGCCTGCTGTTCATCCAGGCCGTGACCTTCGCCGACATCCCCGTCATGGCAGCCTACCTCTGCCTGATCGCGCTGATTTTTGTGATCATCAACCTGGTCGTCGACCTGCTCTACTTCGCGGTGGACCCCAGGCTGCGCGTGGGCAACGCCGCGGGCCACTAGCGCCGCGCCCAGACCCTATCGTTTTTTTACCCCGGCAAGCAATCATCCCTTCCACAAGGAGTTCCTGATGAAATTCAAGTCAACCCTGCTCGCGGCCACCGTGCTGTGCGCCTTCGCAGCCACCGGTTTTGTCGCATCCGCGCAGACCCTGAGGGTCGCCAACCAGGGCGATTCGCTGTCCATGGACCCGCACTCGCTCAACGAGTCGCTGCAGCTGAGCGTGACCGGCAACGCCTATGAGGGGCTGGTCATCCGCAACAAAGACTTGAGCCTGGCGCCCGGCCTGGCGACTTCGTGGAAGCAGACTTCGCCGACCGTGTGGCGCTTCGAACTGCGCAAGGGCGTGCAGTTCCATGACGGCACGCCGTTCACCGCCGACGACGTGGTCTTCAGCTTCAACCGCACGCAGGCCGACGGCTCGGACATGAAGAGCTACACCAACGACTTCAAGGAAGTGCGCAAGATCAACGACTTCGTGGTCGAGATCGAAACCAAGACGCCCTTCCCCATCCTGCCCGACGTGATTTCGCTGGTCTACATGATGAGCAAGAAGTGGTGCGAAACCAACCAGGCGACCAAGCCGGTGGACCGCCGCAAGGGCATTGAAAACGCGGCATCCTTCCGCGCCAACGGCACCGGCCCCTACCGCGTGCGCGAGCGCCAGCCCAATGTGCGCACCACCTTTGTCCGCAACGGCACCTACTGGGGCAAGATCGAAGGCAACGTCCAGGAAGTGATCTACACCCCCATCGGCAACGACGCGACCCGCGTGGCGGCACTGCTGTCGGGCGAGGTCGACGTGATGGAACCCGTGCCGGTTCAGGACATCGACCGCGTCAACGGCAATGCCGGCACCAAGGTGCTGGTCGGCCCCGAACTGCGCACCATTTTCCTGGGCATGGACCAGAAACGCGACGAGCTGCTGTACTCCAACATCAAGGGCAAGAACCCCTTTAAGGACAAGCGCGTGCGCCAGGCCTTCTACCAGGCCATCGACATCGACGGCATCAAGAAAACCGTGATGCGCGGCGCCTCGGGACCCACTGCGCTGCTGATAGGCCCCGGCATCAACGGTTTCCAGCAGGAACAGAACAAACGCCTGCCCTACGACCCGGAAGCGGCGAAGAAGCTGATGGTCGAGGCCGGCTACCCCAACGGTTTTGAGGTGTCCATGAACTGCCCGAACGACCGTTACGTGAACGACAGCCGCATTTGCCAGGCCGTGGCCGCCAACCTGTCGCGCATCAACGTGAAGATCAACCTGCAGGCCGAAACCAAAGGCACCTACTTCCCCAAGGTGCTGCGCCGCGACACCAGCTTTTACATGCTGGGCTGGACGCCGGCCACCTATGACGCCCACAACGCGCTCAATGCGCTGGTCGCCTGCGTGGACGACAAGGGCGCCGGCCAGTTCAACCTGGGTGCCTATTGCAACCCCAAGGTTGACGAGCTGACCAAGAAGATCCAGTCCGAAACCGACAAGACCAAGCGCAACGCGATGATCAAGGAAGCCTTCGACATCCACAACGCCGACATCGGCCACCTGCCGCTGCACCAGCAGTCGCTGGCCTGGGGCACGAGCAAGAAGGTCGAGCTGGTCCAACTGGCCGACAACTTCATGTTCTTCAAGTGGATGACAATAAAAAAGTGACCCCCCTGTTGCCTTCTCGCTTCGCGTAGCGGCCTCTCCCCCCAGGGGGACAACAGCTGCGGCCCGGCAAAGCCGGTTCCGCGCTGTTGCTGGCACAAGCTTTGCTGCGCTCGCTCTAGATAACACGGACTCCACTTTTTCCCGATGAAAAAAACCCTTGCGCGCTGGTTTGACAGTGATGTGGGCCACAGCTTTCGCACCTCGCCGGTTGCGATGGTGGCGGCCGCCATTGCGCTGGTCTGCATTTTTTGCTCGGTGTTCGCCGGCTGGGTGGCGCCGCATGACCCCTTCAACCTGAGCACGCTGGAACTCAGCGACGCGCGCCTGCCGCCGGCCTGGTATGCGCAGGGCAGTTCCAAATACCTGCTGGGCACAGACGACCAGGGCCGCGACATCCTGTCGGCGCTGATGTACGGCGCGCGCATTTCACTAGTGGTGGGTTTTGCCTCCGTCATCCTTTCCATGCTGGCCGGCGTTTCGCTGGGTTTGCTCGCGGGCTTTCGCGGCGGCTGGATCGATTCCGCGCTGATGCGGGTCTGCGACGTCATGTCCTCATTTCCGCCCATCCTGGTCGCGCTGCTGATCGCCGGCGTGGGCCGCGCGGTGTTTCCCAACGCCAGCCAGCTGCTGGCCATGGGCGTGCTGATTCTGTCGATTTCGATGGGGCAGTCGGGCTGGGTGCAATACGCGCGCACCGTGCGCGGCTCCACCATGGTGGAGCGCGGCAAGGAGTATGTGCAGGCCGCCCGCGTCACCGGCGTGGCGCCGCTGCGTATCATGCGCCGCCACGTGCTGCCCAATGTGATGGGGCCGGTGCTGGTGCTGGCGACCATCCAGGTGGCGACCGCCATCATCACCGAAGCCACGCTGTCCTTCCTGGGCGTGGGCGCGCCGCCCACCTCGCCTTCGCTGGGCACGCTGATCCGTGTGGGCAATGACTATCTGTTTTCGGGCGAGTGGTGGATCACCGTGTTCCCGGGCCTGATGCTGGTGTTGATCGCCTTGAGCGTGAACCTGCTGGGCGACTGGCTGCGCGACGCCTTGAATCCGCGCCTCAGGTAAGGACGGGTTCAAAAAATGAGTCTTCTGCAAATCAAGAATCTGGTGGTCGAATTCCCCGGCCGGCGCGGCACGCTGCGCGCGCTGGACGACATCTCCTTCGACATCGCGCCCGGCGAAATCCTCGGCGTAGTCGGCGAGTCAGGGGCCGGCAAGTCGCTGACCGGCGCCGCCATCATCGGCCTGCTGGAGCCGCCCGGGCGGGTGGGCGGCGGCCAGATTTTGCTGGAAGGCGAGCGCATCGACAACCTGCCCCACGAGCGCATGCGCCACATACGCGGGCGCAAGATAGGCGCGATCTTCCAGGACCCGCTGACCTCGCTGAACCCGCTTTACACCATAGGCCGGCAACTGGTGGAAACCATCCAGGCCCACCTGCCGGTGACGGCGCGGGAAGCCAGGGCGCGCGCCATCGAACTGCTCAACGACACCGGCATACCGGCGGCCGCGCAGCGCATTGACCACTATCCGCACCAGTTCTCGGGCGGCATGCGCCAGCGCGTGGTGATCGCGCTGGCCTTGGCGGCCGAGCCCAAACTCATCGTGGCCGACGAGCCGACCACCGCGCTCGACGTGTCCATCCAGGCGCAGATCATCACGCTGCTCAAGAACATCTGCAAACAACGCGGCGCCGCCGTCATGCTGATCACCCACGACATGGGCGTGATCGCCGAGACCTGCGACCGCGTGGCCGTGATGTATGCCGGGCGCATCGCCGAAATCGGCCCGGTGCACCAGGTGATCAACCACCCCTCGCACCCCTATACCGCGGGCCTGATGGCGGCGATTCCCGACATCGCGGTGGAGCGCGAGCGCCTCTACCAGATCGACGGCGCCATGCCGCGCCTGAACGCCATCCCGCAGGGCTGCGCCTTCAACCCGCGCTGCCCCAAAGCCTTTGACCGCTGCCGCCAGGACAGGCCGGACCTGATGCCGGCCGGCGCCACGCGCGCCGCCTGCTGGTTGCACGATGTACACGCGGGGGTGGCGGCATGAGCGAACAACCACGTACATCTCAAGCGAGGGCAGAAGAATTTTCCGCCGGGCCGCCCCAAGGAAAATCAGCCCCCTCGGGGGGCAGCCAAGTACACGAAGTGACGAGCGTGGGGGCTCCGTCAGCTCCCCTGGTCCAGGCCCACGACCTGGCCAAGACCTTCGACGTGTCGCCGCCCTGGCTCAACCGGGTGCTGGAACGCAAGCCCCGCCTCCTGCTCAAAGCCGTCGACGGCGTGAGCTTCGAAATTGAGAAAGGCAAGACGCTGGCGCTGGTCGGCGAATCGGGCTGCGGCAAAAGCACCGTGGCGCGCCTGCTGGTGGGCCTGTATGAACCCACGCGCGGCGGCCTGACCTTTGACGGCCAGGATGCCCATGCGGTGTTCAAGACACCGGCCGGGCAGCAACTGCGCAGCCGCATCCAGATGATCTTCCAGGATCCGTACGCGAGCCTGAACCCGCGCTGGACGGTTGAAAACATCATCGCCGAGCCGCTGCGCGAGCACGGCATCCTCAGCGATGGCGCCGCGCTGAAGGAACGCGTGGGCGAGTTGCTCAAATCGGTCGGCCTGTCGCCGCTGGACATGCCCAAGTACCCGCACCAGTTCTCGGGCGGGCAGCGCCAGCGCATTTCCATCGCGCGCGCCCTGGCCACCGAACCCGAATTCCTGGTCTGCGACGAGCCGACGTCGGCGCTCGACGTGAGCGTGCAGGCGCAGGTGCTCAACATCATGAAAGACCTGCAGCGCAAGCAGGGCCTGACTTACCTCTTCATCTCGCACAACCTCGCGGTGGTGCGCCATGTGAGCGACCAGGTCGGCGTGATGTACCTGGGGCGCCTCGTCGAGCTGGCCGACAAGCACAACCTGTTCGACAGGCCGCGCCACCCCTACACGCGCATGCTGCTGGACGCGATCCCCAAGATGCACGACACCGGCCGCGCCCGCACCCCGGTTTCGGGCGAGGTGCCCAATCCGCTGAACCCGCCCGGCGGCTGCACCTTCCACCCGCGCTGCCCGCACGCCAACGCGCGCTGCCGGAGCGAAAGGCCGGAGTTCCTGCAGCTTGAAGGCGTTCGCGTGGCCTGCCATGCGGTCGAAGAGGGCCGGATTTAGGGAATAAATTCCAGGAAGCCAGCACTGTCATGCAAAGCGCAACCGGCTTGGTTACCATGTACTTTTAGGGGACATTGCCATGAAAATCATTGAATCCATACTGGCCGGTGCGGCCGACATCGCCGCCGTGCGCCGCGACATCCATGCGCATCCCGAACTCTGCTTCAAGGAAGTGCGCACCGCCGACGTGGTCGCGCAAAAACTCGAATCCTGGGGTATCCCCATCCACCGCGGCATGGGCACCACCGGCGTGGTCGGCATCGTGCACGGCCGCGACGGCGGCGCCTGCGGCCGCGCCGTGGGCCTGCGTGCCGACATGGACGCGCTGCCCATGCAGGAATTCAACACCTTCGCCCACGCCAGCACGCAGCCGGGCAAGATGCACGCCTGCGGCCATGACGGCCACACCGCCATGCTGCTGGCCGCGGCACGCCACTTCTCGCAGAACCGCGACTTCGACGGCACGGTCTACCTGATCTTCCAGCCGGCAGAAGAAGGCGGCGGCGGCGCGCGCGAGATGATCAAGGACGGCCTGTTCGAAAAATTCCCCGTGGAAGCGGTCTTCGGTATGCACAACTGGCCCGGCGCGCCGGTGGGCACCTTCGCCGTGAGCGCCGGGCCGGTGATGGCCTCCAGCAACGAGTTCAAGATCACCATACGCGGCAAGGGCGGCCACGCCGCGATGCCGCACACCGGCATAGACCCGGTGCCGGTGGCCTGCCAGATGGTGCAGGGCTTCCAGACCATCATCAGCCGCAACAAAAAACCCGTGGATGCGGGCGTCATCTCGGTGACCATGATCCACGCCGGCGAAGCCACCAACGTGGTGCCCGATTTTTGCGAACTGCAGGGCACGGTGCGCACCTTCAGCATCGAAGTGCTGGACCTGATTGAAAAGCGCATGAAGGAAGTCGCCGAGCACACCTGCGCCGCGTTTGAAGCACGCTGCGAGTTCAGCTTCACGCGGAACTACCCGCCTACCATCAACAGCGCCGCCGAAGCGGACTTTGCGCGCCGGGTGATGAGCGACATCGTGGGCCCGGCCAACGTGCTGGCGCAGGAGCCCACCATGGGCGCCGAGGACTTCGCCTACATGCTGCAGGCCAAGCCTGGCGCCTACTGCTTTATCTCCAACGGCGACGGTGCGCACCGCGAGATGGGCCACGGCGGCGGGCCGTGCACGCTGCACAACGCGAGCTACGACTTCAACGACGACCTCATACCCCTGGGCGGCACCTACTGGGTGCAGCTGGCCACGCGATGGCTGGGCACGGTTGCCAGGGCCTGAATCCTGACCACTCCAACAACATCATCATGAATACACACGCGGCTTTTTCGGCCAGCTATGCGGCTGCGCGCGCCAAATTCCTTGAAGCCGCCGGCGCCGCCGGCATGGCGCTTCGTTCTTACGAACACCCGCTCAAGGGCCGCGACGGCGAAACCCTGGCCATGGACGTGGCGTTGGACGGCTCGCCCGATGCCGAGCGCCTCTTCATTGTCAGCAGCGCCTGCCACGGCGTGGAGGGCTACTGCGGCTCGGGCGTGCAGGTGTATGCCGCTTACGATGTCGAATGGCGCGCCAAGGCCCGCGCGGGCGGCGTGGCGGTGCTGTACATCCATGCGCTCAATCCGCACGGTTTCTCGTACGCGCGGCGTACCACGCATGAAAACGTGGACCTGAACCGCAATTTCCAGGATTTCAGCAAACCCTTGCCCGTCAACGAGGCCTACCGCGAGGTCCACGACCTGCTGCTGCCCGCGCAGTGGCCGCCCACGGCCGCGAACGAGGCGGCCATCGCGGCCTATATCGACACCCACGGCGTGACGCGCTACCAGGCGGCGGTGTCGCAGGGGCAGCATGAATACGCCGACGGCATGTTCTTCGGCGGCACCGCGCCGACCTGGAGCAACCGCACCCTTCGCGAGGTGCTGCGATCTTTCGGGCGGCAGGCCAAACGCATAGCCTGGATGGACCTGCACACCGGCCTGGGCCCCAGCGGCCTGGGCGAGCGCATTTTTGCCGGCAACGACGACGCCGGGACCCTCGCGCGCGCGCGCGCCTGGTGGGACGGCGGCGGCGCCACGCCCGTGACCTCCTTCTACGACGGCTCCTCGACCTCGGCCAAACTCACGGGCCTGATGTCGTACGCGGTGCACGACGAGTGCCCGCGGGCCGAGTACACCGCGATGGCCATGGAGTACGGCACGCTGCCCATCCTCGAGATGATAGGCGCGCTGCGCGCCGACCACTGGCTGCACAAGCATCCGGAAGCGCCGCCCGAGACGCACGCGGCCATCAAGCGCCAGATGATGGACGCGTTTTACGTGGACACCGACGCATGGCGCGTACAGATCGTGGAACAGGCGCGCGAGGCCATGTTCCAGGCGGTGGACGGGCTGTCCTCGCCCTGATGCCGGCAGCGCGGCCGCCCCCACCCGAGCACCAAAGCCGCCCCATGCCGTCTGACGCCGACCTGCACCTCCAGCTCAAGCAGCTGCAGCAGCAATACCAGGCGCTGCAGGCCGACTACCGCGAGCTGCAGCTGGAAAAGCAGAAGCAGGAAACCTCGGCCACGCTGTGGCTGGAGCAACGCACCCGCGAACTGCAGGCCGAGGCGCTGGAACAGAAAAAGGCCGAAACGCTGCAGCGGGTGTTCTACCGCATTGCCGAACGCGCGGCGGCGGACCTTTCCTTCTACGACTTCCTGCAGTCGGTGCACGGCCTCCTCGGCGAACTGCTCTACGCGAAGAACTGCTACGTGTGCCTTTACGACGCGCAAAAGCAGCGCAAGAACTTCGCCTACTACGTGGACGAGCGCGACGGCGACACCCTGCAGTTGAGCGACGTGCCCTACCGGCGCGGCCTGACCGAGTTCGTGCTGAGCACGGGCCGGCCGCAGATCATCGACGCCACGCGCCTGAAGGCGCTGGAAGCCGGCGGCCAGGTGACGGAAGGCAGCGGCGACATGACCTTCACGTCCTGGCTGGGCGTGCCCATGCATATACGCGGCGCCATAGGCGGCGTGCTGGCGGTGCAGGGGTATGAGCCGGGCGTGGCCTACAGCGATTCGGATGCGGACATCCTCTCCTTCGTCGCCAACCATGTCAGCAGCGCCATCGAACGCTACCAGGCGCTCGACGATCTGCGCAAATCGGAAGAGCGCTACCGTACCGTGATTGAAAACGTGGGCGTCGGCGTGGTGGTGGTGCAGGACGACCGCATGGTGTTCGCCAATCCCAGCCTGGTGCGCATCGTGGGCCATCCGCTGGACTACCTGCTGTCCCGGCCCTTCACGGCCACGCTGCACCCCGACGACGTGCCCGCCATGCTGCACCGCCACGAGCGCCGGCTGCGCGGCGAAGAAGTCGAGTCCATGTACAGCTTTCGCGTCATTACGCAGCGCGGAGAGGTCCGCTCGCTGGAGCTGTCGGCCGTGAAGATCGAATGGGGCAAACGGGAGGCCACCCTGGTGTTTGTGGTGGATGCCACCGCGCGGCTGCAGGCCGAACAGACCCAGCGCCAGACCCTGCAGCGGCAGACCGAGCTCAACGACATGAAGTCGCGTTTCATCTCGGTGGCTTCGCACGAATTCCGCACGCCGCTGGCCTTCATCCTGTCGTCCGCCGAGCTGCTCAAGCACTACGGCGACCGCCTGCCCGAGTCCGAAAAAACCGATGTCATCAACACCATAGAAACCGGCGTGCAGCGCATGACGCAGATGCTGGACCGCGTGCTGCTGCTGGGCAAGGTGGAGGCGCAGATGCTGGAGTTCCAGCCGGCCGAGACCAACCTGCTAGCGCTTTGCCAGGACCTGGTGGAGGACGCCCGCATCCAGCATGCGGAGGCCGGCTGCGAGCTGGCCCTGGAGTTCGAGGCCAGCCCGGCGGTCGGGCTTTTTGATGAAAAGCTGCTGCGCCACATCTTCGGCAACCTGCTCTCCAATGCCATCAAGTATTCGCCGCAGGGCGGCAAGGTCCTGTTTCGCGTCTCTTCGTCCGGGGGACGTGTGGTGTTTGAGGTGGCGGACCAGGGCATAGGCATTCCGGCCGAAGAACTCCCCCGCCTCTTCGAATGGTTCCACCGGGCCAGCAATGTCGGCGAGATCCAGGGCACGGGCCTGGGGCTGGCCATCGTCAAAAATTCGGTCGACCAGCACGGCGGCAGCATAGGGGTGGCCAGCACCGTGGGTGAGGGCACGCGCTTTACCGTCAGGATTTGAGCCCCGCCGGGCGAGGCTATAAGATGAACCACCAAGCCGGCGCGAGGGCACAGCCCGCGGCCCGGCGATTCAGGGAATGTCCGCCCCGCCAACAATGATGCAGGCAGGGGCCTTCAATGCGAAAGAAACATGGCGCGCATTCTGGTGATTGAAGACGAAACCCATATCCGGGACAACCTGCTGCGCTTTGTCCGGCTGGAGGGCCACGAAGGCCTGTCCGCCGCGGACGGCCATGCCGGCCTGCAACTGGCCCGCGAGCAGCCACCGGACCTGATTTTTTGCGACGTGATGATGCCGCAGATGAACGGCCTGGAAGTGCTGGCCGCGCTGCAGGCCGACGCGGCCCTGAAGCACGTGCCCCTGGTGTTCCTGTCGGCCAGCGCCGAATCGGAACGGCTGGAAGAAGCCCTGCGCCTGGGTGCCAGCGGCTATGTGACCAAGCCTTTTAACTTCGCGCAGTTGCAGGCGGTCCTCGAGCAGCTCTTGCCCAAATAAGGCCGCCCAGACTCCTAGAGGCCCAGCGCCTTCCAGCCCGTGTGGCCGAGTTTTTCGAGCGTCTCAATGTTCTGCTCGAAGATGGCCTCGGCCTCAGGGAATGCCTCGACGGCGCGCTCCACGCTTTCTTCGCGCAGCAAATGCAGGATGGCAAAGGGTGCGCGGTTGGTGTAGTTGCCGATGTCGTCCGGCTCGGTGCCGTCAAACTGGAATTGCGGGTGAAAGCTGGCCAGCTGGATCACGCCTTCGAGGCCGTGCTCGTCCACCACGCCTTCGGCGATTTCCAGGAAGTCGTTGAAGTCCAGGAAGTCATCGAAAAGCGTGGGATGAATCAGTAGCGTGGTGTCGACCTCATCGGCCGGCGTGGCCGCCAACAGGTCGAGTTCACGGTCGAGCTCCTCGAGCAGGCCGTCCGCGTGCCTGGCCTGGCTCACCACCAGGCGCACCTGGTTCTTGACGTAGACCGCCTTGGCGAACGGGCACAGGTTGAGCCCGATCACGGCTTTTTCGAGCCACAAGCGGGTTTTGTCCAGGACTTCCTGGTCTGTCATAGCCAAGTTCTCCAGGCTTAGTGCAGAGCCTTGAAGCGCACACGCTTCGGTTTGGCGCCCTCTTCACCCAAACGCTTCTTCTTGTCGGCTTCGTACTCCTGGTAGTTGCCGTTGAAGAAGGTCCACTGGCTGTCGCCTTCGGCGGCCAGGATGTGGGTGGCGATGCGGTCGAGGAACCAGCGGTCATGGCTGATCACCAGCACCGAGCCGGCGAACTCCAGCAGCGCGTCTTCGAGCGCGCGCAGGGTTTCCACGTCCAGGTCGTTCGAGGGTTCATCGAGCATCAGCACGTTGCCGCCCGCGATCAGGGTCTTGGCCAGGTGCAAACGCCCGCGCTCACCGCCCGACAGCATGCCCACGCGCTTTTGCTGGTCGGCGCCGTTGAAGTTGAAGCGCCCGGCGTAGGCGCGGCTGGGCATGGTGAACTTGCCGACGGTCAGCATGTCCAGGCCGCCGGAGATGTCTTCCCAGACGGTTTTTTCATTGGCGAGGTCGTCACGGTGCTGGTCGACGAAAGCCATGCGCGCGGTCTTGCCGATGGCGACTTCGCCGCTGTCCGGCTGCTCCTTGCCGGCGATCAACTTGAACAGCGTGGATTTACCGGCGCCGTTGGGGCCGATGATGCCGACGATGGCGCCTGCGGGCACCTGGAAGCTCAGGTTGTCGATCAGCAGGCGGTCGCCGAAGGACTTGCTGACGTTCTTGAACTCGATGACTTCATTGCCCAGGCGCTCGGCCACGGGGATGAAGATTTCGTTGGTTTCCACGCGCTTCTGGTATTCAAAATCCGACAGTTCCTCGAAGCGGGCCAGGCGGGACTTGCTCTTGGCCTGGCGCGCCTTGGGGTTCTGGCGCGACCACTCAAGTTCCTTTTTCAGGGCTTTGGCGCGGGCTTCCTCGCCCTTTTGCTCCTGCGCCAGGCGTTCGCCCTTTTGCTCCAGCCAGGTGCTGTAGTTGCCCTTCCAGGGGATGCCGTGTCCACGGTCCAATTCCAGAATCCACTCGGCGGCGTTGTCCAGGAAGTAGCGGTCATGGGTGATGGCCACCACGGTGCCCGAAAAGCGCTGCAGGAATTGCTCCAGCCAGTCCACCGATTCGGCGTCCAGGTGATTGGTCGGTTCGTCGAGCAGCAGCATGTCGGGTTTGGACAGCAGCAAGGCGCACAGCGCGACGCGGCGTTTTTCGCCGCCGGACAAGAGGCCGATCTTCGCGTCCCAGGGCGGCAGGCGCAGCGCGTCGGCGGCGATTTCAAGCTGGTGCTCGGAATCGGTGCCGGCCGTGGCGATGATGGCTTCCAGGCGGGCCTGCTCGGCGGCCAGCGCGTCGAAGTCGGCATCGGGCTCGCCGTAGGCCGTGTACACGGCTTCGAGCTGGGCCTTGGCGGCGAACACCGCGCCCATGCCGGCTTCCACGCTTTCGCGCACCGTATGCTCCGGGTCCAGCTTGGGTTCCTGCGGCAGGTACCCGATGTTCAGGCCCGGCATGGGGGTGGCTTCACCCTCGATTTCCGTGTCCAGGCCGGCCATGATCTTGAGCAGCGTGGACTTGCCGGAACCGTTGGTGCCCAGCACGCCGATCTTGGCGCCCGGGAAGAAACTGAGCGACACCTCTTTGAGGATATGGCGCTTGGGCGGCACGATTTTGCCGACCTTGTTCATAGTAAATACGTACTGAGCCATCAGGATTACTTTGGTAAAAATGAAAAAACAATGCCGGAAAACGGGCTGCTTGCCGCCTGAAAATGCTATTTTTGCAGGCTGTCAGCAGGCTTTCTTGCGGGCTGGAACGACACGCCGCGCCTGGGCGCCGACGCCTTTTGACAAGGCGTGTTTTTCTGCGTGAATGCCCCATTATCGTTGCTGTGCGACAATGCAGGGGTTGCTGGCTCCAGTTGCCTTCAACATTTGGGCACATCCGGGTACCGCAACAAGCGGCTGCTTACGATGTTTTCGGCCCACTTTCTGACCCCATCTGCCTTTGACTGGCGGGTTGCCTTCCAACAGGGCGCCCAACAGGCCGATCTAAAGCGCCATACAGGCGCAACATCATGACATTTGAAGAATTGAACCTGGCCCCGGCCATTCTGAAGGCCGTGCTCGAGCAGGGCTACGACACCCCCACCCCCATCCAGGCCCAGGCGATCCCCGCCGTGCTCAAGGGTGTGGACCTGCTGGGCGGCGCCCAGACCGGCACCGGCAAGACCGCTGCCTTCACGCTGCCCCTGCTGCAGCGCCTGTCCACCGAAGCGCGCCTGACCAACCGCCGCGGCGTCAACGCCGTGCGCGCCCTGATCATGACCCCCACCCGCGAACTCGCGGCCCAGGTCGAGGAAAGCGTGCGCACCTACGGCAAGTACACCGACCTCACCTCCATGGTGATGTTCGGCGGCGTCGGCATGGGCGCCCAGATTGAAAAACTGCGCCGCGGCGTCGACATCCTGGTCGCCACCCCCGGCCGCCTGCTGGACCACGCGAGCCAGGGCACGCTGGACCTGAGCCAGGTGCAGATCCTGGTGCTGGACGAAGCCGACCGCATGCTGGACATGGGCTTCATCCACGACATCAAGAAGGTGCTGGCCCTGGTGCCCAAGCAGAAGCAGTCGCTGCTGTTCAGCGCGACCTTCAGCGATGAAATCCGCGAACTGGCCAACGGCCTGCTCAAGAACCCCGAATCCATCCAGGTCACGCCGCGCAACACCACGGTGCAGCGCATCACGCAGACCATTCACCCCGTGGGCCGCAGCAAGAAAAAAGCGCTGCTGACGCACATCATCAACGAGCACAACTGGAGCCAGGTGCTGGTGTTCACCCGCACCAAGTTCGGCGCCAACAACGTGGCCGAGCACCTGAGCAAGAACGGCATCCCCGCGATGGCGCTGCACGGCAACAAGAGCCAGACCGCCCGCACCCAGGCCCTGGCCGACTTCAAGAGCGGCACGATTCGCGCGCTGGTGGCCACCGACATCGCCGCCCGCGGCATCGACATCGACGAGCTGCCGCACGTCGTGAACTACGAAATCCCGAATGTGAGCGAAGACTACGTTCACCGCATCGGCCGCACCGGCCGCGCCGGCAACAGCGGCGAAGCCGTCAGCCTGGTTTGCCTGGATGAAGAAGGCTTCATGCAGGACATCGAGCGCTTCACCAAGCAGAACATCGAAAAAGTCATCGTCCCCGGCTTTGAAGCCGAAGCCGGCGAACGCGCCGAGCCGCTGGCCATGGGCCGCCAGACCATCTGGGGCGGCCTGGGCAAACCACCAAGCCGCGACGTGATGCAGGCAGCCGCCAAGGCCGCCCGCACCGAAATGATGCAGCGCATCCGCGACACCAAGGGCGCACAGCCCGCGCGTGGCGCAGGCGGCGGCAACGGTGGCGGCAATGGCGGCGCGCGCGGACGCGGCCCCGCCGGTGGCGGCAACGGCGGCAATGGTGGTGGTGGCAATGGCGGCGGCAGCGGCCGCGGCCCGCGCACCCCCAACCCCGGCCAGCCGCGCCAGGCTTCCGGCTATTCCCAGAACGGCCAGCCGCCACGGCAGGCCCAGGCACCGCGCCAGCGCGATGACCAGCAGCCGCGCGCGCCGCGCAACGAGTCAAGGGAGCCACGCAATGACTTCGACAACCAGCAACCCGCCAGCCACGCCTCCTCAGGCTTCCCCTCCTCCGGCCAGCCCACGGGCGGCAACCGCGGCAACTACCGGGGCGGCAACCGCTCCGGCGGCGGCGGCGGTGGCGGCTCGGGTGGCGCTGGTGGCCGGGGCAACGGGCCTCGTCGGCCAGGCGGTCCTGGCTCGTTTACTGGCCGATAAGCGCTATTCGGTGGTCCACAGCGTGGGCCGCCGTGCACCGGCCCAGCGCGATCTCAAGCTGGCGGTGCACCTGACCGATTCCTTCGCCAATTTCACGGCCCCGCCGCCGGTCGATGACGTGTTCATCACCCTGGGCACCACCATCAAGACAGCCGGCAGCCGCGCCGCCTTCAGGGCGGTCGATTTCGACGCCGTGCTGGCCGTGGCCCGCGCCGGCCGCATCGCCGGCGCCACGCGCCTCGGCGTGGTCAGCGCCATGGGCGCCGACGCCCATTCCGCCATCTTCTACAGCCGGGTCAAAGGCGAGGCCGAAGAGGCGCTCCTGCACCTGGGTTTCCCCACGCTGGTCGTCCTCAGGCCCTCGGTCCTGGCGGGCGAGCGCGAGTCGCTGGGCCAGCCGCCACGCGCCGGCGAAAAAATCGCCATCGGCCTGAGCCGGCTTTTCGGCGGCCTGATCCCCGCCAACTACCGGGCCATTGCAGCGGACACCGTGGCGCGCACGCTTGTCGAGGAAGTGGCCGTTCGCCAGGGCCACCACGTGATCCTGTCCGGCGAGATGCAGCATCGCCAGGCCCGTTAACAGGTCTCGCCCGTAACCGGCACGGCCCCGCGTTCAGGGCCTTGAGATCTTCACGATGGCATCGGCCCGCTTGTGCAAGTCGGGCAACAACTCCAGGCCCAGGCCCGGCTTGTCGCTCAGGCTGATCATGCCGTCCTTCACGACCGGCAGTTCCGTCACCAGCTCTTTGTACCAGCCCGTGAAAAACGCCCGCACGCTTTCCTGGATCAGCGCATTCGGCGCATGCAGCGAGAGGTGCGTGGACGCGGCCCAGACCACGGGCCCGGTGCAGTCGTGCGGCGCCACGGGCAACTGCCAGGCATCGGCCATGGCCGCGATCTTGCGGGCCTCCGTCAAGCCGCCGCACCAGCTCAGGTCCAGCATGGCGACACCCGCCACGCCCGTCTGCAAATAGTCCTTGAAGCCCCACTTGTAGCTGAGTGTCTCGCTCGCGCAGATCAGCGCTTCACAATCCTTCGCGTACTGCTTGAGCAGGTCCAGCGAGTCCATGCGGATGGCATCCTCATGCCAGAAGGTGTTGAAGGGCTTGAGCGCGCGCGCGATCTTCTGCGCCATCGGCAGCCGCCACAGGCTGTGGAACTCGACCATGATGTCCATCCTGTCGCCGACCGCGTTGCGGATCTTGCGAAAGGGCTCCAGCGCGGTGTCCAGGTCTTCGGGGCTGATGTACTGGCCGTGGCTTTTTTCGGCGGCCGGGTCGAAGGGCCAGATCTTCATCGCCGTGATGCCCTCGGACAGCAGCGACTCGGCCAGCTCGTCGGCGTGGTTGAGAAAGCCCTGCAAGTCCTCGTAAGGCCCGCTGTTGTCGGCCAGGCCCCAGTTCGAGCTCGTCTGGTTGGTGGCGCTGCGGATGTACTGGTAGCCCGCGCAGGTGTTGTAGATGCGGATACTGTCGCGGCTCTTGCCGCCCAGCGCCGTGTGCACCGGCATGTTGGCGGCCTTGCCGAAGATGTCCCACAGCGCGATGTCGACCGCCGAGTTGCCGCGCGTCTCCACGCCGGAGCCGCGCCAGCCCAGGTAGCCGGTGATGTCGCGGTTGCGCGCCTCGATGGCCAGCGGGTCCTGGCCCAGCAGCTTGGGCGCCGCCCATTCATGCAGATAGGCCTCGACGGCCGCCGCACCCATAAAGGTTTCGCCCAGCCCCGTCAGGCCCTCGTCGGTATGGATACGCACCCAGATGATGTTGGGGAACTCACCCAGGCGTATGGTTTCTATCTCCGTGATTTTCACTGCGCACTCCAGGGATGCAAAGCTAAAAAAAAAGGCCGCCAGGGTCGCCCCTTGCGGCCTCGTCAGGTCAGGCGCCGGGCTCACGGCCCGGCCCGCGGTCAGCCGCCGCGCGCCTTCTTCAGCGCTTCCATCACCACATTGACAGGCTCCGCACCGATCAGGGGCACGTTCTTGTCATAGACAGGCTTGACCTTGTCGAACATGCGTTTCTGTTCGGCCGGCGTCACCTCGTTGACGACCATGGTCTTCTTCAGCGTGGCGAGCGACTTCTCGTTGAGTTCGCGGTTGGCGGCGCGTTCCACCTTCTGGCCTTCACGCGCGGCTTCGCGCAGCACGGCCTGCTCCTGCGGGTTCAGCTGGTCCCAGAGCTTCTTGCTGTACAGGATCAGGAAAGGCGTATAGGCGTGGCGCGTCACGCTCAGGTACTTCTGCACTTCGCTGAACTTGGAGGTCTCGATGGTGACGAAGGGGTTTTCCTGGCCGTCTATGGTCTTGGTTTCCAGGGCCGTGAAGACTTCACCGAAAGCCATGGGCACGGCGTTGGTGCCCAGCGACTTGAAGGAGTCCAGGAAGATGTTGTTCTGCATCACGCGCACCTTGACGCCTTCGAAGTCCTCGACCTTGGCGACCGGGCGCTTGCTGTTGGTCAGGTTGCGGAAACCGTTTTCCCAATAGGCCAGGTTGATCAGGCCCGCGGCCTCAAGCTTCTTGTTGAAGTATTCGCCGGCCGGGCCGTCGAGCACCGCATCGGCTTCCTTCTCGTTGGCGAACAGGAAAGGCAGGTCGAAGACGCCGAGTTCCTTGACGATGCCCACCAGCGGCGAACTGGAGGTGCAGACCATCTCCTGGGTGCCGGCGCGCAGCGCCTGCGTGGCCGGCAGGTCGCCGCCCGCGGCGCCGCCCCAGAAGGCGCTGATCTTCATCTTGCCGCCGGTCTTGGCCGCCAGCACTTCCTGCATCTTCTTCACGCCCAGGCCCACGGGGTGGTCTTCGTTCACGCCGTTGGTGAACTTGATGGTGCGTTCGGCGAATTGCGCGAACGACGAGGTGGCGACGAGCAAGGCGCCTGCAGCCAGGGCTGCGGCAAGGGTTCTGCGTTTGAACATGGTTGTCTCCTTTATATGAACACGGGGGTTGAAAAACTCTCAGCGCATCAGCCACTGAAGCGGTACGGTCACGATCGACGGGAAAAGCACCAGCAGGAACAGCACGGCCAGCTGCGCCAGCAGGAAGGGAAGCACGCCCTTGAAGGCCTCGTCCATGCTGATCTTGGCGACGCCGCACACCACGTTGAGCACCGTGCCCACGGGCGGCGTGATCAGGCCGATGGCGTTGTTCATGATGAACATGACGCCGAAATACACCGGGTCTATGCCGGCCTTGAGCACCAGCGGCATCAGCACCGGCGTGAGGATCAGCACCGTGGGCGTGAAATCGAGCGCCGTGCCGACCACCACGATCAGCACCATCATCACGAACATCAGCAGCATCTTGTTGCCGATGAAGGGCGCCATCATGTCGGCCACTTCGGTCGGGATGTTGGCCACCGTAATCAGCCAGGCGCTCACCATCGCCGCGGCCACCAGGAACATCACCACGGCGGTCGTCTTGCCCGCGGCCAGGACCAGACCGTAGAGCTCCGACCATTTGAGTTCGCCGTAGATGAACTTGCCGACGACGAAGCTGTACACCGCGGCCACCACGGCGGCCTCGGTCGGCGTGAAGATGCCGAACTTCATGCCGCCAATGATGACGATGGGCAGGGCCAGCGCGAAGCCGCCTTCGGCCGTGATGCGCAGCCGGTCGGGCATGTCAATTTTGGGCGCCGCAGGGACGTTCTCTTTTTTGGCCACCCACCACCAGGTCAGGCCTATGGCCACGCCCATCAGGATGCCCGGCACGATGCCGGCGAGAAACAGCTTGGTGATGGACACGTTGCCGGCCACGCCGAAGATGATGAGGCCGATGGACGGCGGAATCACGGGCGCGATGATGCCGCCCGAAGCGACCAGGCCCGAAGCCCGGCCCACGTTGTAGCCGGCCGCGCGCATCATGGGGATCAAGAGCGCGGCCAGCGCGGCAGTGTCGGCGATGGCCGAGCCCGACAGCGAGGCCATGATGACGGCGGCGATCACCGTCACGTAACCCAGCCCGCCGCGGAAATGCCCGACCCAGGCCATGGCCAGGTTCACGATGCGGCGGCTCAAGCCGCCCGCGTTCATGAACTCCCCGGCCAGCAGGAAGAAGGGCACGGCCAGCAGCGGAAAGTTGTCGGCGCCGTCGACAAAACGCTGGGCGATGATCTGGCTGTCGAAAGTGACGACGTGGCTGGTGGCCGCGAGGTAGGCCATCAGGGTCACGCCGCAGGCCAGCAGCGAGTAGGCGATCGGCATGCCGATGGCCATGAAGAGCAGCAGGCTCAGGATGAAGACGCTGACAGTCATGCCCGGCCTCCTTCAATCTGCTTTTCGACGTCGGCCAGGCCTTCGGTTTCGATCACCTGCACCAGTTCGGCTTCGGTGATGGTGCCGCTGACCAGCCGCCACAGCACATGCAGGTTGAAGATGGCCATCACCACACTGGTGACGTAGCCGATGCCGTAGACCCAGATCATCGAGATGCCGACCACGGGGGACACATTGCTCGACTGCAGCTCGTGCATCTCGTAGGTGCCCATGAAGAACAACACGTTGCAGAACAGCATGATGGACTCGCTCAGGAAGAGGCAGACCTTTTTGCCGATGACGGGCAGGTGTTTGATCAGCGTGTCCACGCCCAGGTGGCCGCGCTCGTGCATGGCCACCATGGCGCCTATGTAGGTGAGCCAGATGAAGCAGTAGCGCGACATCTCGTCGGACACGGTGATGCCGGAGTTCATGGTGTAGCGCAGCAAGACGTTGCCGAACACCATGACGACCATGGCGACCATGGCCGCCACGACGAGGAATTCCAGGGCCTTGAAGAACCAGTGAATGGCGCTTTCGATATTTTTCTGCAAGCTTGTCTCCTGTCTGTTGTTATCTGTTGTTATGTTGTTGTCTGCCGTGGATTCCGTCAGCCCATCTTGAGCATGGGCGCCGGCTGGTTGAGTCGCGGCAGGCGCCGGCGCGAGGCCAGCACCTCCTCGATGTCGTTGCGCGCGCCGTCGATGAGCCGCTGGATCGCGCGCTCGGCGCGGTCGGGGTCGTGCGCGATCACGGCGTCCAGCACCTCGCGGTGCAGCGGCAGTGAATTGATCGGCCCGTCCTTGCGGCGCGTTGAAATTTCAAAGCTGGTGCGCAGCAGGGCACCCAGCGCCTTGCTCATCTGCACCAGCATGCGGTTGCGCGAGGCGCTCAGCAGGCCCTGGTGAAAACGCAGGTCGTGGGTGACGTAATCACCGCCCTCCTCGACCGCGCGCTTCATGCCGGCGTAGGAGAGTTCGACGCCGGCAATGTCTTCGGGCGTGGCGCGCTCGGCGGCCAGGCGCATCGCGGCCGGCTCCACCACGCGGCGCAGGTCCTGCAGGTCGCGCAGGAACTCGGCCGTGAGCCCGGCCTTGGACTGCCAGATGATGACGTCCGGGTCGAACCAGTTCCAGTGCTCCTCGGACAGCACCCGCGTGCCGACTTTCGGGCCGGTGGTGATCAGGCCCTTGGCGATCAGCGACTTCACGGCCTCGCGCACCACCGTGCGGCTCACGCCGAGTTCTTCGCACAGCATGGGCTCGGGCGGCAGCGAGGCGCCCACCGCATAGCGGCCCGCCACGACGGCTTCACCGAGGTGGTCGACCGTGTTGCCGTGGACGTTCTTGATCATGGAAGGCCTTGCAGCGCCGGGCTAGCCGCGCACGAAGAGGGTGACGAGCGGGTCGGGCCCGGCCTGCGCGCTCCAGTGGCCGTGCAGCTGCGCGTCAAAGGTCGCGCCGTCCGGCAGCACGTCGGCCGAATAGAAATGCTGGCCCGGGCCGAACACGCGTGATTCGCCGCCCTGCAGGCCGATTTCCATCTGCCCGCCCAGGATGAACACCCACTGGGGATTGGGCGTGCAATGGAACTGGCTGCGAAAACCCACCGGGCTGTGGCGCAACTGGTAGCCGCCCGATGCGAACAGCCCGGACAGCATCGCCTGCGGCGAGCCTTCGCCCAGCGGGATGGACTCGCTGCGAAAGCGCGCGCGGCCGTCGGTATCGGTATAAAGGACGACTTTTTCAAAAACTGTCAAAACGGGCTCCGGACAAACTGGAAAAAGAGGCGGGCGCGGCAAGCTGGCGGCGCCGGTGGATTGTTATCATATGATGATTAGCCCGCGCGCTTTCTATGGAAAACCCGGGGTAGGGCATGGCTCAGGCACATTCCGGCACCGGCGTGAGCAAAGGCGCGCCGGCAAAATGCGCCCGCAGGTTGTCCGCCGCAAGGTCGGCCATCGCCTGGCGCGTCTGCACCGTTGCGCTGGCCATGTGCGGCGTCAGCACCACGTTGTCCAGCGCCCAGAGCGCCTCCAGCGGATGGGGCTCCTTCTCGAACACGTCAAGCCCGGCGCCGGCGATCACGCCGCGCTGCAGCGCATCGACCAGCGCCGCTTCATCCACCACCGAGCCGCGCGCCACATTGATCAAATAGCCGCCGGAACCCAGCGCCGCCAGCACCTGGGCATTGATCATGTGCCGCGTGCCGGCGCCGCCCGGCGTGATCACGATGAGGAAATCCACCGCCGCCGCAAGCGCCTCAGCGGTCGGGTGGAAGACATAGGGAAGATCGGCCTTGGCGCTGCGGGCCGTATACGCAATCGACATGCCGAAAGCCTGGGCCCGGTCGGCGATAGCCTGGCCGATGCGGCCCAGGCCGACAATGCCCAGCCGCGCGCCCGACACCTTGCGCGCCAGCGGCATGGGGCCTTCCTTGGCCCAGCGGCCGGCCCGCACGTAACGGTCCGCCAGCGGAATGCGGCGGGCCACCGACAGCATCAGGCCTATGGCCAGGTCGGCGACTTCGTCATTGAGCACATTCGGCGTGTGCGTGACGGGAATGCCGCGCTCGATCGCGGCGGAAACGTCTATGCCGTCATAACCGACGCCCATCAGCGAAATGATTTCCAGCGCGGGCAACTGCTGCTGCAGCGCGCGCGGCACTTTCGATTCGCCGCCGCCTGCAATGCCGCGAATCTGCGGCGCAATTTTGGCGAAGGCCGCCGGGTCGCTTTCGTGCAGGCGGTCGTGCACGTCAAAAGAGGCTTGCAGCTGCGACATGAAAAAAGGCGCCAGCTTGGCGACGGAAAGAATTTGCGGGCGGGAAGCAGAGGCGGTCGCGGAAGAAGCTGCGGTCATGGTTTTTACTAGGATTGGAATTCAATGGTATGACGATAATATGTTTAAAGACTTAAGGATTTTCCCGCATGAGCACACCTCCGAAGAAGAAACCCGCCCACGAACTTCGCAGCCAGCAGTGGTTCGGCCGCCAGGACCGCGACGGCTTTGCCTACCGCAGCTGGGTCAAGGGCAAGGGCGTTCCGCACGACCAGTTCGACGGCCGGCCCGTCATCGGCATCTGCAACACCTTCAGCGAACTGACGCCCTGCAACTCGCACTTTCGCACGATTGCCGAGCAGGTCAAGATCGGCGTCTATGAGGCCGGCGGTTTCCCGCTTGAATTTCCGGTGATGTCGCTGGGCGAAACCCTGCTGCGCCCCACCGCCATGCTGTACCGCAACCTGGCCAGCATGGACGTGGAAGAGAGCATACGCGGCAACCCCATAGACGGCGTGGTGCTGCTGATGGGCTGCGACAAGACCACGCCCTCGCTGGTGATGGGCGCGGCCAGCGTCGACCTGCCCACGGTGGGCGTCAGCGGCGGGCCCATGCTGAGCGGCAAATGGCGCGGCCAGGAACTCGGATCGGGCACCGGCGTCTGGAGCATGAGCGAGCAGGTGCGCGCCGGCACGCTCAAGCTGCAGGACTTCTTCGAGGCCGAAAGCTGCATGCACCGCAGCCACGGCCACTGCATGACCATGGGCACGGCTTCGACCATGGCCAGCATGGTCGAGGCGCTCGGCATAGGCCTGCCCGGCAATGCCGCCTACCCGGCGGTGGACGGCCGCCGCAATGTGCTGGCCCGCATGGCCGGCCGCCGCGCCGTCGAGATGGTGCATGAAGACCTCACGCTGTCGAAAATCCTCACACGCGAAGCGTTTGAAAACGCCATCAAGACCCTGGCCGCGATAGGTGGGTCGACCAATGCCGTGATCCACCTGATCGCGATGGCCGGCCGCATTGGCGTGAAGCTCACCATCGACGACTTCGACCGCCTGGCCAGCGAACTGCCCTGCCTGGTCAACCTGCAACCCTCGGGCAAATACCTGATGGAAGACTTCTGCTACGCCGGCGGCCTGCCGGTGGTGATGAAGGAAATCGCGCAGCACCTGCACACCGGCGCCATCACCGCCAACGGCAAAACCATAGGCGAAAACATCGCCGATGCGGAGAACTACAACACCGAGGTCATCAAGCCCCTGTCCGCGCCCTTCAAGGACAAGGCCGGCATCGCCGTGCTGCGCGGCAACCTCTCGCCGCGCGGCGCCGTCATCAAGCCCAGCGCCGCCACGCCCGCGCTCATGGTGCACAAGGGCCGCGCCGTGGTGTTCGAAACCATTGAAGACTTCCACGCGCGCATCGACGACGAAAACCTGGACATCGACGAAAACTGCGTGATGGTGCTGAAGAACTGCGGGCCCAAGGGCTACCCCGGCATGGCCGAGGTCGGCAACATGCCGCTGCCGCCCAAGGTGCTGCGCAAGGGCATCACCGACATGGTGCGCATCAGCGACGCGCGCATGAGCGGCACGGCCTACGGCACCGTGGTGCTGCATACCGCGCCCGAAGCCGCCGCCGGCGGCCCGCTGGCCCTGGTGCAGAACGGCGACATCATCGAACTCGACGTGCCCAACCGCCGCCTGCACCTGCATGTGAGCGACGAGGAACTGGCCAGGCGCATGGCCGGCTGGAAGGCGCCCGAGCCGCCGCTGTCGTCCGGCTACTGGAAGCTTTACATCGACCACGTGCTGCAGGCCGACGAAGGCGTGGACCTGGACTTCCTGGTAGGCAAGCGCGGCTCATTCGTGCCGCGCGACAACCACTGAGGCGGGTACGGCCCGGGTACGAAGGAGGATTCGCCCGGCGGGTACCATTGACGCTTTAAGGCGCGGTGTGTTTTCCCCTGGTTTTCTTCCTGCGGAAGAGCCCGCGTCGGGATGCCGCAAGCCGCCAGGAAACCCATGCAAGCCAGAAAATTCGATGTCGTCGCGCTAGGCGAAGCCATGGTGGAGTTCAACCAGACCACCGCCGGCCAGCCCAACTACCTGCAGGGCTTCGGCGGCGACACCAGCAATGCGGTGATCGCCGCCGCCCGTGCCGGCGCCAGCACCGCCTACCTGACGCGCCTGGGCGGCGACACCTTCGGCCAGTCGCTGATGGCCTTGTGGGCCGCCGAGAACGTCTCCACCGCCGCCGTGCAGCAGGACGGCGAAGCCAGCACGGGCCTGTACTTCGTCACCCACGGGCCCAAGGGCCATGAGTTCAGCTACCTGCGCGCGGGCTCCGCCGCCAGCCGCATGACGCCGGCCTGGCTGCAGCAGGGCGCGGCCGACGCCGTGCGCCAGGCCAAGGTGCTGCACGTGTCGGGCATCTCGCTGGCGATTTCCGCGAGCGCCTGCGACACGGCTTTTGCCGCCATGAAGCTGGCCAGGGAGACCGGCACGCTGGTGTCTTTTGATTCCAACCTGCGGCTCAAGCTCTGGCCGCTGGACCGGGCGCTGGCCTGCACGCGCCATGCGGTGTCACTGTGCGACATCTTCCTGCCCAGCCTGGAAGACATCACCGCCCTCAACGGCATGACAGATCCTGATGAGGTGGTGGACTGGGGCCATGCCCTGGGCGCGAAAACCGTGGTGCTCAAATTGGGCGGCGACGGCGCGCTGGTCAGCGACGGCACACGGCGCGAACGCGCGCCTGTGCATCGCGTGAAACTGGTGGACGCCACCGGCGCGGGCGACTGCTTCTGCGGCAACCTGCTGGCGCGCATCGCCCAGGGCGACACCGTGTTCGAGGCCGCGCGCTATGCCAATGCGGCAGCCGCCCTCACGGTGCAGGGCTATGGCGCCGTGGCGCCGCTGCCGCGGCCCGAACAGGTCAGGGCCTTGCTATGAGCCGCCTCCTCGCTGTCGACTGGGGCAGCTCGTCGCTGCGCGGCGCGCTGCTGGATGCGGACGGCGCGGCGCTTGAAGAACGATCCTTCGCGCGCGGCATCCTGACGGTGGAGGCCGGCGGCTTTCCCGCTGTGTTTGACAGCTGCTTCGGCGACTGGATGACACCCGGCACGCTGTGCCTGATCTCGGGCATGGCCGGCAGCAAGCAGGGCTGGCGTGAAGCGCCCTACTGCGCCTGCCCGGCCGGCTTTGCCGCGATTGCCGCCGCGCTCGAATGGGTGGAGCCCGGCCGCATCGCCATCGTGCCCGGCCTCAGCATCGACAAGAACGGCGTGCCCGACGTGATGCGCGGCGAGGAAACACAAATCTTCGGCGCCCTGCAGTTGCTGGGCTTGCGCGATGCGCGCCTGGTGCTGCCCGGGACGCACAGCAAATGGGCCACGGTGGCGAACCGCCAGGTGACGGACTTCTCGACCTGGATGACCGGTGAGTTCTATGCGCTGCTGCGCCGCCAGTCCATCCTGGCGCGCATGCTGCCCGAGGACGAACCCGCGCTGGACGCCGCCGCCTTCGGCCAGGGCGTCGCCCAGGCGCTGGCCGGACCCGGCCTGCTCAACACCGCCTTCAGCACACGGACGCTGTCGCTGTTCAATCGCATGAGCACCAAAGCCCTGCCCAGCTACCTGTCAGGCCTGGTCATAGGCGAAGAACTCAAATCACAAACGCTGCCGCGCGGCGAGCCCGTGGTGGTCATGGGCGCGGAAGCGCTCACGGCCCGCTACGAACAGGCGCTGTCCCAGCTCGGCGTGCCCGTGCAGCGCGTGGGCGCGGGCGCCACCTGGCGCGGCCTGCGCGCGATTGCCGATACGCTGGCCTAAAGCCCGACACCATCAACAGACCACCATGAACAACGCACACCAAAAATTTTCCAGGGCCCTGACCACCCTCCCCCTGGTCGCCATCCTGCGCGGGCTCACGCCGGCCGAGGCCCTGCCCGTCGGCCAGGCGCTGGTCGCCACCGGCTGGACGCTGATAGAAATTCCGCTCAACTCGCCGCAGCCGCTGGACAGCATCGCCGCGATGGCAAGCGCCTACCCCGAGGCCCTGATAGGCGCGGGCACGGTGCTGACGCCCGAGGACGTGCGCAACGTGCAGGCTGCCGGCGGCGAACTCATCGTCTCGCCCAACTTCAACCCGGCCGTGGTGCGCGAAGCCGCGCGCCTGGGCATGGTCTGCCTGCCCGGCGTGATGACGGCCAGCGAAGCCTTTGGGGCGCTGGAAGCCGGCGCCACGGGCCTGAAAATTTTCCCGGCCGAGATGATCACACCCGCCGTGGTGAAAGCCCTGCGCGCGGTATTACCCAAGCAAACCCCCGTGATGCCCGTGGGCGGCGTCACGCCGGACAACATGGGCGCTTACCTGGCCGCCGGCGCCAACGGCTTCGGCATAGGCTCAGCGCTGTACAAGCCCGGCACCACGGCGGCCCAGGTGGGTGAGAACGCGAAGAACTTCATCGCGGCCTACACGGGTACCATGCGGGCATGAACACCACCTCTGCCACAGCCTCCCCCATTTCTTTCGGCCTGGCCGGCCGCGTCTGCATCGTCACCGGTGGGGCGCAGGGCATAGGCGAGGCCTGCGCGCGCCGCTTCGCGCGCGAAGCCGCCCTCGTGGTGATCGCCGATATCGACGACTCGCGCGGCACGGCATTGGCCAGGGAGCTTGGCGGCCTGTACGTGCACTGCGACGTCGGAGACAAAGCCCAGGTCGATGCGCTCGTCGCGCAGACCGTGGCCGCGCACGGCCGCATCGACGTGCTGGTCAACAACGCCGGCATCTTCAAGGCCGCCGAATTCCTCGACGTGACAGAAGCCGACTTCGACGCCGTGCTGCGCATCAACCTCAAAGGCTCCTTCCTCGTCGGCCAGGCCGTGGCGCGCGTGATGGCGGCCGCCGGCAAGGGCAGCATCGTCAACATGAGTTCTGTCAACGGCGTGCTCGCCATTCCAACGATTGCCAGCTACAACGTCAGCAAGGGCGGCATCAACCAGCTCACGCGCGTGATGGCCTTGTCGCTGGCCGGCCAGGGCGTGCGCGTCAACGCGGTGGCGCCCGGCACCATCGCCACCGAGCTGGCTGCCAAAGCCGTGCTGACCAGCGACGAAGCCAAAGCCAAAATCATGAGCCGCACGCCCATGAAGCGCCTGGGCGAGCCTTCCGAGATCGCCGATGCCGTGGCTTACCTGGCCAGCGACGCGGCCAGCTACATCACCGGTGAAATCGTGGTGGTTGACGGCGGACGCATGACCCTGAACTACACCGTCCCCGCGTAGCCCGCAGGCACGCACCAGCGTGCCGGTTTTCCGGCTTCATTTGACATGGATCATGCGGGCCGCCACGGGAGGCACTGAAGATCATCATGGCCGCCCATGGCGTGTACCCCCAACCCATGGGGCTTGACCTTCCCACAGGGGGAAGGTCTACCCTTGTTCATGGGCCTGGTCCAGGTCTGCAGAACGCAAAAGGAAGCCCTCCATGAATCACACCACCCACGCCGCGCCGGGAAACGCACACGGAACCGGCCACATGCCGCCCGCCGCACCGTCCAGGCTGAAGGATCCCGTCTGCGGCATGGACGTCACCACGGCGTCCCCGCACCACCTTGAGCACGGGGGAAGGCCTTACTACTTCTGCAGCGCCGGCTGCCTGGCGAAATTCTCCGCGGATCCGGCGGCCTATCTCGGTGCGCCCGCCCCCGCCGCTGCACGCGAGCCTGACACGGGCCGGGCCGGCGAAACCCTTTACACCTGCCCCATGCACCCGGATATCCGGCAGAACCATCCGGGCAACTGCCCGATCTGCGGCATGACGCTGGAGCCCGTCATGCCCAGCCTCGATGAAGATGACAACCCGGAGTTGCGCTCCTTCACCCGCCGCTTCTGGTGGACGCTGCCGCTCAGCGTGGTGGTGGCGGTGCTGGCCATGTTCGGCCACCAGCTCGGCTGGTTCGACATGGCCGTGCAGAGCTGGATAGAGCTGGTGCTGAGCCTGCCCGTGGTGCTGTGGGCGGGCTGGCCTTTCTTCATGCGCGGTGCGCAATCGCTGGTGCGCCGCAGTCCCAACATGTGGACCCTCATCAGCCTGGGAACGGGCGCGGCCTTTGCCTACAGCGTGGTTGCCACCCTCGCGCCCGGTGTGTTCCCGGACTCGTTTATTTCCATGGGCCGCGTGGCGGTGTATTTTGAAGCGGCGGCCGTGATCATCTCGCTGACGCTGCTCGGCCAGATACTGGAGCTCAAAGCACGCTCACAGACATCCGCCGCGATCAAATCGCTGCTGGGCCTGGCGCCCAAAACCGCGCGGCGCATCAAGGCCGACGGCACCGAGGAAGACGTGCCGCTGACCCATGTGCACGTGGGCGACAGCCTGCGCGTGCGCCCCGGCGAAAAAGTGCCCGTGGACGGCATCGTCACCGAGGGCGGCAGCGCTGTTGATGAATCCATGCTGACCGGAGAACCCTTGCCCGTGAGCAAACGCCCCGGCGACAGGCTGATAGGCGCCACGCTCAACAGCAGCGGCGCCCTGGTGATGCGCTCCGAGCGCGTCGGCGCGCAAACCATGCTCTCGCAAATCGTGCAGATGGTGGCGCAGGCCCAGCGCTCCAAGGCCCCGCTGCAGCGCATGGCCGACCAGGTGGCCGGCTGGTTTGTTCTTGCCGTGGTGGCCATGGCCGTACTGACCTTCTTTGGCTGGGGATTTTTCGGCCCGCAGCCGAGCTGGGTCTACGGCCTGATCAACGCGGTGGCCGTGCTGATCATCGCCTGCCCCTGCGCGCTGGGCCTGGCCACGCCGATGTCCATCATGGTCGCCACCGGCAAGGCCGCCGGCCAGGGCATTTTGTTCCGCGATGCGGCGGCGATTGAGCACCTGCGCACCGTCGACGTGCTGATCGTCGACAAGACCGGCACGCTGACCGCCGGCAAGCCGGCGTTCGACCGCGCGGTCCCCGCGGCCGGCTTCAGCGCCGACGAGGTGTTGCGGCTGGCCGCCAGCCTGGACCAGGGCAGCGAACACCCGCTGGCCGGCGCCATTGTGGCGGCGGCACGCGAACGCGGCCTGGTGCTGGACACTCCCGGGGACTTCGAATCGGCCAGCGGCATAGGCGTCAGCGGCCGTGTGGCCGGCCGGCAGCTCACGCTCGGCAATACGGCGCTGATGGCGCAGGCCGGTGTCGCGGTGGATGCGCTGCTGGCCCAGGCGGAAGCGCTGCGTGCCGAGGGCGCCAGCGTCATGCACCTTGCGGTCGACGGCCGGCTTGCCGGCCTGCTCGCGGTGGCCGACCCGGTGAAAGCCAGCACCCCCGAGGCGCTGGCGGCGCTCAAAGCCGCCGGCCTGCGCGTGATCATGGCCACAGGCGACGGCCTGACCACCGCCAAAGCCATCGCCGCACGCCTGGGCATTGGCGAGGTGCACGGCGGCGTGCAGCCGGCCGACAAGCTGGCACTGGTCAAGCGCCTGCAGGACGAAGGCCATATCGTCGCCATGGCCGGTGACGGCATCAACGACGCCCCGGCCCTGGCCCAGGCCAACGTGGGCATCGCGATGGGCACAGGCACCGACGTGGCCATGAACAGCGCCCAGATCACGCTGATCAAGGGTGATTTGCGCGGCATTGCGCAGGCCCGGAAAATCTCGGAAGCGACCATCGCCAACATGAAGCAGAACCTCGGCTTTGCCTTCGTCTACAACTCGCTCGGTGTGCCGCTGGCGGCGGGCCTGCTCTTCCCCTTTACGGGCTGGCTGCTGTCACCCATGATCGCTGCCCTGGCCATGAGCCTGAGTTCGGTGTCGGTGATCAGCAATGCGCTGAGGCTGCGCGGACAGCGTTTGTAAACGGCGTTTAACAGGGCTGACTTCGCCCGGTTTGACTGCTAAGCTGCAGTGACATGGCGCCGCTCCGGCGCCAGCCAGACTGAGACTGGGGGCACCATGGCCACGATCTACAAGGAATTCACCGTCGACGCCGGCATCGCAAGTGCCTGGGACGCGCTGCGCGATTTCAATGCCGTGCACAGGCGCCTGGCGCCCGGCTTTGTCATCGAATGCCAGCCCGGCGAAGGCAGCCGCACCGTGACCTTTGCCAACGGCATGGTCGCGCATGAGCTGCTGGTGGGCATCCATGAAGCGGCGCATCGCCTGAGCTACACCGTGGTCGGCGGCAAGGCCAGCCACCACATGGCCTCGGCCCAGCTGTTTGCCGAAGGCGAGAACCGCACCCGCTTTGTCTGGATCACCGACGTGATGCCGGATGCGCTGGAGGGCTACATTGCCGCGATGATGACCCAGGGTGTGGAGGTGATGCAACGGGCGCTCGGCGGCGCTCCGGAAAAGCCTGCGGGCTAAGGAAGCCTTTGTTTGTTTCATTCGCTGATGTTGGGTTGAATTCCGGGGCCGGGGTTGCCCGGCAGCAACTCACTTTTCTTTGCTTCGCCAAAGAAAAGTAAGCAAAAGAAAGGCGACCCTGGTTGCTGCGTCCCTTCGCTGCGCTACGGGCAACCTGCGGTGCTCGGTCCAGCCGGGGTCTGGCTAAACTCGCTTCGCTTGTATGGTTAGGGTGCTGGGGTGAGGAACCACACATTCGCAATCGGCCGTTCACAGCGGACCGACAGTCTGAGCAATTCCCACCCCGCCCTAACGTCGATTAAGAACTGAGCCGCCGCCCTGGCTGCAGAGC
>NZ_CALRNF020000009.1:0-131540 GCF_943369415.1 Polaromonas sp. YR568
AGCACCCTAACCATACAAGCGAAGCGCAGCGTAGCGAGTTTAGCCAGACCCCGGCTGGACCGAGCACCGCAGGTTGCCCGTAGCGAAGCGGAGGGACGCAGGAGCCAGGGTCGCCTTTTCTTTTGCTTACTTTTCTTTGGCGAAGCAAAAGAAAGTTACTGGCCGCCGGGCCACTCCCGGCCAGCAAGCCCATGCAAAGGCCACATGCGCGCAAAGGCCGGCGCAAGACCCGGCCTGCCTATAATTGCCCCGTGCCCCACCACCCCGCCACCCGCCTGACCCTGCCCGTATGGGAACGCCTTGCCGCCTGGCTGGCCTTCCTGGCCGTGCTGTCGGCGCTGTGGGCGCCGCTGTCCATGCTGGCGCAGGACGTGAAAACCGGCAAGCTGGGCGGTATTTGCAGCGTCAACACCGCTTCCTCCCATGCCGGTGGTGATGCCGCCGATGACGACGCGTCCACCGGCTTGCGCTGCGACCTCTGCGGCTCGCTGGGCCTGGTGCTGCCGCCTTTGCCGGTGGCCGCTTCACCTTGTTTCGCCGGCACCGCTGTTGCCGTGGCGGATGTCCCGGCGGCCGCCGGCGCCGCCGTGCCGGGGCTGCCTTTCAGCCGTGGGCCTCCCGCACTCTGAGCTGAACCGCCTCGCCTGAGGCATTCCCGCGTGCGGGCCTGGCGGCCTGTGCGCCCGTCCGTTCAATTCAAAGTGTGAGTTTTCCATGAACCTTTCCCGCACACCGTGCGCGCTCGCCTGGCGCGGCGCGACTGCGCTGGCCTTCCCCCTGGCGGCGTTCGCGCAGGCGCCGGCAGCCGAATCACCGGTCAAATCCCTGGGTGTGGTGACCGTCAACAGCGGCCAGCCGACTTCCCTGCCCACGCAAATTCCCACCACCATTGAGGGCATCACGCGCGAGCAGATCGCGCAAACCATCAACGCCACCGACAGCGAAGACGCGCTCAAGTACTTCCCCAGCCTGCTGGTGCGCAAGCGCTACATCGGCGACTACAACCATGCCATCCTGTCCAGCCGCGCCTCGGGCACCGGCAACAGCGCGCGCTCGGCGGTGTATGCCGACGGCATTTTGCTGTCCAACTACCTGGGCAACGGGATTGCCAACGGCACCAACTTTGCGCCGCGCTGGGGCCTGGTATCTCCGGAGGAGATCGAGCGCGTCGACGTGCTCTACGGCCCGTTCTCGGCCGCTTATCCTGGAAACTCGGTCGGGGCGGTGGTCGACTATGTCACCCGCATGCCCACGCAGCTGGAAGCGCACGCCAAGCTCAGCGGCTTTACGCAGAATTTCAAACTCTACGGCACCGACAGCAGTTTCAGCGGCAGCCAGGCCAGCGCCTCGCTCGGCAACCGCAATGGCGACTGGTCGTGGTTCGTCAACGTCAATCGCACCAAAAGCGCAGGCCAGCCTCTGACATTTGCAACCAGCCCCGTCAGCACCACGGCAGCGGCGCCGGGCGCGCAGGCTGTCACGGGCGCCGTGCCCGGCCTGAACACGAGAAACGTGCCGTGGCTGCTGCTGGGCGGCGCAACGCAGTACGACACCACGCAGGAGCACGCCAAGCTCAAGGTGGCCTATGATTTTTCGCCCACCATCCGTGCCAGCTACACGCTGGGCTATTGGTCGACCGACACGCAGAACCGTTCGGAGTCTTACCTGCGCAATGCCGCCGGTGCGCCGGTCTACAGCGGCAATGTCAGCATCGACGGCCGGGGGTATGCGCTGGCACCAACGCTGTTTGGCGTGAGCAACGAGACGCTGGAGCACGTGATGCACGGCTTGTCGGTCAAGTCCAACACCCAGGGCGTGTGGGACTGGGAAGTGGCGGCCAGCCTCTACGACTACCAGAAGGACCAGGCTCGCGCGGCAGGCACCGCCTTGCCGGGCGCTCTCAATGGCGGTGCCGGCACCCTCCAGGACCAGGACGGCACCGGCTGGAATACCCTGGCGCTCAAGGGCATCTGGCGGCCCGAAGGCATCAAGGGCGCGCACATCGTCGATTTCGGCTTCCAGCAGGACAGCTACAAGCTCAGGATCCTGAAATCCAATACCGTCGGCAGCTGGCTCACGGGCGGCGCCGGTACGGTGGTCAGCGACGTCGGGGGGAAGACCCAATTGCGCAGCCTTTATGCGCAGGACGCCTGGTCGTTTGCGCCCAAATGGAAGACCGTGTTGGGTGCCCGTGTCGAGAACTGGACCGCCTCCAGCGGGTTCACCAATTTTGGGCCCGGCAACGCGGCCAACACGAACTACGCCTCGCGCAGCGACAGCGCCGTGTCACCCAAGGGCGCGCTGTCTTACCAGTGGTCGGCGGATACGGTGCTCAAGGCATCGGTAGGCCGCGCGGTGCGCTTTCCGACGGTCGGGGAGTTGTATGGCGCGACGGCCACGGTCAATTCCCAGTACATCAACGACCCGAACCTCAAGCCGGAAAAGTCCTGGACGACGGAACTCACCGCGGAGAAAGACCTCGGCAGCGGGATCTTGCGCTTCACCTTCTTCGCGGAAAACACACGCGATGCGCTTTACTCCCAGCAGACTTTTGATGCGGCGGCCAATACCAATATCAGCCGCGTGCAGAACGTCGGGCGGATCGCTACCCAGGGCGTTGAAGTGGCCTACAGCGGCAATGACGTGTTCCAAAAAGGCCTGGACCTGAGCGGCAGCGTGACTTACGCTGATTCACGCATCAAGGAGAACAAGGGCTTTGTGCTGGTGGCCGGTGATACGGTCGGCAAGTACCAGCCGCGGGTGCCGGTGTGGCGCGCCACGGCCCTGGCCACCTACCGCTTCACGCCGCAGCTGTCAGGCACTTTTGCGGCCCGCTACAGCGGCAACCAGTATTCCAGTCTCGACAACGCCGACGTGAACGGCTTTGCCTACCAGGGCACCAGCAAGTACTTCACCACCGACGTGCGCGTGCGCTACCAGGTGAACAAGCAGTGGAGCGCGGCGGTCGGCATCGACAACCTGAACAACTACCAGTACTGGAATTTCCACCCCTATCCCCAGCGCACCTTCATGGCCGAACTCAATTTCAGCCTTTGAAGCCGCCGTTTTTTGCTTTTTTGATTTTTGATTTTTGATTTTTATCGCCACCAAGGATGAACCATGAAACACCCCAACGCTTTTAAAACCATCGCTGCCTGCGCGCGTCCCTGCCTGGCGGGCGCCCTGTTCCTCGCGGCCTCGCTGCCTGCCGCGGCCCACGTCACCCTGGAATACCAGGTGGCCAATGCCGGCAGTTATTACAAGGGGACCTTCAAGGTCGGGCACGGTTGCGGCAGCTCGCCCGTCAAGCAGATCGTGGTGACGATTCCCGCGGGTGTGCAGGGCGCCAAGCCCATGCCCAAAGCCGGCTGGACGCTGGAAGTCACGCGCGAAAAATTGGCCCAGCCGCGGCAGGACCACGGGAAAGCCATCACCGAAGAGGTGGCGCGCATCAGCTGGACGGCCAAAACACCCGCCGACTATTTGCAGGACGACTGGTATGACGAGTTTGTGCTGCAAGCCAAACTGCCCGCCAGGGCCGGCATGCTGTACTGGCCGGTTCTGCAGGTTTGCGAGGGCGGCAAGGTCGACTGGGCGGAAGTGCCCAAGCCGGGCCAGAAACTTTCGGAGCTGAAAAACCCCGCCGCCGCACTGGAACTGATGCCGACGGACGGTGGCGGTGAGCACAATCACTGATCGCGCCGGCTGCTTCCCGCTGTTAAATCCCCTTCATCGCTTCAAGGAGCACTTCGACATGACATCCGCAAAATTTTCCAAAGCCGCACTCGCACTCTCGTTGCTGGTGGGCAGCATGGCCGCCCTGGCGCAGTCCGCCGCCGTCCAGGTCGATGGCGCCTGGGCACGCGCCACCGTGCAGGGACAAAAGGGCACAGGCGCCTTCATGAGCCTCACCGCCAAGGACGCCACCCGGCTGGTTGGCGTGTCCTCACCGGTGGCAGGTGTGGCCGAAGTGCATGAAATGAAGATGGAAGGCGACGTCATGAAGATGCGCGCCGTGCCGTCGCTTGACCTGCCCGCAGGCAAGAAAGTGGAGTTCAAGCCGGGCGGTTACCACGTCATGCTGATGGACCTGAAAGCGCCGCTGGCCAAGGACAGCACCATTCCCGTGACTCTGCTGTTCAAGGATGCCAAGGGCGTGGAAAGCAAGCTGGAGCTGAAACTGCCGGTGGCAACTGCGGCGCCGGGTGCGGCGGGTGGCACGGCTGAACACAAACACTAGTGCTGGGCCTTAGCCGCGTTTGCCCGGGCTCAGCCGCCGGTACACCGTGGCCCGGCTCACGCCCAGCGCCTTGGCGGCCTGCAGCACGTTGCCGCGCGCGTCGCTGACGGCCTTGCGGATCAGTGCTGTCTCGAGTTCCTTGAGCGGCCGGCCGCAGTCGCTGGAAGGCGGCAGCGGCAGCGAGGCGGACGTGGCGTCCCGGCCCGCCATCACCGGCATCGCATGCAGGCGCAGGCCCGACCACAGCGGCGCCTCCAGCACGCCGCCGCTTGCGGGGCTGCGGCGCTGGGCCGCGTCGAACAGCATCTCAAAGGGCATGGCGAACAGTTCGCTGCAATGCGGCGCATCGGCGGCCGTTGTGCCCAGGCGCGGGAGCATTTGCCGCGCCGCCGGGTTGGCGCCGGTGATGCAGCCGTCGGCATCCACGCAGACCAAGCCGTCGGTGTCGTCGCCCAGCACCCGGCCCGGCCAGTTGAGGCGGATCAGGAGGGCATGGGGCCGGCCCAGCGTGAGCGCGTTTTCGATGCTGCGGGCGGACTGGGTGACCAGGTGCTTGAGTTCGGGCCGCTCGGCCGCTTCTATGCCCGTCAGGTCCAGCATGCCGGCGCAGCGCCCGTCGGGGCCGAACAACGGCGCGCCGGCGCAGCTGTAGACCGAGGTCGCGTCAAAAAAGTGTTCGCCCCGGTGCAGCCAGACCGGCTGCTGCTCGGCCAGCGCCGCGCCTATGGCGGAGGTGCCTATGCGCGATTCCGACAGGTCGGTGCCTATGCGCGTGATCACGTCGGCGCGGCTGTCGCTGCGGTCTATGGGGCCGTTCACGTCGACCACCACGCCGGCCTGGTTGGTCAGGATGGCGAAGTAACGGGTGTCTGCAATCGCGCGGCCCAAGCGCTCCAGCGCGGGCCTGGCGGCTTGCACCAGCAGATGGTTGGCCTCGCGGTGGCGCCGCATCGCGGCAGCCGGCACCACATCGAAGGAGGGTGATTGCTCGGGGCGCTGGCCGACGGCCAGGCAGCGCTGCCAGGAGCGTTCTATCCAGGCCTCCAGGGCGGGTGCGGCAGGGTCACGGGTTTCACCGTACAGCACTGCCTGGCGCGCGCGCCCTATGCGTGCCAGCCGGTCCTGGCCGCCGGTTGGCGGCGCCGGGTGAAAAGGGGTCATGGAAGCCATGGCCCATTGTGGCCAATTCCGGCGGCTTGCGGTAGCTGGGGGTTTTGCCTGGCTGCGCCGTTGCGGAAAACCCGGTGAGCCGGCTCAGCGCGCGTGGGCGGCGATCACGAACATGGCGGACTTGAGCCCGGCCACCGTCAACAGCAGCGAACCCAGCACGTGCACCGTGGCCGTGAAGGCCGCCAGGCCGTAGCGCGCGTCCATCAGGAAGATCACCACCTCGGCCGAGAACGAAGAAAAAGTGGTCAGCCCGCCCAGGAAGCCGGTCACCAGCGCCAGGCGCCAGACCGGGTCCAGCTGCGGCATCGCCTGGAACACCGCGATGCAGATGCCGATCAAATAGCCGCCTATGAGGTTGGCCGCCAGCGTGCCCCAGGGGATGACGCCGCCGGGCGTGAGCCAGAGGCCGAGGCCCCAGCGGGCCAGCGCGCCCAGCGAGGCGCCTATGGAGATGGCAAGGACAGTCAGCATGGTGTGTACCGGGGCTAGGGGTGGTTTGTTTGGCGGGACAATGCAGCCATGACTTTAACCGCAGCCCCGGCCACAGGCGCTCCCGGCTTCCTGGGGGTGGTGATGCTCGATACCCGCTTTCCGAGGCCGCCCGGTGACGTGGGCCATCCCGGCGCCTTTGGCGTGCCCGTGCGCCGGCATGTCGTGCAGGGTGCCTGGCCCGGCACGATTGTGCAGACGGCGGCCGGCCTGCGCGCCGCGGGTGTGGCGCCGGCCTTTGCGCGGGCCGTGCAGGCGCTGCAGGCCGAGGGCGCGCGGGCCGTCACCACGAGCTGCGGCTTTCTGGTGCTGCTGCAGGACGAGTTGCAGGCTGCAGCGCAGGTGCCCGTCATCACCTCCAGCCTGCTGCAATTGCCGGCGCTGCTGGCGCGGCATCCCAAGGTCGGCGTGCTGACCATCAGCGCGGCCGCGTTGGGGCCTGAGCATCTGCTTGCGGCGGGCGTGCCGGCGAATCGCCTTGGCGACGTGGTGGTTCAGGGTGTTGAGCCGGCGGGTGAGTTTGCGACGGCCATCCTGGGCAACCGCGACACCATGGACCTTGAACGGGCCGGCCGGGATGTGGTGGATGCGGCGATGGCGCTGAAGCGGCGCGAGCCTGCGCTGCAGGCCGTGGTGCTGGAGTGCACCAACATGCCGCCCTACCGGCAGGCCGTGGAAGCGGCCACAGGCCTGAAGACCTGGGCGCTGGCCGATGATGAAAGATTGTTGCGCCCGTGGAAATGAGGGCGCCGCGGGCCCCTACATCTTGCCCGGCAGCCAGGTGGCGATCTGCGGGAAAAACCAGAGCAGCAGCACCATGCCGCACATCAGGAAGAAAAACGGCAAGGTCACGCGCGCGATGTAGGTGATTTCTTTCTTGGTCATGCCCTGCAGCACAAACAGGTTGAACCCCACCGGCGGCGTGATCTGCGCCATCTCCACCACGATGACGATGAAGATGCCGAACCAGATCAGGTCCAGCCCGGCAGCCTGCACCGTCGGCAGGATGACGCCCATGGTCAGCACCACCATCGAAATGCCGTCCAGAAAGCAGCCCAATACGATGTAGAAGATGCTCAACACGACGATGAGCATGAAGGGGCTGAGCCCGAGGCCGGAGACGAATTCCGCCAGGTGTCGCGGCAGCCCGATGTAGCCCATGCTCAGCGTCAGGAAGGCGGCGCCGGCCAGGATCAGCGCGATCATGCAGTACAGCCGCGTCGCGCCCAGCAGGGATTCCTTGAAGGTGTTCCAGCTCATGGATCTCTGCACGACGGCCAGCACCAGCGAGCCGACGACACCGATGGCCGCGGCCTCGGTCGCGGTGGCCACGCCGGTGTAAATGGAGCCCAGTACGGCGCCGATGAGGAGCACGACCGGTATCAGGTGGCGCGACTCGTAGATTTTTTCGCCAAAAGTCATTGCGGCATCGGGCGGCGGGATCTTGCCCTTGTTGAGCAGGGCCCAGACGATGAGGTAACCCGAGAAAAGAGAGGCCAGCAGCAGGCCGGGAAAAACACCGGCGATGAACAGCCGGGCAATCGACACGTCGGCGCTGACGCCGTAGACGATCATGATGATGGACGGCGGGATCAGAAGGCCCAGCGTGCCGGCGCCCGCGAGGGAGCCTATCGTGATGTCCTCCGGGTAACCGCGTTTGGCCAGTTCAGGAAGCGTCATCTTGCCGATGGTGGCGCAGGTCGCCGCCGAGGAACCCGAGACGGCGGCAAAGATGGTGCAGCCGATGACGTTGGTATGCAGCAGGCCGCCCGGCAGCCGGCTGACCCAGGGGGCAAGGCCCTTGAACATGCTTTCGCTGAGCTTGGTGCGAAACAGGATTTCGCCCATCCAGACAAATAGAGGCAAGGCCGTCAGTGTCCAGCTGGACGACGACCCCCAGATGGTCACGGCCATGGCGTCGCCGGCGGCGCGTGAAGAGAACAGCTGCATGCCTATCCAGGCCACACCTGACAGCGTGAGGCCGATCCAGACACCGGAACCCAGAATCAGGAAAAGCGAAAGAATCAGCAGCGAAGTGATGGCGAGATCGGACATGAAGGTCTTTTTTGTTATTTATTCGTGATGCAGTGCTTCATCGCTGCCGGCCTGGGTGCGCTGGCCCCTGATTTCCAGCACCAGCTCGTCGATGAAGGCGATCATCAGGATGACGGCGCCCACACCCATGGTGATCTGCGGAATCCACAGCGGCGTGGCGTCATTGCCGGTGGAAATGTCGTGGTAGGCATAGGAGTTGACCGACAGCATGACGCTGTACCAGGCGAACAGCATGGAAAGCGCGGTGGCCGCGGCCAGGGCCCAGATTTCCAGCGCGCGCCGGGCGCCGCCGCGAAGGCCGTTGAGGATCAGCGTGACCCGGATGTGTTCACCCTTCTTGAGGGTGTGGGCCAGCGCCAGAAAGCCGCTGGCCGCCATGCAGTAACCGGCATACATGTCGGTGCCGCGCAGCGACCACGCGAACTGGCGGTCCAGCACGCCGGCCAGCACCGACACCAGCGTGCCGACCATGAACAGGGCGCCCAGCCAGGCCGCGCCGTCGTACAGCGCATCGAGCATGCGGCGCATGCTTACTTCTTCGCCGCGTTGGATTTGTCGAAAGCCGACAGCAGGGCTTCACCCTCGGGGCCGGCGCGCTTGATCCAGTCGGCCTTCATGATGCCGCCCACCTGGCGCAGGTCGGCCACCAGTTTGGGCGAGGGCGTCATGATCTTCATGCCTTTTTCGGCCAGGGCTTTTTTGTAGAACTCGTTTTTTTCCTCGCTGACTTTCCAGCCGCGGGTCTCGGCGTCCGCGGCGGCCTTCAGCACGGCGGCCTGGGTGGCCGCATCAAGCGCATCGAAAGATTTTTTGTTGACGATGACCGCATTCTTGGGCAGCCAGGCCTGCACGTCGTACCAGTACTTGATGCTTTCATAGGTCTTGGTGTCGTAGCCAGTCGATCCCGAGCTCATGTAGCTGTTGACGACGCCGGTTGCCATGGCCTGGCTCAGTTCCGCCGCCTGGACGGTCACAGGCTGCGCGCCCACCAGTTCGGCAATCTTGCTGGTGGCCGGGCTGTAGGCGCGCCACTTGAGGCCTTTCATGTCGGCGACGGCCGAGATTTCCTTGTTGACATAGATGCCCTGGGGAGGCCATGCCACGGTATAGAGCAGCTTCATGCCCTGCGCGCCCAGCAGCTTTTCAAGCGCGGGCTTTTGCGCTTCGGCCAGCTTGTGGGCCGACGCATAGCTGGAGGCCACGAAGGGCAGGCCGTCCACACCGTAAATCGGGTTCTCGTTTTCAAAATTGACCAGCAGCACCTCGCCGATCTGGGCCTGGCCGCCTTGCACCGCGCGCTTGATTTCGTTGGCCTTGAACAGCGAGGCGTTGGCGTGCACCGTGATCTTGAGCTTGCCGCCGCTGGCCTTGTCGACGTCGGCCGCGAACTGCGTGAGCGTTTCGGTGTGGAAGTTGCTGGCCGGGTAGGCGGCGGGAAGGTCCCACTTGGTCTGGGCGAAAGCATTGGCGCCGAAGGCAAGGGCGGCGGCCGTCAGGGTGATCTTGAATTTCATGAAAGGCTCCAGGGCGAAGAATTGGTAAGTGGTAATAGGATAGACGCAAATCCCGCGCCAGTTCCCCGGACATACCCCGAAAAACTGCGCCCACCTGTTTCCCGTGATGCCGAGGCCCGCCATGAACCTGCGTTTTGTTGAAGCTTTCTACTGGGTGGCCTCGCTCAAAAGCATCTCGCGCGCGGCCGACAAGCTCTACCTCACGCAATCGGCCATGTCCAGCCGCATCGCCACGCTGGAGGAGGAACTGGGCATCCTGCTGCTGGACAGGCGCGACAAGCAGTTCAAGCTCACGGTGGCGGGCGCGCGCTTCCTGGTCTATGCGCAAAAACTGCTGGACCTGCAGCGCGAGGTCAAGCAGGAGATGGGCTCGGGCGCGCCCATGGCCGTCTCCATGCGCATAGGCGCGATCGAGTCGGTGCTGCATTCGTGGCTGATCCCCTGGCTCGAAAAACTGCGCGGCGACCATCCGGGCCTGGAGCTGGAACTCACGGTGGAAACCACGCCCATCCTGATGGACCAGATACAGCGCGGCACGCTGGATCTGGTGTTCGCGGTGCTGCCCGCGTCGGCCGACGGCGTGCGCAACCAGGCCCTGCCGCCCATGGACATGGCCTTTGTGGGCAATCCGGCACTGCACAAAAAAAGAAATTACCGGCTCGACGAGCTCGCCGAGATGGAGTTGCTGACCTTCCAGAAGGGCTCGCAGCCGCATGTCACGCTGCTGGACCTGTTCAAGCAGAACCGCATGGAGCCCAAAAAGGTGCACGCGATTTCCTCGATCTCTGCCATGGTCCAGCTGGTGCAGGGCGGCTTCGGCGTGGCCCTGCTGCCGCGCGCGGCGGTGCAGCGGCTGACGGGCTTTGCCAGCCTCAAATTGCTCACCTGCGACAAGAAGCTCAAGGCCCTGCCCATCCATGCCAGCTACCGCACGGACCCGACCTCGTCGACCGTGGAAACGGTGGTGAAGTCGGCCGTGGAATTCGCCGGCGAGGGATCGGGTGGCGGCACCAAAACAGGTCGCAGGCCGGCCGCCAAGCTTGCAAAAACCGCCAAAAAAGGTGCATCAGGGTAAATCCTGAGCATCGAAAAAATCGATGACGTAAGCAAAAAATTACTTGTTTGATTTCGTCATTTGCTGATCGCACACTTCGCCACATGTCATCCATCTGTCATGTTTTTACGAGGAGTGCGAAATGAAGAAGTCATGGTGGGCCCGAGTGGCCGCGGTACTGGCCGGTGCGGGTTTCTGCCTGTGCGCGCAGGCGCAGCAGGAAATCAAGATCGGCGTGCTCTATCCGCTGACCGGCCCCGGCGCCTCGGTGGGCGCCGAGCTGCGCAGTGCGCTGGAGCTCGCCGCCGACATCATCAATAACGGCGCACCGGGTGTGTCCGAGCTGCCGCTGTCCGCCGGCAAGGGCCTGCCCAACCTCAAGGGCGCGAAGATCAAGCTGGTGTTCGCCGACCACCAGGCCAACCCGCAAACCGGCGCGACGGAAGCCGAGCGCCTGATCACGCAGGAAAAAGTGGTGGCACTGGTCGGCGCTTACAACAGTGCCGTGACCGCAACGGCCAGCCAGGTCGCCGAGCGCGCCGGCATTCCTTTCCTGAACCCGGAATCCTCGTCGGCCTCGCTCACGCAGCGCAACTTCAAGTGGTTCTTCCGCACCACGCCGCATGACGACCTGTTCGTGCACAACGCCTTTGACTTCCTGAAAGAACTCGAAGCCAAAAAAGGCATCAAGGCCGGCGTGGTCGCCAGCCTCAATGAAAACGGCCTGTGGGGCACGGAAACCACCAAACTGCAGAGCAAACTTGCACCCGAGTTCAAGCAGAACCTGGTCAAGCAGGTGATGTACCCGGCCAAGACCACGCAGCTGACCTCCGAAGTGCAGACGCTCAAGGCGGCGAATCCCAACCTGGTGCTGCAGTCGTCTTACACGGCCGATGCCATCCTGTCGATCAAGACGTATAAAGAACTGGGCTTCTCGCCGGACATGATCCTGGCCAACAACGCCGGCTTCACCGACACCGACTTCATCAGGACCCTGGGCAAGGATGCCGACTACATCATCACGCGTGAAGTCTGGGCGCTGGACCTGGCCAACCGCAACCCGCTGATCAAGCAGGTCAACGACCTTTTCAACAGCCGCTACAAGATCAACTTCACCGGCAACTCGTCGCGCACTTTCACCGGCCTGATGGTGATGGCCGATGCCATCAACCGCGCCGGCTCCACCGAGCCCGAGGCCATACGCAAGGCGCTGGCCGCCACGGACATGCCGGGCAGCAAGCTCATCATGCCGTGGAAGGGCGTGAAGTTCGACGCCACCGGCCAGAACACCCTGGGCCAGGGCATCCTGGTGCAGATCATGGGCGGCAAGTACAACACCGTCTGGCCTTTCGACATGGCCTCGCGTGAGGTGACCTGGCCCATGCCCAAGTGGGACCAGCGCAAGTAAGCCGCGCGCATTGACTTAAAGCCAGGAGAAAACCATGACCACGGACATATTGCTTCAGACGCTGGCCTCCGGCGTCCTGATCGGGCTGATCTACGCGCTGGTGGCTATCGGCCTGACCATGATTTTCGGTGTCATGGATATCGTGAACTTCGCGCACGGGGAGTTCCTCATGCTCGGCATGTACTCGGCCTTCTGGCTGTTTTCGCTGTACGCGCTGGACCCGATGCTCACCCTGCCGCTGACGGTCCTCATGCTGTTCGCCTTCGGCGTGCTGCTCTACAAGCTGGTGATCGTGCGCATCATCAACGCGCCCATGCTGTCGCAGATCTTCACCACCTTCGGCATCATGATTTTGCTGCGCGGCGTGGCCCAGTTCCTCTGGAAACCGGACTTCCGCTCCATCGAGAACTCGGCCGTCAGCGGCACGGTCAAGCTGCTGGGCATACAACTGGGCAAGCCGCAGCTGGTGGCGGGTGTCGGCGCCATCGTGGTCACCGGCCTCATCTACTTCTTCCTGAACAAGACCCGGCTGGGCGCGGCGCTGGAAGCCACCGCCTCCGACAAGGAAGCCGCGCGCCTCATGGGCATCGACTCGCACAAGATGTTCTCGCTGGCCTGGGGCATAGGCGCGGCCTGCGCCGGCGCGGCCGGGGTGCTGCTGTCGACCTTCTTCCCCATCTTTCCGGACGTCGGCGCCAACTTCATCCTGCTGGCCTTTGTGGTGGTCAACCTGGGCGGCTTCGGCAGCGTCACGGGTGCCTTCTGGGCCGGCATTCTGGTCGGTGTGATTGAAGTCATGGGCGGGCTGCTGCTCGGGCCGCAATACAAGACGGCCATCGTGCTGGTGCTCTTCCTCGGTGTGCTGATGTTCCGGCCCCAGGGCCTGATGGGTAAAGCATGAACACCACGAAGCATTTTATTTTCGCAGGCATGGCCCTCGTCGCGGCGCTGCTTGTGCCGGCGCTAACGGACGCCTCGCACCTGAACATGGCCATCCTGGTGCTGATGGCGGCGCAGGCCGGTGTCGCCTGGAACATGGTGGGCGGCTACGCCGGCCAGGTGTCGCTGGGCCATGCGGCTTTTTACGGGCTGGGCGCCTATGCCTCGACGCTGCTGCTGGTCAAGTTCGGCGTCAACCCGTGGATAGGCGTGCTGGCCGGCGGTTTCATCGCCGCGTTGCTGAGCCTGGGCTTTGGCTGGTCCTGCTTCCGGCTCAAGGGCCACTACTTCGCGATGGCCACGATCGCGGTGGCGGAGCTGGTGCAGATTTTCTTCACCGAATGGGAGTACGGCGGCGCGGCGGTGGGTTTGTATGTGCCCATGGACAGGCAGGGCTGGCTGTGGATGAACTTCGCCACCAAGCTGCCTTACTACTGGCTGGCACTGGGCCTGCTGGTCATCACGCTGGCCGCCAACTGGTGGATAGAGCGCAGCTACCTGGGTTACTACTTCCGCGCCATCAAGGACGAACCCGACGCGGCGCGCAGCATAGGCGTCAACATCGCGCGCTACAAGCAGGTGGCGCTCTCCGTCAGCGCTTTCTTTACCGCCGCCGGCGGCAGCCTCTATGCGCAGAAGGAGCTCTACATCGACCCGAACTCGGTGCTGTCGACGGCCCTCTCGATCAAGATGGCGCTGGTGTCCATCCTGGGCGGCGTCGGCACGCTGTTCGGCCCGGTGATAGGCGCCGTGGTGCTGACCAGCATCGAAGAGTTCACCCGCATCGCCTTCGGCGGCACCGGCCGCGGCACCGACGTCATCATCTACGCCAGCCTGATCATCGTGATCGCGGTGTTCTACCCCACGGGCCTGATGGGCTGGCTGCGCAGTTTCCGCGAACGCCGCGAGGCGCGCGCCCATGCCGATCGCCAGATGGCTGCGCCATCGGCCGCGGTACAAACCCTGGGCAAGGAGGCCTCATGAAGCTGCTTGAAGTCAAGAGCGTCAGCAAGCAGTTCGGCGGGCTGACGGCCAACCAGGACGTTTCCTTCAGCGTGGAGACCGGCCAGGTGGTCGGGCTGATAGGCCCCAACGGCGCGGGAAAGACCACGATGTTCAACTGCGTGGCCGGCTATTTCGCGCCGACGGCGGGCAGCATCGTGCTGGGCGGGCGCAACATCGCCGGCCTGCCGCCCGAGGCCTGCGCCCGCGCCGGTGTGGCGCGCACTTTCCAGATCGCGCGCACCTTTGCCAGCATGACGGCCTGCGAGAACGTGATGACGGCCGCCATGCTGCTGCAGCACAACGTGGCCAGGGCCCGCAAGGCGGCGCTGGAGTGGCTGGCCTTCGCCAACCTGGAACGCTTTGCCGACCGCCCCGCGGCCAGCATGACCATCAGCGAGCAGCGGCGCCTGGCCGTGGCGCGCGCGCTGGCGATTGAGCCGCGCATCCTGCTGATGGACGAAGTCATGGCGGGGCTCAATCCCTCGGAAGTTCGCGAAGCCGTGGACGTGGTGCTCAAGATTCGCGACAAGGGCATTGCCTGCCTGATCGTGGAGCACGTGCTGGAAGGCATCATGCCGATTGCCGACAAGATCGTGGTGCTGGACCGCGGCGTGAAGATTGCCGAAGGCACGCCGAAAGAGGTCTCCAGCGATCCCGTTGTCATTACCGCTTACCTGGGGGATTGAAGATGCTGGAGATCAAAAACCTCAAGGTCTGCTACGACGACGTGCTGGCGATTTCCGACGTCAGCCTCAAGGTGGAGCCCGGGAAAATCGTGGCGCTGGTAGGCGGCAACGGCAACGGCAAGTCCACCACCCTGCGCGCCGTGGCGGGGCTCAACGCCGCCGCGGCCGGCAGCATCAGCTTCAACGGCGTGGACATCCAGCGCATGCCGGCGCACAAGCGGGTGCCGCTGGGCCTGTCGCTGGTGCCCGAAGGCCGGCGCCTGTTCCCGCGGCTGACGGTGCTGCGCAACCTGGAGCTGGGCGCCTTCACGCGCATGGACAAACATGAAGTCGCCGGTGGCATCGCCGAGATGCTGGCGCTGTTTCCCATCCTCAAGGAGCGCGCCGCGCAGCTGGCCGGCACCATGAGCGGCGGCGAGCAGCAGATGCTGGCGATCGCGCGCGGTCTGATGGCACGGCCCAAGCTGCTGATGCTGGACGAGCCCTCCTGGGGTATCGCGCCCAAGTTCGTCACTAAGGTGCTGGAAGTGATTCAGCAGGTCAACGCCACCGGGGTGTCCATCCTGCTGGTGGAACAGAACCTGCAGAAAGCCCTCAACATTGCGCATTACGGCTACGTCATCCAGACCGGCCGCATCGTGATGCAGGGCAGCGGGCAGGATCTGCTCAACGACGACAGCATCAAGAAGGCTTACCTGGGACTGTGATTCCCTTGAAACCACGAAACAACAACCCGATTCACGATTTGACCGTATGACCAAGATCTTTGACATTCCCGCGGACCTCCGCCTGGCCAGCCGCAGCGGCGGCTTCACATTGCCCACGGCGGGCCACGCGCCCGGCTATATCCAGGCCAACCTGATGATCGTGCCGCAGGCCCAGGCTTTTGACTTTCTGCTGTTCTGCCAGCGCAACCCCAAGCCCTGCCCGCTGGTCGAGGTGCTGGAGCCCGGCCAGTGGGAGCCGGCCTGCGCGCCGGGCGCCAACCTGGCGACCGACCTGCCGGGCTACCGCGTCTACCGCGACGGCGAGTTTGTGGAAGAGCGGGGCGACATCTCGGCGCTGTGGCAGAAAGACTTTGTGCCTTTCCTGATCGGCTGCAGTTTTTCGTTTGAAGACGCCGTCATCCGCGAGGGCGTGCCGCTACGCCATGTGGCGCAGGGCCGCAACGTGGCCATGTACCGCACCAGCCTGGCCTGTGTGCCGTCGGGCCCCTTCCACGGTGACATGGTGGTCAGCATGCGGCCCATCAAAAGCCGCGACGTGGCCAAGGTGGTCGAGGTGTCGGGCCGCTTCGCGCTGGCGCACGGCGCGCCGCTGCACATCGGCAACCCGGAAGAGATAGGCATACAGGACCTGTCCAGGCCCGACTACGGCGACGCGGTGGACATCATGCCGGACGAGGTCCCGGTGTTCTGGGCCTGCGGCGTGACACCGCAGTGGATCGCGCAATCGAGCCGGCTGTCGCTGTGCATCACACATGCGCCCGGCAAGATGTTTGTCACCGACACCCGGGGCTGAGCATGCGCTTCGCCTGTTCCAGCCCGCCTTCGAGCCAGCCTCCTTAACCTCCCGGGAGTTCCCATGAAACCCATTTGGACAGCCGCGCTGTGCGCGGTATTGGCAAGCCACGCCCCTGCGCTTCTGGCGCAGACCACCTGGAAGCTCGCCACGGGCTACCGGGCCGAGTCTTTCCACACGCAGAACATCTACCAGTTTGCACGCGAGGTCGAAAAAGCCAGCGCCGGCCAGCTGGTGATCGAGGTGCACCCGAACAACACCCTGTTCAAGCTGAACGACATCGGCCAGGCGGTGCAACAGGGCAAGGCCGAGGCCGGCGAGACCATCATGTCCAGCATGGTGAAGGACATTCCCATTGCGGGCGCGGACTCCATCCCCTTTGTGGTGGGCTCCTACAAGGACGCGCAGCGCCTGTGGAAGCTGCAGCGCCCCGGCATTGAAAAGCACTTCGCCGCGCGCGGCATGAAGCTGCTCTACGCCGTGCCCTGGCCGCCCCAGGGTCTGCATTCGAGCAAGCCGGTGCGCGGCCTGGCCGACTTCAAGGGCACGCAGATGCGCACCTACAACCAGACCACCACCCGCATTGCCGAAATGCTGGGCGCCAGGCCGGTGGACGTGGCCATGGTGGACGTGGGCAAGGCGCTGGCCGAAGGACGCATGGACAACATGATCACCTCGGCGCTGACCGGGGTGGAGAACAAGGTCTGGGGGCCCATCAAGTACTACTATGAGATCAACGCCTGGTTTCCCAAAAATGTGGTGTTTGTGGGCAGCAAGGCTTTTGAGGCCCTGACGCCGGAGGCCCGGGCCAGTGTGCTGAAGGCGGCGGCCGACGCGGAAGCCCGCGGCTGGCAGGCCAGCCAGGCGCTGGCCTACGGCGCCACCGAGGAATTGCGGCAGAACGGCATCAAGATAGAGCGCATTCCGCCCGATCTGGACCAGGAAATCAAGCGCATGGGCGAGAAGTTCTCGCGCGAGTGGATACGATCCGTGGGCAACGAGGCCAATGATATTTTTGTGCCTTACTACATGCCGCAGTAAGCGGCAAGCAAGCAGCAATCACACAGCCAAAAACAGGCAAGCAGCCCGGCCAGGCCCGCAAGGCGGATTTGCCGGTATTCTTCAGACAACAGTTTTAAAAACATGACGCAAAACAACACATCGAAAACGGGCGGCACGGGCACGACGGGCACGGGCAGCGGGCGCTGGCAGTTCTGGATAGACCGCGGCGGCACCTTCACCGACATCGTGGCCAAAAAGCCCGACGGATCGCTGCTCACGCACAAGCTGCTGTCGGAAAACCCCGAACAATACCGCGATGCGGCGGTGGCCGGTATACGCCACCTGCTGGGCCTGAAGCCCGGCGAGCCGATACGCGCCGACGTGGTCGACTGCGTGAAGATGGGCACCACGGTGGCCACCAATGCGCTGCTCGAACGCAAGGGCGAGCCCACGCTGCTGGTGACCACGCGCGGCTTCCGTGACGCGCTGCGCATCGCCTACCAGAACCGCCCGCGGCTGTTCGACCGCCACATCGTGCTGCCTGAGCTGCTGTACAGCGCCGTGGTCGAGGCCCAGGAGCGCGTGGGCGCGCAGGGCGAGGTGCTGCAGGCGCTGGACGAGGCTCTGCTCAAAAAAGAACTGCTGGCGCACTACCAGAAGGGCTTGCGCAGCCTGGCCATCGTGTTCATGCACGGCTACCGTTTCACCGGGCACGAAAAGGCTGCCAAGCGCATCGCGGCCGAGGTGGGTTTCACGCAGATCAGCACTTCGCATGAAACCAGCCCGATGATGAAGTTCGTGAGCCGCGGCGACACCACCGTGGTCGATGCCTACCTGTCGCCCATCCTGCGCCGCTATGTGGAGCAGGTCGCCGCCGAGATGCCGGGCGTGCGCCTGTTCTTCATGCAGTCCTCGGGCGGCCTGACCGATGCGCACGTGTTCCAGGGCAAGGACGCCATCCTGAGCGGCCCGGCCGGCGGAATTGTGGGCATGGCGCGCACGGCGGCGATTGCCGGCCATGCCAAGGTCATAGGCTTCGACATGGGCGGCACGTCCACCGACGTCTCGCATTACGCCGGCGAGTTCGAGCGCGAGTTCGAAACCCAGGTGGCCGGCGTGCGCATGCGCGCGCCCATGATGAGCATCCACACCGTGGCGGCGGGCGGAGGATCCATCCTCAAGTTCGACGGCGAGCGTTTTCGCGTCGGCCCGCAGAGCGCGGGCGCCAATCCCGGCCCGGCCAGTTACCGCCGCGGCGGCCGCCTGGCGGTGACCGACGCCAACGTGATGGTCGGCAAGGTCCAGCCGCGTTACTTTCCCAAGGTGTTCGGCCCGAATGCCGACGAGCCGCTGAGCTACGAAGCGGTCGAGGCCCAGTTCAACGAGCTGGCCGGCCAGACCGGCCGCAGCGCCGAGGTGGTGGCCGAGGGCTTCATCAACATCGCGGTGCAGCAGATGGCCAATGCCATCAAGAAGATTTCAGTCGCGCGCGGCTACGACGTGACGCGCTACACACTGCAGTGCTTTGGCGGCGCGGGCGGGCAGCACGCCTGCCTGGTGGCCGACGCGCTCGGCATGACCAAGGTGTTTGTGCACCCGCTGGCGGGCGTGCTGAGCGCCTACGGCATGGGCCTGGCCGACCAGAACGTGATCCGCGAACAGGCGGTGGAGCTGAAGCTTTCCGGCGCCGCGCTGCCCGAGATCGCCGGCAAGCTCGAGGAACTGGCCTCGCATGCCGGGGCCGAGCTGCAGCGCCAGCAAGTCAGTACCGGGAACATCACCACGCACAGGCGCGTGCACGTGCGCTATGAGGGCAGCGACTCCGCGTTGATCGTTCCTTTCGGCACGCTGGACCAGATAGAGGCCGGCTTCGAGGCTGCCTACCGCCAGCGCTTCGCCTTTTTGATGCAGGGCAAGGGCCTGGTGGTGGAGGCGGTGTCTGTCGAAGCCGTGGTGGCCGGCGACGCGCCGGCCGAGCCGCGCCATGCCACGCACGAGCCGCGCGAAGTGCCGCGCCGCGAAACCGTGCGCATGTATTCGGGCGGCCAGTGGCACGATGCGGCGCTTGTGGTGCGCGAAGACCTGCGGCCCGGCGACATCATTTCGGGCCCGGCCATCATTGCCGAGAAGAACGCGACCACGGTGGTCGAACCGGGCTGGGAGGCGGCGCTGACGGCGCTGGACCACCTGGTGCTGGACCGCCGGGCAGAGCGCGCCGTCACCTTCGCCGCCGGCACCACGGTGGACCCGGTGCTGCTGGAGGTCTTCAACAACCTCTTCATGAACATCGCCGAGCAGATGGGCCTGCAGCTGCAGAACACCGCCTACTCGGTCAACATCAAGGAGCGGCTGGACTTCAGCTGCGCGCTCTTCGACACCGAAGGCAACCTGATCGCCAACGCGCCGCACATGCCGGTGCACCTGGGCTCCATGGGCGAGAGCATCAAGACGGTGATCCGCGAGAACGCGGGCAGCATGCAGCCGGGTGACGTCTATGTGTTGAACGACCCGTATCACGGTGGCACGCATTTGCCCGACATCACGGTCATCACGCCGGTCTACCTGGGCACCGCCACGCAGCCGACGTTTTATGTTGGGTCCCGTGGTCATCACGCCGACATCGGCGGCATCACGCCGGGTTCCATGCCGCCGTTCTCCACGCTGATCGAGGAGGAGGGCGTGCAGATCAACAACGTCAAGCTCGTGGAGCGTGGCGTGCTGCGCGAGACCGAAATGATTGCGCTGCTCAAAAGCGGCAAATACCCCAGCCGCAATCCGCAGCAGAACATGGCCGACCTGAAGGCGCAGATCGCCGCCAATGAAAAAGGCGTGCAGGAGTTGCGCAAGATGGTCGACAGCTTCAGCCTGGAGGTGGTGCTGGCCTATATGCGCCACGTGCAGGACAACGCCGAGGAGTCGGTGCGCCGCGTGATCACGCGCCTCAAGGACGGCGAGTTCACGCTGCCGCTGGACAACGGCGCGCAGATCAAGGTGGCGATCCGCGTCAATGCGAAAGGCCGCAGCGCCGAGATCGATTTCACCGGCACCTCGGCGCAGCAGAGCAACAACTTCAACGCGCCGACGGCGGTGTGCATGGCGGCGGTGCTGTATGTGTTCCGCACGCTGGTGGACGACGACATCCCGCTGAACGCGGGTTGCCTCAAGCCGCTCAAGGTCATCATCCCGGCGGGCTCCATGCTCAACCCGAATCCGCCGGCCTCGGTAGTGGCGGGCAATGTGGAGACCTCCACCTGCATCACCAACGCGCTCTACGGCGCGCTGGGCGTGATGGCGGCCAGCCAGTGCACCATGAACAACTTCACCTTCGGCAATGCGCGCCACCAGTATTACGAGACCATCTCTGGCGGCTCGGGCGCGGGCGGCAAGCTCGACGAAGCCGGCAAGCTGGTGTCGGGTTTTGACGGCACCAGCGTGGTCCAGACCCATATGACCAACTCGCGGCTGACCGACCCCGAGGTGCTGGAGTTCCGCTTCCCGGTGCGGCTGGAGAGCTATGAGATCCGTGAAGGCTCGGGCGGCGCGGGCCGCTGGCATGGCGGCAACGGCGGCGTGCGCCGCGTGCGCTTCCTGGAGGCCATGACGGCCAGCATTTTGTCCAACGGCCGCAAGCATGGCGCCTTCGGCATGGCCGGTGGAGAGCCCGGCCAGGTGGGGCGCAACCTCGTGGTGCGAGCCCAGGGGCAGGTCGAGGCGCTGGACCACATAGGGCAGGCCGACATGCAGCCGGGCGACGTGTTTGAAATCCACACGCCGGGCGGCGGGGGATTCGGCAAACTGTAGACCACCCCCGTCCAGACTCACTTCGTGTAGTCTGTTCCCCCCTTCCAGGGGGCGGCGCCTGCGGTCTGGCAGAGCCAGTCCCGCGGCCCCCGTTGGTTGCCCCTTTGTGGCGCTTCATCCCAGCATGAGCCGTGGACCCGGCAGCAGATGCAAAATACCGTGAATCTGGTGACAACGCACCCGCAGTCACCCTTTTCTGGAGCGCTTCCCATGACCCGCGAGTTCTGCGACAACTACCGCCTTATGGCCCGCTACAACCGCTGGATCAATGAGCGCCTGTACGAGGCCTGCGAAGCCTTGACGGACGAAGCGCGCAAGCAGGAGCGCGGCGCTTTTTTCGGCTCGATCCACCGCACGCTGGGCCACCTGCTGGTGGCCGACCAGGTCTGGCTCAGGCGCTTTGCGCAGTGTGGTGTGGAGAACGCCATCGCTTTCGCGTCGCTGGGCCCGGATGTGCTGGACATGCCCGAGGCTTATACGCTGGACATGGTGCTGTTTCAGGACTGGGCGGGCCTGAAGGCCAAGCGCGCGCAACTGGATGCTGCGATTGAACAATGGGTGGCCGACATGCCGGATGCCTATCCGCAGTTGACCATGCGCTACGCCAATTCAAAAGGCGTGCAGCGCGAGCACGCGGCCTGGAAGGCGATCACGCATTTTTTCAACCACCAGACGCATCACCGGGGCCAGGCCAGCACGCTGATCACGCAGGCGGGCGGCACGGTGGGTGTGACGGACCTGATCGCATTGTTGTAGCGCGCAAGAAAAAACCCGCGCAAGGCGGGTTTTTTGGGGGCGGGCCGGTTTACTTCTTGGCGGCGCTGGCGGCGGGCTTGGCAGCCTCCACCTTGACTTCGGCTTTGGTTTCCTTCTTGGACGTCACGGCTGCCTTGGCATCCTTGGCCGTTTCTTTCACGGCGTCTTTGGTGGCGATGGCCGCGCCCTTGACGGCGTCCTTGGTGGCCACTGCGGCATCTTTGGCTTTTTCCGTCACGGGCTTGTCGGTTTTCTTGTCCGCTTTGGCATCGGCCTTGGCCTCCACCTTGGCTTTTGCCTTGGCATCCGCCGCGCCCGCGCCGGTGTAGGCGGCGCCACCTACCGTCAGGCCCGCGGCGGAAAATTCGGCTGCGCGTTTTTCCCCGACGCCTTTGACGCGGGTGATGAAGTCTTCCCAGTTTTTGAATTCGCTTTTCTTGCGTTCGGAAATGATCAGCTTGGAGGTGGCGGGGCCGATGTGCTTGACGCTATCGAGTTCGGCCTCACTGGCTTTGTTGACGTCGACGGCGGCAAAGGCCGCGGCGAGGGACATGGCGGCGAAAAACGCCAGTACTTTCTTGAACATGGGAAGCTCCTCAAAGATGGATGAGACGGGGCGCGTGATGCATCCTGTTAAACAGGATGCTGCTTTGACAACGGCCTGGACTCACCCCGGGTTGACCACCCGAAGATCCGTTTGAGATGGGGAAACCCTAGGGTTTCAGTTGCTCAGCTGTTCTTCGCCAGCCACTGCATGTAAGCAGTTACACCTGTTTGCACGTCGGCAAAAACATGGTCGCAACCGGCCGCGCGCAGGGCGCGTGGATCGGCCTGGGTGTAGCTCTGGTATTTGCCGACCAGCGCGGGCGGGAAGGGGATGTAATCGATCATGCCGCCGCGCACGGCTTCTTCGAGGCTCAGGGGCGCGGCGTTTTGCCCCTTGCGCAAGGTGTTCACGACGGCAATGGCCACGTCGTTGAAAGGCTGCGCCTTGCCGGTGCCGAGGTTGAAGATGCCCGACTTTCCGGGGTTGTCGAAGAACCAGAGGTTCACGGCCACCACGTCGTCGATGAAGATGAAGTCGCGCATCTGGCCGCCGGCGCCGTAGCCGCCGTATTCGCCGAAGAGTTTCACCTTGCCTTCGGCCTGGAACTGGTTGAACTGGTGGAAGGCGACGCTGGCCATGCGGCCCTTGTGCTGCTCGTGCGGGCCGTAGACGTTGAAATAGCGAAAGCCCGCGACCTGGGTGGCGGCGTTCTCGAACCGGGCGCCGAGTTCGCGCCGCAGCCGCTGGTCGAACAGCAGCTTGGAGTAGCCGTAGACGTTGAGCGGGCGCTCGAACTCGGGCGATTCGGTGAAGGTGTCGGACCCGCCGTAGGTGGCGGCCGAGGAGGCGTAGAGCAGGCGCGTGCCCTGGTCCTGGCAGGCATGGAACAACTCGCAGGACAGCGTGTAGTTGTTGTCCATCATGTATTTGCCGTCGGTTTCCATGGTGTCGCTGCAGGCGCCTTCATGGAACACCGCCTCGACCTCGCCGTAAGCGCCTTCGGCGAACAGTTCGTAGAAATCGTCGCCGTCGACGTAGTCGGCGATCTTCAGGCCGGCCAGGTTGCGGAATTTGTCGCCTTGGGTCAGGTCGTCGACAGCGATGATGTCATCAATGCCGCGGGCGTTAAGGCCCTTGATGATGTTGCTGCCGATAAACCCCGCGGCGCCGGTGACTACGATTTTCATGATGGATCCTTGGCTTGTGCTGTGATGCGCGATGGCTCAGTGCGCGGCGAACAGCTCGCTGTAATTGACGGTGGCGGTGCCGAACTTGCCGACCACGATGCCGCCCGCGCGGTTGGCGATCGGCACGGCATCGCGCAGGCGCATGCCGGTGGCGGTCATCGCGGCCAGCGTGGCGATCACGGTGTCACCGGCGCCGGTCACGTCGAACACTTCGCGCGCCACGGCGGGAACGTTGAGTTCGCCTTCGGCGTCGAACAGGGTCATGCCCTCTTCACTGCGCGTGAGCAGCAGGGCTTCCAGGTTGAGCGCGGCGCGCAGGTTGTGCGCCTTGGCGCGCAGGTCGGCTTCGCTGCTCCAGGTGCCGATCACGTGCTCGAGTTCGGCGCGGTTGGGCGTGATGACGCTGGCATTTTTGTAGCGCGCGTAGTCCGAGCCCTTGGGGTCGACCAGCACCACTTTCCCGGCGGCACGGGCCTGGGCGATCATCAGCACGATGTGCGCGAGGCCGCCTTTGCCGTAGTCGGAAAACAGCACGGCGTCGTGCTGCGGGTACAACTTTTCAAAGGCCGCGGACTGCGAGGCCAGCACTTCGTTTTCCGGTGTGTTCTCGAAATCCAGGCGTATCAGCTGCTGCTGGCGGCCGATGACACGCAGCTTGACGGTGGTCTTGAGCTGCGCATCGCGGCCGAAGTAGGGGGTGATGCCGGTCTTGGCGACCAGCGCCTCCAGCTGGTGGCTGGCTTCGTCCTCGCCCACCACGCTCAGCAGCGAGGCTTGTGCGCCCAGCGTGACGATGTTGTAGGCCACGTTGGCGGCGGCGCCTATGCGCTCCTCGGTGCGCGTGACACGCACCACGGGCACGGGCGCTTCGGGCGAGATGCGGTCCACCGCGCCGTACCAGTAGCGGTCCAGCATGGCGTCGCCGACCACGAGGACGCGGGCTTTGGCGATCTGTTGAGGGGAGAGTGAGGGTGTTGTCATGTCTGCTTGTTCTATACGGATGAACGCTGCGCTACCGCTTTGTCTTTTCCAGCGGGCGCCGCGGAACTGGCTTTGCCAGGCCTCAGGCGTCGCCCCTTGCAAGGGGGAGGGAGGCGAAGCCTCCACGGGGGTGTGCCAAACCTGTCCACGGGGTGTTCATAATTCTTCAATACGGCGTGTCGGGTAACTGTCCCAGGCCTGGCAGCCGGGGCAGTGCCAGAAGTGCTGGGTGGCCTCGAAGCCGCAAGCGGCGCAGCGGTAACGCATCAGCGGTTTGGTGGCTTGGTCGAGGGCACGCTGGACCAGCGCGTGGTGCTGCTCGTCCTGCAGCTTTTCGCCGGCGATCCATTTGCCCGCCGCGACCAGCGAGGCCTGGCGCTCCAGGTGCTTCACATACCACTGCCGTGCCGAAGCCGGGTCTTTTTCGAGCTTGACGATGGCCTCGATCACGTCGATGGACGGCACGTTGGCGTAACTGGTCTTGAGCAGTTCCAGCGCGGTGGCTTCCTGGCCGCTGGCCTGCGCGATGTTGGCCAGCAGGCCGGCGGCCAGCGGCAGGCCTTGCGGTGCGGTTTTTTCGAGCTTGAGCAGGGTTTGCAGGGCTTCCTGATGCCTGCCTAGCTGGTTCTGCAGCTTTGCCAGGTCGATCAGAGGGCGGGCCAGGGCGGGTGCCATGGCGATAGCTTCCTGCAGTGCGCCCAAGGCGTGGGTGGTATCGCCGGCGGCGACGGCGGCGCCGGCCTGCTCGCACAGGTAGTGCGCCTGCCGGGTGCTGAAGCTGCCGTGGCTGGAACTGCCCAGGCGGGCCGCGATTTCGGTGGCATTGGCCCAGTCGCGCGAGCGTTCGTAAATCGACAGCAAGGCCAGCCGGGCCTCTTCTTCAAAGGGCGTGCCTTCAAGCTTGCGCAGGGCGGCCTCGGCGCGGTCCAGCAGGCCGGCCTTCAGGAAGTCGAGCGCCAGGGCGTGCTGGGCGCGGTCGCGCTCGGGCTGCGTGAGGTCGCCGCGCGACATGAGGTGCTCGTGCACGCGCACGGCGCGCTCGTACTCGCCGCGGCGGCGAAACAGGTTGCCCAGGGCGAAGTGAAGCTCGGAGGTGTCCGGGTCGTTCTGCACCGCCTCGATAAAGGCGTCTATGGCCTGGTCCTGCTGCTCGTTGAGCAGGAAGTTCAGACCCTTGAAATAGGCCTTGGGCGCCTGGCGGTTTTCAATGCGAAGCTGCCGCAAGTCCAGCCGGGAGGCCAGCCAGCCGAGGGTGAAGGCGATGGGGAAGCCGAGCAAGACCCAGGTGAAGTCAAATTCCATGGTGGAGTGTGGAGGGGTCGTCTGTCACGGTATGGGGGCCGCCGGATGAGGTGTGTTTGGCCGATCTGCGTTTCTTCCACCAGCGCGGCATCATGACAAAAATGCCGAGCGCCAGCCCGCAGGCGAAGGCCGCCAGGACGACCAGCACCAGGGGTGCCTGCCACATGGTGCCAAAAAAGAAATACACCGAAACCGTTTGCTGGTTATTCAGTGCAAAAGCGAAGAGTGTAAAAAAAATGGCTGCTTTAAGCAGCCACATGAGGTATTTCACTTGGTAATCCCCCGGGTGGTCTGGCGATTGTAGCCAGCCCACCGAGGGAAACCAGTAATGCCCTATTTGGGTTCCGTGACCGCCAGCAATTCCTGGGTGCGGGCATCGACGGCTTCGCGCAATGCCTTCCCGGGCTTGAAGTGCGGCACCCGTTTTTCCGGGATCGCCACGCTTTCGCCGGAACGCGGGTTGCGCCCCATGCGGGGCGGGCGCCGGTTGATGGAAAAACTGCCGAAACCACGGATTTCAATGCGATGGCCGCGCACCAGCGCGTCGCTCATGGCGTCAAGAATCGTCTTGACGGCATATTCGGCGTCGCGGTGCGTCAGCTGGCTGAATCGGGCCGCCAGTTCTTCGACGAGGTCGCTTCGGGTCATGGATAAAGTAGCTGCACAGAGATGCGACCCGCCCGGGGCGCGTCACACCGCTGCACGATTGCCTTACTTTTCGTTGTTGTCCAGCTTGGCGCGCAGCAGTGCGCCCAGGCTGGTCGTGCCGGCGTTTTCGCGCGAAGACTGCTGGCTCAGGCTGGCCATGGCCTCCTGCTGGTCGGCGTTGTCCTTGGCCTTGACCGACAGCTGGATGTTGCGGGTCTTGCGATCCACGTTCACCACGACTGCGGAAACTTCGTCGCCTTCCTTCAGCACGTTGCGCGCGTCTTCGACGCGGTCACGGCTGATTTCGCTGGCGCGCAGGTAACCGATGATGTCTTCGCCCAGGTCGATTTCAGCGCCCTTGGCGTCAACCGTCTTGACCTTGCCGGTCACGATCGCGCCCTTGTCGTTGATCGACACGAAGGTGGTGAACGGATCGGAATCCAGCTGCTTGATGCCCAGGGAGATGCGCTCGCGGTCGACGTCAACTGCCAGCACGATGGCTTCCACTTCCTGGCCCTTTTTGTAGTTGCGAACGGCGGCTTCGCCGGGTTCGTTCCACGAGAGGTCGGACAGGTGCACCAGGCCGTCGATGCCGGCAGCCAGGCCCACGAAGACGCCGAAGTCGGTGATCGACTTGATCGGGCCCTTGACGCGGTCGCCGCGCTTGGTTTCCTGCGCGAACTCTTGCCATGGGTTGGCCTTGCACTGCTTCATGCCCAGGCTGATGCGGCGCTTGTCTTCGTCGATCTCGAGGACCATGACTTCGACTTCGTCGCCCAGCGCCACGAGCTTGCTCGGGGCCACGTTCTTGTTGGTCCAGTCCATTTCGGACACGTGGACCAGGCCTTCGATGCCGGGTTCGAGTTCCACAAACGCACCGTAGTCGGCGATGTTGGTGATCTTGCCGAACAGGCGCGTGCCTTGGGGGTAGCGGCGGTTCACGCCCATCCATGGGTCGTCGCCCATTTGCTTCAGGCCCAGCGAGACACGGTTCTTTTCGGTGTCGAACTTCAGGATCTTGGCAACAATTTCCTGGCCGGCCGTCACCACTTCGCTTGGGTGACGCACGCGGCGCCATGCCATGTCGGTGATGTGCAGCAGGCCGTCGATGCCGCCCAGGTCAACGAACGCACCGTATTCGGTGATGTTCTTGACGATGCCCTTGACGGCAGTGCCTTCCTTGAGGGTTTCCATCAGCTTGGCGCGCTCTTCGCCCATGCTGGCTTCGACCACGGCGCGGCGGCTCAGCACCACGTTGTTGCGCTTGCGGTCGAGCTTGATGACCTTGAATTCCATGGTCTTGTTCTCGTACGGAGACAAGTCCTTGATGGGGCGGGTGTCGATGAGCGAGCCGGGCAGGAAGGCGCGGATGCCGTTGACAAGGACGGTAAGGCCGCCCTTGACTTTGCCGCTGGTCTGTCCGGTGACGAACTCGCCGGATTCCAGGGCTTTTTCCAGGCTCATCCACGAAGCCAGGCGCTTGGCCTTGTCGCGGGACAGCAGGGTGTCGCCATAGCCGTTTTCGACAGAGTCGATGGCCACGGAAACAAAATCGCCGACCTGGACTTCGAGTTCGCCCTGGTCGTTCTTGAATTCTTCGAGGGGGACGTAAGCCTCGGATTTGAGTCCGGCGTTCACAACGACGTGGTTGTGATCGATACGCACTACTTCGGCGGTGATGACTTCGCCGGTACGCATTTCAGAGCGTTGCAGCGATTCGTTAAATAGGTCGGCAAAAGATTCAGACATGATTTTCCTAGTCCACACAACAGGATTCCAATAGCGGGATTGCTACTGTTTTTATAGCTGCTTGCGGCGGTTTTGTGCGGCCGGACGTCTAGCGTGGCCGCGGGTTACGTTATTGAACCTGCTGACCCAAGCGCAGGTCGCGCGTCGGGGGTCAGAAGGGCCGGGTGCCTTGCCACCAGTCAATCACCTGGCTCACCGATTTTTCAATCGACAGGTAGGAGTTGTCCAGGAGGCGGGCGTCATCAGCAGGCTTCAAAGGTGCGGCTTTTCGCGACGAATCGCGCGCATCACGTGCCTCTAAATCTTGCTGAATCTCGGCGATTGTAGCCGAATTTCCCTTTGAAATCAACTGCTTATGCCGACGTTCCGCCCGGTGAAGGGCGCTGGCCGTCAGGAAGATTTTCAGCGGGGCATCGGGAAAAATCACGGTTCCCATGTCGCGGCCGTCGGCGACCAGCCCGGGCAGCTTGCGAAAGCTGTGCTGGAGCTCCAGCAGGGCGGCGCGAACTTCCGGATGCGCCGACACCCGGGAAGCAGCCATGCCGGCAGCTTCGGTGCGGATGGCGTCGGAGACGTCATGGGCGCCGAGGAAGATGTGGTTATGGCAAAATTGCACCGGCATGGTGCGCGCCACGAGGGCTACACCGGCGCCGTCGTCCAGCGAGACGCCGGCCAAGGCTGCGGCATGGGCGCTCAGGCGGTACAGCGCGCCCGAATCCAGGTAGTGATAGCCCAGCCGCTGGGCCGTCAGGGCCGCCAGCGTGCCCTTGCCGGAGGCGGTCGGGCCGTCGATGCAGATGACGGGAATACGGGCGATGCCGGCCTGTGCCACTTCAAACAGGGCTTCGAAGTAGTCGGGGAAGGTCTTGGCGACGCATTTGGGATCCACGATGCGTACCGGAAGTTGCGCCGGGTTGAAAGCCGCCAATGAAAAGCACATGGCCACGCGGTGGTCGTCGTAGGTATGGATCGCGCCCGTCGTCCACTGGACCGGTGGGGTGATCTTGAGGTAATCAGCCCCTTCTTCGACCACCGCGCCGAACTTTTGCAGTTCGCAAGCCATGGCGGCGATGCGGTCGGTCTCCTTGACGCGCCAGCTCGCGATATTGCGCAGGGTGGTCGTGCCGTCGGCATACAGGGCCATCACGGCCAGGGTCATGGCGGCGTCGGGGATGTGGTTGCAGTCGAGGTCAATGGCTTTGAGCGGCCAGGCGCCGCGTGAGATGCGCAGCGAGTTTGGCGAGCTCTCTACCCGCGCGCCCATCATTTGCGCGGCCTCGATGAAGCGGATGTCGCCCTGGATGGAGTCGGCGCCCACGCCCAGGATTTCGATGCCGGCGTGGCCCGGGGACGCTGCCGCGATGGCGCCCAGCCCGACGAAATAGCTGGCGGAAGAGGCGTCGCCCTCGACATGGATTTCGCCGGGCGACTGGTAGCGGCTGCCGGCCGGGATGGTGAAACGTTCCCAGCCGTCGCGCCGGACGTCTATGCCGAAGCGCTGGAGCAGCTTGAGCGTGATTTCAATATAGGGCCGGGAGATCAGTTCGCCGACCACTTCGATGCGGATGTCCTGTTGGGCTACCAGCGGCAGGGCCATCAACAGGGCTGTCAGGAACTGGCTGGAGACGTCGCCGCGCACCCGTATGGGCTCCTGCAGTTTCAGTTGCCCGGGGCGCAGGCGCAGCGGCGGAAAGCCTTCATTGCCGAGGTAGTCGATGGCGCAGCCGAGTTGCCTGAGCGCGTCGACCAGGTCGCCTATGGGCCTTTCGTGCATGCGCGGCACGCCGGACAGCTCGAACTCCCCGCCCAGCAGCGCCAGCGCGGCCGTCAGGGGTCGCATGGCCGTGCCGGCATTGCCCATGAAGAGCTTGGCCGGGGACTGCACGGGCCGGCCGCCCAGCCCGCTGATGACGGCGGTGTTGCCGTCCTGCGTGACGCTGCAGCCCAGTTGCCTCAGCGCGACCAGCATCACGGCGGTGTCGTCGGAGGCAAGAAGGTCGTGGACCGTGGTGTCGCCGTGGCTCAAGGCGGCCAGCAGCAGCACACGGTTGGAAATGCTTTTGGAGCCGGGCAGGCGGACCGTGCCCCCCGCGCTGCTGAGGGGCGGAATGTCCAGGAACTCGATATCGAACATGGAGCGCGGATTATTTGTGCGATTTCGGCGAGGAGATGCGCCAGTTGGCGCGGGTCTCGCTGGCTTGCTCGATCAGTGCTTCCAGGGCATCGCCGCTGCCGGTGGAAATCAACTTCTCGAGGGATTGCAAGGTTTCCTGGAAAATCTTGGACTGGGCCAGCAGCTCCTCGCGGTTGGCGGTCAGGATGTCGCGCCACATTTTTGGGTCGCTCGCGGCGATGCGCGTGAAGTCGCGAAAGCCCGGGCCGGCCAGCGACATGTAGTCTTTGCCGTGGTCCTGCCCGGTGATGCCGTTGATCAGGGCGAAGGCGATCAGGTGGGGCAGGTGGCTGACGGCGGCATAAGCGGCATCATGGGCCTGGGGCGACATCTTGAGGACGTTGCAGCCCAGTGCCGTCCAGACGTCCACGGCTTTCTGGAGCTGGACCGTGAAGGTGCGCTCAATCGGCGTCAGGATGACCTGCTTGCCGGCATAGAGATCCACGTCGGCATGCTCGACGCCCGAGACTTCCTTGCCGGTGATCGGATGGCAGGGCACGAAGGAGCCGACGTTGTCGCGCAGCACGCGGCGGGCGGCATCGACGACGTCGCGCTTGGTCGAGCCAACGTCCATGATCAGCGTGTTCGGGCCGACCAGATGCCGGATCGCCTTGAAAGTGGCTTCGGTCGCGGAAACCGGCACGGCCAGCAGCACGATGTCCGCACCGGAGACCGCCAGCAGCGCCGAGGGGGCTTCCACGTCGATCACGCCCATCTGGCGTGCCCGTTCCGTGGTGGAGGGGGATTTGCTGTAACCGACGACGCGCTTGACCAGGCCGGCGCGTTTGAGCGCCAGCGCGAAAGAGCCACCCATCAGGCCGCATCCAATGAGACCTAATTGTTCAAACATGTCGTGGCACCAGGAGGTTGGTAAGTCGTTGCATTAATCGCCAATGGGATAGGTTCCGAGGACCTTGTAAAAGGCGCACAGGCGCTGCAGGTCGGCCAGCGCGGCTTTGACATGGTCCTGGGACGGGTGACCTTGAAGGTCAATATAAAAGTAGTATTCCCACTGGCCCGAACGTGCCGGGCGGGATTCAAAGCGGGTCATGGAGACGCCGTGGGCCTTGAGCGGCATCAGGATGTCGTGGACGGCGCCGGGGCGGTTGGGCACGGACACCACCAGGCTCACGCAATCCTTGCCGGAGGCCGGCGGGGAGGGCAACGTCTGCGGCAGGCACACCACGGCAAAGCGCGTGCGGTTGAAAGCGTCGTCCTGGATGGCGTGGGCCGCCGTGTAAAGGCCGAACTGGGTGGCGGCGCGCTCGCCGGCAATGCCTGCCCAGGCCGGGTTGGTCGTGGCCAGGCGCGCGCCTTCGGCATTGCTGGAGGCGGTGCGGCGTTCCACATGGGGCAGGTGCGTGGTCAGCCAGCCCTGGCACTGGGCCAATGCCTGTGGATGCGCATAGACGGCTTCGATGCCTTCGAGGGACTCCGAAAGCCGCAGCAGGTTGTGTCGCACCATCAGGCTGATTTCGCCGACGATATGCAGCGGAGAGTTCAGGAACAGGTCGAGTGAGCGCGATACCACGCCTTCGGTGGAGTTCTCCACCGGCACGACGCCATAGCTGGCGCTGCCGGCCGCCGTCGCGCGAAAGACTTCGTCAATGCTGATGCATGGCACATGTTCGATGCTGGCACCGAAAAACTGCAGCGCGGCCTGCTCGCTGAAGGTGCCCGCGGGGCCCAGGTAGGCCACCCGGACAGGGGACTCCAGGGCCAGGCAGGCAGACATGATCTCGCGCCAGACCGCGGCCACATGTTCGTTTTTGAGAGGCCCCGTGTTGGCTTTCTGGATTTGCTCGATCACCTGGGCAACCCGGTCGGGGCGGAAGAAGGGCGTGCCTTCAAGTTTTTTGACCTCTCCGACCTGCTCGGCGACCTGGGCGCGGCGGTTCAGGAGGGCAAGCAGTTCCCTGTCCAGGGCATCGATCTGGACGCGTAAATCAGCAAGGTTGGCAGTCATATCAGAGGCCGTTCGGCTGCGCCGGGAGCACTGGGCACCCCTTCAGGGGCCGTGAACGCGGCGGGCATGCAGGCATTTTTTCCTAGGCGTGTTTTTGTTCGAATTCTCGCATGTACGCCACCAGCGCCTGCACGCCGGCCAGCGGCATGGCGTTGTAGATGCTGGCCCGCATGCCGCCCACCGACTTGTGGCCCTTGAGCTGCAGCAGGCCGTTGGCCTTGGCGCCGGCCAGGAAAGCGTCGTTGCGCGATTCGTCGCGCAGGAAAAACGGCACGTTCATGCGCGAGCGGCAGTCCTTGCCGACCTTGTTCAGGTAGAACTGTGACCCGTCAATGGCGTCGTAAAGCAGCTGCGCCTTGGCGAGGTTGCGGCTTTCCATGGCGGCGATGCCGGTGGCCGCGCCTTCTTTCTGGCGCTTGAGCCACTGGAAGGTCAGGCCCGCGATGTAGATGGCATAGGTGGGCGGCGTGTTGTACATCGACTGGTTGTCCGCCACCGTCTTGTAGTCGAAAGCGCTGGGGCATATCGGCAGGGCGTGGCCTAGCAAATCTTCACGGACGACCACCAGCGTCATCCCGGCGGGACCGAGGTTTTTCTGCGCCCCGCCGAAAGCCAGGCCCACGCGGGACCAGTCGACGGGACGGGAGGCCACATGGGACGAAAAATCAATCACCAGGGGCGCATCGCTTCCCAGTGCCTTGAGGTCCGGCAGGCTGTGGAATTCCACACCGTTGATGGTTTCGTTGGTACACAGGTGCACGTAGGCCGCATCGGGCCGCAGTTTCCAGGCCGATGGCGACGGCAAAAGGGTGTGGCCGTTGTCCGCATTGCTGGCGGCGACCTGCACGTCGCAGTACTTGCGCGCTTCCTTCTGCGACTTGTCGCTCCAGCTGCCGGTCACCACAAAATCGGCGGAACGCCCGTGCGAGAGGTTCAACGGAACGATGGCATTTTCGGCCAGTCCGCCGCCCTGCATGAACAGGATCTTGAACTCGGGCGGGACGGCCATGAGTTCGCGAAAATCGGCTTCAGCGGCTTCATAGATGGAGATGAATTCCCTGCCGCGATGGCTCATCTCCATCACGCTCATGCCGCTGCCGTGCCAGTCCAGCATTTCGCCCGCCGCCTGCTGCAAAACCTCCTCGGGCAGGTTTGCCGGGCCGGCGGAAAAATTGAAGGGCCGGGTCATTTCTTCGCAGGTGGCTTGGCTGCTCCCGGGGCGGGGCTGGTGCCGACGATTTTCACCGCCGTGTCGTCGAATTGCTTGATGCGCGAGACCACGTCGGCGCGCGAGGCTTCCACCAGTTTCTGCACGAAAAGACTGCCGAGTTCAGGCGCCGCAGCCTGGTATTTCTTGATCGCGGGAGATTCAAAGAAGGCGACAAGCTGCTGGAGTTCCTCCTGGGTGAAACGCTCCGCGTAGGCGGGCACCAGCGAGTCGGCGCTGACCGTGGCGACCTGCTTGCCGATGAGCTGGCTGGCGTCATCGGCGTACTTTTTGAGTTCGGCATTGAGGTCTTCGGAGGCCTTGGCCTGCTTGGCTTTGGGCACATTGGCTTGCAGTTGCGGCCCCCATTTGTTGATCAGGTCCTGGGCCGTGCTGCCGGCCAACTGGCTCACCAGCCGGTCGAGCTCGGGCCCCTGCTGCAGCGCGACCACTTTTTTGGCCAGTTCGGTCTTGGCGTCCGCCTGGGCGTGGACGGCGGTGGCACAGGCCATGCCGGCGATCGCGAGTGCGGTGATCAGTTTTTTCATCAATTGCTTTCGGTGTTGGAGGCGTCTGTGCCGGTGTCGTTTTCGGTGTCGATGTCGTCCAGCGTGGCATCGTTTTCGACGATGCGCTGAAGGCCGCTCAATTGTGAGCCTTCATCCAGGCCGATCAACGTAACACCCTGTGTAGCCCTTCCCATCTCGCGGATTTCGCTGACGCGCGTGCGCACCAGGACGCCCTTGTCGGTGATGAGCATGATCTCGTCGTCGACGTGGACCAGCGTGGCGGCCACGACCTTGCCGTTGCGCTCACTTTGCTGGATGGCGATCATGCCCTTGGTGCCGCGGCCGTGGCGTGTGTACTCGGTGATGGAGGTGCGCTTGCCGAAGCCGTTCTGGGTGGCGGTCAGCACGCTTTGCTCCTCGTCCTCGGCCACCAGCATGGCGATCACGCCCTGGCCGTCTTCGAGCATCATGCCGCGCACGCCGCGCGCAAGGCGGCCCATGGGGCGCACGTCGTTCTCGTCGAAGCGCACGGCCTTGCCGCCGTCGCTGAACAGCATCACGTCGTGCTTGCCGTCCGTCAGCGACGCGCCTATCAGGTAGTCGCCCGCATCCAGGTCCACGGCGATGATGCCGGCCTTGCGCGGGTTGTTGAACTCGTCCAGGGCGGTCTTCTTCACGGTACCCATCGAGGTGGCCATGAAGACGTACTGGTCGGCAGGGAAGCTGCGCTTATCGCAGGTCAGCGGCAGGACCACGGTGATTTTTTCGCCTTCCTGCAGCGGGAACATGTTCACGATCGGCCGGCCGCGCGAGCCGCGCGAGCCCGCGGGAACTTCCCAGACCTTGAGCCAGTAGAGCCGGCCGCGGTTGGAGAAGCACAGGATGTAGTCGTGCGTGTTCGCGATGAAGAGCTGGTCGACCCAGTCGTCTTCCTTGGTGGCGGTGGCCTGCTTGCCGCGGCCGCCGCGTTTTTGCGCCCGGTATTCGGACAGCGGCTGGCTCTTGATATAGCCGGTGTGCGAAAGCGTCACCACCATGTCGGTGGGAGTGATCAGGTCCTCGGTGCTGAGGTCGAAGGAGCTGTGCTCGATCAGGCTGCGGCGTGCGCCCAGCTTGGTCTGGCCGAACTCCAGTTTGATCGCGGAGAGTTCTTCGCCAATGATGATGGACACGCGCTCGGGCTTGGCCAGGATGTCGAGCAGGTCGTCGATCTCGGCCATGACTTCCTTGTACTCGGCCACGATCTTGTCCTGCTCCAGGCCGGTCAGGCGCTGCAGGCGCATCTGCAGGATTTCCTGGGCCTGGGTTTCCGAGAGCCGGTACAGGCCGTCGTTGCCCATGCCGAATTCCTTTTCGAGGCCGTCGGGACGGTAATCGTCGGCATTGACGACACCTCCGTCGGCGCGCGTGCGGGTCAGCATTTCACGCACCAGGGTGCTGTCCCAGGGGCGCAGCATCAGTTCGGCCTTGGCCACCGGCGGCGTGGGCGCGTTGCGGATGATGGCGATGAAGTCGTCGATGTTGGCCAGGGCGACCGCGAGGCCTTCGAGCACGTGGCCGCGCTCGCGCGCCTTGCGCAGCGTGAACACCGTGCGGCGGGTCACCACTTCGCGGCGGTGCGACAGGAAGACCTGGATCAGGTCCTTGAGATTGCACAGTTTGGGCTGGCCGTTGACCAGCGCCACCATGTTGATGCCGAAGGTGTCCTGCAACTGGGTCTGCTTGTACAGGTTGTTCAGCACGACTTCGGGCACTTCGCCGCGCTTGAGATCGATGACCAGGCGCATGCCGGATTTGTCGCTCTCGTCCTGGATGTGGCTGATGCCTTCGATTTTTTTCTCGTGCACCAGTTCGGCCATGCGCTCCTGCAGCGTCTTCTTGTTGACCTGATAGGGCAGCTCGTCGACGATGATGGACTGGCGCTGGCCCTTGTCGATGTCCTCGAAGTGGCATTTTGCGCGCATCACCACCTTGCCGCGGCCGGTGCGGTAACCGTCCTTGACGCCGTTGATGCCGTAAATGATGCCGCCCGTGGGGAAGTCCGGCGCCGGGACGATTTCCATCAGCTCGTCGATGGAGGCCTCGGGGTTCTTCAGCATGTGAAGGCAGGCGTCGACCACTTCATTGAGGTTGTGGGGCGGGATGTTGGTCGCCATGCCCACCGCAATGCCGCCTGATCCGTTGACCAGCAGGTTGGGCAACCGGGTCGGCATGACCAGCGGCTCCTGCTCGCTACCGTCGTAGTTGGGGCCGAAATCGACGGTCTCCTTGTCCAGGTCCGCCAGCAGTTCGTGGGCGATTTTCGCCAGCCGGATCTCGGTGTACCGCATGGCCGCGGCGTTGTCCCCGTCGACCGAGCCGAAGTTGCCCTGGCCGTCGACCAGCAGGTGGCGCAGGGAAAAATCCTGCGCCATGCGCACGATGGTGTCGTACACCGATTGGTCGCCGTGCGGGTGGTATTTGCCGATAACGTCGCCGACGATACGCGCTGACTTCTTGTAAGGGCGGTTCCAGTCGTTGTTCAGCTCGTGCATCGCGAACAGCACGCGCCGGTGCACCGGTTTCAGGCCGTCCCGCGCATCGGGGAGCGCCCGGCCCACGATCACGCTCATGGCGTAGTCGAGATAGCTGCGCCGCATTTCCTCTTCAAGACTGATGGGCAGGGTTTCTTTAGCGAACTGGGTCATGAGCGGCCTGGTTGGGATTTCGGGATTCTTGAGGGAAAGCCTGCAATTTTAAGGCTTGAGTTTATAGCGGGCACTTGTGGCGGGCCAGCAACAAATGCTCAAGAATCTCATGTCTGTGTCAGACGAAGCCGATAGCGTGCTTGAAGGTTCGAACAGGTGTGGCACAATCGATGTAACGCTTTGAGTGATGGTCACTTACGGCGTGTAATATTACTAATCGCAGCAAGTCTGCGGCTTTTCTCTAGAGGAGAACCATGAAGAAACTCAACAAAGTGGCAATGTTGTTTGCTTCCGCAGCGCTTGTTACCGCCGCTGGTGCACAAACTATCGACAACTGGAAAAACGGCAACAACGAACTGGTCTGGAAAAACGGCACCAACGAACTGTGCTGGCGTGATGCCAACTGGACGCCTGCTACTGCAGCGCCTGGTTGCGACGGCGCAATTGCCCCTGCGATGGCTCCTGCTCCTGCCGCTACTCCTGCTGCCCCTGCGGCAGTTGCTCCTGCGGCTCCTCAGCCTCAAGTGACGGCATCGAAAGTCACCTACGCTGCTGACGCGTTCTTTGACTTTGACAAGTCCGTGCTGAAGCCAGAAGGCAAAGCCAAGCTGGATGACCTGGTCGGCAAGATCAAGGACATCAACCTGGAAGTCATTATCGCCGTGGGTCACACCGACTCCGTTGGTAGCGATGCTTACAACCAGAAGCTGTCGGTCCGCCGTTCGGAAGCTGTCAAGGCATATCTCGTGTCCAAGGGCATCGAGAAAAACCGCGTCTACACTGAAGGCAAGGGCGAGAAACAGCCAGTTGCTGACAACAAGACCGCTGAAGGCCGCGCCAAGAACCGTCGCGTGGAAATCGAAGTGGTCGGTACCCGCGCCACCAAGTAATTCTTCGGAATCACTTCAAAAACCGCGCTCAGGCGCGGTTTTTTTATGCCTCAACGATAATGACCCATGTCTACAAGCGATAACTTTGATCCTGCCGAGCTCGCCAAATTCTCCGACCTGGCCCACCGCTGGTGGGACACCGAGAGCGAATTCCGTCCCCTGCACCAGATCAACCCCCTGCGCCTGGGCTGGATTGACGGCCAGATTCCCCTCAGAGGGCAGCGCGTTCTGGACGTGGGCTGCGGCGGCGGCATCCTGGCGGACTCGATGGCCCGCAAGGGCGCCGACGTTTTGGGCATAGATCTGGCCACCAAAGCCCTGAAAGTCGCCCAACTCCATGCGCTGGAGGCCCAGACAGAAGGCGTGCAGTACCGGGAAATCAGCGCCGAAGCGCTGGCGGCCGAGCAGCCGGGCAGCTTTGACGTCGTCACTTGTATGGAAATGCTCGAACACGTGCCCGATCCCTCTTCCATCGTCAAAGCCTGCGCGGCGCTGGTCAAACCCGGTGGATATGTGTTTTTCTCCACCATCAACCGCAACGCCAAGGCTTTTCTGTTTGCCATCGTGGGCGCGGAATACGTGCTGAACATGTTGCCCCGCGGTACCCACGAGTACGCCAAACTGGTCAAACCCAGCGAATTGGCCGGTTACTGCCGGGCTTCCGGCCTGTCGCTGCAGCAGACCCGCGGCATGGAATACAACCCGCTGACACGCCATTACTGGCTCAGTGCCGATACCAGCGTCAACTACCTGCTGGCCACCCAAAAAAGCTGAATTCCGGCGAATTCAACCTAATTCATAACCCTGACATGTTCAAAGATGTAGCGGCCGTGCTGTTCGACCTGGACGGCACCCTGATAGACAGTGCGCCCGACCTGGGCGCCGCAGCCGACAAAATGCGCACCGACCGGGGGCTGGAATCGCTTCCTTTGGCGCTTTATCGTCCCATGGCGGGTGCCGGCGCGCGCGGCATGATCGCTGTGGCCTTCGGCCTGACGCCGGACGATGCCCGCTTCGCTGAACTCAAGGAAGAATTCTTTCGCAATTACGAGTCGCGCATGACTGAACACACGACGGTGTTCGACGGAGTGGCTGAATTGATCGGCCAAATTGGCCGGGCCGGCTTTAAATGGGGTGTGGTCACCAACAAATCTGCCCGTTTCACCCTGCCACTGACCAAGGCCATGCCGCTGTTCGACACGGCCCAGACCATCATCAGCGGCGACACCACCCCGCATTCCAAGCCGCATCCGGCACCCTTGCTTGAGGCGGCACGCCAGCTTGACGTGGCGCCGAATCGCTGCATTTACGTCGGCGACGACGAGCGCGACATCGTTGCGGGCCGCGCCGCGGGCATGCCGACGGTAGCTGCCGCTTACGGTTATCTGGGTAAAACCGCCGATACCGGGGGCTGGAAAGCCGATGCAACCATCGCCGCGCCCGGCGCGCTCTTGAATTTGCTGCGAATGGCGTAAACTAGTCCTCCTGGGGCTGCATTGGTTTCGACGTGGGTTCGGACGCGGTGTGGTGCATGTCGAGCTGAGTGCGCTCGTAAAACAGATTCAAACAAACTAACTGCAAACGACGAACGTTTCGCACTCGCTGCTTAATTGCCAGTGAGCTTTACAACAGCAGGCCGATGGGCTGGGCAAGGGGTGTTTAGCGCAAGTTAAACGCTCCCGGCTGTAAAGATAATTTCATCGGCTGGCTCCGGGCTGGGTACCTTAACCCGGGGCAAGAAAATAGGGTGCTGGCGTCCTGTGTAGCGTGCGACTGCGCGACACAGGTGGCGAGACTCAAATCAGACCGCTAAACATGTAGATCTGCCCGAACAAGGCTTGCGGACGGGGGTTCAAATCCCCCCAGCTCCACCACCATCACGACCAAGGCCGCTTGCTGAATTCAGCAAGCGGCCTTTTTCTTTTGGCGCATCGCTATTTCACGCATGGACAGCTTGCCGGGACCGCACTCCATGCCCGAACGCGCGCCGCATGCGGGCGAATGCTCATCCGGTTTCATCCAGCCTGCGCAGGACCACTCGCAGTGCTTTTGCAAAACGTGGGTCTGCGACCGCTCCCACGTTGAAGCGCGACCACTTAGAGCGTTGCGACGAGTCCACGCAGAACACCTTGCCCGGGGCTGAAACGATTTTCTCGCTGAGCATCTCCTGCGCCAGCTTCAATGAATCCGGCACGCCCGGCAGCGCGGCCCACAAATAAAGTGTCTGCGGCGGCTTGGCGAAAATTTCGCCGCCCACACCCTCGAACAGGCGGACCGCCTTGGCGGTGGCTTCGGTGATGCGGTCGCGCAAGCGCGCCAGGTGGCGCTGGTAATGGCCTTCGCTCAGGATGACATCTACCGTGCGCTCGCAATATTCCGAACTGCTGACGTGGATCAGCGCCTTCAGGTCGGCCAGGTCGCTGGCCAGGTCGGCGCCGCAGGCGATGAAACCCACCCGCAGCGCGGCGGAGAAAGACTTGGAGAAACTGCCGATGTAAATCGTGCGGTTGAGCTGGTCGAGCGCCGACAGCCGCGGCATGGACATGGGCTTGAAATCGGCCAACGGGTCGTTTTCAACCAGCAGCAAGTCATATTTTTCGGCCAGCTGCAGAACACGAAACGCCTTGGCGGCGCTGATGTCCGACCCCGTCGGGTTGTGGCCCACCGACTGCGTGAAGAACAGCCGCGGCCGGTGCGTGATGAGCAACTGTTCCAGCGCCTCGAGGTCGGGCCCGTCGGCCAGGCGCGGCACGCCGACGATGCGGGCGCTCGCCAGCTTGAGTTTGCCGAACAGCGGGTAATAGCCCGGGTCGTCCGCCAGCACCGTGCCGCCTGGCGGCACAAAGTAGCGGATGACGATGTCCATGGCCTCGTTGGCGCCGTGCGTCAGCACGATCTGCCGCGCTTCTGCGCCTATGCCCAGGTCGGCCAGCTTGCGCACCAGGTGGTGGCGCAGCGGTTCATAGCCGAAGCGGCTGCCGTAGCGGAAGAGGGCGCCCAGCCCGGTGCGCACGACCTTGTGGTGAAACTTGTCCAGCCGCGCGCCGGCCAGCCATTCCACAGGCGGAAAACCGTCGCCCACGCTGAGCTGGTCGGCCTCCCACTTGAGCTGTTCGCGCATCAGCCAGACGATGTCCATCGCCCGGCCCAGCGAGCCGGCTTCTTCTTCCGCCGGCTTGGGCGCCGCGGCGCCCAGCACGTAATAGCCCGAACCCCGCCGCGGCTCGACGATGCCGCGTGCCACCAGCAGTTCAAAGGCCGCCACCACGGTGTTTTTTGCGTAGCCGTGCAGCTCGGCCAGCTCGCGCAGCGACGGCAGCTTTTCGCCGGCCTTGAAAGCGCCTTCCGCGATCTGCCTTTCCAGCGACGCGGCCAGTGTGGCGGCAATGGTGGTGGGCTGCGGTGGTGATTGGGTTCTGGGCATGGACGCTGTGAGCAATCGTGTTGGATCGTGATGAATGGGTCCCGACGCCACTATCGCCGCCGGCGCCTGTCCGGCGCCGTTAGAGGCCGCTGTCCCGCCAAACTGTACCTTTATCTGATGGTACAGATTACCTACAGTGTCCTGACCGTACTGCTTCCCCGAGCCCGATTTTTGCGGGCAATGCCGTGACACCAGGAAAAAAGAGACATGACCGTTGATTCCCGCCTCCCCAACTTTCGCGCCCTGAGCCCCACCGGGCGGCTCGCGCATCTCGTGCGCGCCGCCGGCCTGACCGAAGCCGATGCGGCCTTGCTGGCCCAGCCCGGCGCGCTGGGCGTGGACCGCGCCAACGGCATGATTGAAAACGTCATCGGCACCTTCGAGTTGCCCTTTGGCGTGGCCGGCAATTTCACGGTCAACGGCAAGGACGTGCTGGTGCCCATGGTGGTCGAAGAGCCGTCGGTCGTGGCCGCGGCCTCCTTCATGGCCAAACTGGTGCGGGAATGCGGCGGCTTTGAAACGTCGAGCAGCGAGCCGCTCATGCGCGCGCAGGTCCAGGTGCTGGGCTGTACCGACCCCTATGGCGCGCGCCAGGGCTTGCTTAAGCGCCGGGCTGAAATCCTTGAGGTCGCCAACAGCCGCGACAAGGTGCTCATCGGCCTCGGCGGCGGCTGCAAGGACATCGAGGTGCACGTCTTCCCCGACACCGCGCGCGGGCCAATGGTAGTGATGCATTTGATTGTGGACGTGCGCGACGCGATGGGCGCCAACACCGTCAACACCATGGCCGAATCCGTCTCACCGCTGGTGGAAAAAATCACCGGCGGCACGGTCCGCCTGCGCATCCTCTCCAACCTGGCCGATCTGCGCCTGGCCCGCGCCCGCCTGCGCGTCACGCCCGAAGCGCTGACGACTCCTGAGCGCCCAGGCGCCGAGGTGATTGAAGGCATCCTCGATGCCTACACCTTCGCCGCCATCGACCCCTACCGCGCCGCCACGCACAACAAGGGCATCATGAACGGCATCGACCCCGTCATCGTCGCCACCGGCAACGACTGGCGCGCGGTGGAAGCCGGCGCCCATGCCTGGGCCTGCCGCAGCGGCCAATACACCTCGCTCACCACCTGGGAAAAAGACCGCAGCGGCGCACTGGTCGGCACGATTGAAATGCCGATGCCGGTGGGCCTGGTCGGCGGCGCGACCAAAACGCATCCGCTGGCGCAGCTCTCGCTGAAGATCATGAAGGTGCGGTCGGCCCAGGAGCTTGCCGAGATCGCCGTCGCTGTGGGCCTGGCGCAGAACATGGGCGCGTTGCGCGCGCTGGCCACCGAGGGCATACAGCGCGGCCACATGGCACTGCACGCCCGCAACATTGCCCTGGTCGCCGGCGCCACCGGCGATGAAGTCGACAAAATCGCCAGCCGCATGGCCGGCGAAAAGGATGTCCGCACCGACCGCGCCCTGCAGCTGCTCGCAGAGATCAGGGCTTAGACCGCGGTTTTTTTGCTTTTTTGTTTTCCGTCCCGCTTCCCCTTGCATCAATAATCAAATCAGGAGACAAGCATCATGTTCAAGCAGTGGATTCAGTCCAGGACCCTTTCCGTGCTGGCCGCGGCCCTCACGGCCGCCTATGCGCTGGCCGCTCCGGCGCACGCGCAGGACATCAAGGTCGGCTTCAACGCCGACCAGTCCGGCACGGCCGTGGCCGAACTCGGCATTGCCGCGCGCCACGGCTTTGACCTGGCCATCGAAGACATCAACAAGGCCGGCGGCGTGCTGGGCCGCAAGCTGGTGGGCGTGATCCGCGACGACACCGGCGCGCCGCCCAAGTCCATCCAGAACATGACCGAGCTCATCGACAGCGAAAAAGTGGTTGCCGTCCTCGGCCCCGCCAATTCGGGCAACGCACTGGCTTGGCTGCACCTGCCGCAGCAAAAGAAAATTCCGGTGATCGTTCCGGTGGCCACGGCTACCGACATCACGCGCCGATATGCCAACGAGTCGCAAAACTACATCTACCGCATCTCCATGGTGGACCGCGAGCAGGTGGCGCTGCTGCTGGCCTACGCCGTCAAAGCCACCAGGAACAAAAAGATCGCCTTCATCGCCGACTCCACCGGTTTCGGCCAGCAGGGCGTGAAGGACTTGACCGAAGTGCTCGCCATGCATGGCCAGCAACCGGTCGCGGTGGAGAAGTTCGGCCCCAAGGACACCGACATGACCTCGCAGCTCGCCAAGATCCGCGATTCGGGTGCCGACACCGTCATCGTCTACGGGCTGGCCGACGCCAATGCGCAACTGCTGCGCAGCATGGAGAAGATCAATTATTTCCCGACCACGCTGGGAACCTGGGGCAATATGAGCACGCCGCTGCTCAACATCGCCGGCAAGAAGCTCTCCGAGCACATCATCTTCGCGACCTCCACCGCCGAAGACAGCAATCCGCGTGCGGTGGCCCTGGCCGCCCGCGTGCGCGAGCGCTACCCGCAAATGCCGACCTTCGTGGCCGCCGCGCAGTCTTACGATTCGATGATGCTGCTGGCCGCCGCCATCAAGCAGGCCGGCACGACGGACGGCGCCAAAGTCGCCGCCACGCTGGACGCCGGCGTGCCCGACACGCAAGGCATCATCAAGCTCTACAAAAAGCCCTTCAGCAAGACCGAGCATGACGCGCTGTCCGTGTCCGACTTCAACCTGGCGCGCTGGAAAGACGGCAAGGTCACGGCATACAGTGACGCCATCACCAAGGCCATGACGCCCGCGGACCTGAAGAAGTAAGCGGGTTTTCCAGCCGTCAAGCCGCGGCAGCCAGGCTTGCCGCGGCGGCACAATCAGGCAACTTCGCCAGGCCGGCGGCGTTGCCACAGGAGACATACCGGATGATCAACTTGCTGCAGGCACTGCTCAGCGGACTGGCGCTTGGCGGCATTTACGCCCTTGTCGCGCTGGGCTTCAGCATCACGCACACCACCACCAAAACGCTGAATTTCGGCCAGGGCGAATTCCTGGTGGCCGGGTCGCTGGTCGCGGTCGGCACGCTGCTTTTGATTTCCGGCAAGAGCCAGACCGGCGTGCTGACCAGCGCCGACGTGAGCCTGCTGAATTACGGCGTGGCCTTGCTGGTGTCGCTGGTCGTGCTGGGGGTGCTGGGCGTCATTCTTTATTTCACGGCGGTGCGGCCTTTCTTCGGGTCGGCCGGCATGTCGTGGGTGATGAGCACCATAGGCTTCGGCATCATCCTGCAGAACACCGCACTGGCGATCTGGGGGCCTGGGTCCATGAGCATGCCTTCGCCGCTCGGCGAGTCGGTGATTCGCATTGGCGGGGCGGGGATCAGGCCGCAGGAGATATTGGTGCTGGTGGTCACGGCCGTTGTCATGCTTGCGCTGGACCACGTGCTGCGCCGCACCCGCATCGGCAAGGCGGTGCGCGCTGTGGCCGCCAACCGGCAGGCGGCGGCATTGATGGGCATCAACGTGGCGGCCATCGTGGTGCTGGCCTTTGTGGTGTCCTCAGGCCTGGCCGGGCTGGCGGGGCTGCTGATTGCACCCATCACCACGGCCTCGGTGTTCATGGGCCTGTCGATTGCGCTCAAGGCTTTTTCAGCCGCCATCGTCGGCGGTTTGACCAGCCCGCGCGGCTGCATCGCGGGCGGCTTTCTGCTCGGTTGCGTCGAGGCGCTGGTGGGTTTGTGGCGCGCGGAGATGCGCGAGATCACGATCTTTGCGCTCATCATCCTGGTGCTGGTGATCAAGCCTGAAGGCCTGTTCGGCCAAAAACCGTTCGAGAAAGTCTGACGTGAAACCGCACTCCATCGGACTGGTGATCGCCGCCGTGCTGGCCGCGGCGGTGCCGGCTTTGCTCACCAACGAGTTCTACCTCAAGATCATCTTCACGGCCGGCCTGTATTACCTGGCCGCCTGCGGCCTCAACGTGCTGGTCGGCTGGAGCGGGCAAAAGTCGCTGGGCCATGCCGGGCTGTTCGCGGCCGGTGCTTATACCGTCGCATTGCTGACCACAAAGGGCGGCTGGAACCCCTGGCTGGCGCTGGCGGCCTCCGGGGTGGCTGCCGGCTTGTTTGGTGTATTGATCGCCTTGCCCTCGCTGCGCGTCAAGGGCCCGTCGCTGGCCATGGTGACCATAGGCTTCGGCATCGTGGTCGAAAAAATCGTCACCGAATGGCAGGACGTCTTCGGTGGCCAGCAGGGAATTTACGGTGTGGTGCCGCCCAGTTTTGCCGGCCACATGCTGGGCACGCGTGAATGGGCCTGGCTGGTGCTGGCGTTTGCTTTTTCCGCCCACCTGCTGCTGCGCACGCTGCTGTCCGGCAAGTACGGCCGCGCGTTCCAGGCCGTGCAGGCCGCCGAGGTCGCGGCTGAAAGTGTGGGCATCAATGTCTACCGCATGAAGGTGCTGGCTTTTGTCATCAGCGCCGTCACCTGCGGGCTGGCCGGCGCCTTGCTGGCGCAGCAGAACCAGTACATCAACTCCGACTTCATCACCTTCAACCTGTCGATCTTCCTGCTGCTCATCGTGCTGTTCGGCGGGCCGTCCTGGTACGGCCCGGTGCTCGGTGCGGTGGTGCTGACGCTGCTGGATGCTTTCCTCGCGCGCTGGCCGCACCTGCAGCATTTCACTTACGGCGCTCTGCTGCTGTTTGCGCTGTACGCCATGCCGCAAGGGCTGGCGGGCGCGCTGTCGAAAGCGGTGCGCAAGCTCTGGCCCCGGCATTCCGCGGCCTTACCGCCGGCGCCCCCGCAGGGCGAATGGCAGCCGAAGTTCGCGTCCGCGCGCGACGAAGCCGGCGTCATGCTGCGCGCCCAGGGTTTATGCAAGGCCTATGGGGGCGTGGTTCCCACCAACGATGTCAGTTTTGAATTGCGGCCCGGCCACGTGCATGCGCTGATAGGCCCCAACGGCGCGGGAAAGACCACGCTGCTCAACATCCTGTCGGGCGTGATTCCGGCGGACAGCGGGCGCATCGAGTTTTGCGGCGCAGACATCACCCGCACCGGCCCGAGCGCCGTCTGCGCGCTCGGTGTAGGGCGCACCTTCCAGAACCTCAGGCTCTTCCCGCACATGAGCGTGCTCGACAACGTGCTGTCGGGCCTGCACCCGCACCTGAAGGTGGGCTTCTGGGCCAGCCTGCTGGGCCTGCCCGCGGCGCGGCGTGAAGAAGCCTGGGCGCGCAGCGAGGCAGTGCGCCTGCTGGAGTTCGTCGGCCTGCTGGCACGCGCCGGCGACGAGGCCGGCAGCCTGCCGTACGGCCTGCAGCGCCGGCTTGAACTGGCGCGCGCCCTGGCCACCCATCCGCGTCTCTTGCTGCTGGACGAACCGGCGGCCGGATTGAACCCGCAGGAAACGCAGGACCTGACCCGCCTCATAGGCCGCATCCGGGACAAAGGCATGACGGTGCTGCTGATCGAGCACCACATGGACCTCGTGATGGAGGTGTCAGACCACGTGCTGGTGCTGGACTACGGCGCCAAAATCGCCGAGGGAACTCCCGCCGCCGTGCAAGGCAATCCACGCGTGATTGCCGCCTACCTTGGCGTGGAGGACGATGATGACGGCGACCTTCTGCCATCCACCGCCAACCTGCAGCCTGCCTGAGCCCACCATGCTGAAGATCAATAACCTGGCCGTGCGTTACGGCGCGATTGAAGCCCTCCGGGGCGTGAGCCTGGAAGTGAAGATCGGCGAAGTCGTCACCATCATAGGCGGCAACGGCGCCGGTAAAAGCACGCTGATGAAAGCCATCTCCGGCCTGGAGCCCGCCTTTGCGGGCGGCATCGCGTTTGAAGGTCGCGACATCACCCGCATGCCGGCGCACCACCGCGTAGCGCTGGGCATTTCGCAGTCGCCCGAAGGCCGGCAGGTGTTCGCCGACCAGAGCGTGCGCGACAACCTGCTGCTGGGCGCTTACCTGCGCAAGGCTTCCGACCCGTCGATAGCCCTTGATGTCGAGACGCAGTTCACCACCTTCCCGCGCCTGCGTGAGCGGCAGCATCAACTGGCCGGCACGCTGAGCGGCGGCGAGCAGCAGATGCTGGCGATTGCACGTGCCTTGATGGCGCGGCCGCGCCTGCTGCTGCTTGATGAACCTTCGTTGGGCCTGGCGCCGCTCATCGTCAAGGAAATCTTTGCCGTGATCCGCGCGCTCAAGCAAAGCGGTGTGACGATTCTGCTGGTGGAGCAGATGGCCAACCAGGCGCTCAAAGTCGCTGATCGCGCCTATGTGCTCAAGACCGGCGAGATCACCTCATCGGGCGGCGCACGCGCCATGCTGGACGATCCCGCGGTTCGCGAAGCCTATCTGGGGAAACACTGAGCCAGTTGTCCCGGGATACTGTGGGCTACGTTGTGGATAAGTTTGTGAACAGGACGCCAAGGCCGCGCCGGCGCTGGGTTTGCCGGGGCTGCCTGTTTTTGTCGCATTCACCGGCCCGGCGCCCGCTTAAGGTGAAAGGCCGCCAGCCCACTCCACCAGCAGCCTGGTGAACTCCGCCACGGCCGGCGCGACGTGGTCGGTGCGCCAGAGCACATACACGTCCCCATTGATATCCGGCGCTTTTGTCCGGCGGGTTCGCGATTCTTTGGCATCGGGCTGTGACGTGGGGCCGAGCCGGCAAATGCCCACGGCATCGGACCTCAGTTGCGCCATCGACGCGGGCACCAGCGCCACCCCCAGGCCGGCGGCCACCAGGTTCAGCGCCGCCGGCACCTCGACCACCTGTTGCGCGATGCGCGGCGCAAAACCCGCCCACAGGCAGGCTTCGAACAGGCGTGCAGCAAAAGGCGAGGAGTCCAGCCGCAAAAACACAAAGTCCTCGTCGCGCAAATCGGCCAGGCTGAGCCGGCGGCGGCTGGCCAGCCTGTGGCCGGGCGGCAGGGCCACCACGACGGGGTCGCGCCACAGCAGGGCGGCGCTGACCTGCGTGTCGCTGAGCGGGTTGCGCGAGACGCTCAGGTCCAGGCGCCCGTCGCGCAGGGCCTGCAAATGGTCGGACGGTTTCATCTCATGCAGCACGACCTCGACGGCAGGCCGCTGCAAACGAAATTGCTGGATGAACTTGGGAAACGGCCCCAAAAAATGCGAGCCCGCCAGCCCGACTTGCACCCGTCCCTGCAGGCCGCTGGCCACGCGTGTCACGTGGCTGCGCGCTTCTTCCAGCCGTGCCAGCACCGCTTGCGCATGGGGCAAAAAGGCTTTGCCGGCTTCGCTGAGCACCACGCTGCGGCTGGTGCGCTCAAACAGCCGCGCGCCCAGCTCGGCTTCCAGGCTGGCGATCTGGAAACTCAGGGGCGGCTGCGACACATGCAAACGCTTTGCCGCGCGGGTAAAGCTGAGTTCGTCGGCGAGCGCGGTGAAATAACGGATCTGGCGCAGTTCCACGTGTGGCCCTTCAGGAGAGGATCTATCTGGTTTTGGTATGGGTCTATCCTGATTATGTATTTGTTTGTATGGATCAGGCGGCAAAGAATCGGGGGCTTGAACCCGCCACCAGGAGACATGCATGCAAGCCGCTGAAGGCCAGACGCCAAAAAACTACCGGATCGGGCTGATCGTGCCCAGCTCCAACACCACCATGGAGACGGAAATCCCGGCCATGCTGCGCGCGCGCGAACAGGTTTTGCCCGAGCGCTTCACCTTTCATTCCAGCCGCATGCGCATGAAGTCGGTGACCAAAGAGGAGTTGGCGGCGATGGACCGTGATTCCGACCGCTGCGCGCTGGAGCTGTCGGATGCGCGCATGGACGTCATGGGTTACGCCTGCCTGGTCGCCATCATGAGCATGGGCAGGGGCTACCACCGCGAGTCGCAGCGCCGCTTGCACGAAGTCACCGTGGCCAACGGCCTGCCCGCGCCTGTCATCACCAGCGCCGGCGCCCTCGTCGAAGGCCTGCAGGCCCTGGGGGCCAAGCGCGTGGCCATCATCGCGCCTTATATGAAACCACTGACGCGCATGGTGGTCGACTACATCGAGAACGAAGGCATCGAAGTGATCGACAGCATTTCGCTGGAAATCCACGACAACCTCGCCGTGGGCGCGCGCGATCCCAAGGCGCCCGCCGAACTGTGGAAGCAGCTCAACGTCAAGGGTGCCGACGCCATCGTCGCCTCGGCCTGTGTGCAGATGCCTTCGCTGGCCTCGGTGCCGTTGATCGAGGCGGCCAGCGGCCTGCCGGTGGTGTCCAGCGCCGTGTGCACCACCTACGCGCTGCTCAAAAGCCTGGGGCTGGAGCGGCGTGTACCCGGCGCGGGTACGCTGCTGTCGGGCCGCTATTAATCTTTTGTGAGTGACCGGCCGTTAGTCATTCACCATTCATCACCATTCATCGATATCAATCGATACCACTCATCACAACAAGGAGGCTGAACCATGAACGCTTTTTCCCCGACATCCTTTCGCCGCCTGCTTGCCGGCACCGGTGCCGCGCTGCTCGCAGGCCTCGTCACCGGCGCCGCGATGGCCCAGGCCTATCCCAGCAAGCCGGTCACGCTGGTGGTGCCCAACCCGCCGGGCGGCTTTGTCGACGCTTCGGCCCGCATCCTGTCGGACTCGCTGGCCAAGGTCACCAGCCAGCCCGTCATCGTCGACAACCGCGGCGGCGGCAGCGGCAACGTGGCCTACCAGTACGTGGCGCGCGCCAACCCCGACGGCTACACGCTGCTCAACTCCTACTCGGCCTACCACGTCGGCAACCCCAACCTCACCCCCAAGCTGCCGTGGGCGCAAAAGGACTTCGTGCCGGTCGCGCTGATCACGGTGGCCACCAACGTGATTGCCGTGCACCCGTCGATCCCGGTGAACAACCTGGCCGAGTTCATCAAATACCTCAAGGCCAACCCCGGCAAGCTCAGCTACGCCAGCCAGGGCAACGGCTCGCTCTCGCATATCGGCACTGAAATGTTCAAGCTGCAGACCCAGACCAGCATGGTGCACATCCCCTACCGCGGCTCCGGCCCGGCGCTGCAGGACGTGCTCTCCGGTCAGGTGCAGGTCTTCATCACCACGCCGCCTTCGGTGATGGGCCAGGTGCAGATGGGCAAGCTCAAGGGCCTGGCCGTTGCTGGCAAAGCCCGCCACCCCGGCCTGCCCGGGGTGCCCACCACGGCCGAGGCGGGTTTGAAAGGTTTTGAGCTCGAGGCCTGGGTCGGCATCTTCGCCCCCGCGGGAACGCCTGCCGACGTCGTGACCAAACTCAGCAGCCAGATCAAGGCCGCCCTGGAGTTGCCGGAGACCAAAACCCGTGCCGACGGCGCCGGCGTTGAGCTGCGCTACCAGCCGCCCGCCGCGCTGGACGCCCTGGTCAAAAAAGACACCGAATTCTGGGCCAAGACCATCAAGACGGCAGGCATCAAGGCTGAATAGGTTTCAGTCGGCCAACCCACCACAGCCCAACCCTTGCCGGTTGGGCTTTTTTCTGTGCGCTCGCGGTTTGCATCCCGATGGCGTCGGACCATGTCTGCCGGCCCCCCCTGGCTGCCCGGCGACAATACGCCCATGTCAAGCATGCAACTTCAGGAAATCCTCTTCTCCCAAGGCTTCGGCACACGGCGTGTGTGTGCGGGGCTGGTTCAACAGGGCCACGTGGCCGTGGACGGTGTGCCTTGCACCGACCCGGCCGCCGAATTCGAGGCTATCGAAGGCCTGCGCTTCACGGTGCAGGGCGTGGCCTGGGAGTACCATGAAAAAGCCTATTTGATGCTGCACAAGCCGGCGGGTTATGAGTGCTCGCAAAAACCCAGCACCTACCCGAGCATCTATACGCTGCTGCCGGCGCCGATTCGCCAGCGCGGCGGCGGGGCGGCGGCGGGGGTGCAGGCGGTGGGGCGGCTGGACCAGGACACGACGGGCTTGCTGCTGCTGTCGGACGACGGCAAGTTCATCCACCGCATGAGCTCACCCAAGCACCATGTGCCCAAGGTCTACGAAGTGCTCGCCAAGCACCCGGTGGACGACCAGCAGGTGGCCAAATTGCTGGCGGGTGTGGTGCTGGACGACGACCCCAAGCCGGTGCGGGCCGCGGCCTGCGAAAAGACCGGTGAAAACCGGTTGAGCCTGACGCTGACCGAAGGCAAATACCACCAGGTCAAGCGCATGATCGCCGCCGTGGGCAACCGGGTCGAAGAGGTGGGCGGCCTGCACCGCTCGCGCATAGGCTCGCTGGGCTTGCCGGCTGACTTGAAACCCGGCGAATGGCGCTGGCTGACGCTGGAAGACATGGCCAGCATTTCGGCGAAAACCTGAAGCAGAAGGCCTGAAACCCGGGGAAGACCTGAGTCGCCCGCGCGCAAGAGGTGGTTAGGCTGGCGGCCTGGGAATACACACACCACTCTGAGGAGCTGATTCATGACCATGAACAAACGCCGTCAATTCTTTCTGGGCGCCGCCGCGCTGGGGGCCGTCAACCTGCCGTCCGCAGCACTTGCGCAGAACGCGCCCAAGGCGCAAAAGGGGCCGACCCTGCTGACCGTCAGCGGCCTGATAGGGGCGGGCAACCGCGGCGCGCTGGACCCGTTGCTGGACCGGATGATGGCCAAACAGAAGATCAAGTTCGACAAGGCGCAGGCTTTTGACTTTGCCGCGCTGGCCGCGCTGCCGGCCGTCACCATCAAGCCCACGCTGGAATACGACAGCAAGCCGCACACGCTCAAGGGCCCCCTGCTGGCCGACGTGCTGAAGGCCGGCGGCGTGAAGATGACCGACAAGACCACGGTGTTCCTGCGCGCGGTGGATGGCTATGCCGCCCAGGTGACGGCCGCCGAGATTGCCAAATACCGCTTTATCGTCGCCACCCACATGGACGGCCAGCCGCTGTCCTTGGGCGGGCTGGGCCCGCTCTGGGCCGTGTATGACGCGGACCGTTTCCCCGACATGGCGGCCAAGCCGCTGCCTGCGCGTTTTGCCTGGTGCCCGTGGGCGACCTATCACATCGAGGTCAAGGAAGCCTGAAGGTTCAGTCCGCCGCCTTCAGGAAGTCGGCGATCGCCTCCACGGTCTGGCCGGGCTGGTCGCGGTGCGGGGAGTGCCCGCAGGCAGCCAGCCGCAGTTGCCGGGCATGGGGCGCGGCCAACGCGATCTCGTCGAGCTGGCGCAGGGTGCCGTATTCGTCGTCCAGGCCCTGGATGAGGAGCAGCGGCGCGGTGATGCGGCGGCATTCCTCGCGGATGTCGAAGCGGCGAAAAGCCTCGGACAGCCAGACATCGTTCCATTGCCAGAAAGCCACGTCGACCTCGGCGTGGTAACGCGCCAGCCGCTCGCGCAGGCCGCCCGACTCATAGGCCGCCCTGGCTTCGGTGATGGCCTGCACGGCAATGTCTTCCACCAGCACGTGCGGCGCCATCGCGATGCAGGCCGATACGGGATGGCGGCTGGCGTGGAGCAGGGCGATGGTAGCCCCGTCGGAATGGCCCACCAATACCGGTTGACTGATTTCCAGGGCCTGCAGTAGCGCGGGCAGCACCTCCCAGGCCTCGCGGTGCATGTAATCCGGCGGCAGCCGGCCGGCGCCGCGCACGTCGGGCACGGGCGCCGACTGGCCGTAGCCGCGCCGCGAATACACCACGCCGGCCCGGCCTGTCGCGGCGCAGACGGCCTGCGGCCAGTCCAGGCCGCGCTGCGTCCACAGGGCGACCGAACCCAGGCCTTCGTGCAGGAAAACGATGGGGGCCGGGGCGTCCGGCCTGGCAATGCGCCTGATTTCGAGGGCTACCCCGCCAATCTCCACCGTCTTTGCCGTCGCCGTTGAATTCATCGTTGGATCGTAAGGGATGTAAACGAATCGGGTATTCCGCGCATTAGGAGGCTAAGGGGGGGTATTTGCCTGCCCTTGGTGGTTTTGCGGCAACTTCGCGCCGCTACACTAGTCCATTGCCCGTAGAAAGACCGTTTTTGTGAATGTTTCCGCCCGCTTTGCAGCCTCCTGGCTGTGTGCCTTTGCCGCCTTGATGAGTTTCCCGGCTTCTGCCCAGACCGCGGCGGCGCCTTCGGCTTCGGTTTCCGGCATCACCACGCCCGTCTTTGTGCTCAACTCGCTGGAGGACAGCGTCAGCGTGATCAATCCGGCCACCTGGACCGAGACCAAGCGCATCGCCACCGGCAAGCAGCCGCACCACCTTTACCTCACGCCCGACGAAAAATCGGTGATTGTGGCCAACGCGCTGTCGGACTCGCTGACCTTCATAGACCCGAAAACCGCCGAAGTGCAGCGCACGATACGCGGCATCATCGACCCTTACCAGCTGCGCTTTTCGCCCGACATGAAATGGTTCGTCACGGCCGCCAACCGCCTGAACCACATCGACATCTACAAATGGGACGGCAAGGACATCACGCTGGCCAAACGCGTGGCCACCGGCAAGACGCCCAGCCATCTGTGGATAGACAGCAAAAGCACGACGATCTACTCCACCATGCAGGACAGCGACGAGCTGATCGCCATCGACCTGGGCACCCAGTCCATCAAATGGCGCACCAAGACCGGCTCCATCCCGGCCGACGTCTACGGCACCGCCGACGACAAGTTCCTGCTGGTGGGCCTGACGGGCGGCGACGCCGTCGAGGTCTATGACGTGAGCGGCGCCCAGCCCCAGCGCACCAAGGTCATCAAGACAGGCGCCGGCGCCCACGCTTTCCGCGCTTTCGGCGACAAGCGCCACGTGCTGGTCAGCAACCGCGTGGCCAACACCATCAGCCGCATAGACCTGCAAACCCTGGAGGTGGTAGACCACTATCCCGCGCCGGGCGGCCCCGACTGCATAGACGTGAGCCGCGACGGCAAGCAGATACTGGTGACTTCGCGCTGGGCGCGCAAGCTCACGGTGATCGACGTGGCCAGCCGCAAGGTGGTGCGCCAGGTCAATGTTGGAAAGAGCCCCCATGGCGTCTGGACGTTGGACCATTCCCCAAGGTAGGCCAGCCCGGGCGGCTGCGCTTGCCGTTGTTGCGGCGCTTGCCTGCCTGCAGCCGGCCCTGGCCGCGGCGCCGTGCAAACCCGTCTACCTGACACTGGACACCGGCCACATGGCCGTTGCGCCCCTGATGGCCGAGGTGCTGAACAAATACCAGGTCAAGGTCACGTTCTTCGCCGCCAACGAGCGCACGCAGGCCGGCGACGGCAGCCTGGGTACCCATTGGGCGCCCTGGTGGAAGGCGCGGGCCGCGGAGGGCCATGAGTTTGCGTCGCACACCTGGGACCACGTGTACTGGCGCGCCGACCTGCCGGCCGCGGCCGGCGATGCGCCCCAGTTCAGGATGCGGCCTTCCGCGGGCCCCTCGGAGGGCAAGGACCTGAACTGGACGGCCGCGCAGTATTGCGAGGAAATCAGCAAATCCAGCAAGCGCCTGGAAGCCATTACCGGCAAAAAGACGCTGCCGCTCTTCAGGGCGCCGGGCGGCAAGACCTCGCCCGCGTTGCTGGCGGCCGCCAAGGCCTGCGGCTATGAGCATGTGGGCTGGTCGCCCGCCGGCTTTCTGGGTGACGAGCTGGCCAGCGAGAAATACCCCAACGACTTCCTGCTCAAGAAAGCACTGCGCGACGTGCGTTCCGGCGACATCCTGCTGGCGCACCTGGGCATCTGGTCGCGCAAGGACCCGTGGGCGCCCAAGGTGCTGGAGCCGCTGATCGCCGGCCTGCAGTCGCGCGGCTTTTGCTTCAAGACCCTGCGCGAGCATCCCCAGTACAAGGACTGGATTGAGGCGCAGCCTGGCCCGGCGCCGGCCAAGCCTGCAAAATAAGCGGCATGGACTGGCTCAGCGATATTTTTTCAACGGCGCAGCAATGGCTGTTCGAGGCGGCCGTGCAGCCGGTCATGTTCGCGCTGGGCATGGGCAACCTGCTGGAAGACGCCTATGACGCCACCGCCTGGTTCATGGCGGGCGTCATCCAGATCGTGATTTTGCTGGCCATCATCGGTCCGCTGCAGCGTTGGCGACCCGTGGAACCGGTGACTGACCGCGCCACCATACGCACCGACGTGCTTTACACGCTGATCCACCGGCTGGGCCTGTTTCGCATTGCCCTCTTTTTCACGCTGGAGCCATGGTTCGACGAAGCCTTCGGCGCGCTGCGCACCGCCGGCTACGGCACATTCCACCTCGACCAGCTCTGGCCCGGCGTGACCGACAACGCGCTGGTCAGCTTCCTGATCTACCTGGTGGTGTTCGACTTTGTTGCCTACTGGACGCACCGCGGCCAGCACCAGATCGAATGGTGGTGGCGCCTGCATTCGCTGCACCACGCGCAGCGCCAGATGACGATGTGGAGCGACAACCGCAACCACCTGCTCGACGACATCCTGGTCGACATCATCGTGGTTGTGGTGGCCCAGTTGATCGGCGTGCCGCCCGGCCAGTTCATCGCCATCGTCGCCTTCACCCAGCTCAGCGAAAGTTTCCAGCATGCCAACGTCCGCCTGTGGTTCGGCCGCATCGGCGAGCGCCTTTGGGTAAGCCCGCGCTTTCACCGGCTGCACCACAGCATTGGTATTGGGCATGAGACGCCCGTCAAGGTGAAGCCGGGGCAGGACGGACAATTTTCCGCCGGGCCGCCCCAAGGAAAATTAGCCCCCCCGGGGGGCAGCGTATTACACGAAGTGAAAAGCGTGGGGGCCGTCAGGCTCGGCGGGCACAACTTCGGCGTGCTGCTGCCCTGGTGGGACGTGCTGTTCGGCACCGCGAATTTTGAGCAGCGCTATGACCCAACCGGCATCCGCGACCAGGTCGAAGCCAACCGTGATTACGGCAAAGGCTTCTGGTCGCAGCAGTGGGTTGGCCTCAAGCGCCTGTTCGGCAAAGCCTGAGCCTGCAATCGCCCTGACGCCTAGTCGGGGTATCCTTGCTTTTATGAGCAAACTTTTAGACGCCTTCTGGCGCGCCGCGATGTACTGCCTGCACCCGCGGGTCATTGCGCTGTCGGTGCTGCCCCTGGTCATCATGGTGGCGATCTCGCTCGGGCTGGGCTACTTTTTCTGGAGCGACGCGGTCGAGGCCATTCGCTCGCAGGTCGGCAACTACGAGCTCGTCAACACCCTCGTGCGCTGGCTCGAAGCGCTTGGCCTGGGTGGCCTTCGCCTGGTGCTGGCGCCCGCGCTGCTGCTCTTCCTGGCCATTCCCGTGATCGTGATCGTTTCCATGCTGTTTGTGGCGATGCTCATGACGCCGGCCATGGTGTCGCTGGTGGGCGAGCGGCGCTTTCCGCAACTCGAACGCAAACTGGGCGGCTCGATGATGGCCAGCCTGTTCTGGTCGCTGGGCTCTACCTTGCTGGCGGTGGTCGCGCTGGTGGTGTCGATTCCCCTTTGGCTGATTCCGCCCTTGATCCTGGTGCTGCCGCCGCTGATCTGGGGCTGGCTCACCTATCGCGTCATGTCTTACGACGCGCTGGTCGACCACGCGAGCAGCGAAGAGCGCCGGCAGATTTTCAAGGAGCACCGCGCGCCCTTGCTGGCCATCGGCGTGCTCAGCGGCTACCTGGGCGCCGCGCCCAGCCTGATCTGGGCCTCCGGCGCGATGTTCGTGGCCATGGCGCCCATCCTGGTGCCGGTGGCCATCTGGATCTACACCCTGGTGTTTGCTTTCTCCTCGCTCTGGTTTGCCCACTACACGCTGGCCGCGCTGGAGCAGTTGCGCAAGAAGAACAATGCGCTGGCCCCTGATCCGCTGGCGCAGGCCGCCGTTACATCGATGGCGACCGAACTGGCCCCCGAAGCCTTGCCGGGGCCCGCGCCCAGCTTCGGCTCGCTGGGCGGCAAGCCCGATTTACCCCTGCCTTGAGCCTCTAAAAATATGACCCCCCACTTCGGCCTCATCATCGTCGGCGACGAAATCCTCTCGGGCAAACGTGCCGACAAGCACCTGCCCAAAACCATTGAACTGCTGGGCGCGCGCGGCCTGCAACTGGCCTATGCCGATTACGTGGGCGACGACCCGGCGCGCATCACGGCCACGCTGGCGCGCGCCTTCGCGGCGGCCCGTGAGAGCGGCGACGTGGTGTTCTCCTGCGGCGGCATAGGCGCCACACCGGACGACCACACCCGGCAATGCGCGGCCAAGGCGCTGGGCGTTGAGCTGGCTTTGCACCCCACGGCGAAAACCCTGATCCTGGAGCGTATGGCCGACATGGCCAAAGAGCAGGGCAAGCCCTATGAGCCAGACCGGGACGACAACATCCACCGCCTGAACATGGGCGTGTTTCCGGTCGGCGCCGAGATCATCCCGAACCCGTACAACAAGATTCCCGGCTTCACCTGCCGCGCGGGGCAGGGCGCGGTTCACTTCGTGCCCGGCTTCCCCGTGATGGCCTGGCCGATGATTGAGTGGGCGCTGGACACGCACTACGCCCATTTGCACCAAAAGTCGCCCAACGTCGAAAAGTCGGTGATCATTTTTGGGTCCATGGAAGCCATGCTCACGCCCCTCATGCTCGCCATTGAGGCGGCGCACGCCGGCGTCAAGGTTTTCAGCCTGCCCAGTGTGGACCACCCGGAATACGGCCGCCATATTGAGCTTGGCGTCAAAGGGGCGCCGGAGGCGGTGAGTCTGGCCTATCCGGCCATGCTGGCGGGCCTGCGCGAGTTCGACCTCAAATTCGGCCCCGAATTGGTGCGCTGATGTTTTGCACTGTATCGGTGCATTTTGGTGACGCCCTTTTATGGTGCAATCGTTACCGCCGGGTGTTTTTTCTCTTTTCAGCACTGCCCACAGCTGGAAGTACCGCCAGATGGCGGCACAATCCGTGGCTTGGCAGGAATCTGAGCCGCCATCGGCTTTGGCACAAAAAGTGCATTCGACAAGCCTGAAGATAATTTTTCAACCACCCATCCAGCACAGGAGATTTTGATGGCAAAGACCGTCGCAGACGTCATGAAAATGGTCAAGGAAAACGAAGTCAAGTTCGTCGACTTCCGTTTCACCGACACCCGGGGCAAAGAACAGCACGTGACCGTGCCCGTGTCCCACTTTGACGAAGACAAATTCACGTCGGGCCATGCGTTCGACGGCTCCTCGGTTGCCGGCTGGAAGGGCATTGAAGCCTCCGACATGCAGCTGATGCCTGACCCCAAGACGGCCAACATCGATCCTTTCTTCGAAGAAACGACGCTGTTCATGAGCTGCGACGTGCTCGAGCCCGCCGACGGCAAGGCCTATGACCGCGACCCGCGCTCCATCGCGCAGCGCGCCGAAGCCTACCTCAAGGCCTCCGGCCTGGGCGATACCGCTTATTTCGGCCCTGAACCCGAATTCTTCATTTTTGACGACGTGCGCTGGAACACCGACATGTCGGGCACCTTCTTCAAGATCGAAGAGTACGAAGCCCCGTGGAATTCGGGCGCCAAGCTCGAAGGCGGCAACCGCGGCCACCGCCCGACCGTCAAGGGCGGCTACTTCCCCGTTCCTCCCGTCGACAGCACGCAGGACATGCGCGCCGAAATGTCCCTGATCCTCGAATCCCTGGGCATCCCGGTCGAAGTGTTCCACCATGAAGTCGCCGGCGCCGGCCAGAATGAAATCGGCACCAAGTTCAGCACGCTGGTCCAGCGCGCCGACTGGACGCAGATCCTGAAATACGTAGTGCAGAACGTGGCCAACGCCTACGGCAAGACCGCGACCTTCATGCCCAAGCCCATCGTCGGCGACAACGGCTCCGGCATGCACGTTCACCAGTCCATCTGGAAAGACGGCAAGAACCTGTTCGCCGGCGACGGCTACGCGGGCCTGTCCGATTTCGCGCTGTACTACATCGGCGGCATCATCAAGCACGCCCGTGCCCTGAACGCCATCACCAACCCCGGCACCAACAGCTACAAGCGCCTGGTTCCTGGTTACGAAGCCCCGGTCAAGCTGGCTTACTCGGCCAAAAACCGTTCGGCCTCCATCCGCATCCCTTACGTCGCCAACCCCAAGGGCCGCCGTATCGAAGCGCGTTTCCCGGATCCGCTGATGAACCCTTACCTGGGTTTCTCGGCCCTGATGATGGCCGGCCTGGACGGCGTGGAAAACAAGATCCACCCCGGCGAAGCCGCCACCAAGGACCTGTACCATCTGCCGCCCGAGGAAGATGCCAAAGTGCCGACCGTGTGCCACAGCCTGGACCAGGCGCTGGACGCCCTCGACGTGGGCCGCAGCTTCCTGACCAAGGGCGGTGTGTTCACCGACAGCATGATCGACGCCTACATTGAACTGAAGATGGGTGAAGTGACCCGCCTGCGCCAGGCGACCCACCCCATCGAATTCGAGATGTACTACTCCCTGTAATCAGGGGGCGAAAGCTCACCGCTTACTGTTTTTTACAGTTTGTGGCCAAAAAAGGACGGCAACTGCCGTCCTTTTTTATTGCCCCTGCTGTTGTGGGTGTGCTGGCTTTGTGTTTTTGATCCTTTGCCGCATACTGATAGACCATCCCAGCCCTTACCGGCACCGGAAGTTTCCTATGAAAAACACCTTTTTGCTTTCTGCCTTTTCCCTGCTGCTGGCCGGCGCGGGAAATGCCGCGTGGGCGCAGCAGGTTTTCCGTTGCGCCGGCACCGGGGGCGCTGCGCCCGAATACATCAATAACGCCAAAGAGGCGCAGACGCGCAGCTGCAAGCTGGTTTCGGGAGGCAACGTGACGGTGGTCCAGAGCACGCCCACACCCAAGCCTGCGGTTCGCGTGGCGGCCGCAGCCGGCTCAGGCGGGCCTCGCACCGACGGCAGCCCCGAGCAGCGTGCCCGCGACAGCGATTCGCGCGCCATCCTGGAAGCCGAGTTGAGGAAGGCGGAGGCCAAACTGGCCGAACAGGAAAAAGAGTTCAACAACGGCGAGCCCGACAAGCAGGGCATCGAAGGCCGCAATTACCAGCGTTACCTTGACCGTGTGGCCGAACTCAAGGACAACATCGCCCGCAACCAGAGCGATATCGCCGGCCTCAAGCGCGAGATTTCCCGGCTTCCCTCGGCTCCCGCCGCCAATTAAGCGCCGCGGCATGCCGGCTTCTGGGTGAAAATGGACGGCTTGAACAAGCCCTTCTTACGCACCCTTTCCTCCGCCCCTGTTTCGGGGCTCCCCCGCTTCCAGGCCTTCGACTTGCTGGCCACACTGGTCGCGGTCGTCCGCACCAACGGCACCGTGGTGTTCGCCAATGCCGCGCTTGAAGATGCGCTGGGCACCTCGCGGCGAACCATCGAAGGCTCGCAGCTTCCTGACTGTTTCACCGAACCGCTGATCCTGCAAAATGCGCTGGAAGGTGCGGGCAGCAACGAGTTCGCGGCTTTGCGCTATGACGCCTGGCTCAGGCGCCTGAACCACGAACCCATGCCGGTTCACGTGGTGGTGGCGCAAACCGATACACCGGGCGAGGCCATCGTGGAGTTGTTGCCGCTGGAGCAGCAAGCCAAGCAGGAGCGCGAAGAGCGCCTGATCGACCAGGCACAGGCCAACAAGGAGCTGATCCGCAACCTGGCCCACGAGATCAAGAACCCGCTGGGCGGGATTCGCGGCGCGGCGCAGTTGCTGCAGATGGAAATCGGCAAGGACCTGACGGAATACACCCAGGTCATCATCCACGAGGCCGACCGGCTGCAGACGCTGGTGGACCGGCTGCTGGCGCCGCACCGCCGCCCTCACCTGGTGGGCGACGTGAACATCCACGAGGTTTGTGAGCGCGTACGCTCCCTGATCCTGGCGGAGTTCCCTAAAGGCCTGAAGGTCACGCGGGATTACGACATCTCGATTCCCGATTTCCGCGGCGACCGCGAGCAGCTCATCCAGGCGGTGCTGAACATCGCGCACAACGCCGCGCAGGCGCTGGCCGAACGCGTTGCGGCAGGCGATGCGCACATCACTTTCAAGACAAGAATCGCCAGACAGGTAACTTTTGGCAAGCAGCGCTATCGCTTGGCACTGGAATTGCATGTTATCGACAATGGACCGGGCGTGCCGGACTCCATCAAAGACCGCATCTTCTATCCCCTGGTCTCGGGGCGTGAAGGCGGTTCGGGGCTGGGGCTGACATTGGCGCAAACTTTTGTCCAGCAACACCACGGTTTGATCGAGTGCGACAGTGTGCCGGGCCGTACAGATTTCAAGCTGCTCATACCGCTTCCTTGAAATGTGTCTCCTCCATATTGATACATAACGCAATCGGTGAGGAGGGCCTCAAAAGGGCCCTGCGCTGAAAGCACGAAAAAAGGGACTGCATACATGAAACCGATCTGGATCGTTGATGATGACCAGTCCATCCGGTTTGTTCTGGAAAAGGCCTTGCTCCGCGAGGACCTTCCGACGCGCAGTTTCACCAACCCCCGCGAAGTGCTTGCCGCGCTGGAAAACGCGACGGAAGAAGACGGCCCGCAAATCCTGGTGAGCGACATCCGCATGCCCGGCGGCTCGGGCCTGGACCTGCTCGAGAAGGTCAAGGAAAAACTGCCCGGCCTGCCGGTCATCATCATGACGGCGTTCTCCGACCTGGACAGCGCGGTATCCGCCTTCCAGGGCGGGGCTTTTGAATACCTGCCCAAACCGTTCGACCTGCCCAAGGCGGTGGAACTGATCCGCCGCGCGGTGGAAGAGAGCCAGCGCGAGGAGGTGGCCGAAGAGCGCATGGCCTCCGCGCCCGAAATGCTCGGCCAGGCGCCGGCCATGCAGGACGTGTTCCGCGCCATCGGCCGCCTGAGCCAGAGCATGGTGACGGTGATGATCACCGGCGAATCGGGCTCGGGCAAGGAGCTGGTGGCGCGCGCGCTGCACAAGCATTCACCGCGCGCCAACGGGCCTTTTGTCGCCATCAACACCGCCGCCATCCCCAAGGACTTGCTGGAAAGCGAACTCTTCGGCCATGAGCGCGGCGCCTTCACCGGCGCGCAGACCATGCGGCGCGGCCGCTTCGAGCAGGCCGAGGGCGGCACGCTCTTCCTCGACGAAATCGGCGACATGCCCTTCGACCTGCAGACGCGGCTTTTGCGTGTGCTCAGCGACGGGCATTTCTACCGCGTCGGCGGGCACAACGCCGTCAAGGCCAATGTGCGCGTCATCGCCGCCACCCACCAGGACCTGGAGCAGCGCGTCAAGGAAGGCGGTTTCCGCGAGGACTTGTTCCACCGCCTCAACGTGATCCGCCTGCGATTGCCCGCACTGCGCGAACGCCGTGAAGACGTCTTCATGCTGACGCGGCATTTCCTGCAGCAAAGTGCCAAGCAGCTGGGCGTGGAACCCAAGCGCATATCCGACACCGCCCTGCAGCAACTGAGCAACTTCGGCTTCCCCGGCAATGTGCGCCAGCTCGAAAACATCTGCCACTGGCTGACCGTCATGGCGCCGGCCCAGGTAATTGAGCCCAAGGATCTTCCGCCGGAAGTACTGGGCATGATCCCCGAGCCCGCCGCCAAGGCCAGTATCCAGGCCCCGGCTGAAAAGGCCGAATCCCCTCGTGTGGAATGGGCCGCCGGCGCTGACAAAACGCCTGCGGCGCATGCGCCCGAAGCGGGTTCACCCGTGCTCGCCGGCCTGGACCACAGCTGGGAAAGCGGCCTCGAAGCCGAAGCCCTGGCCCTGCTTGCCACCGGGCGCAGCGACGTCTGGGACGTGCTGACGCGCCGCTTTGAATCCAAGCTGATCCAGACCGCGCTGGCCAACACGCGCGGGCGCCGCATAGAGGCGGCCCAGAAGTTGGGAATAGGGCGCAACACCATCACGCGGAAAATCCAGGAACTCCACCTGGAATAAGAGCCCCCACGCTCCCCACTGCGTGTGGTTCGCTGCCCCCCGAGGGGGCGCTGCGCCTGCGGCCCGGCGAAGCCGGTTCCGCGGCCCCTGCTGGTGAAGAGGGCCCCCACGGTCGCTCACTTCGTGTAGCTCCCTGCCCCCCGAGGGGGCCGCTGCGCCTGCGGTCTGGCGAAGCCAGTCCCGCGGCCCTGGCTGGGTTGAAGAATTCAGTGGCGTAAACGGCGGGGGTATTCACCAGTGGGGGCCGAGGGTCCGGCTTCGCCGGCCCCAGGCGCCGCCCCCTTGAGGGGGGAACGGGCTACACGCAGTGAGCCCGGACGGGGGTGGGCCTACTTCAGTTCCACCGTCACCGGCGCATGGTCGCTCGGCTTTTCCCATTTGCGCGGGACACGGTCTATGCTGCAGCCTTTTACTTGAGGCTTGAGCGCTTCGCTGACCAGGATATGGTCTATGCGCAAGCCCCGGTTCTTCTGGTAGCCCAGCATGCGGTAGTCCCACCATGAATAGCTTTTCGGCAGCTGCTCAAACATGCGGAAGCTGTCCGTCAGGCCCAGCGCCAGCAATTGGCGGAAATGCTCGCGTTCTTCTTTCGTATGGTGGATGGTGTCGCGCAGGCCTTCCGGGTCGAAGGAGTCCTGGTCTTCCGGCGTGATGTTGAAGTCGCCCAGCAATACCAGCTGCGGGTGCGCCGCCATCTCGGCGCGCACATAGGCCTGCAGGCCGTCCAGCCAGCGCATCTTGTAGGCGAATTTTTCGCTGCCGGGCTCCTGCCCGTTGACGAAGTAGCCGTTCATCACGCGTATGGGGCCCGCCGGGCCGTCCACCGTGGCGGCGATCACACGCGAATGCTCGTCTTCAAAACCGACGATGTTCTTCACCACCTCGCGCATGGGCGCGCGCGACAGGATGGCCACGCCGTTGTAGGTTTTCTGTCCGAAGGCGGCGGCTTCATAACCGGCGGCCTTGAGTGCCTCCAGCGGAAACTTGTCGTCCGTCATCTTGAGCTCCTGCAGGCACAGCACGTCGACGGGATTGGCCGCCAGCCAGTCCAGCACGTGGGCCAGCCGCGCGGTCAGCGAGTTGACGTTCCAGGTCGTGATCTTCATGGTTTCATGCTCCGGCCCGCAGGAGGGCTTCAATAGCGATCAGATATGCAGCGCGGCCAGCGCGCCCACGACCAGCCCGATTGCCGCCATGGCGAACATGCCGTATTCCAGCCACTTCTTGCGCGTCAGCAGGGCAATCGCCGCCAGGGCAATCGACACCTGCAATACCGTCGTCGCCTGGGCCCAGCGGTGGTGCTGGTGCATCTGCTCGTCCGAGGACTTGTCCCAGGTGGCGGCTTCGGCTTCCAGCTTCTCGGCGCCCACCTTGATCTCGTTCTTTTCTTTTTCGTAACGCTCTATCTTGCCTTGGTAGCCGGCCTTTTTGTCTTCGGGCGCCAGGTCGCGGGCGAACTCGGCCAGCGACTGCTTGGTGCTCTTGGCCTGGAAATAACTCCACTGGTTGGCCGCCTCGGTCTTGCGGATGGCCGCGTTGTTTTTATAGAGGCCCGCATTGGCCTGCGTGGCGCCGCCCATGTAGGAAAAAATGGCGCCCACCGTCGCGATGATGGCGGTGATGACCGCGATCTGCGCGATCATGCCGCCGCTTTTTTCGTGGCCGTCATGGCCGCCGTGGCCGCCTTGCGCCGCATGTTCGAGCTCATGGTCGTGGGGCCCGTGCACGTGAAATCCGCCTCCTGACATATCAGTTCCCTTGTGTGTAGTTATACGTTGTGGCTGGTCTATTTTTGGTAGGTGATGAAGCTGAACTTCATACCGGTCGCCGATACATGGTCTTCGCGCGCGGCTTGCCGCCATTCAGGGCCGAGCGGCGGCGCGTACGCGTCGCCTTCAATATCTTCGGCAATCTCGGTCACTTCAATGCGCTCGGCCAGCGGCATCGCCTGCGTGTAAATCTGGGCGCCACCTATGATCCACACCTCGGCCGACGAGGCACACAGCGCCAACGCGTCGGCCAGGCTCGCGGCCGTCGTGGCGCCGGTGTCTTTCCAATCAGGCTGCCGGGTGATGACGATGTTGGCGCGGCCCGGTAGCGGCCGGAATTTCACCGGCAGCGAATCCCAGGTCTTGCGCCCCATGATGACCGGCCAGCCGTGGGTCAGGCGCTTGAAACGCGCCATGTCTTCCGGCAGGCGCCAGGGGATGGCGTTGTCGCGGCCAATCACGCCGTTGGCGGCGCGGGCGAAGATCATGTGGATGCGCGTCACGGCTTTGATTTCCTGGGCTAGACGGCTACTGGCGCTTTAATGGCCTCGTGATGCTGGTAGTCCAGGAACTCGAAATCTTCAAACTGGTAGTCGAAGATCGATTCGGGCTTGCGCTTGATCTGCAGCGTGGGGTAGGGGAAGGGCTGGCGGCTCAGTTGCAGCGCGACCTGGTCATGGTGATTGCTGTAGATATGGCAGTCGCCGCCGGTCCAGATGAAGTCGCCCACGCCCAGGTCGCATTGCTGCGCCACCATGTGGGTGAGCAGGGCGTAGCTCGCGATGTTGAAGGGCACGCCCAGGAAAATGTCGGCGCTGCGCTGGTAGAGCTGGCAGCTGAGTTTGCCGGGCTGGCCCTGCACCTCGGAGGGAGCCACGTAGAACTGGAAAAACGCGTGGCAGGGCATCAGCGCCATCTTGGAGAGGTCGGCCACGTTCCAGGCGCTCACGATGATGCGGCGCGAATCGGGGTTGGTCTTGAGCGTCTTGATGACTTCGCTGATCTGGTCGATATGGCCGCCGTCTGGCGTGGGCCAACTGCGCCACTGCACGCCGTAGACCGGGCCGAGATCACCATCGGGCCGCGCCCATTCATCCCAGATGCTGACGCCGCGTTCCTTGAGCCAGTTGTTGTCACTCGACCCCTGCAGAAACCACAGCAGCTCATGGACGATGGATTTGAGGTGCACCTTCTTGGTGGTCACCAGCGGAAATCCCTCGTTCAGGTCAAAGCGCATCTGGTGGCCGAACACGCTTTTGGTGCCGGTGCCGGTGCGGTCGGCCTTGAAGACGCCGTGGGCGTCCACGTGGCGCATGAAATCTTCGTATTGGGAGCGGATGGGGCGGGTCATTGGAAACCAGTCGGCAGGGGTTCAGGAGGGCAGTGGCCGTGGCCGGCGGGGTAGCGGCCAGGCAGAAGTTTAATTATGCCTTCAGCACCCGCCCCGGGTTCATCAGGTTCAGCGGGTCCAGGCCCTGCTTGATGGCGCGCATCATGTCCAGCGCCACAGGTGATTTGTGCTTGGGCAGCGAGTCCACCTTGAGGCTGCCGACACCGTGCTCGGCCGAGATCGAGCCCCTGTAGCGGTCCACCGCTTCGTAGACCAGCGCATTCATGGGCGCCTCCTGCTCGTTGAGGAAACGCGCCTGGTCCTGGTTCTCCGGCGCCTGCACGTTGTAGTGCAGGTTGCCGTCGCCCAGGTGGCCGTAGACGACCATGCGCGCGCCGGGAAAACGCTCGAGCAGCAGCGCGTTGGTTTCACTGACGAACTCGGGGATGCGCGACACGTTGATCGAGATGTCGTGCTTGATGTTCAGGCCCTCTTCGGCCTGCGCCATCGGGATGCTCTCGCGGATGTGCCACAGCGCGTGCGCCTGCGCCATGCTCTCGGCGACCACGGCATCGACCACGCAGCCGGCCTCCATGGCGGCCTCCAGCAGGCGTTCAAAGCATTCACGCGCATGGGCTTCGGATTCGTTGTCGGAGTTCTCCAGCACCACGCACCAGGGGTGCTCTTGCCAGAAGGGCACGCGTTGCTGCGGGAAATGTTTGGCCACCAGGCCGAGTGCGAACTGGCCCATGACCTCAAAACCCGTCAGGCCCGAACCGAGGTGCTCATGCGCCAGGCCCAGCAACTGCACGGCGGCGTCGAGCGAGGGCACGGCGGCAAAGGCAGTGAGCTGGGACTTGGGCATGGGATACAGCTTCATGGTCGCGCCGGTGATCACGCCCAGCGTACCTTCGCTGCCGATGAACAGGTGGCGCAGGTCGTAACCGGTGTTGTCCTTGCGCAGGCCGGTGAGGCCGTCCCAGATTTCGCCCTGCGCGTTCACGACTTCCAGCCCCAGGCAGAGGTCGCGCGTGTTGCCGTAACGCACGACCTGGGTGCCGCCGGCGTTGGTGCCGAGGTTGCCGCCTATGGTGCAACTGCCCTCCGAGGCCAGGCTCAGGGGAAACAGGAAACCGGCTTTTTCGCAGGCTTCCTGCAGGTTTTGCAGCACGCAGCCGGCGTCGACGGTAATCGTCAGGTTGCCGGCATCGAGCGTGCGCACCTTGTTCATGCGTGTCAGGCTCAGCACCACCTGCGTGCCGCTGGCGTCGGGCGTCGACCCGACCACCATGCCGGTATTGCCGCCCTGCGGCACGATGCTCACCCGCGCCGCGGCGCAGGCTTTCACCACGGCCGCGACTTCCGGTGTGGAGCCCGGGCGCACCACGGCCAGGGCTTTGCCGGTTTCGCGCTTGCGCCAGTCCTGCACCCAGGTCGTCAGGTCGCCCTCGGTCAGGACATTGGGCGCGCCGACGATCTGGCGCAGGGATTCAATCAGTGGGTTGTGCGTGCTCACGAGGTTGGCTTCAGGTTAGAGGGTTGATGGGGCTGGGGCATTTTTCAGGCGCACGCGCACATGCAGCGCGCAGGCCGCGAACAGCGTGAGGCACAGGAACACCTCGCTCAGGCCCAGGTAGTTGCCCGGCGCGCGGTCGCTCCAGGCCCGCACCACGCCTTCGGTGAAGTACAGCCACACCAGCAGGCTGACCCAGCGGTAGGTGTACATGCGGTTCTTCAGGATGCCGGCCAGCGGGATGCACAGCGGCAGCACCTTGAGCGCCAGCAGCGAGCCGCCGGGCCGGATCGGCGCCAGCCACATTTCCCAGGCCAGGCCCAGCACGATGAGGCCCAGCAGGCTGGCCAGCGCGAGGCGGCGGGTGAAGTCGATCTGCTCAGTTTTGTTCATAGTCATAGGAATCTCAGTGGCATGATACCGGGGATGAAATTCCAGCAATACCTGCAGGACCTCCTTGAAGACCTGTCGCGCTTCCCGTGGCGCGGCACGGCGCTCACCTTGCGCGACCGTTTCCGCGAAGACCACATGGGCCTGACGGCCAGCAGCCTGACCTTCACCACCTCGATCGCGCTGGTGCCTTTTTTCACCGTGGCACTGGCGGTTTTCACGGCCTTCCCGATGTTCTCGAAGCTGCAGGGTGCGCTGCAGGCATGGCTGATCCAGAGCCTGATCCCCGACAACATCGCGCGCCAGGTGCTGGGCTACCTCACGCAGTTCAGCCGCCAGGCCAACAAGCTGGGCATCGCCGGCCTGGCCGTGCTGCTGGTCACGGCCATCGCACTCATCCTCACCATAGACCGCACGCTCAACGGCATCTGGCGCGTCAAGAAAGCGCGGCCGCTCACGCAGCGCGTGCTGATCTACTGGGCCGCCATCACCCTGGGGCCGCTGCTGCTGGCGGCCAGCCTGGCGGTCACATCCTATGTGCTGTCGGCCTCGGGCGGCCTGGTGGGCGCCTTGCCGACCAGCCTACGCTTCCTGCTCAACATCCTGCAATTCTTCCTGGTGGCCGGCGGCATGGCGGCGATGTACCGCTATGTGCCCAACACCTTTGTGAAATGGACGCATGCCTGGGCCGGAGGCCTCTTTGTGGCCGCCGGCATCGAGGTGGCCAAGCGGGTGCTCAGCCTGTACCTCAGCGCGGTGCCGACCTATTCGCTGGTCTACGGCGCCTTCGCGACCCTGCCGATTTTGCTTGTGTGGATTTACGTCTCCTGGGTCATCGTGCTGATGGGCGCGGTGATTGCTGCCTACCTGCCCAGCCTGCTGGCCGGCGTGGCGCGCCGCGGCAGCGCCCATGGCTGGTATTTCCAGCTGGCCATTGAAGTGCTGCAGCAACTGCACAAGGCGCTTTCCAGCCCGAGAAAAGGCGTGAGCGCCTCGCAGCTGGCCGAAATGCTGCGGGTGGACGGCCTGCAACTGGAGCCGGTGCTGGAAACCTTGGTGGCGCTGGACTGGGTGGGACAGCTCAACGAGGCGGAAGGCGAGACCGAGGCCCGCTACCTGTTGCTGGCCGACCCGGATGCCACGGCGCTGGAGCCCTTGATCCAGCAGCTTCTGCTCGACAAGGCCGACGCGGTGCAAAACCTGTGGGAAAAAGCCCGCTGGCCCGCGCTGCGGCTGCGCGACGCATTGTAAAAACACAGGCCTGCCGGGGAAAACCGATAAGGTGCGAGGGGAATTCTTGTTGGCGATCCGGCGTTGTAACAAAATCAAAGCCCTTTGTTTTTTCTACGCACAAGAAGATGCCAGCAAAAACCAATGCCCGGGAAAAGCTTGACGGCGCCATCGCCCAGGAGCGCCGGGAGCAACGCGACGCCAGGCAGATGTATGAGGAACTGACGGCCAGGATGTGGGCCTACCAGACCGGCAACGGGCCGGCGCCCACCAACGAGGACTTCGAGCGATGGAGCCTCGCCGTGGAGCAGCGCGTCAAGATGAAGCAGCTCGGCATTCGTGTGGACGGGGAACCTGACGCCTGAGCTTTGCCGCCCCTACCCGGCTCCCATTCCGGTAAGACAGGCCGCACACGCGTTTGCGGCATAGGCGCACTTCTGCGCCGCCATGAAATTCCTACGATGTGAACCTGGCCTGCAGAGGGCGGGCCGGGTGCAAGCCGCACCTGAACATTCACTTCACTTCAATGGAGATTTCTCATGCTGAAAAAACTGCTGGTGTTTGCCATCACCTCCGGCCTGGCGGCCAAGCTCTACAAAAGCTACACCGAAAAACAGGCAGCTTCCCGCTCGCCGGCTTCGGCGGGTAAAAAACCCGTCGCACGCAAAGGCGGGACACCTAAACAGGCTTGAACGATTCGCGATGGAACTTGATGCCGCCTGATCGACCCCATTGCGCGAAAGCTCATAAGCTCAGGTTTTAAGGGCGTCAAGTTTTTGTCAACCTTGTTAAGTCCCTGTCACCGCAGCCACGTTTCGTTGCGTCTCTTTCACGGGACTTCATGCAGGCGGGCGGGATTCTTACAAGGCATCCGCGAAGCCTGGGACAAGATTCCTTCCATGCCTTATCAACCTAGCTGGAGAAAATCGTGACATCACCCGCCTACGCCTCTGCTGATACATCCAACCACTCCAACACGTCGGACACGTCGATTGACCCCATCGACATTACCCAGGAAGACTCTTTGAACTATTGGGTCGCGGCGCTGGACTGCAGCGAACTGGAGTTGCGCGTCGCCGTGGCCGAGGTGGGTCCCGCAGCCAAAGACGTCAGCAATGAATTGGGGAAGATGCTGTGAGCGCCATGCCCCCTTCCTTTCCCTTGCAGCCAGGACCGCTTGCCGTTCGTGTCAAAGAGCCGTCGGCCGGCCTTTTTTACTGGGTGGTCACCCAGCTGTCGGCCGATGAGCGCATGGCCGACCTTCGCATTGAGGCCTCCGACCATCCCTATCCGACGCACGAAGCCGCCCTGCATGCCGGCGCGGCCTGCCTGAAGGAACTCAAGGCCAGCGTGTTCCAGCCCCAAGGTCCGCACTGAGTCAGGTGTGGGTGGCCCGTTTAAAGGCCTGCACCCACATGTCGCGGTACATCACCCAGTCGCCCATGAAACTGTAGAGCGGCCGCTTGAACGAAGCCGGCTTGTTCTTTTCAAAGCCGAAGTGCCCCACCCAGGCAAAGCCGTAACCGCAGAGCAGGCCGGCCAGTAGCCACCAGGGGTTGCGCGTGGCCGCCAGCGCCACCAGGCACAGCAGCGTGAGGCTGGAGCCTACAAAGTGCAGGCGGCGGCAGGTGGGGTTGCGGTGCTCGTTCAGGTAGAACGGATAAAAGCTTGCAAACGAATCGAAGCTGCGGGGATCCGTAGGTGTGGCTGGGCCGGCTTGCGCGGCCTCGCTTTGCGTGGCATTCATCGTGTTGTCTCCTGTGCCGGGGTTTGTCCCCGTGTCGCTCACCATTTTGCGGCGCTGGCCATAATAGTCAATCCTTTGCTGTCACCCCTGTTTCGTTCACTGCATGCATCTCCCCATAACGCCGATAACGGCATCCTTCAGTCCGCCGGATCTTGGGGTGCGCTGGGTCGTCTGCCTGTGCGCGGACTGGTGTGGCCTGTGCCGGGACTACGGCGAGCTTTTCAGGCAGATGGCGGCGCGTTATCCCGGCAGCCGCTTTGCCTGGCTGGACATCGAGGACCACGCGGAGCTGGTCGGCGACATCGAGGTGGAAACCTTTCCCACGCTCCTGATTGCCGATGCGGGCGGCACGCGCTTTCTGGGCCCGTTGCCGCCGCATGCGCAAACGCTCTCGCGCCTGCTCGATTCGCTGGCGCAGGCAGGTGAGCCCGCTACGCCGCACTCACCTTCCACGCAGGCCTTGCTTCAGGCCTTGCAGGGTGCGACGCAGCACTGGATAGCCCACTGATCAACCGATGGAAAACGGCGCTTTCAGGAAACCCCTGAAGCGCGCACGCCCGCCGCGTGTGGGGCTGGCGCTCAGGCGGTAGCCCGGAAAGCGCTGAAGAAAGCGGCCGATGGCGATACGGCCCTCCAGCCGCGCCAGGCTCAGGCCCGCGCATTGGTGGATACCAAAGCCGAATGCCAGGTGGCGGTTGTTTTGCCGCGCCAGGTCCAGCTCGTCAGGGTCGGCAAACTGCGCCGGGTCGCGATTGGCCGCGCCTATGCACAGCGTCAACAGGCTGCCGGCGGGTAGCTGAACGCCGCCTATGTTCGCTTCCACCAGCGCGCGCCGGTTGCTGAGCTGGTTGGACGATTCGAAGCGCAGGAACTCGTCGACCGCCGGCGTCATAAGCGCTTCCATACCCTGTGGATCGTCCGCAAGCCGCTGCAGGCCCGGCAGCAAGCCGGCCAGAGCCGCAGGCCGCTCCTGCAGCGCGACCAGCGCATTGCCGATCAGGTTGGTCGTGGTTTCATGGCCGGCGTTGAGGATGAACACGCAGTTTTGCAGCAGCTCGCTTTCGCTGAGCTTGTCCGCGTTCGCCTCGTCGCCTATGAGCCGCGTCAGCACGTCATGCTCCGGGTCGCCCGGGTGAAGGCGCCGGTCGGCCACCAGGTCCTTGAGGTAGGCCGTGAACTCGCGCACGCCCTGGTTGCCCAGGGCCTCCTGCTCCGGTGTCAGTTTGGGTTCGAGCGCGCCCAGAATCGCCAGCGACCAGCCGCGCAGCGGCGCGCGGTCCGCATGCGGCACGCCCAGCAGGTTGCCGATGATCTCCACCGGGATGGCCGAGGCGAAATCCTCGACCAGGTCGCCGCCGCCCCTGGCTTCAACCGCATCGAGCAGGCCGTCGACCAGCGTGACCAGGCCGGGCTCCATGTCGGCAATCGCGCGCCGCGTCAGCGCGCCCATGATGAGCTTGCGCACGCGCGTGTGCAGCGGCGGGTCGTTGAAGACCAGGCTGGTGGTGTGGTGCTCGAACAGCGCGGACGCCGCGCCGTACTTGGGTTCAAATTCCACCTTCTTGTCGGAACTGAAGGCTTGCGCGTCACGGTAGACGGCCACCAGGTCGGCATGGCGCGTCAGGAAGAAGGAGCCGTCGGGCATGCGCCTGACCGGCTCGGCCTCGCGCAGCGCGGCATACACCGGGTAAGGGTTGGCGTAGAAGTCGGCGGGCAGGGCGCGCAGGTCCAGGCTGGCGGCGATGTCCCGCGCGCGTTCGCGCGTCATGGGCGCCGTACTCACCGGCCCGTTCATGGCTGGAGAAAATCGCGGATCGCAAACAGCGTCGCTTCCGGCGCCTCGCTCATCTGGTGGTGACCCACGGGCAGGCTGGCGACGCTGACCTTCTTGCCGCTGTCCCTGGCCTTGCCCAGCAGCGCCTGCGCGGCTTTTTCGGTCGTCATCTGGTCCAGCGCCCCCAGCACAAACAACACCGGGCAGGTGACCTGGCTGATCGCGGCATCGCCGTTGGCATAGCTGTCGCAGGCCTTGAAGCCGCGGTGGAAGACGTTGACTTTGGTGTTGCTGGCCAGCACTCGCCGGCCCAGCGCCATGCTGGCGCCGTGCACCCAGCTGCCCGCGCCCAGCGGCGGCGCCAGCGTGCTGCGTGAAAACACATTCACCATGGCCAGCGCCTTCATCGGTTCGTTCAGCGCCGCATCGAGCAAGGCCTGCGAGACCTTCATCGGGAAGGCCGTGCCCACCAGTACCAGGTGGCTTACGCGCTCCTTCAGCCGGGAGGCCGCTTCCAGGGCGATCAGCGAACCCCAGCTGTGGCCGACCAGCGCCGCGCGCTGCACGCCGGCGGCGTCCAGCAGTGCGGCCACGAAACCGGCCGCTTCCTCCACCGAGGCGGGCGCGTCGCCCGCGCTTTTGCAGTGGCCCGGCAGGTCCACCGCGAGCACGTTCCAGCCATGGTTGGCCAGGTAGCGCGTCTGCAAAATCCACACGCTGTGGTCGTTGAGCACGCCATGGATAAACACCACGGTGGGTTTGGCCGCATCAAACGGCTTGCCGCCGGTGTAGCAATAGGTTTTATGGCCCTGGACGTCTAGGTACATGCTCAGCCCCTCGCTTTCACGGCCGGGTTCACGCCCGCTTTTTCGGCCGCCTTGAGCGCGCGCTTCAAGTCGTCGATCAGGTCGTCCGGGTCTTCCAGGCCTATGGACAGGCGTATCGTGCCCTGCGTGATGCCGCCGGCCGCCAGCGCCTCGTCCGTCATGCGGAAGTGGGTGGTGCTGGCCGGGTGTATCACCAGGCTGCGGCAGTCGCCCACGTTGGCCAGGTGGCTGAACACCTTGAGCGCTTCGATAAAGGCCTTGCCCTGCTCGCGGTTGCCCTTGATGTCGAAGCTGAAGACCGAGCCCGCGCCGCGCGGCAGCAGTTTTTTGGCGAGGGCATGGCTGGCATGGGATTCAAGCATGGGATGGCCCACGCGCGACACCAGCGGGTGGCTGGCCAGGAATTCGACCACTTTTTCGGTATTGCCCATGTGCCGCGCCATGCGCAGCGGCAGGGTTTCAATGCCCTGCAGGATCAGCCAGGCCGTGTGCGGGCTCATGCAGGCGCCGAAGTCGCGCAGGCCTTCGCGCCGCGCGCGCAGCAAAAACGCGCCCACCGTGCTTTCCTCGCTGAACACCATGTTGTGGAAGCCGTCATAGGCCTCGGTCAGCTCGGCGAATTTGCCGGACTTTTCCCAGTCGAAGCTGCCGCCGTCCACCACGATGCCGCCTATGACGGTGCCGTGCCCGCTCAGGAATTTGGTGGCCGAGTGGTAGACCAGGTCGGCGCCGTGGTCAAAAGGCTTGATCAGCCAGGGCGAGGTCAGGGTGGAATCCACCAGCAGCGGCACGCCCGCTTCGTGGGCGATGTTTGATACGGCCTCAATGTCCAGCACGTCCAGCCCCGGGTTGCCCACGGTTTCGCCGAAAAACAGCTTGGTGTTGGGCCGCACGGCCGCGCGCCAGCCGTCGATGTCGCCGGGCTTGACGAAGGTGGTGTCTATGCCGAAACGGCGCATCGTGTAATGCAGCAGGTTCTGGCTGCCGCCGTAGAGCGCGGTGGAGGCTACGATGTGCGAGCCCGCGCCCATCAGCGTGGCGATGGCCAGGTGCAGCGCGGCCTGGCCGCTGGCGGTGGCGATCGCGCCTATGCCGCCCTCCAGCGCGGACACCCGCTGCTCCAGCACCGCATTGGTCGGGTTGCTGATACGCGAATAGACATGGCCCGCGCGCTCCAGGTTGAAGAGGCTGGCCGCATGCTCGCTCGATTCGAAGACGAAAGAGGTGGTCAGGTGGATGGGCACGGCGCGCGCGCCCGTAGCCGGGTCGGGCGCGGCGCCCGCGTGCAGCGCCAGGGTGTCGAAACCGGGGTCGGAATAACCGGGCATGGGTTTGTCTCCAGTCAGAAAAAAGTGGCCGTACGCGGGGAAATTGTTGCAACCAGCCGTTTGATTGTGGGCTATATTTAAACTGAATTCGCCCTCTCGCCGCGCCGCGGTGGGACAATGGGGTCATGCTGGCAGCACAACCGAGGAGACGGCCATGAAGGTTCTAGACATACTGCGCGTTAAAGGCAACACGCTCTACACCGTCCAGCCCGACGAACCCCTTGCCAAGGCGGCCCAGATCATGGCCGAAAAAGACATAGGCTCGCTGGTGGTCATGGAGCACGGTGACCTGGTCGGCATGCTGACCTTCCGCGAGGTCATCGTCTGCATCGTCAAGAACGGCGGCGAGATCGGCACCACGCTGGTCCGCACCGCCATGGACGACCACCCGCTCACCTGCACTTCCGAGACCGAGCTCGACGAAGTCCGCCGCATGATGCTGGAGCGCCACGCGCGCTACATGCCTGTGATGAACCAGAAGGTCATGATGGGCGTGATCAGCCTCTACGACGTCGCCAAGGCCGTGGTCGACAGCCAGAACTTCGAAAACAAGATGCTCAAGGCCTACATCCGCGACTGGCCCACCGAAGACGCCGCCGACCACAACTGAAGCGGGCGCCTCGCATTTTTTAAACAACAACCGCCCGGTGCGCAAGGCATCCGGGCCTCAGGTGGGAGCAGGGGGTGAGCGACAAGCGTGATGCAGGCGGGCTGCTGTTTTATGCCTCGCTGTTTTTCTCCCGGCTGGCCGACCAGATCCTGCTGTTCCTCGTGCCGCTGGTGGTGTTTGAAACCACCGGCAGCGTCGCCTGGTCCGGCATCGCCTTCACACTCGAAACCCTTCCGCGCTTCCTGGCTTTTCCGGTCTGCGGTGCGCTTTGCGACCGCGTCTCGCCCCTCAAGCTGCTGCGCATCAGCCAGCTTTACCGCGCGCTGGTCTGCATCGCCGGCGTCATCGCCTTCCAGTGGGCAGGCGGCGTCGGCTGGCTGATCGCGCTGTCGGCCGTCTGCGGCGTGCTCACCACCCAGGGCCTGATGGCCCGCGAGGTCATGCTGCCGCAGATATTCCGGCAGCACCGCTTTGAAAAAGTGCTGGCCCACGCACAGATCGCCGACCAGCTTGGCATGGTGCTGGGCCCTTTGCTGGCCTCGCTGCTGCTGCGATGGATGCCCTGGCCCATGGTCGTTGGCGCGACGGCGGGCTTTTTCCTCATTGCCGACGGGGCAGTGACCTTGTGGAAGCGCCAGAACACCGTCACGCTCGCCGCGCCTGAACCCGCACCGGGCCACTGGGCCGCACCCGTGCGCACCGCGTTCTCGCAGGTGCTGCACCTGCCCGGCCTCAAAAAAGTCATCGCACTGGCAGCCGGCGTCAACCTCGTCATAGGCGTCACGCTGGCGACTTCGGCCGCGATGGTCACCGGGGTGCTGCAGCGCACGGCGGGCGATTACGCCGTGCTGCAAACCGCAGGCGCCATCGCCACCGTCGTCATCCTGCTCTTCATCGCCCGAAGCGTGCTGCCCTTGCGCACCCTGGGCCTGGTGTCTTACAGCGTGATGCTGGCCGGCGGCCTGCTCACCGGGCTGGCCGGCAACTTCTGGGTCTACACCGCCGGCTTCCTGCTGGTCATCGGCTTTGACAAGATGTTCAACGTCTACATCCGCAGCCTGCGGCAAAAGCTGATCCCGCCGCGCGATCTCGGCAAGACCACCGGTGTGATCGTGATGCTCAACAATTTGTCGCAGCCGCTGGCTGGGATGCTGGTGGGGGTGTTTGCGGGGGTGATGGAGGGGAGGGGGGTGATTTTGGGACTGGTTTTGGTGATGGGGTTGATTGGGGTTCTTGCTGCCTGGAGTGGAAGAGGGCGGTAGCCGGGTCTTGCGCCGGCTTGCGCGCTCTTGCCCTCTGCATGGGCTTGCTGGCCGGGAGTGGCCCGGCGGCCAGTAACTTTCTTTTGCTTCGCCAAAAGAAAGTCACCAAAGAAAAGGCGACCCTGGCTCCTGCGTCCCCTGCGCTTCGCTCCGGGCAACCTGCGGTGCTCGGTCCAGCCGGGGTCAAAAACAACTCGCTTCGCTCAAACAAGTTTTTGCCCTGATCCGTCTGGACCTCCGCTCCTCGGCGCATCCACAAGGGGCAATCGGGAGCGGGGGCGGGGACAGAAGACAAAGAACCAATACAAATACCAACGAGGACACGCCACGGCGTGTCCTTGTTTCTTCAGGTATTCGGTATTGGTATTTCTTCCCCACCCCTTGTGGATGCGCCGAGGAGCGCAGGTTCAGGCGGATCAGGGATCGCGTTGTCTGAGCGTAGCGAGTTTAGCGAGACCCCGCCTGAACCGAGCACCGCAGGTTGCCCGCAGCGAAGCGGAGGGACGCAGCAACCAGGGTCGCCTTTTTTTGCTTACTTTTCTTTTGGCGAAGCAAAAGAAAAGTGAGTAGCTGCCGGGCTACCCCCGGCCAGCAGGCCTACGCAGAGGGCAAGAGCGCGCAAGCCGGCGCAAGACCCGGCGAAGTCTCACCCCATGCTCGCATGAATCATCTCCCTGACCCGGGGATAAATCTGCTGGTTCCACTTGCGCCCGCTGAAGACGCCGTAGTGCCCCACACCCGTCTGCACGTGGTGTGTTTTCATGTAGGGCCGTATGCCGGTGCATAGGTCTTGCGCCGCCACCGTCTGCCCGACGGCGCAGATGTCGTCGCGCTCGCCTTCCACAGTCATCAACGCCGTGCGCCGGATGGCGGCGGGTTTCACGAGGCGGCCGCGGTAGCTGAGTTTGCCCAGCGGCAGGTCGTAGGTCTGGAACACTTTCTCGACGGTCTCCAGGTAGAACTCGGCCGGCAGGTCGTTGACGGCCAGGTACTCGTCGTAGAACACGCGGATGACATCGGCTTTTTCCACGTCGCCTTCGAGCAGGTGCTGGTACATATCCTGGAAGGATTTTTTGTGCCGCTCCAGGTTCATGCTCAGGAAGGCGCTCAGTTGCACAAAGCCCGGGTACACACGCCGCATGTAGCCTACATGCGGCAGCGGCACATGGCTGATCAAATTTTTCTCGAACCACTCAATCGGCTTGCTGGTGGCCAGGGTGTTCACGCCGGTCGGGTTCACGCGGCAGTCCACCGGGCCGGCCATCAGGGTCAGGCTGCGCGGCTGGGCGGGGTCGTCGTCTTCGGCCATGATGGCCGCGGCGGCCAGCGCCGCCACGCAGGGCTGGCACACCGCCACCACATGGGTGCCCGGGCCTATCGCCTGGGTGAAGCGGATCATGTGGTCGATGTAGTCGTCCAGCGCGAAAGCGCCGTGGCGCAGCGACACGTCGCGCGCGTTGTGCCAGTCGGTGATGTAGACGTCGTGGTCCTGCAGCAGCGTGCGCACGGTCTCGCGCAGCAGCGTGGCGAAATGGCCCGACAGCGGCGCCACCAGCAGCACCGGCGGCTGGTAGGGCAGATCGGCCGGCGCTTCTTTCTTGAAGCGCAGCAAGGTGCCGAAAGGCATGGTGAGGACGGCCTCCTCGGTCACGGCAAGTTCGCGCTCGCCCACCTTCACCGAGGTGATGCCGTAAGCCGGGCGTGAATGCGTCAGGCGCAGGCGCGAAAACACTTCCATCGAGGCCGAAAACTTGCGCAGCAGGCTGCCTTCGGTTTTGCCCAGCCAGAGCGCCGCGCTGCCGCCCTGCGCCAGCAGGCGAAGCGGGGACATCAGGTCGGACTGGAGTTGGTAGGCCTGGTAAAGCATGGGTTTCCTGGCTTGATTCGGGCTTGTGGCCCAGGTAGCCTGGATGCAGGCAAGTTACGGGCCAGTCGCCGCGTAAAGCTTTCGCTGGCACAACCCTTGCGGAGGTTTTGGCAGCCCCGGGCGGTGGGGACCAACTTTGCGGTTCAAGGAGCAATCTCATGGCCAAGGCAGTCCTGACGATCAGCAGCAAAAACTACGGCGCCTGGGCGCTGCGCGGCTGGCTGCTGGCGAAGTTTGCCGGGCTGGAATTCACCGAAAAAGTGATCTCCCCCGACGACCCGGCCATGAAGGCCGAAATGCTGCTGCTCTCCTCCAGCATGCTGGTGCCCTCGCTGCAGCACAACGGCGTCAAGGTCTGGGACACGCTGGCGATTGCGGAATACCTCAATGAAATCAAGCCCAAGGCGCAGTTGCTGCCGGCGGATATCAAGGTGCGCGCGCACTGCCGCGCGGTCTGCGGCGAAATGCATTCGGGCTTTGCCTCCTTGCGCGCGGCGCTGCCGATGAACATCAAGGCCCATTTTTCCAACTTCAAGGTCTGGTCGCGCGCGCAGGCCGACATAGACCGCGTGCTGGAGATCTGGAAGGAATGCCTGGGGTCTTATGGCGGGCCTTACCTGTTCGGCAAGGAGCTGTCGGTGGCCGATGCCATGTATGCGCCGGTGGTCACGCGGTTTTTGACTTATGACGTGCCGCTGGACAAGGCTTGTACGGCTTATTGCAAGCGGATCATGGAGTTGCCGGCTATGAAGGAGTGGGTTGCTGCGGCCAAGAAGGAGCCGGATGACATTGATGAACTCGATGCAGAATTTTGAACACCCCCGTCCAGGCTCACTGCGTGTAGCCTGTTCCCCCCCTTGCAGGGGGCGACACCTGCGGCCCGGCAAAGCCGGTTCCGCGATGTCACTGGAGTAAGGCAGGCCCCTGTCAGAGGACGGTTATTTCCATGGAGTGGGAGGCGGGATATCGCAGACCGGGTCCACGTCAATCGACTTGAAATCCGCCGGCCCGACGATTTCCAGGTATTCCATGTCGGGGGAGTAGTCGAACAGGAAATGTTTGATGCCCGGCCGCTGGTGCACCACGTCGCCGGCTTCGACCAGGGTTTCCTTGTCTTCGTACATGAAGCGGGCCCAGCCCTTGACCATGATGACGATCTGGAAATCCGCCTCATGACGGTGCCATCCCGTGCCTGTTTCTGGTGCCATGTTCGCCTTGACAAGGTGCGCGATCACCTTGCCGTTGGTCGCGTCGGCAATGCCGAGGTCACGGTACAGAAAGAAATCGCGCAAACCGCCGGAAACAAACTGCGTGTCGCCGGGCTTGACGTGGGAAAACTTGGTCGTGGTGCGGTCCAGCATGGGGTGCTCCTGTTCAATCAAGACATCCAGATCGGGATTGGTGCGGTGCAGCAAGCAGGAAGTGTTCCAGAGTCTGCCGCGATGCCTGCGCAAAGGTCGCCCACGCTCTCGGGGATAATCAGCCCCATGAGCGGAAATACCCTAGGCACCCTATTCGCGGTCACCAACTTTGGTGAATCCCACGGCCCGGCCATTGGCTGCGTGATTGACGGCTGCCCGCCGGGCATGGAACTGAGCGAGGCGGACATCCAGGCCGACCTGGACCGCCGCCGCCCGGGCACCAGCCGCCACGTCACCCAGCGCAACGAGCCGGACGCCGTCGAGATCCTCTCCGGCGTTTATGAAGGCAAGACCACGGGCACGCCGATCTGCCTGTTGATCCGCAACACCGACCAGCGCAGCAAGGACTACAGCAACATCCTCGAAACCTTCCGGCCCGGCCACGCCGACTACGCCTACCTGCACAAATACGGCCTGCGCGATCCGCGCGGCGGCGGCCGTTCGTCGGCGCGGCTGACCGCTCCCACGGTGGCGGCCGGCGCCGTTGCCAAAAAATGGCTGGCCGAAAAATACGGCACGGTGTTTCGCGGCTGCATGACGCAGGTGGGCGATGAGGTCATTCCCTTTGAGTCGTGGGACCATGTGCCGAACAATCCCTTCTTCGCGCCTGTGGCCGATGTGTCCAGGCTGGAAGACTATATGGACGCCTTGCGCAAGGCCGGCGACTCCTGCGGCGCGCGCATACGCGTGACGGCTTCGGGTGTGCCGGTCGGCCTGGGCGAGCCGCTGTATGACAAGCTCGACGCCGACATCGCCTTTGCCATGATGGGCATCAATGCGGTCAAGGGTGTGGAGATAGGCGCGGGTTTTGCCAGCGTCACGCAGCGCGGCACCACGCATGGCGATTCGCTGACGCCCGAAGGTTTCCTCTCGAACAACGCCGGCGGCACGCTGGGCGGCATCAGCACCGGCCAGGACCTGGAAGTGTCGATTGCGATCAAGCCGACGAGTTCCATCATCACGCCGCGCCAGTCCATCGACACGGCGGGCAACCCGGCGGAAGTGGTGACCAAGGGCCGCCACGACCCTTGCGTGGGCATACGCGCCACGCCGATCGCCGAGGCGCTGCTGGCGCTGGTGGTGATGGAGCATGCGCTGCGCCAGCGCGCGCAGAACGCCGACGTGGTGGTCGGCACGCCGGACATCGAGGCCCGGCACAGGGCCTGAGCCGCGCCCCTCAGGGCATCACAAGTAAAAACACGGCGCCGCCCAAAGCCAGCATCAGCAGCGGGCTGACGCGCGTCCACATCAGCACCAGCGTGGACAGCGCGGCCACCGACCAGGCCCAGACACCGCCTTCGGCCGCCCGCAACACGGTGCAGGACGCCGCCAGAATCATCCCGGCGGCGACGGGTGCGAGGCCCGACTCAATCGCGCGCGTGGCCTTGTGCGTGCGATAGCGCGACCAGACCGTTGCCAGGCCGTACACCAGCACCGAGCTGGGCACAAAAATCGCGGCGGACACCGCCAAGGCACCCCACACCCCCGCTACCTGCCAGCCCACCAGAGTGACCAGCAGCGCGCCCGGCCCGGGTGTCAGGCGCGACAGCGCGAACAGGTCGAGGAATTGGCCGTCGCTCATCCAGCCGTGCACGCTGACGGACTGCCGGTGGACGTCCGCGACGATGCTCTGGCCGCCGCCCACGGTCAGGAAGGACAGCGGCACGAATACCGCCAGCAACTGGCCCAGCAGCGGCAGGTTCATGGCTGCCGGTCCTCGCGGCCTATCCGTTGCCAGGCCAGCGCAATGGACAGCGGCGCCATGACGCCCACCACCCACAGCAGGGGCAGGCGCCAGATAAAGATGGCCGCGAAGGTGGCGGCCAGCACCAGCGCCCGGGCGACACCTTTTGCCGCATGGCGCGCGGCACGCAGGCTGGTCTGCAGCGACAGGCCCACCGCCGCAGCCGCCACGCCGGCAAGAACCAGATGGACCCGGTGGGAATTGCCCACGGTGGAAAACACGGATGCCAGAAGAATGGCCACCACCATGGGCCCCAGCACAATGCCCAGGGCCGACGCCAGCGCGCCCGGGCCGCCGCGCAGGCGGTAGCCAATCCAGATGGCCAGGTTCACCACGTTGACGCCGGGAAAGGCTTGCGCCAGCGCCAGGCCGCTGAGGAACTCCTGCTCGGTCAGCCAGGCGCGCTGCTGGACGAACTCGCGCATCATCCAGCCGCTGAGGCCGCCGCCAAAACTCGTCAAGCCGATTTTGGAGAAGGCCAAAAACAGGGTGCGCAGCCGGGGCGCGGCAGAGGGCAATGGCGTCATGGCGGAAGGACCTCAAGGCTCCGGCGGCGCGGCCCGGAAGGGGTTGAAGCCCGTGATCAGCGCGGTGGCCGACAGCACCAGTACGCAGCCGGGCAGCATGCTGGCCGTGACCGGCTCACCGAGGAAAAGCCCGCCCCATGTCACGCCGAACAGCGGGATCATGAAAGCGGCCGAGGTGGTGGCGCTGGCCGGGATCTCGCGCATCAGCCGCATGCTGATCCAGTACATAAAGCCTGAGGTGAGCGTGCCCAGCACCGCGACCGCCGCCACGGCGCCCGGCGTCAGGACGGCCGAAGGCGCGGTGATGCCGCCCGGTATCACCAGGATCAGGGCCGCGGCCACGTGCACCACCGCCGACGAAGGCAGGGGCGAATAGGCCATGGTCGCGCGTTTCATGAGGATGGCGCCAAAGCCGTAGCTGGCCGATGCGGCCACGCAGGCCAGCGCCGCCAGCACCACCGTGGGCGTGACGGCGACGGGCCCCAGCTGCACCAGCAGCGCGACGCCGGCAAAGCCAACCGCGCAGCCCAGCAGGCGGACACGGGTGAGCCTTTCCTCGCCGGCCAGCGCGGCCGCCATCACGCCGAACAGCGGCGCGGTGGCATTGAGCACCGCCGAGTAACCCGAGGGAATGATCAGCGCCGCCCAGTTGAACAGCACAAAGGGAATCACCACCGACAGCATGCTCAGCAGCGCCAGGCGCGGCCAGGCGCTGCGCGGCGGCCAGCGGTCGCGCAGCGTGCTCATCAGCAGGCTCAGCACGATGGCCGCCAGGGTACATCGGGTGGCGGCCACCACCCAGGGGCCGAGGGCCGGGCTGGCAATGCGCAAAAGGGGAAATGATGCGCCCCAGAGGGCGGACATCGCGATGAGCTGGAGGAAGTGTCGGGTTTGCATGAAACGCCGCGTGGGCGGCAATGAAAAGCGGCGATGGGAGGTGGCTTGATTGTGCAAGATTCGGGCGAAAGCTGCAGGGGCCCCAAGGCTTCGCTGGGGTGGAAGCGCGAATTTTTCCTACACCGGGGACGGCCCGGTTCGCTCCAAATGGACGTTTTCATTTATCCCACCGTTGAGGAAAAACGCCATGCCCAAAGCCAGCAAACCGTCGTCGTCATCCTCCACGCGCCCCGCCGCGCGCGGCGAGCCCGTCACCGCCAAACAACAAAAAATCCAGCGCGAGCAGGATAGCAAGGACACCGCCAACCGCGCCAAACGCGAAGCCGCCGCCGGCAAGCCCAAAAAAGCCGTGCAGGCCGGCCAGCAGGACTATCCCGAGCCGCCGCTCCCGAATCAGCATTTGCGCAAACCCGGCCTGGAAGCGGAGATGGAACTCAAGCCGCAGTTCATGGCGCCCGGCTACCAAGGCAGCGGCAAGCTTGAAGGCCTGACCGCGCTGGTCACCGGCGCCGACTCGGGCATAGGCCGTGCCGTCGCCGTGCTGTTCGCACGCGAAGGCGCCGACGTGGCCGTGGCGCATCTCAGTTCACACCAGGACGCGAAAGAAACCAAACGCTGCGTGGAGGCCGAGGGCCGGCGCTGCCTGCTGATCGCGGGCGACGTGAAAGACGCGGCCTTCTGCCGCAGCGCGGTGAAAAAAACCGTCAAGTCACTCGGCAAGCTCGACATCCTGGTCAACAACGCCGCCTTCCAGGAACACGCCGATTCGATTGAAGACCTGACGGAAGAGCGTTTTGACGAAACCCTGCGCACCAATGTGTATGGCTACTTCCACATGGCCAAGGCCGCGGTGCCACATTTGAAGAAGGGCTCCTGCATCATCAACACCGGCTCGGTGACAGGGCTGGAGGGCAGCGCCAAACTACTCGACTACTCGGCCACCAAGGGTGCGATCCATGCGTTCACCAAGGCGCTGGCCAGCAACCTGCTTGACAAGGGCATACGCGTGAATGCCATTGCGCCCGGCCCGGTGTGGACGCCGCTGAACCCGGCCGATGCACCGCCCGACATGATCCAGGACTTCGGCAAGAAAACCGACATGCGCCGGCCGGCTCAACCTGAGGAGCTGTCTCCTGCGTACGTGTTTCTGGCGTCGCCGGTGTGTTCGAGCTATATCACAGGGATTGTTTTGCCTGTGACGGGGAGTGTGGGGGCAGGGTGAGCCTTTTTGTCCACGGCCGGCAACCTCAGCAAAAGGCACGCCCCCAAGCACAAAAACCGACGCCAGGCCCGAACGGCCAGTTCAAGAATCCCGAACCGGCCCTCTCAACCCCTTGGTAACCGACCTCTGACTCTTCCCCTCCAGCCTGCGCTGCTTCGACCCATACGTAGGCTTGGTCGCCCGCCGCGCCTTGGGCGGGCTGGACACGCCGTCGACGACCTCCTGCAACCGCGCCAGGGCGTCGGCACGGTTCATCTCCTGGGTGCGGTGCTGCTGCGCCTTGAGCACCAGCACGCCTTCCTGCGTGATGCGGCTGTCGGACAGGCACAGCAACCGTTCCTTGATGACCTCGGGCAACGAAGAGGCGTGGATGTCAAAGCGCAAATGAATCGCGCTGGACACCTTGTTGACGTTCTGCCCACCCGCGCCTTGCGCGCGTATGGCGCTGAACTCGACCTCGCGTTCGTCGACCGGGAATTTGGGTGGCGCGGCCATGGTCAGTCTTGTCCGCGCCGTGTCCGCTTCAGCCGGCCAGTTCGGCCAGGCCGGCAATCGCCAGGGCATAACCCTTGACGCCGAAACCGGCCATGACGGCCTTGGCGGCCGGCGAGATGTAGGAGTGGTGGCGAAAAGCCTCGCGCGCATGCACGTTGCTGATGTGCAGCTCGATCAGGGTCACGCCCGCGCCCTTGATCGCGTCGTGCAGGGCCACGCTGGTGTGGGTATACGCGCCGGCATTGAGCACCACGCCGGCCAGCGTGCCGGCGGCCTGGGCGCGGCCCGCTTCATGGATCGCGTCGATCAGCGCGCCTTCGTGGTTGCTCTGGCGAAAGTCGAGCTTGAAACCGTGGGCCTTGCAGGCATCGGCGCACAGCGCCTCAACGTCGGCCAGCGTCTGCGAGCCGTACACGGCGGGCTCGCGCGTGCCCAGCAGGTTGAGGTTGGGACCGTTGAGGACCAGGGCTGTTTTCATGAAGCGAGTCTTTCCAGGGTTTCTTCAGGTTGTCCGGGGTTGAGGGCGAGGTCCCGCAGCGCGATGGTCTTGCCGGTGGCGATCGAGCGCCGCACGGCTTCCACGGCCAGCAGGCTTTGCAGGGCGTCCGCGACGGTGATTATCGGCCCTGCCTTGCCGGCGATCAAATCACAGAAATGGTCCAACTGCGCCTGCAGGGGGTCCACCGCGTCCAGGGCGATGTTTTTTTCGGTGAAAGGCGTCATCCAGCCGGGTTCGCCCTGGCTCTGCGGGTCGTAATTCCAGATGTGCATGGTGGGCACGGCCAGTGAGCCCTGTGTGCCGGCGATGAAGTAGCAGTCTTGCGAGGCATCACGCGCATAGGCGGTGTTTTCGCCCGAGGTCTGCTCCCAGCTGCGCGGCGAGGCCACGGTGTCCGAGAGCGTGAAGCTGCCCAGCGCGCCACTGGCGAATTTCAGCGTCATCACGGCGGTGTCTTCCACCGCGAACTGCCGCACGGCATTGGACGCGACGGCGTGGACCGATTCAAGCTCGCCGCAGAGGTAACGCAGGTTGTCCATTTCATGGATCAGGTTGATCAAAATGGGACCGCCACCGGCCTGCGTGCGCCAGGGGCCTTGCTCGAAGTAGCTGTCGGGCTTGTAGAACTGCGCGCTGCCCGTCACCGTGACCACGCGGCCCAGCATGCCGGATTCAATGGCGCGCCGCGCCGCCTGCAGCGTGCTGCTGTGCCGCCGGTGGTGGCCGACCAGCATGGGCACGGGTTGCTTTGCCAGCGTCTCGGCCAGTTGCAGGCCGGCCTGCAGCGAATCGGCCACGGGTTTTTCAATCAAGGCCGGCAGTCCTTGCCGCGCACAGGCCAGCGCGCCAGGCACATGCAAATGGTTGGGCGTGGCCAGGATGACGCCGTCGGGTTGCGCCTCGGCGGGCCCGGCGAACAATTCATCGAGGCTGGCAAAGTGCGGCACGCCCAGGCCGGCGGCGAAGTCCCGCGATGCGGCCTGCGGATCGACCACGGCGCACAAACGCGTGCGCGGGTTGGCCTGGATCAGCTCGATATGGCGCCGGCCTATGACGCCGGCGCCCGCGACGGCAATGCCCAGCGGTGCCGTGCCGGGCGCGCTCATGTCAGCGCTGGCCTTCGAAAAAACGCTCCAGCAATGCGGCGAACGCGGCCGGCTGCTCAACCGCGCTCAGGTGCGCGGCCGGCAGGGTTTGGAGCTGGGCGCCCGGAATGCTTTGGCAGATCGCTTCGGACATGGCCGGTGGCGTGGCCTCGTCGCGCGTGCCGGCAATCACCAGCGCGGGGCACCGGATGCTGACGTTGCTGGCGCGAAAGTCTATGCCGGCCACCGCTTCGCAGCTCGCGGCATAGGCGGCCGCGTCGGTGTTTACCAGCCGCTCGCGCAGCACCGCCACGCGCTGCGCGCCGCCGCCGGTTTCGTCTGCGCGGAACCCGGGCGTGAACCAGCGCTGCAGCGCGCCGTCGGCAATCGCCTCCATGCCCTGGGCCAGCACCGTCTTCACGCGCGCGGCCCACATGGCGCGCGCCGCCTCGTCGTAATACATGGCCGCATTGGCAACGGTGATGCTTTTGACCAGCTGCGGGTACTTCGCGGCCAGCGCCTGCGCGGTCATGCCGCCCATGCTGAGGCCGACAAAATGCACGGGGCGGCCGCCCTGCGCTTCAATGAGGCCGGCCACGTCATCGGCCAGCATGTCCATGGTGTAAGGGCCGGGCACGGCTTCCGAGCGGCCGTGGCCGCGATGGTCGTGGCGCAGCACGGTGTAGCGGCCCTTGAGCGCGGCGGCCACGCCGTCCCACATGCCGAGTTCACAACCCAGCGCGTGGCTGAGCACGACGACGGGGCCGCTGCCTTCCCGGACCGAATGCAGATGAGGTTTTTTCATGTTGGTTTTTCAAAAGGAAAACGTGGACAGCGGTTCAGGCCGCGGGCAGCAGGCCTTTTTCACGCAGGATGTCGCCGGCCAGCGCGAAGGCATGGTTGGCCGCGGGCACGCCGCAGTAGATGGCGGCCTGCAAAATGACTTCCTTGATCTCGTCGGGCGTGAGGCGCGACTCGGGCGGTCCGTCGAGCGCGGCGCGCACGTGCATCACGAATTCCTCGTAAGCCTTGAGCGCGATCATGGTCGACAGCACCATGAGGCGGCGCGTCTTGTCGCCCAGCGCGGGCCGGCCCCAGACTTCATTCCAGGCATAGCGCGTGATCAGGTCCTGGAATTCACCGTTGAAGGCATTGCTTTTGGCGATGGACTTGTCCACCCAGGCGTCGCCCAGCACGCGGCGGCGGTTGATCATGCCCTTGTCATAGTCATTCATGGAGTCGCTCATGGGGTCACCTTGGTCCGTTTGTTGTCGTCGGTCTGCGAAACCAGTGCCTGTACGGCATCGGCCTGGGCATGCGCCTGGCCGGCGGCCAGCCCGGCCAGTTCAGGGTTGAACCATTCGTCGGCGGCGTCCTGCGGCAGTTCGGCGCGCAGGGTGTCGAGGTTGGCGCGCATGCGCTTCGTATCCACCTGCAGGCCGGGCAGTGCGTGCGCCATGGCGCGCACCGAGCCATGGGCCGACATCAGCAGCCCCGGCCATTCGGCAAGCTCGGCCTGCCAGTTGCCCAGCGCGCGTTCGTGCTCCTGCGGCATGGTGGCCAGCAAGGCGGCCACGCGCTGCGGCGCGCGCGCGGCGGCGGCCAGCGCCACCATGCAGGCGACGGGATTGCGTTTGTGCGGCATGGCCGACGAGCCGCCGCGCCCGGGTTCGGCCGGCTCGGCTAGCTCGCCGACTTCATACTGGCCCATCAGCGAGATGTCCTTCGCGATCTTGCCCAGGCTGCCCACCAGCAAGCCCAGCTCGCAGCCCAGCGCCACCCATTCGTCGCGCTGGGTGTGCCAGGGAAATGCGCTGGCCTTGAGCTTGAGGTCGGCCGCCATGTGCGCGGTGACCTGCGGGCCCTTGCCCTTCATCTGTGCCAGCGTGCCCACCGCGCCGCCCAGTTGCACGGCCAGCGCGTTGTCGCCGGCGGCCCGCAGGCGCAGCAGGCTGCGCGCCAGCGGCGCGGCCCAGCCGGCGCACTTGAAGCCGAAGCTGGTGACAGAGGCCGGCTGCATCAGCGTGCGGGCCAGCACCGGGTCGGCCGCATGGCGGCGTGCCAGCACCAGCAGGGCCGCCACCGCCTTGCGGATGTCGGCCTCGATCAGGTTGACCGCATTGCGCGTGACCAGCGCCAGCGCCGTGTCTATCACGTCCTGCGAGGTGGAGCCGAAGTGCACATAGCCGGCGGCGTCCTTGTTGAACAGCCCCACGGTTTCCTTCAGGCTCTTGACCAGCGGAATCGCAATGCTGCCCGCGCGCCCGCTTTCGCGCACGATCTTGGCGACGTCGAACAGCTCGACCTTGCAGGTGCCGATGATGGACTGGGCGGCCGCCTCGGGGATCAGGCCCACGCCGGCCTGGGCGCGCGCCAGCGAGGCCTCGAAGCGCAGCATGGCGTCAAGGAAGTTGCGCTCGCTGAACGCGTCCAGGATCTCGGGTGTGGAGAGAAAACCTTCAAAAATACTGCTCATTCGATTTGAGTTCCTCTCAATAAAGGTGACAAAATGTTTTTCCGCCGGGCCGCCCCAAGGAAAAATGCGCCCCATACAAGGAGAAAAGGGGCAGCGCGCCGTAGGCATGAAGTGACGAGCGTGGGGGCTCATCGCTTTAGGCGCATCTGGTTGGGCAAAGGTACGGAACGGCGCAGGACATCTTCACCCAGCCACAGCGCCGAGCGCCACGCGCGCTCCGCCACAGAGGGCAGCGGCATCTGCTGGTAATCGTCGTTGAACACCTCAAAACTGTAGTCGCCGCGGTAGCCCAGGCCGTGCAGCCGGCTCACCAGGGTCGCCAGCGCCTCGCTGTGCACGCCCTCGCCGGGGAAAACGCGGAAATGCCGGGCGGTGGCGATGCGCTCCTCGACCGACTTGATCTCGGTCCACATGAAGTCGGCCAGCTGCACCAGGAAAATCTTGTCCGGGTCCAGGATGTCGAGCTCGTCCAGCGAGGTGCCGGTGGCGAACATATGGTAGGAATCAAAGCCCAGGCCCAGGTTGGGCATGTCGGCCTGGCAGATGATCTCCCAGGCCTGCGGGAACTCGTTGATGACGCGGCCCCAGGACAGGGCTTCGTAGGCGATCCTGATGTTCATCGGGATCGCCAGCATGGCCAGCTTGCGCAGGTCCTTGACCAGCGCGGCGGTCTCGCCCGTCGCATGCACCGAGGTCGACGAGCAGACCAGCAGCAGCCGGCAGTCCAGCGCGTGGCACATGTCCAGCATGGACTTGGCGATGTCCATCTTGTAGTCGTGCAGGTGGCCCGACAGGCCCTCGAAGTCGCGCAGCACCTGGAAGCCCGTGACGCGCAGGCCGCTGGCGCGCACCGCCGCGACGGCGGCTTCCATGCCGTCCGGGTGGCCGACGATGTCCCTGGCGGCCAGCATGATCTGCGTGAAGCCGGCGCCCTTCACGGCCTTGAGCTTGGCCTCCAGCGGCCCCGCGAGCGAGATGGTATCCATCCCGAAGTCGTCAATGTTTCCGCTGTAGTGGCTCATGGTGTTTGCCGCCCGCTTCAGCGTTCGTTGTGGACCAGCTCAAAACTCACGCTGCCCATCCAGGTGCGCGTGAGCGCACCGCGGTCCTCGGTGTGCACGCCCCGCGACTCGACGAATTCCACGCCGCGTTTGGTGAGCTCGGCCACCGAGGCCAGCACGTCGGGGCTGCCCAGGCCCACGCGCTGCAAGGCTTCGTCGCCCTCCACGTCCAGCACGCTGGCTTCGGGCTCTATCAGCTGCAGGTAAAAGCGCGAGGCCTCCGGGCACGGGCTGCGCAAGATGCGGCCCTTGGGCAGGATGCCGAAGCGCTGGTCGTCGGGCAGGTCCGTGAAGCCGAAAAGCTCGCGGTAGAACTCGGCCCAGTCCTCGGTGCGGTCGTTGCCGATGTATTGCACGACGCCGAAAAAATGCAGGCCGGCCACGGCGGGCGGGTGCGGCTCCACCGTCGGGATGGGCACGAAGTCCACGTCGTAGATCGAAAAGGTTTCGTAGCGGTCCACGAAATAGATGCGGCTCTTGCCCACGCCGTGAATGGCCGGGATGTTGAGTTCCATCACCTCGACGCGCGAAGGCACGGCCCAGGCGCCGCGCGCCAGCGCGCGGTGGTAAGCCGCGGCCGCGTCGCGCACGCGCAGTGCGACAGCGGCGATCACCGGTTTGTCGGTGGGCGCGGCGCCGTCGGGCAGGGAAGGAATATGGGCGTTGACGATGACGTTCATGCCGCCCTGGCGGTACAGCATGACTTCGCGCGAACGGTGCCGCGCCACCGGCCTGAAGCCCATCATTTCCAGCACCTGGCCCAGGGCCTGCGGCTTGGCGGTGGTGTATTCGATGAACTCTATGCCGTCCATCCCCAGGGGGTTGGCGACCTCGGGGATGGCTTCGCGGTCGGCGGTGGGCGCTTGCGTGGCAGTGCTCATGGTGTTCTCCGGTTCAAGGGATCTGCGCGGCGGCCGGCGCCACGGCCGCGCCCGGCGCGTGGCCGCCGCCCAGGAACAGGCGTTCGATGTTGGGGTCGGCCAGCAGCTGCGCGGCCGGCTTGTGCAGCACCAGCTGGCCCGACTCCAGCGCGATGGCGTCGTCGGATATCTTGAGCGCGCTCTTGACGTTCTGCTCCACCATCAGCACCGTCGTGCCCTGGGCCGCCAGCCTTTGCAGCAGCTTGAACACGTCCTGCACCACCATGGGCGACAGGCCTATGGAGGGCTCGTCGATCAGCAGCACCTTGGGCCGCAGCAGCAGCGCGCGGCCGATCTCAAGCTGCTTTTGCTCGCCGCCCGACAGCGCCGAGGCCTGCGAATGCAAGCGCTCCTTCACGCGCGGGAAAAACTCCAGCACTTCGGGAATGCGTTCGTGTGTGGTCTTGGTGCCCAGCGTGATGCCGCCCAGCTCCAGGTTCTGGAACACGGTCAGTTGCCCAAACAGGTTGCGGCCCTGCGGCACAAAGGCGATGCCCCTGGCCAGCAGCTCTTTCTGGCTGGCGCCTGAGATGTCCGCACCGTCCAGCAGGATGCGGCCCTGGCGCGGCTTGAGCAGGCCGAACAATGTTTTGAGTACCGTGGACTTGCCCGCGCCGTTGGGGCCCAGCAGCAAGGTGATGGAGCCGCGCCTGACCTTGAAGGACAGGTTGTTGAGGATCATGAAGTCCTTGTAGCCCGCGACCACGTCGTCGAATTCGATGCAGATGTCGTTTGCCATGTCAGTTCCCGAGGTAAGCGTCCAGCACTTCCCTGTTGGCGCGAATTTCCGCCGGTGTTCCTATGGCCATCACGCGCCCTTCGACCATCACCATGATGCGGTGGCACAGGTCCATCACAAAATCCATGTTGTGCTCGATCACCACAAAAGAGCTCTTGCGGCCGAACTTCGGGTTCTGGTTGAGTTCCTTGAGCAGCGAGGAGATGCCGCCCACCAGGCTGGGGTTCACGCCGGCGCAGGGCTCGTCGAGCAGCACCAGGTCGGGCTCGGCCATAAAGGCCATGGCGATGTCCACGAGTTTTTGCTGGCCGTAGCTCAGCGTGCCGGCCAGCTTGTCGGCCACGTGGCGTATGCGGAACTGGTCGATCAGCGCGTCAGCCTTGCCGCCCAGGCCCGAATCGCCCGGCGCGAACATGCGGCTGAACATGCTGCCCTTGTGTTCCTGCGCGGCGACGATGAGGTTGTCGCGCACCGTCATCTTGCCGAAGACCTGCAGGGTCTGGAAGGTGCGACCGACGCCGCGCCGGCTCAGTTCCAGCGGCGACAGGCCGGTGATGTTCCGCCCGTTCAGTTCTATGGAGCCCTCGTTGGGCGAAATCTGCCCCAGCACGCTGTTGAACATGGTGGTCTTGCCCGAGCCGTTGGGCCCGATGACACCGAAGATCTCGCCCGGCATCACTTCAAAGGACACACCCGCCACGGCCTGGATGGCGCCGTAGGATTTTTTCAACCCGCTGACCTTGAGCAAGGCGCCGCTCATGACGACACCCCCGCACGGCCGGCCGCTGCTGCCGCGGCGCTGCGCGCGGCCGAGGCTTCACGCGCCGCGCGCCGGTCGCGGATGCGGGTGGGAATGCTGAGCAGTCCGTCGGGCAGCCACACCATCAGCACAACCACCGAGGCACCGAACATCGGCAGATACCAGTTAGACACGCCGGGCACGTCGCGCAGCCATTCAGGCAGCACCACACCCACGGCGGCGCCGACCACCGGCCCGAGGAAATATCCCGCCCCGCCGACCACCACCATCAAATACAGCATGATGGACGCCGCCACGTTGAAGGGCCCCGGCTCGATGAATTGCACCAGCGAGGCGAACAGCGCGCCGGCGATGCCCGCATACACCGCGCCTATGGCAAAACTCAGCAGCGTGTAGTTGCGGATGTTCACGCCCAGGCTTTCGGCGCGTATCGGGTTGTCGCGCAGGGCGGTGAAGGCCTTGCCCCAGGGCGAGCGCAGCAGGCCCCACAGCAGGCCCGCCAGCAGCACGGTGACCGCCAGCACGAAGTAGTAGTAAGCAAGGTTGCCTTCCAGCGAATAGCCCAGGAGCGACGGCCGCGCGATGTTGTTGATGCCGAAAGTGCCGCCCGTGAGCCATTCTTCGTTGCGCATCACCAGCCAGATCGCGGTGTTGAAGCCCAGCGTGGCGAAGGCCAGATAAATCGCCTGCACGCGCAGCGCCGGAAAGCCCAGGATCAGCCCGACGATGAAGCAGATCAGCGCGGCGGCCGGCAGGCCCAGCCAGAAGCTGAAGCCGGCTTTCATCAAAATCGCCACGGTGTAGGCGCCTATGCCGAAGAAGGCCGCATGGCCCAGCGACTTCTGGCCCGCGTAGCCGATGGTCAGGTTCAGCCCCATGGTGGCAATGATGAACACCAGCCAGTAGGTCAGCAGGTAGATGCCGTAGTTCTTGAGGAACTGCGGCGCCACCAGCACCAGCAGCGCGGAGAGCGCGGCCAGCACCAGGGAAATGTTGCCGGGCCGCTTCATACCTTGCGCTCCTCTTTTTTGCCGAGCAGGCCCTGCGGCTTGAACAGGATCACGACCATGAAAATAACCAGCGCCACCGCGTCCTTGTAGGCCGGCGAGATGTAGGCCGAGGCCAGGTTCTCGCAGACGCCCACGATGAGCCCGCCCAGCAGCGCGCCGCGCGAGTTGTTGAAGCCGCCAATGATGGCCGCGAAAAACGCCTTGGTGCCCAGGCCCTCGCCCATGTCGAACTTGGCAAGGTAGGTCGGCGTGACCAGCAGCGCGGCCACCACCGCCAGCACGGCGTTGATGGCGAAGGTGTAAAAAATCATGCGCGGCACGTTGATGCCGAGCACGGAGGCGCTTTCGGTGTTCTGCGCGACGGCCTGCATGGCGCGGCCCGTCACGGTTTTGGCGAGGAAGGCCTGCGTGGCCATCACCACCACCAGCGCCAGCACGAAGGTGCCGATGTCCTGCAGGGTCACGGTGACGCCGGCGATGTTGAACAGCCTGTCGGGGAACAGGCTGGCAAAGGGATGCGCCTCGGCGCTGTAGCCGGCGCGCACGCCGTTGCGCATGGCGATCGACAGGCCTATGGTGGCCACGACGATGGGCATCATGCCGTACTTGAACAATGGGTCCACCACGCCGCGCTTGAACAGCCAGCCCAGCACCAGCACCGCCAGCAGCGCGGTCAGCACAAAACTCACCAGCATGGGGGCGCCCAGCGAGATGAAGCCCAGCATCATGAAAGCCGGCAGCATCACGAATTCGCCCTGGGCGAAATTGATGGTGCCCGACGCCTGCCACAGCAAGGTAAAGCCCAGGGCCGCCAGCGCATAGATGCTGCCGGTGGCCAGGCCCGAGAAAAAGAGTTGCAGAAAATCCGTCATGGCAGTGCGTGCGTGGAGTTTGAAAGAAGACAGCGACAGAAGACAGAAGACAGAGGAGGCCGGTGCCGTGCCGCCATCGCGGCATGGCACCGGCGCCCGCCCGTGCCTTACTTCTTGCCCAGCGCCGGCAGGATGGCCACCACTTCCTGCTTGCCGTTCTTCACCTCGATCATGAAGCTTTCACGGTCCAGGTCGCCCTTGCTGTCGAAGGACACGTCCATCAGCACGCCGGGCTGGTCGGCGGCCTTCACCTTCAGCGTATGCAGGGCCGCGGCCACGGCCTTGCGGTCCAGCTTGCCGACTTTTTCAATCGCGGCCTTCAGCACGTAAATGCCCGAATAGCCTTTCATGCCGTTGTGGTCGGAGACGTATTTGTATTCCTTCTCGAACTTGGCGCGGAAGGCGCGAATCGCCGGCTGCGGCGCGTCGACCGTGAGGCCCACGTGCGCCACGGCGCCGTTGGCGGCGTCGCCCGCGAGTTCGATGACCTTCTGGCCGGTCAGCGTGGTTTCGCCGATCACCGGCTTGGTCCAGCCCTGCTTGCGCAGCTCGCGCAGCAGGCGCGCGGACTCTTCCTCGTTGGAATAGGCGAACAGGCCGTCGGCATTGCTTTGCTTGGCGCGCAGCACGGCGGCCGAGAAGTCCACCTGGCCGGATTCGCTGGAGATTTCAGCGACGACCTTGGTGTCGGTCTTGGCCAGCGCCTTCTTGATGGCGTCCAGGCCGCCCTTGCCGAAGTCGTTGTTCACGTAAATGATGGCGATGCTCTTGAGCTTGGCCTGCTGGTTGATGTAGCGCGCCACCTTGGGCATGGCGTCGGCCTGCGTGAAGCTGGTGCGGAACACGTAGGGGTTGCCCTGCTCGGTGATGCTGGAAGCCTCGCCGCCGGTGAAATTGGGCACCTCGGCGCGGCGCGACTCGGCCATGCTGACCATGATGGAGCCGGAGAACACCGGGCCGAAGATGGCGAACACGTCGTTGTCGATGGCTTTTTGCGTCAGGCCCTTGGCGATGCCCGGGTTGCTTTGCGTGTCGGTGGTGGTGGTCTGTATCTTCTTGCCCAGGATGCCGCCGGAGGCGTTGATTTCCTTGACGGCCAGTTCCACCCCGTTCTTGAAGTTGGTGCCGGCCGTGGCGCCGCCGCCGGACAACTCGACAATGTTCGCGATCTTGATCACGTCTTGCGCGAAGCCGGCCGTGGCGCCCATGGCCAGCGCGCAGGCGGCTATCAATTGAAGGGCGAATCGTTTTTTCATGTTTGTCTCCTCTGGTTAAAAATCAATGCAGCCGGTCAAAGGGCGCTCAACGGCGCACTTGCGTCCGCCCCGGACACCGGCGCCCGGCCGTCCGCCGGGATGCGCCGGATTTCACCCGCCATCGCGGCCGGGTACAAATGCTCGCGGATGAAAGTCGCGTCGCGGCGCACCGCTTCGGCCGCCTCGGTGTAGCCGAAAAATTCCAGGTAATCCGGCGCCTGCTGGATCAGCATTTCAAAACCCGGCTGGGCCACCAGCCCGCGGCCGCGCACCGCGCGCACGAAAGGCGTGGGCTGGTTCTTCATGAGGATGTCGATGACCGCCGCATGCGGCGCCAGGCGCGCGACATCGCAGGGCATCGGATCGGCGGCCTGCATTCCGAGCGGTGAGGCATTCACGACGAGGTCGTAGCCCGAAGGATCGCTGCCTGCGGCTGCCAGCACACGCGTGCCGGAGGCCTGCGGCGCCGAGGCGATATGCGCCGCGATCGCTTCGGCCTTGCCCGGCACCGGGTCGTAAAGCGAGATCTCGGCGGGCGCGCGCTTGCCGGCAATCGCCAGCGAGGCGGCAATGGCCGAAGCGCCGCCGCCTGCGCCCAGCACCAGCACGCGCCTGCCGGCGTAGGGCACGCCGAAGTAGTCGAGTGAAGACACAAAACCCTTGCCGTCAAACAACCCGCCTTCGAGTGTGCCGTCGGGGTTGCGGCGTATGCCGTTGACGGCGCCGGCCACGCGGCCGTAGTCGTTGCAGTGCGACAGCAGGCCCATCACCAGCGATTTGTGGGGAATGGCCAGGAACATGCCCTTGATGTTCTTCGCCAGGAAGGCGGCACGCACAAAGGTTTCGATGTCGCCCGCCGCCACATGCACCGGCACCAGCACGGCATTGATGCCCAGGGTTTTGAAGATCAGGTTGAACACATCCGGTGCCCTGACCTGCTCCACCGGATCGCCGGGAATCAGGTAGACATCGGTATTGCCCTGGACGGTGGGAAGCATGTCGAAGTTCGCCTTGTTGTTTCGCCGAATTGTTCGATCATCGATTAATCGGCGGTAGTGGGAGCGAACTTTATCGATCTCCACACCGATTTCAAAGCAATATTCTTGATATTTGTTCGATCATCGATCAATAATGATCGGCAATCGAACGAAACAAGGGTTTGACCTATGACGACAGCCGTTCACCATCTCCCGCAGCCCGATGCCCTGCAGGCACCCAGCCCGCCCGCCCTCGACAAGCGCGACTGGATCGCCGGCCTTGAAAAAGGCTTGTCCATCATTGAGTGTTTCGACGACGCCAACCCACGCCTGACCGCCAGCCAGGCCGGTGCGCGTTGCGGCATGACGCGTACCGCCGCGCGCCGCTACCTGCTGACGCTGGAGCATCTCGGCTACGTCGCCGGCGACGGCAAACTCTTCTGGCTCACGCCGCGCGTGCTCAGGCTGGGCCAGTCCTACCTCGAATCGGCCCGCCTGCCGCGCATCGTCCAGCCTTTTTTGCAGCGCGTGACAGCCGGCACCCAGGAGAGCGCGTATGTCAGCGTGATGGACGGCGACGACATCGTCTACATCGCGCGCAACGGCTCCAGCCGCGCGATGAACACCGGCTACGTGCTGGGTTCGCGCGTGCAGGCCCAGGTCACCGCCGCCGGCATGCTGATGCTGTCCATGCGCGAACCAGCATGGCTGGAAAACTGGTTCGCCGGCCACGAACTCAAGGCCTACACCTCCTTCACCATCGCCAGCAAGGAGCGCCTGCGCGTCGAACTGGCCCGCGTGCGCGCGCAGGGCTGGGCGATTTCCGAACAGCAGCTGGAGCTGAACTACCGCGGCATCGCCGTGCCGCTGCGCGACCGGCATGGCGACGTGGTGGGGGCGCTCAGTGTCACCATGCCCATGGGGCATGAGTCGAGCGAAGAGGCGGCGGGGAGGGTTTTGTCGGTTTTGCGCGAGACGGCGCAGGCGATGAGGAACTTGATTTGACCTTGCCCGTCGGGCTGGGGCGGTTCTTGTTCTTAAGGCGTGTTTTCAGCTGAGGCTTGCTGGCCGGGAGTGGCCCGGCCAGCAAGCCTCAGCAAAGAGAACCCTCGAAGAACAAGCAAAGACTGCGAAAAATCCAGCCCGTCCGGCAAGGACAAAAAAAATTAAACCCATCCCTCCAACACTAGCTTCCCGCGCGCCTTGCCGGACTCAACCAACTCGTGCGCCCGCCGCAAATTCGCCGCATTGATCGCACCAAAGGTCTGCGTCAAGGTCGTGCGGATCAAACCCGAATCGACGAGCTGGGCCACCTCGTTGAGCAGGCGGTGCTGCGCCACCATGTCGGGCGTGCCGAACAGGGGCCGGGTGAACATCAATTCCCAGTGGATGGAGGCGCTCTTGCGCTTGAACAGTGTGATGTCGAAGTTCACCGGGTCGTCGATCAGGCCGAACTTGCCTTGCGGTGCGATGGCTTCGGCGATCTGCGCCAGGTGGCTGTCGGTTTGCGTGAGGCCCACGATGTAGTCCACCGCGGGAATGCCGATGCGCTTGAGCTCTTCGGCAATCGGCCGGCTGTGGTCGATGACGTGGTGGGCGCCGAGTTCCTTCACCCAGGCCTGCGTTTCGGGCCGTGAGGCCGTGCCGATGACGGTGAGCGAGGTCAGGCGCGTGGCCAGCTGCGTCATGATGGAGCCGACACCGCCCGAGGCGCCGATGATCAGCAGTGTTTTGTTGTTCGGTGTTTTGCCTGGCGCGATGCCGAGGCGGTCGAACAGCATTTCCCAGGCGGTGATGCTGGTCAGCGGCAGGGCGGCGGCCTCGGCAAAGCCCAGGCTTTGCGGCATGCGGCCGACGATGCGTTCATCGACCAGGTGCAGTTCGCTGTTGGTGCCGGGCCGGGCGATGGAGCCCGCGTACCAGACCTTGTCGCCGGCCTTGAACAGCGTGACCTCGGGGCCGACGGCGCGCACGACGCCGCTGGCGTCATAGCCCAGCACCTTGTAATCGGGGCCGGCGCTGCGGGCCGCGCTGGCGCGCACTTTGGTGTCCACCGGGTTCACCGACACCGCCTTGACCTCGACCAGCACGTCGTGGCCCGCGGGCGTCGGGTCGGGCAGGGTGATGTCGGTAAGGCCGGCCTGGCCTGGGGCGTTCAATGCGTGGGCCTCGATGTAGCCAATGGCTTTCATGGTGTTTCCTTTGCGGGTCAAGTTTGATCAAAAAGCAATGCCTGAACTGTAGAGCCTTTGAAAATCAAGATAAACAAGCCACCAATTGAAGGCATTTACAAATAAAATTTGTAAATGAAAGCCCTCCAGGACCTGGAAATCTTTGTCCGCACCGTGGATTCGGGCAGCCTGTCGGCCACCGCCCGCAGCCTGGACCTGACGCCGGCCGCCGCCAGCGCCGCCCTCAAGCGGCTGGAGCAAGAGTTGCAGGCGCCCCTGTTTGTGCGCTCCACGCGCAGCCTGCGCCTCACGCGCGAAGGCGAGGTCTTCCTCGCGCATTGCCGGCCTGCCTTGGCCGCCTTGCGCGATGCGCAGCTGGAACTGGCCAGCGGCCGGCAGCAGGTCAGCGGTGTGCTGCAATTGGCCGCGCCTTCGGATTTCGGCCGCAACCTTTTGCTGCCCTGGCTGGAAGAGTTCCAGCAACTGCACCCCGGCATCCAGTACCGGCTGCATTTGTCGGACCGCGTCACCAACGTCTACAGCGACCTGGTCGATGCCGCCTTCCGACAGGGCGAGCCGCCCGAGTCGAGCATGCTGGCGCTACCAGTGCACCTGACGAATCGCCGCGTGCTGTGCGCATCGCCCGCTTACCTGAAAGCGCGCGGCACGCCCGAAACGCCGCAGGCCGTGGCCGGGCACAGCTGCCTGTGCTTCATGCTCGGTGAGGATGTGTATGACCGCTGGAAGTTCTGGCGCGACGGCGAGGAAGTCACGGTGCGCGCCGGCGGCGGCAACGTCGCGAATGACGGCGACGTGGTGCGCCTGTGGGCGCTGGCCGGCCGCGGCATCATCTACAAATCGCGGCTGGATGTGACGGCGGACCTGGCCGCGGGCCGACTGGTGGCGCTGTGCACTGAGTGGCAAACGGAAGCCTCGCCCATGTACATGGTGTTACCGGGGCGGCGGCAATTGACGCCGGGGCTGCGGTTGCTGCGGGAGTTTATCGAGGGACGTTGCGGGGCACTGGCCAGGACCTAGTTTGCAACCGGGTGTCTTTGTTGGCAAGCAAAGCCTTCAAACCCGCCCTTACCCAAGGGTTGCGTTCAGGACTACAGACCTGCATCGCGCTTGCGCGCACAATGAATTTTCAGCCGCCACCCTGGCGGATCGCAAAGGCAGCCCGGCCCGCAGGCCCCCGCGCTGCAAATCCTGAAAGGAAAAACTCCATGCAAATCCAGGTCAATTCCAAGCACACGATGCACACCGGCGAATCCTTCGAGCGCTGGGCCAGCGACGAACTGCATGAATCACTGAGCCGCTTCAAGGGCGACATCACGCGCATAGAGGTGCACATGAGCGACGAGAACGGGGACAAGACCAGCCCCGACCAGAAGCGCTGCGTGATGGAGGCGCGCCTGGCGCACCACGACCCGCTGGCCGTCAACCACCAGGCGCCCAACCAGGACCTGGCGTTTCGCGGCGCGAGCGACAAGCTCAAGCGCGTGCTGGACCACACCCTGGGAAAACTGCGCGACCATCACCGCGACCGCGACACCATACGGCGCGAACCCGAGCCCGAAGGCGGCACGCTGTAAGCCGGTTCAAGTTTTTTCCAGCGCCTTGACCATCGCAAAGCGGCGGAACTGCGCGCCGCGCAACTCGATGTGCTGTTCTTCTTTCACGGTGAAGCCCTGGCGCGCAAAAAACGGCCGGCCCAGCAGGCTGGCTTCGGTGTAAAGCCTGGCAACGCCGAGTTCGCGCAAGGCGGCCTCAGCGCGGCCCAGCAGCTGCGAGGCCACGCCGCGCCGCGCCGCCAGCGGCGAGGTGAACATCAGGTCGATGTGGCCGTCTTCTTCATAACCGACAAACCCCAGCAGCGCCTCGCTGTTCTGCGCATCCTGCGCCAGCAGCACTTTGAGCGGCTTCAGTCGCCTTTCCCAGATGCCCAGGTCGGGCGGCTGCGGCGCCCAGGCCTTGCGTTGCGCTTCGTCATAGTGAGTGACAGCCAGGCCATGGATCGCATCGGTGAAAAGCTGTGCAACGGCGGCGAGATCCTTGTCGCTGTAAGCCCTGATCCGCATGCGTTTAAAAACTTCCGAGGTAATCCATCTTGCCCAGTGGCACGCCCTGGTTGCGCAGGATGGCATACGCCGTGGTCAGATGGAAGAAGAGGTTGGGCAGCACGAAGTTCAGCAAATACGGCTCGCACTCGAAATTCATTTCCTTGCCGCGGACCTTGAGCGTCACGGTGCCGCCGGCGCGCGCATTGATCTGCGCTTCGTTCACGGTCTTGAGGAAATCCACCGTTTTGGCGATGCGGGCCTGCAGTTCTTCGAACGTGGTTTCGGTGTCGGCAAAGCTGGGCGGGGTGACGCCCGCCAGGCGCGCCGCGCCGAACTTGGCGGCGTCGCTCGCGCCCTGGACCTGGCCCGAGAGCGGGTACATGTCGGGCGCCAGGCGGGCATTGACATAAGTGGAGAGGTCGACCTTGTTCGCTTCTGCATGCGCTTTGGCTTTTTCGAGCACGGCCGACAGGTTGGTGAAGCCGCGGATAAAGACGGGAATGGAAGCCTGGTAAAGGGTCAGCGGCATAAAAACTTTCTGGGGTTGGAGGGTGTTCGGGGCGGCGCCGGAAACGCCGGCCCCGATTTTGTTCCTGTTGCGAAAATCTTGCTGGCATGGTGCAAACTTGCGAAAAGCGTGTTTCGCGCTCCATTGATGACTTCACGTTGAACCCATGAAAATCGCCCTGCTGTCGGATGTGCACGCCAACCTGCGCGCGCTGGAGGCTTGCCTGGCCCACGCCGCCGCGCAGGGCGCCGGCCGGCTGGCCGTGCTGGGAGACCTGGTGGGCTATGGCGCGCAACCGGCGGAGGTGGTGCGGCGCATCCGCGGCCTGGCGGGCGAGGGCGCCATCGTGCTCAAGGGCAACCACGATGAGTACGCCGTTGCGCCGCCCGCCCAGGCGCTCTCGCTCGACCAGAGCGGCGCCGCCTGGACGCACGAGCGGCTGGACAAGGATGCGCTGGATTTCCTGGCGGCGCTGCCGTTGACCGCCGCCATCGATACGGCGCTGCTGGTGCACGCCAGTGCAGACGCGCCCGAGCGCTGGCACTATGTCGACAACGAGCGCCGCGCCGAAGCCAGCCTGGACGCCGCCTGCCTCAACCCCGCCGTGCGTTATGTGTTTTGCGGCCACGTGCATGCGCAGACGCTTTATTTCCGGGGTGCGGGGCAGGGGCTGATGCGCTTTGAGCCCACGCCGGGTGTGCCCATCCCGGTGCCGCAGCACCGGCGATGGATCGCCACCGTGGGTTCGGTGGGCCAGCCGCGCGACGGCAACACCCGGGCCATGTATGCGCTGTTCGACGCCGCCCGGGCCGAATTGACTTTTCACCGCGTGGCCTACGACCACCTGGCCGCCGCGGCCGATATACGCGCGGCGGGATTGCCCGCCTATTTCGCCGAGCGGCTGGAGGCAGGCCTGTGAAGCTGATGGCGCCCGGCACTGTGGTCGACGGCTTTGTCGTCGGTGAATGCCTGCATGCCGGCGGCATGGCGCATATCTACCAGGTGGGGTATGCCGATCCGTCGCGAACCGCGCCTTTCCCCATGGCGATGAAGGTGCCGCGCATGACGGCCGGCGACGGCGCGGAAAACATCGTGGGCTTCGAGGTCGAGTTGCAGTTGCTGTCGGCATTGACGGGGCCGCACGTGCCGCGGTTCGTGGCGGCGGGAGACCTGGAAAAACTGCCCTACCTGGTGATGGAGTACGTGCCCGGCCGGACGCTGCAACAACTGCTGGACGACACCGAGGGGCCGCTGCCCGCGCAGGACATCGCCCGGCTGGGTGCGGCCATGGCCCAGGCGGTGCACAGCCTGCACCTGCAGGATGCCTGCCACCTGGACCTGAAGCCGGCGAACGTGCTGCTGCGCGCGGGCGGCAGCGTGGTGCTGCTGGACTTCGGGCTGTCCTGCCATGCGCATTACCCGGACCTGCTGGCAGAGGAATTGCGCCCCGCCGTCGGCTCGCCCGCCTGGATGGCCCCGGAGCAGGTGGTGGGCGTGCGGGGCGATCCGCGCAGCGATATCTTTGCCGTCGGCGTGATGCTGTACGAATTGGCCACACGCGAGTTGCCTTTTGGCAACCCGCAAACCCGCGGCGGCCTGCGGCAACGCCTGTGGATGGACCCGGTGCCGCCGCGCGCGTTGCGGCCGGAGGTGCCCGAGTGGCTGCAGGAGGTGATCCTGCATTGCCTGCAGGGCGAAGCAGGCCGGCGCTATGCCTCGGCCGCGCATCTGGCGCTGGACCTGTCGGACCCGGCCCAGATCGCCGTGACGGAACTGGGGCGGCGCCTGCGGGCCACCGGCTTCTGGCCGCACTTCAAACGCTGGCTGCGCGCGGCGGGCAAGGATTACCAGCCCAGCGCGCTGCCGTCGCGGCAGATCGACGCGGCGCCCATCGTCATGGCGGCCGTGCCTCACCTGGATGTGAGCGACGCCACGCTGTATTCGCTGCGGCGCGCGGTGATGCGCGTGCTGGGCACGGCGCCCGGCGCCCGGCTGGCCTGCGTGACCGTGATAGACCCCGGGCAGGCGGCGGGCCACGACACGCAGACGAGCGAAACCACGGTGCACAGGCGCTACCTGGGCATGCTCAGTCAGTGGGCCCAGCCGCTGGGCCTGGACAGCCGCACGCTGTCCTTCCACGTCATTGAATCAGGCGACGTCGCGCAGGCGCTGCTGCACTATGCCCGGGGCAACCAGGTCGGCATCATCGTCATGGGAGCGGCGACGCACGGCCTGCAGATGCAGCGCCTGCTGGCGACCGTGCCGATCAAGGTCGCGATGGCGGCGCCCTGCACGGTGATCCTGGTCAAGCAGGCGCTGCCGTTCGACCGGCTGGCGAGGGAAGCCTAGGAGCCTGCCATCAGCTTGTGCACCAGGTCGGCCGTGGTGGACGCCTTGTACTTGCGCATCAGCCGCGCGCGGTAAATCTCGACGGTGCGGTGGCTGATGATGAGCGCGCGGCCGATTTCCTTGGAGGTCATGCCGTCCATCAGGTGGGCGGCCACTTCGCGTTCGCGCGCGGTGAGCTCGGCCGTGACGGGGCGGCGTGAACTCAGGTCTTCAAAGGTCCAGATGCCGGCCTCGTGCGGCGCGCTGCGGTTGAGCGCGCGGCCGGTGACGTGGCACCAGAAGGTCTCGCCCTTGTTGCGGCCGTCCACGCGCTTCATGATGCGGTCGTCGGAGTACAGGCCTTTGGCATTCAGGATGGGGATCATGCGCGCGCCTATGCGCTCGTACTCGTCCACGCTGGGGTAGAGGATCAGGAAGGACTGGCCGGCGAGCTGTTCGCGCGTGGCGCCGAACATCTCGCACAAATGCTGGTTGCAGTCCACAATCGAGCGGTTGCGGGACAGCACCAGTCCCACCGGCGCCAAGTCGAATGCGAGCTGGTAATCGACTTCCACAGTACTTACCTTTAGGGAAAACTACGTAACTTGATAAGTAGTATCGTAATGGATTGCTGAAGGAACATCCGGAACATCCCAGCCTCATGACACAAGGAGACAATTTTGTGAAGAAACTTTTTCCCTCAGCGGCGGAGGCCCTCAAGGGCATCGTCCAGGACGGCCAGCTGCTGGCCGTGGGCGGCTTCGGCCTGTGCGGCATTCCCGAGGCGCTGATCGACGCGCTGAAGGCCAGCCAGGTGAAGAACCTGACGGTGATCTCCAACAACGCGGGCGTCGACGGCTTCGGCCTGGGCAAGCTGCTGGAAACGCGGCAGATCAAAAAAATGATCTCGAGCTACGTCGGCGAGAACAAGGAGTTCGAGCGCCAGTACCTGGCCGGCGAACTCGAACTGGAATTCACGCCCCAGGGCACGCTGGCTGAAAAGCTGCGCGCCGGCGGCGCCGGCATCCCGGCCTTCTTCACCAAGACCGGCGTGGGCACGCAAGTGGCCGACGGCAAGGAACTGCGCGACTTCGACGGCGAGACCTATGTGATGGAGCACTCGCTGGTGCCCGACGTGGCGCTGGTCAAGGCGCATGTGGCCGACAAGTCCGGCAACCTGCGCTTCAACCTCACGGCCCGCAACTTCAACCCGGCCGTCGCCATGGCCGGCAAGGTCTGCATCGTCGAGGTGGAGAAGATCGTCGAAGTCGGCGAACTCGCGCCCGACGACATTCACCTCCCGGGCATTTATGTGCACCGCATCGTGCTCAATGCGAATCCTGAAAAACGCATCGAGAAGCGCACCATCACCGAGAAAGCGGGAGTTTGATATGCCCTGGACCCAAGACCAGATGGCGGCACGCGCCGCCCAGGAACTCGAAGACGGTTTTTACGTCAATCTCGGCATCGGCATCCCGACGCTGGTGGCCAATTTCACCGGCGACAAGGAAGTGTGGCTGCAGTCGGAAAACGGCATGCTGGGCATAGGCCCGTTTCCCACCGAAGACCAGGTCGATGCCGACCTGATCAACGCCGGCAAGCAGACCGTCACCACCATCAAGGGCTCGGCCATCTTCGGCAGCCATGACAGCTTCGCGATGATTCGCGGCGGCAAGATCAACCTGTCCATCCTGGGCGCCATGCAGGTCAGCGAAAAAGGCGACCTGGCCAACTGGATGATCCCGGGCAAGATGGTCAAGGGCATGGGCGGCGCGATGGACCTGGTGGCCGGCGTCAAGCGCGTCATCATCCTGATGGAACACGTCGCCAAAAAGAAGGACGGTACCGAGGACATGAAAATTCTGCCCAAGTGCACCTTGCCGCTCACCGGCGTGGGCGTGGTCGACCGCATCATCACCGACCTGGCCGTGATGGACGTGACACCCGAAGGCCTCAAGCTGGTGGAGCTGGCGCCGGGCGTGACGCGCGAAGCGTTGCAGGCCAAGACCGGCGTGACGCTGATTTAAGAAGCTGTTCCCGCAGGCCCATGAAAAAAGCCGCCGCCCTGAAAAGGCGGCGGCTTTTTTTGCGCCGGTTTTTCCGCTTATTTTGTGGCGGACGGCCTGCCGGGTTTTTGCCTGTCCGGCGTTGCCGACTTTTCGGCTTTCGCTTTGGCCGCATGTTTTGCCCCGACGCTGGCCGCCGCGGCTTTGCGCCTGGCCGGCGTGGCTTTTTCCTGCTGCAGTTCGTCGCGGGCCAGGTTTTCAATCATCGCCAGCAGCACGGTGCGCGTCAGCTTGATGTGTTCGGGCGCGATGCCTTCGATGCTCACGTTGTTGGTCTCTTCGGCCAGCGGCACCAGAAGCTTCTTGAGCGCACGGCCCTTGTCGCTCAGGTGCACGTACATGTTTTTCTTGTTGGTGGGAATCTGCCTGCGTTCGATGTAGCCCAGCGACTCCATGGCCTTCATGGCGGTGAAGGTGGTGGGCTCCATCACGCCGGCGCGCTCGCTGAGTTCCTTTTGCGTCAGGCCGTCGCACTCCCAGAGGATGCGCAGAAAGGTCCAGTGGCCGAAGGGCACGCCATGCTGCGCCAGCCGCACTTGCAGCGCGCGGTGGAAGGCGCGCGAGGCATCGCGGATCAGGTGTGCGAGGCGGTCGTTGGGGACGGCTTCACGCCAGTGGCGGATGATGTTTTGGGTGTCATTGCTCATGAAATGACATTGTGACTGACTTGGTGCGCCGGGGTGCAATCCCGCCCGGTCCGGGCGGATTCCAGCAGCGCCAGGCAGACCGCCGTGGTGGCGCGGGCCCATTCGCCGCTGTGCACCGCCGGCTTGCCGTCCACCACCGCGGCATACAGCTCGTCAATGACTTCCTGGCGCGGGATGGCCGGGGCGGGGAGAAGCTCCACGGTTTTTTCGCTGTCGGTATAAATGCTTACTTCCGAGGGCCCGGGCCGCAGGTCGGCTTTTTCGCAGCTGACGATGACCTGGCCGAAATGCTGGTGCCGCAGGCCCGTGGGCAGGGCGCTGCCGGCCGTGTACAGGCGGCCGCCGTAGTTGCGGGCGGCCTTGAGCGCGCTTTCTTCGGCGGACGTCGCCGCCCCCAGGAGCCGCTTGCGCGCCGCGCCGTAATCGGCCGGGTTCTTGGCCTGGCCCATCTCGCCGATGTTGCCCAGCAGCTCGTCCGAGTCGTAGTGGCCGTAGCCGCTGTAGGTGACCGAGGCAAAGGCCCCGCCTTCAAAGCCCAGCAGCGCGCTGTAGGCGCCTTCGGTGGGGCGGCTCGCGTCCCAGGCGCCGGTGTGGGCGCGCACGCTGCGCACCAGCCCGCCGCCCAGCAGGCGCACGATGTCCATCTGGTGCGTGGCCTGGCTGTGGATCACGCCGCCGCCGGCGGCCGTGTCCAGCTCTTCGGGCCGGCGCGGGCGGTAGAGGAAGTCGGTGAAATTGAGCGCATGGATCATCTTCACCGCGCCGTAGCGGCCGCTGGCTATGAGCTCGCGCGTGCGGCGTATCGGCGTGTTGAAGCTGTGGCTGTGGCCCACGATGAGGTGCACGCCCGCGCCGCGCGCCGCGTCAATCATGCCTGTGCATTCGTCCACCGTCAGCGCCATGGGTTTTTCGACCATCACGTGCTTGCCGAAGGAAGCCGCCAGGCGCACGTGTTCGGCATGGAACTGGTGCGGCGAGGCGATGTAGAGCGCCTCGACCACGGGGTTGGCACACAGCGCCTCGATGGAGTCGTAGCTGGGCGCGCCGAAGTCTTTTTCAAACTGCGCGCGGGCGGCGGCGATGGGGTCGGTGGCGCCCACCAGCTTCACCCGGCCGTCATGCGCAAAGGTGGGCAGCATCAGCGTGAAGGCCCGCCCCAGGCCGACGATGCCGAGTTTCAAAGTGCGCTGTGTCATAAGTCCAGTACCAGTTCGGGCGATTTTGCACGCGAGACGCAGACCATGATGTGGTCGGCCTTTTCCTCGTCGCTCAGCACCATGTCGCGGTGCTCGGCTTCGCCGGCCAGCAGATGGGTCTTGCAGGTGCCGCAAGTGCCGCTTTCGCACGAGCTGGCCACGCGCAGGCCGCTGCCGCGCAGGGCTTCGAGGATGGTCTGCTCCGCGCTGACCTCCACCGTCTTTCCGCTTTTGGCCAGGCGCACGTTGAAGGGCGTGTTCTCGGCATAGGCCTTGGCATCGACGCCGAAGCTTTCGAAATGCACGTTGCCCGAAGGCCAGTGGCCCGACATGTCGGCCACGCTGTCCATCAGGCCCTTGGGGCCGCAGCAGTAGACGTGGGCGGCAGCGGGTTTTTCGAACACCGGCCACAGGTCCAGCGCTTCGTCGATGTTGCCGTTGTCGTGGTGTATCTGCACCTGGCCGGGGAATTCGGCCTGCAGCTCCTGGCTGAAGGCCGTGCCGGCGGCATCGCGCGTGCAGTAATACAGCTTGAACTTGCCGGCCTGCGTGCGCTTGAGTTGCCGCATCATCGACAGGATGGGCGTGATGCCTATGCCGCCGGCGACAAAAACAAAGTCATTCGCGTGCGCGGCCAGCTCGAAGTTGTTGCGCGGCGCGCTGACCTGCAGCATCTGCCCGGCCTGCACCTCGTCGGCCATGCTGACGGAGCCGCCGCGGCCGCGCTCGTCGCGCTTGACGGCGATCTGCCAGGCGCTGGTGTCAGCCGGGTCGCTGCACAGCGAGTAATTGCGGCGCACGCCGCTGGGAACCTGCACCGTCAGGTGCGAGCCGGCCGTGAAGGCGGGCAGGGGCGCGCCGTCCGGGTCGCGCAGCTCGAACAGGTAAATGCCTTGCGCGACTTCTTCTTTGCGCGCAACCTTCAGGGGGAAGAAATCGGGCTCCGCCGCGGGCAGGTCTCCTGCGGGGGCGCTAGGGTTAACGCTCATTCTTGTCTCCACAAATTTTCTTGACAAAACACAAAATAACGATATTCTTAGACGTCTAAGAATAATCCGCCTGCAGCGCATTGGCAAGCTGTTTTTAAACCCGTTTTGACTGAAGGGCCCAAGCCCGGGGCCCTCACTGATTTGAAGGACATTCCTGATGTTGACCGCCGAGGAAAATGATCTCTTGTGCCGCGTTGAAGGCCAGGCCCCCATGGGCCAGCTGATGCGCCGCCACTGGACACCCGTCTGCCTGATCGAGGAGGTCAGCGAGCCCGACGGCACGCCCGTCAAGGCGCGCGTGTTCGGCGAAGACCTGGTGGTGTTCCGCGACACCAAGGGCCGCGTCGGCGTGATGGACGAATACTGCCCGCACCGGCGCGTCTCGCTGGTGTTCGGCCGCAACGAAGACTGCGGCCTGCGCTGCCTGTATCACGGCTGGAAGATGGACGTCGAAGGCAACGTGCTGGAGATGGTCTCCGAGCCCGCCGCCAGCGGCATGGCGCAAAAGGTCAAGCACCTGGCCTACCCGGTGAAAGAGTGGGGCGGTTTTGTCTGGGCCTATATGGGCCCGAAAGAAACCCAGCCCGAATTCGTGCCGCCGGCCTGGGCGCCCACGGCCGATGCCAAGGTGACGATTGCCAAGGCCTTGATCCCCTGCAACTGGGCGCAAATCCTCGAAGGCGCGATCGACTCGGCGCACAGCTCCAGCCTGCATTCGTCGGACATGGTGCCGGCGCGTGTCGAAGGCGCCGAGGCCACCGGCACCAACTGGCTGCGCCCCTCGACCGACAAGGCGCCGCGCATGCAGGTGGAGCGCGGCAGCTACGGCTTTCGTTATGCCGCCATCCGCCGCCCCATCAAGAACGCGGCCGCCAACGACTACATCCGCTCGACGGTGTTCGTCGCGCCGGCCACCGCCCTGATCCCGCCCAACAACCTCTACAACGTCGCCAACATCAACGTGCCGATGGACGACACCAACACGGCGTTTTATTTCATCGCCTGGGGCCACCCATCCCAGACGCCCGACACCGACAGCTGGCGCAAATTCCTGGGCCAGCAACTGGGCCCCGACCTGGACGCCAACTATGCGCCGCTGCGCAACCGCGGCAACAATTTCTGGCAGGACCGCGAAGCCATGAAGGCCGGCAACTTCACCGGCATCACCGGTTTCCCCAACCAGGACATCGCCATGTGGGTGACCATGGGTCCTATCGCCGACCGCACGCACGAGCGCCTGGGCGCCAGCGACATGGCGGTGGTCGAATTCCGCAAGCAGATGCTCGAAGCCGTGCGCGCCTTCCAGGCCGGCGAAACCGCCATCGGCACGGGCGACTTGCGCATCCCGTCCAGCGTGGTCGCCTTCCAGGCCATCGTGCCCAAGACCACGGACTGGCGCGCCTACCAGGCGAACTACGTCTGGGATACACGCGAGCCAGCGCTGGAGCCGTCGTACTCGACCTGAGCCCCAGGCCGCCCATGCGGCCTTTTTGTTTTTTCCTTTTTCGCCGTTCTTCTTTATCCTTACCGCTTTCCGTTCCGCGTCAGTCAAGTCAGTTCATAAAGTCAGCCCATAAAACCAGGAGACAAGTCCCATGAAACCACACCGCCGCTCTTTCATGCTGGCCGGCGCGATGCTGGCCGGCATGCTGCTGCCCCAGTTCGCCGCCGCGCAGGCTGCCTATCCCAACCGCCCCATCAAGTTCGTCGTGCCTTATGCCGCAGGCGGCCTGCCCGACACCGTGGCCCGCATCTACGCGCAGCGCCTGGGTGACAAGCTGGGCCAGTCGGTGGTCGTCGACAACCGGCCCGGCGCCAACGGCGTGGTCGCCGCGCAGGCGCTGGCCACGGCCCCCAAGGACGGCTACACCTTTCTCGTGACCGACGGCTCGATGTTCTCCATCAACCCAGCCATCTACAAAAACCTGGGCTATGACTACAAGCGCGACTTCGTGCCGGTCTCGCTCGCCGCGCGCGCGCCGCTGTACATGGCGGTCAACCCCAAGGTGCCGGCCAACACGCTGCAGGAATTCATCGCGCTGGCCAAGGCCAGGCCCGGCACGCTGAACTACGGCTCCTCCGGCATAGGCAGCACGCACCACCTGACCATGGAGGCCATGAAGGCCGCGCTGGGCCTGCAGATCACGCACGTGCCTTTCAAGGGCACCGGCCAGTCGGTGCCCGCGCTGATAGGCGGGCAGGTCGAGGTGCTGTTTTCGGCGCTGCCTTCGCTGTCGGGTTTTGTGAAGAGCGGGCAGGTCAAGCTGCTGGCCAACAACGCGGCGCAGCGCTCCAGCCAGGAGCCCAACGTGCCGGCCATCGCCGAAATCATCCCCGGCTTTGACTTCGCGCCCATCGTCGGCGTGCTGGCCGCCACCGGCACGCCGGCCAGCGCCATCGAACGCATCAGCCACGAGATGGCGCAGATTGCCAAGATGCCGGAAGTCATCACCACGCTCAACAACGCCGGCATAGAGCCCATAGGCAGCAGCCCGGCCGACTACGGCAAGGCCATCCTCGGCGAAAACGAGCGCCTGGCCAAGGCCATCACTGCCTCCGGCATAAAACCTGAATAAACCACTTACTTAACCTCGCATCAATCCCAAGGAACAAACCGCGACATGTCAAAACTGAAACTGACCTTCGGCTGCTGGAACTACGACCGCACCCGTGCCCTGATGGACGGCAGCGTGCAGCCCGACGGCATCGATTTGAATTACCTCAATATGCCGGTGGAGGAGACCTTCTTCCGCATGTTGCGGCACAAGGAATTTGACATCGCGGAAATGTCGCTCTCGTCGTACACGGTCTCCATGTTCAATGAGTCGCGGCCCTTTGTGGCCATCCCGGTGTTTCCCTCGCGCTTCTTCCGCCATTCCTGCATCTACGTGAATGCCAAGTCCGGCATCCGCGAAGCCAAGGACCTGATCGGCAAGCGCGTCGGCAACCCCGAATACCAGATGACGGCGCCGGTGTGGATACGAGGCATTTTGTCCGACCACTACGGCGTGCCCGTCGACAGCGTGACCTACTTCACCGGCGGCGAGGAAGAGCCCGGCCGTTCCGAAAAAATCAAGCTTGATTTGCCGCCCAACATCAAGGTCGAGCGGATCGGGCCGGACCAGACCCTGGCGCAGATGCTGCTCGACGGCGAGATCGACGCGCTTTACACCGCGCGCATGCCTTCGAGCTTCCTGAAGGGCGGCGGCAAGGTCAAGCGCCTGTTTGAAGACTACGAACAGGTCGAGCGCAACTATTTCAAGGAAACAAAAATGTTTCCCATCATGCACACGGTGGCGATACGCCGCGACGTGTACGAGGCCAACCGCTGGGTGGCGCGCTCGATGATGAAGGCGCTGGAAGAATCGCAGCGCCGCACCTATGAAGACCTCTATGAAACCGCGGCGCTCAAGGCCATGCTGCCCTGGCTGACCTCGCACGTCGAGCAGGTCAGGCGCGAGATGGGCGAGGACTTCTGGCCCTACGGCTTCGAGAAAAACGAAGCCACGCTGCAGACCTTCCTGCGTTATTCGTTTGAGCAGGGCCTGTCCAAACGGCTGCTCAAGCCCGAGGAACTGTTCGCACCCGAATCGCTAGAGGCGTTTAAGATCTGAGCCCGTGACTTCACCGGTTCCTATCTTCGACGACGCCCGCCATGGCCGCGCGCCGGGCCAGCACCCCACGCGCACGAATGTCTGATCCCCTCCTGGGCTACCTGCTGTCAAGCGGGGCGCTGCTGCTTTTCACGGCCTCCATCCTGCTCACCAAGGCGGCGTCCAGCCGCCTGGACCTGGGGCTGGGCTTCCTGGTCGCGACGTCCACCAACGTCGTGTTTTCCGCGCTGGCCTTCGGGGTGCAGATGCAGTTGCGCGGCGACGGCCTGCAGTGGAACCTGCCGGCCTTCTTCATGTTCGCGGCCGCGGGCGGGTTTTCCACCTATTTGGGGCGCTGGTTTTTCTACGAGTCCGTGGTGCGCTTCGGCCCGGCCAAGGCCAGCATCTTCCAGATCAGCAGCCCGCTGTTCACCGCGATGATGGCGTGGTTGCTGCTGGGCGAGCGCCTGACCCCCGTGGTGGCGCTGGGCATGGTCATGACCATCGCCGGCCTGATACTGGTCAGCTGCAAGCCGGACTTTTTCTCGCGGCGCGGCCCTGTCGCCGCCATGGCGCCCGACGGCGAGCCTGCGCCCGCCGTGGCCAAAACTCCCGCGATGCAGCGCCTGATGCAGTCGGTGCTGCTGCTGGGCATGGGCAGTTCGCTGGCCTATGCCGTCGGCAACGTGCTGCGCGGAAGCGCCGTGCGCAGCTGGAACGAGCCCATCCTGGGCGCCCTGATAGGCGCGGCCTGCGGCCTGGTGCTGCAGGTGGTATTCAGCGCGGGCAAGAGCGCCATGCTTGCGCGCGTGCGCGCCGCCAGCCGCAGCGGCATGGCCTTGTTCGCCACCATAGGCGTGACCACCATCTCGGCGCAGATGTGCGCCATCGGCGCCATGCGCTACATCCCGCTGTCCGTCGCCACGCTGGTGACGCTGTGCACACCCATCCTGGTTTTTCCGCTCAGCCACCTGCTGTTCAAGAACCAGGACAAGATCACGCCGCTCACCCTGGCCGGCAGCGGCTTGACTTTGCTCGGTATATTCATCATCGTGATGCGCTGAGCGACCGCCTGCGCAGGCCGGTCCACCATCCCGCAGGAGATAGAAGGCACACATGGACACCCCGGACAAAGCGCTGCGCCGCGACTACGCCTCGGCGGCCGAGGCCATGAAAATCCTCAACGTCAGGCAGCAGACGCTGTACGCCTACGTCAGCCGGGGCTGGATACGCAGCGTGGCGCAGCCGGGCCAGAAGGACAAGCTTTACCTGCGCGACGACCTCACGCGCGTGGGCATGCGCTCGCTGGCGCGCTCCGGCCACGGCGCGGTGGCCGCCTCGGCGATGAACTGGGGCGAGCCCATCTTCCCGACCTCCATCACCGAGATCACCGAGCAGGGCCCGCGCTACCGCGGCCACCTGGCCGCCGACCTGGTGCGATCCGGCGCTTCCTTTGAAGCGGTGGCCGAGCTGCTCTGGACCGGCGAGCTCAACACCCGGGCCAAAGCCTGGCCTGTGCGCAGGCCCTCGGCCGAACTTGTCAGGCTGACGGAAACGCTGACTTCGCTGCAGGCGCGCGACAACGTGCTCGAATCCTTCGCGCTGGTGGTGCTGCTGCTGGGCATGCGGCGCGGCTCCGTGGCCGAGCGCCTGTCGCAAGGCAAAACCCTGCCGGCCGCGCGCGAGATCATGCAGACCGTGGTGGCCTGCTGCGGTTTTGTCGGCGCGGCGCAAAGCTACCGGCCCATGCAGCGCGGCGAGTCGGTGGTCACCGGCCTGCTGCACGCGCTGGCCATGCCGCCTACCGAGGAGAACAGCGAAGCCCTGCGCGCCATGCTGATCCTGATGGCCGACCACGAACTGCCGCCCGGCACGCTGGGCGCGCGCGTCGTGGCCTCCGCCGGCGGCACGCTGCACAGCTGCCTGGCCTCGGCGCTGTGCGCCACGTCCGGCGTGGACATAGGCCGCATGTACGAACGCGTGGAAGACTTCCTGGGCCAGGGCCGGACCAAGGCCGCGCTCGTCAAGCGCGCCCACAAGCTGCACGCCCAAGGCCAGAGCGTTCCCGGCTTCGACCATCCGCTGTACCCCAAGGGCGACCCGCGCGCCGCGCAACTGCTGGCCATGGTGTTCGCGCGTGAGAACCCAGGCCGCGACCTGCGCGCGATCTCGCGCTTCATCGACGAGATGCGCGCCAGCGCCGGCCTGCTGCCCCGGCAGGAACTGGCCCTGGTGGTGATGGCCCGTGCCCTGGGCCTGCCGCGCCAGGCCACGGCCGCTCTCTTTGTGCTGGGCCGGCTTGCGGGCTGGGTGGCGCATGTGCAGGAGCAGCGCGCCAGTGGAACGCTGTTGCGACCCCGCGCCAAGTTTGTAAAGCCTGTGCCACCGGCTGCCTGAATCGCCGATTTCACCCGGCCCTTCGGTTTTTCGTGGCGACCGGCGCCTGAACGGTGTCTGTTTGCGCGCATCGAAACACCATAACTTTCGAGCTACATCAAGCGCGCAGGCCCCCATCCCAACCTTCCCCCCGCGGGGGAAGGAGCAAAACCGGCCCTCTGGCTCCCTCCCCCGCTGGGGGAGGGTGGGGGTGGGGGCCAGCGGCCCTCAAAACACCTCGCCCTTCTTCGTGGTCACATTGACTGTCATGTTGATTCAGTGTTCAAGATTGAATGATTGAGTTGTCTTCACTAGGATGAACTGGCGCCTGCAGATTCGCGCCATAAATACTGGAGACAAGACAATGCAATTCAATCGCCGCACCGGGATGCTCGCCCTCTGCCTTTCCGCCGTTTTCGCAAGCCCGCTCAGCTGGGCCCAGGCTTACCCGACCAAACCCATCCACATCGTCGTGCCGTTGCCGCCCGGGGGCTCCAACGACGTGCTGGCCCGCATCCTGGGCCAGAAGATGTCGGAGACCTTCGGCCAGCCCGTCATCGTCGACAACAAGCCCGGCGCGGCCGGCAACATTGCCACCGCCTTCATGGCCAAGGCCGAGGCTGACGGCTACAACATCGCCGTCGCGCCCAACCAGACCGTGGCCGTCAACCCGGTGCTCTATCCCAAGCTGCCCTTCAACGTGAACCGCGACCTGACCGGCATCACGATGATGGGCCGCGTGCCCATGGTGCTGGTGGTGTCGCCCGACAAGGTTCAGGCCACGACCGTTGCCGAACTCATCGCACTGGCCAAGGCCAACCCCGACAAGCTCAGCTATGCCTCCGCCGGCTCCGGCAGCCCGCAGCACATGGCGGCCGAGGTTTTCAAGGCCATGACGGGCACCAACCTCACCCAGATCGCGTACAAGGGTTCGGCCCCGGCGCTGGTCGACGTGCTGGGCGGCCAGGTGGACGTGATGTTCTGCCCCCTGAACTCGGCCCTGCCGCACATCCGCAGCGGCAAGCTGCGCGCGCTGGGAACCACCGGCACCAAGCGTGTCGACCTGCTGCCCAATGTGCCGACGATTGCCGAGACCGTGCCCAAGTATGAAAGCGACATCTGGATCGGCATGGTGGCCCCGGCCAAAACGCCCAAGACCATCATCAACAAGCTCAACGCCGAACTGCGCCGCTCGCTGGCGCTGCCCGACGTGCAGGCCAAGCTGGCCGAGCAGGGCATTTACGCCGAGACCAGCACGCCCGCCGAATTCACCAGGCTCATCGCCGACGACCAGAAGCGCTGGGCGGCAGTGATCAAGGCTGCCAACATCAAGCCCGAATAAATAGCCGATTCATTTTCATCAGGAGATTTCATGACCGTTCCTTCCGGCTCCGCCGTGCGCCGCGACATTCCCAAGCCTTCCGAACCGGAAGAAACCGTCTGGGCCAGCGATGCCATCGCCGACATGCTGCGCGCGATGGACATCCCTTACGTGCTGCTGAACCCGGGCGCCAGCTTTCGCGGCCTGCACGACAGCATCGTCAACCACCTGGGCAATGAAAAGCCGCAGATGATGGTGGTGCTGCACGAGGAGCACGCGGTGGCGATTGCCCACGGCTACACCAAGGTCACCGGCAAGCCGCTGATCGCCATCCTGCACAGCAACGTCGGCCTGATGCACGGCTCCATGGCGATCTTCGACGCCTGGGTGGACCGCGTGCCCGTCATCGTGCTGGGCGCCACCGGCCCGGTCGACGCCAACAAGCGCCGTCCCTGGATCGACTGGATACACACCGCGCAAGACCAGGCCGCCCTGGTGCGCCACTTCATCAAGTGGGATTGCCAGCCCGCGTCGATTCCCTCGGCGCAGGAAGCGCTGCTGCGCGCGCGGCAGATCGCCACCACCGCGCCGCAAGGCCCGGTCTATGTCTGCTTTGATGCGGCGCTGCAGGAGTCGAAACTGACAGAGCGGCCGGCGATTCCCGATCCGGCGCGTTACCTTGCACCGCCGCAGGCCAGGCCTTCGGACGATGTCGTCGCGCAGGCCGCCGCGCTGCTGTCCGGCGCCAGCCGCCCGGTGATCCTGATGGGCCGCGTCACCCGCAGCGAAGCCGCCTGGGCCGAACGCATCAAGCTCGCCGAAACCCTGAACGCCGAAGTGCTGACCGACTTGCGCGTGGGCGCGGCCTTCCCGACCGACCACCCGCTGCATGCCGCGCCCAGCGGCGCCTTCCTCACGGCCAATGCGCAGGAAGTGCTGCGCGAAGCCGACGTGGTGCTGAGCCTGGACTGGCTGGACCTGTCGGGCACGCTCAAACAGGCCTGGGGCGACAAGCCCGTGGGCAGCAAGATCATCCAGGTCTCGGTCGACCACTACAGCCACAACGGCTGGAGCATGGACCACCAGGGCCTGCCGCCCGTCGACGTCTTCATGCTGTGCGAGCCCGAGCCGGCCGTCACCCTGCTGAACCAGCAAGTCAAGCCGCGCAAGACGCCTGCACCGGCCAAACGGCCGCTGCCCGTCTACCCGCCCGTGCAACCCGTGCCGGGCGCCTCGGGCGCCAGCAACATGATGGTGGCCACGCTGGCGGCCACGCTCAAGCGCGCCGTCGGCGACCAGAAGGTCTGCCTGATGCGCCTGCCGCTGAGCTGGAGCGGCGAGATGTGGGACTTCAAACACCCGCTGGACTTCCTCGGTTATGACGGCGGCGGCGGTATCGGGTCCGGCCCCGGCATGTCGATCGGTTCCGCACTGGGCCTCAAGGGCAGCGACCGCCTGCCCGTGGCCGTGATCGGCGACGGCGACTACATGATGGGCGTCAACGCGCTCTGGACGGCGGCCAATGCGCGCATCCCCATGCTGGTGGTGGTCTGCAACAACCGCTCCTTCTTCAACGACGAGGTGCACCAGGAACGCGTGGCGCGCCAGCGCAAGCGCCCGATCGAAAACCGCTGGATAGGCCAGCGCATCAGCGACCCGGCGCCCGACCTCGCCATGATGGCGCGCGGCCAGGGCCTGACGGGGATTGGCCCGGTCGAAGATGCCGGCGAACTCGAGAAGATCCTGGTGGATGCCATCGCCGCCGTCAAGCGCGGTGACACCGTGGTGGTCGACGTGGTGGTGCAGACCGGCTACAGCGCGGCCATGACGGCGGGGCTGACGCGGTCCAAGGATTAGCCTTTTTCCCTCTCCCGCTGGCGGGAGAGGGCAGGGTGAGGGTGGTACGGCCCTGGAGCCGTCACAGCATCCGAATGCGGAGAGCCCTCACCCCCACCCTCTCCCGCCAGCGGGAGAGGGAGTCATACAAAGCCAAGAGCATCAAAGGAAACACCAACATGCGCGCACACGAAATTCCCGCCGGCGTTTTGCCCACCCAACGCGGCCTCTACTACGGCGGCGCCTGGCACGCCCCCAAGGCCGGCGGCAAAGCCGAGACCTTCAACCCGACCTACAACGAAGCCATCACCACCGCGCCCATCGCCGATGCGGACGACGTGGACGCCGCTGTGCAGGCCGCCCACGCCGCCTTCCCGGCCTGGGCCGCCACGCCGCCGGTGGAGCGCGGGCGCTACCTGCGCAAAGCGGCAGCAGTGCTGCGCGAGCATGCCAAGCCGCTCGCGCTGCTGGACTCGCTCAACAACGGCAACCCGGTGTCGGCGCTCGCCATGGACGCTGGCTTTGCCGCCGACTGCCTCGACTATTTCGCGGGCCTGGCCACCGAGATCAAGGGCGAGACCATCCCCATGGGTGACGGCAACTTCAACTACACCATGCAGGAGCCGCTGGGCGTGATCGCCCGCATCGTCGCCTACAACCACCCCTTCATGTTCGCCGCCGCGCGCCTGGCCGCGCCGCTGGCCGCCGGCAACACCGTGGTCGTGAAATCGCCCGACCAGGCGCCGCTGTCCATCCTGCGGCTGGCCGAACTGGTGGGCGACATCTTCCCGCCCGGCGTGGCCAACTTTCTGTGCGGCGGCCGCGAGTGCGGCGACGCCATGGGCAAGCACCCGCTGGTGCGCAAGATCACGCTGATAGGCGGCGTGCCCACCGGCAAGGCCGTCATGAAGACGGCTTCGGACAACCTGAAACCTGTGCTGCTGGAATTGGGCGGCAAGAACGCGCTGATCGCCTACCCCGATGCCGATATCGACAAGCTTGTCAACGGCATCATTGGCGGCATGAACTTCACCTGGTCGGGCCAGAGCTGCGGCTCCACCAGCCGCGTGTTTTTGCATGAATCCATCCACGACCAGGTACTGGAAAAAGTCGTCAAGCTGCTGCCCGAGCGCCACAAGCCCGGCATCCCGACCGACCCGAAAACCACCATGGGCTCACTGGTCAGCCGCGCGCAACTCGAGAAGGTGCAAGGCTACGTCGCCAAAGGCCTGGAAGACGGCGGCCGACTGGTGTGCGGCGGCAAGCAGCCCACCGATCCGGCACTCAAGGACGGCTTCTTCTACGAAGCCACCGTGTTCGCCGACATGAAACCGCACATGCGCCTGGCGCAGGAAGAGGTCTTCGGCCCCATCATGTCCGTCTTCCGCTGGAGCGACGAGGACACGCTGTTCGAGCAGGTCAACGGCGTGGATTTCGGCCTCACGGGTTCCATCTGGACGCAGAACATCAACACCGCCCACCGCGCCGCCAGGCGCATCCAGACGGGTTACGTCTGGATCAACAACTCCAGCCAGCACTTCATGGGCGCGCCCTTCGGCGGCGTCAAGCAGTCGGGCATAGGGCGCGAAGAGTGTTTTGCCGAGCTGCTGGAATTCACTTATACGAAGAACGTGAACCTGAAGTTCGGTTGAATGTGATGGGTCGCCAGGAGCCCGGCCGCCTAGTCGGCGCTGGCGCCGGACGCTTTGACAATCTGCTTCCAGCTCTGGAACTCCGCCTCCTGGCGGCGCGCGAGTTCTGCCGGGCCGTCATGCAACATGACAATCCCCAGTTGTTCGAAACGTTGTTGCAGGGCCGGTGTCGCCAGCGCCGCTTTGACCGCGCCGTACAGCTTCTCGATGATGGCCGGCGGCGTACCCTTTGGCGCATAGAAGGCGACCCAGAGATCGCCGCTGAATCCGGGGATCTGCTCGCCGATGGCCGGCACATCCGGCAATAGCGCGACGCGGGCCACGCTGCTTACCCCCAGGGCGCGGAGCTTGCCCGCTTTGACGGTTTCCAGCACGGAGGGCAAGCTGGCGAACAGCATTGGCACCTGGTTGCCAAGCACATCGCTCATGGCCGGGCCCACCCCCTTGTAGGGAATGTGCTGCAGCTGCAAACCGCCTTTTACTTTCAGCATCTCGCCCAGCAAATGGTTCAGTGTGCCGCTTCCGGCGGAAGCGTACTGGTACTTGTCGGGATTTTCCTTGACGTGCGCGATGAATTCCTTGAGGTTCCGGGCAGGAAATGACGGGTGCACCACCAGAACGTTGGGCACAACCCCCACCGCGGCAACAGGAACAAAATCCTTGATCGGATCGAAGCGCGCATCCTTGTACACCCAGGGAACGATCAACTGATTGCTGTTGGCGGTGAAGAGGATGTTGTAGCCATCGGGGGCCTCGCGCTTCAAGGCTTGTGTGCCCACCACGCCTCCGGCTCCCGCCTTGTTGCTGACCACCACGGCCTGGCCCAGGGTGCGGCCCAGTTGCTCCGCCATGAGGCGGCCCACGATGTCCACGGTGCCGCCGGGGGCGGTGGGGACCGTGATGGTGATGGGGCGATCCGGGTACGCGGCGAGAGCCTGCGTGCTCCATATCCCCAGCGCGCATACCCAGATTGCCGCTGCTGTTGGAATGGTTCCTGGAAATTTCATGGTTTTCTCCGGTGATTGCGTGAATGAAGGCGCCAGGACGGCTGACGGTGCGTGGGGTTCCGCGGGTAAAAAAAACGGATACGGTTAGGGGCGGCCAAGGTGTTTCGATCGCTCATCGACAACCGGATGGATGGCTTCACCGCACGCCAGCAACTGTGCGTCGGAACCAGGCCGGCCGACCAGCTGGACGCCGAGCGGGAGACCCTCTTTGCTGAAGCTTGTCGGCAAGTGCAGGCAAGGCCACCCCAGCAGGGACCAGCCTTTGTTGAAAGCCGAGCTGCCGGTATGTTCAATGCCCCTGGGTGCCGGGCCCAGCGCACTCGAGGTCAGGATAAGGTCGGCATCGCCGAAATACGCCTCCCATTTGAGGCGCTCCGTTTCCTGAAAGGCTCTCATCCCCGAGTACCCCGCGGCTGAAATCGCCAGGCCTTTCTCCACTGCATTCAAAAGCCGCCGGCTGAGAAGTGAAGGCGAGCCCGTGACTGTCGGCAGAAGGTTGCGCGCGTATTCGAAATGCATGATCACGTCATAGGCCTCAAGCAACTGAAGGGCGGGCCCGAATGCCGGGACGGGCTTGATCAGCGCCACCCGGTTCGCCAGCGCCCGGCAGGCCGACGCCAGGGCCGCGTCGGCTTCCGCGCCGAGTTCATAACCCGGGTTGCCGTGCAGGAACGCGATCCTCAGTCCCTTCAGCGGGCGCATACCCTGCGCGCGCCCGTATGGCAGCAGGGCATGCCCGACGTCCGCCAGGCGCCGGACGCTGTCGCCGTACCAGCCAATGACGTCCAATGATTCGCAAGTCACTTTCATGCCCTCGCGGTCCACGGCACCGAAGGTCGGCTTGAACCCCGGCACGCCGCAAAACGCCGCCGGCCGGATCATCGAGCCCCCTGTCTGTGTGCCCAGTGCGAAAGGCACCATGCCGGCGGCCACAGCCGCGGCCGACCCGCTGGAGGAACCTCCCGGCGTGTACCGTAAATCGACAGGGTTGCGCGTGGCGCCCGGCGTCACGTAAGCAAACTCCGTGGTGACCGTTTTACCGATGGGGACGGCTCCTGCGGCGCGCAACAACGCGACGCAACCGGCGTCGAAATGGGCGACGGTGCCGGCATACGCGGCTGAGCCGCAAGAAGTCGGCATGCCGGCAACATCGATCATGTCCTTCACGCCAAACGGCAGGCCGGCCAACGCCCCTTCGGCGAGCTCTGGCGGCGCCAGCGAGGCTGCGCCGGCCACAAACTCCCATGCCTTTATCCGCCCATCGCAAGACGCTATTGCGTCAAGGGCCGCGCGCGCCGCAGCCAGCGCCTGCGGGCCCGGATGTTCCGTGTGAAAAGTGCGCGTTGAAGATGCGGCAAGGGTCAAGGGAAGGCTCAATTCAGTGGGATGAGGTTGATCGACACCCTGGATGCTAGGCGGTGTATTCTTGCTCGTCCAATTCTTAATTGATGAGCCACTATGACTAATATCGACATAATGAATCTGGATGGCCGCCTGCTTGCGGTGTTTTGCGCCGCTGCCGAAGAGCTGCATTTCGGCCGGGCTGCCGCGCGGCTTTTCATGAGCCAGCCGCCTTTCAGCCAGCAGGTCAAACGGCTGGAGGACCTGGTGGGGGCGAAGTTGTTCATCCGTACAACCCGCACCGTTCGGCTGACCCCGGCAGGCCAGGTGATGTACCAGCACGCGCGCCAGATATCGGGAGAAACGGAGCTCATGTTGCGGGCAGTCCGGCAGGCGGCACGCGGCGAGGCCGGCTCTCTCGTGATAGGCCTGACGCCGACGGCGGCCTGTTCTCCCCTGGCCGAGGCCCTGTATCACTACCGCACCGCGCATCCCGAGATTGAACTCGACCTGCGGGAAATGAATTCGAACGCCATGGAGGCGTCGATCAGGATGCACGCCATCGACGTGGCCCTGATGCGCCCGACACGAATGGATGCCGACATCCGGGCGATCGAGATATTCCAGGAACCCATGGTTCTGGCCGTTCGCCGGGACCACGCCTGGGCAGGGCGGCCGCGCGTGCCCGTCGAGGACATCGCGGACATTCCGCTGGTCGGTTATCTCCAGAGCACTTCGCCGTACTTTCGGGACATGCTGCAGTCCATGTTCGGACACACGGGAAAGCGCCCCCGCGTTGTTCAGGAGAGCGCGCTGCCCACCTTGCTCACGCTGGTGGAGGCGGGCATAGGTGCCGCGATAGTGCCGTGGACCATCTCGCGGGCCAGGGGTGGCTCCTTGCAGTTCCTGCCTCTGCGGGACCGGTCGAATTCGGTGGCCCGCATTGTGGTGGCCTGCCTGCGGGCGCCCACCAATCCGGCCGTCGAGGGTTTCGCCGCCGCGATGCGGCAGGCCCATACGCGTCTGGCCGACCAGGCCCAGGGTGAGGGCGAGGTCAGTGCGAGCGGCCGCCGCCCGCGCAAAGCACGAGCGGAGAAATAGCCGGGCCGGTCACGGCCGCGAACCTGCGTGCGCCGGGTTCTCTCGGGTTTTCAGTGCGCCATTTTTCCAAAGCGCCCGGCGTTGAAGTCCTTCATCGCCTGCACGATCTCCTCACGGGTGTTCATCACAAACGGCCCGTGGCCCACGATGGGCTCGTCGATCGGCTCGCCGCTGAGCAGCAGCAGCGTGGCGTCGCCGTTGGCTTCGACCTGCAGCGCTTCGCCTTCGCGGTCCAGCAGCGCCATCTGCGCTTCGCGCACCACCTCCTGGCCGTTGACCTGGACCGTGCCGTGCAGCACCACGAGCGCCGCCGTGCGGCCTTCGGGAATCGTCAGCACCACCGTCTTGCCCGCGCTCAGCCGCATGTCCCACAGGTCAATCGGCGTGAAGGTATGCGCCGGCCCCTTGTGGCCTTCGTAGTCGCCCGCGATCACGCGCACCGTGCCCGCGCCGTCCGGCAGGTCCACCTGCGGGATGTCCTTGTCCAGGATGCCCTGGTAGCCGGGCGCCGCCATCTTGTCTTTGGCCGGCAGGTTGACCCACAGTTGCACCATTTCAAACGGCCCGCCGGTGCGCGTGAACTCGCGTGAATGGAATTCCTCATGCAGGATGCCCGAGGCCGCCGTCATCCACTGCACGTCGCCCGGGCCGATCACGCCGCCGTTGCCGGTGGAGTCGCGGTGCTCCACCTCGCCCTTGTAGACGATGGTCACGGTCTCAAACCCGCGGTGCGGATGCTGGCCCACGCCGCGCGGCGTATCGGCCGGCTCGAACTGCGCCGGGCCGGCATAGTCCAGCAGCAAAAAGGGGCTCACGTGCGAGCCGAGCGTGTCATAGGTGAACAGCGACCGCACCGGAAAGCCGTCACCGACCCAGTGGCCGTGCGGGTTGCTGTAAATGCCCAGAACTTTTTTCATCGCGTCTTTCTCCAGTTTCCTGTGTGAGGCACGGCAAGATCCGGGCCAATGCAGGGCAGGTGGGGGCGAAAGGGCGCCCGCATTAGGGCGCAAAAGCGCATGTCTGCGTTCTGTTTTTAGAACAATTAAGAGGCAAGCGCAGGGCGCTGAAGAATGCCCCGCCAAAGCGCGGGGCGGGACGGCCTTGGGCTGAAAAACAAAAGGCCTCATGAGAGGCCTTTTTTGTTTGATGGGTCTGGAGCGTACTACCTGGCCTCAAGCCCTTCAAAGCAGGTGCTCAGCACCAGGGCGATGACTTCATCGTCGGTGTACAGCTCGCCCATTTTCAAAAACTCCAGCACAGGATCGCAGGCCCGGGCATACAGGGTGTAGAGCACCGCGATGGGCGGCAGCTTGGGATTGATCGCGCCTTTTGCCTGCGCCGCTTCGATCCAGGCGCCCAGGCGGTCGCTCACGTCCATGAGGCCGTCCATATAGTCCTTGTTGGCCATCAGCGCGGTGCGCAGGCTGGAGTTCTGGCTGGGCAGCGAAGGCATTTCACCCGCCAGCTTCAGGCCCATGGTCCACGCCACCACCTTGCGCAGCTTGTCCACGGCGGACAGCTCGGCGGGCAGGGTGTCCAGAAAGGCCTGCGCCCGGCGCATGACCGACACCATGGCGGCCGCCGCCAGGTCTTCCTTGCTCGGGAAGTGCTTGTACAGGCTGGCTTTGGCAATGCCCACCGCGGCGGCCACTTCGTCCACCGTCATGGCTTCAAAGCCTTTTTCCGCCAGCAAACGGTTCACCGACTGGATGATGGCGTCTTCACGCGCCAGCAGCATTTGTGCCTTGAAAGAGGGCTTGGAGGGGAGGGTGTCAGGAGTCATGGGCCTGATTTTAGCCAGTTTGGTGTGAAAAAAGAATTACAAGGAAATATTAATACTAGTTGGTTTTAATAAATACTGAGTGGTATAGAATTGACCCAAGCAATTCAAGGAGCATGCGTGTCGATCAAAGTAGCCATCGTGGGTTCGGGTATTTCAGGCCTGGCGGCCGCCCATGCACTCGGGGGCAAGGCGGAGGTCACGCTGCTGGAGGCCGGCGGCTATTTCGGCGGCCACACCCACACCGTCGATGTGACGCTTCCCACGCCGCGCGGCGAGGTCACCCACGGGGTGGATACCGGGTTCCTGGTGCTGAACGAGCGCACCTACCCGCAACTGATCAAGCTCCTGGCCGAGCTCGACGTGGCGAGCGTCAAGTCGGACATGTCGTTTTCGGTGCAGACCGATGATGCCGCCAACGGCCACTCAGTCGAGTGGAGCGGCTCCAGCCTGAACACCGTGTTTGCGCAGCGCGGCAACCTGCTCAAACCGCGCTTTTGGGGCATGCTGCGCGACCTGCGGCGTTTTAACGCCCTGGCCACCCGCATGGCCCGGAGCGGAACCGATGCGCAACTGGGCCAGCCGCTCGGACAGTTCCTGGACCAGCAAGGCTTCGGCGCCGCGTTTCGCGACTGGTATTTCCTGCCCATGATGGCCTGCATCTGGAGCTGCCCGACCGCGCAGATGTTGCAGTTCCCCGTTTCGACCATGGTGCGCTTTTGCCACAACCACGGCCTGCTGCAAGTCACCAACCGCCCCCAGTGGTGGACGGTCCAGGGCGGCGCCCGGCACTATGTCGAAAAAATCATCGCGCGCATTGCCGACAAGCGGCTGAACACCCCCGTGCGCCGCATCGAACACGTGGGCGATACGCCGGACGGCAAAGGCGGCGTGCGCATCCACACCGACGCGGGCGCCGAACTGTTTGACAAGGTCATCATCGCCACCCATTCCGACCAGGCCCTGCGCATGCTGGCCGAGCCCTCGGACCGGGAACGCGACACCCTGGGCGCCATTCACTACCAGTCCAACAAGGCCGTGCTGCACACCGATGCCTCGGTCCTGCCGGCGCGCAAGGCGGCTTGGGCGGCCTGGAACTATGAGCGCGCGGCCGCGCCGGGGCAGGAGGGCGCGCGCGTGTGCCTGCATTACCTGCTTAACCGCCTGCAGCCGCTGCCCTGGGAGCAGCCGGTGATCGTGTCCCTGAACCCGGTGCGCCCCATCGCGCAAGACAAAATCATCGGCGAGTACGACTACGCCCACCCGGTGTTTGATGCGGTCGCCGTGGCTGCGCAACAGTGCATGCCGGCACTGCAAGGCAAAAACCATCGCTACTATGCCGGCGCGTGGATGGGCTACGGTTTCCATGAAGACGGCCTCAAGGCCGGGCTGGCTGCCGCCGCGCAGCTGTTGGCGGACACATGAAGCAGCCCGTGCCGCTCATCGGTTTCGGCCAGGTGCGCCACACCCGCCTGCGCCCGCGGCGCCACGCATTTGTGTACCCCACTTATTTCCTGATGCTGCCGCTGCGCAGCCTGCACAGGCAGGCGCCCCGGCCCGGCCAGTGGGACATCAACCGCGCGGGCCCGCTCAGCTTTTTCGAGACCGACCATGGCGACGGGCGCGGCCTGGAGCAGGGCGGCGCCATCGCCTGGTTGGACGACGTGCTGCGGCGCGAAGGCATCCATGACGCGACCGGCGAGGCCTGGCTGCACACCTATCCGCGCGTGCTGGGCTACACCTTCAAGCCGGTGAGCTTCTGGTATTGCCACCGCGCCGCGGGCGACCAGGGTGGCGCGCTGCGCGCCATCGTGGTGGAAGTCAACAACACCTTCGGCGAGCGGCACTGCTATGTGCTGGACGCCCCGCGCTATGGCGTGGAACAGCGCGCGGACAAGGTGTTCCATGTCTCCCCCTTCAACCCGGTGCAGGGCCATTACCGCTTCCGCTTCATGCGCAGCGAAGACGGCGAACACGGCGAACAGCCCCGCACGGTGGCCCGCGTCGATTTCTATGACGACGACGCCGACGGCGTTGTCGCCGACGCCGCCGTGCTGCAAACCAGCGTCAGCGGCACGCTGCAGCCGATCACGCCCGCCGCCTTGCGCCGCGCCGTCTGGCGCTATCCCGCGATGACGCTGGGCGTGGTGCTGCACATCCATGTCCAGGCGCTGCGCCTGTGGCTGAAAAAAGTGCCTTTCTTCCGCAAACCCGCGCCGCCGCAAACCTTTGTCTCGCGCTAGCGGCCCCGCCGCAGCGCATACGCCCCCTTCCAGGAGTCCGACATGAACGCCGTTACCCGCACCGCCCAAGGCCATGCGTTTCCCAAGGATGCGCCGGCCGCCGCCCGAAGCGCGCTGCGCCTGCTGCAAAACCTGCGCCACGGCGCGCTGACCCTGCACCTGCCCGACGGCTCGCAGCGCCGCTTCGGCGAGCACCCGCAGCAGCACGACATGCATGGCCCCGGGCACCCCAGCGCCAGCATCACGCTGCACAACTGGAAGGTGTTCGGCGCCGCGCTCAAGTCCGGCGACATCGGCTTTGCCGAGAGCTACATCGCCGGCGACTGGAGCACGCCCAACCTGACCGAGCTGCTCAAGCTCTTCTCCGCCAACCGCCGCGAGGTCGAAGCCATGATCTTCGGCACCTGGTTGGGCCGGCTGCTGTACCGCGTCAAGCACCTGCTGCACCACAACAGCCGCGCCAACAGCCGCAAGAACATCCACGCCCACTACGACCTGGGCAACGCGTTCTACCGCCTGTGGCTGGACGAGACCATGAACTACTCCGGCGCCTGGTTCGAGGGCGACCTGTCCCGCCCCATGCCCGAGGCGCAAAACGCCAAGGTGCGCCGAGCGCTCGACATGGCCGGCGTGAAGCCCGGCGACCGCGTGCTGGAAATCGGCTGCGGCTGGGGCGCGCTGGCCGAACAGGCCGCCGCCGGACGCGGCGCGGCCGTGGTCGGCGTGACGCTGAGCACCGAGCAGCTGGCCTATGCCAATGAGCGCATGCAGCGCCTGGGGGTCAGCACCGGCACGGGCGGTCGCGCCGACCTGCGCCTGCAGGATTACCGCGACATCAAGGATGCGCCCTTTGACGCGATCTGCTCCATCGAGATGGTGGAAGCCGTGGGCCAGGCCTATTGGCCCACCTACTTTGCCGCCGTGAGCCGCCTGCTCAAACCCGGCGCGCGCGCCTGCGTGCAAAGCATCGTCATCCACGACGCGCTGTTCGACCGCTATGTGGGCTCGACCGACTTCATCCAGCAGTACATCTTCCCCGGCGGCTGCCTGCCTTGCCCGCGGGAGTTCCGCCGCCAGGCCCAGGCCGCCGGCCTGGAGGTGGTGGACGAATTCGCTTTCGGCGCGGACTACGCCGAGACGCTGCGCCGCTGGCGCGATGCCTTCACGGCGCGCGCGGCCGAGGTGGCGGCGCTCGGCTTTGACGAACGCTTCATGCGCATCTGGGCGTTCTACCTGGCCTATTGCGAGGCCGCCTTCGACACCGGCGACATCAACCTGATGCAGTTCACCTTGCGCAAGCCCGCCGCGGTTCCGGTATGAAAGCCATCAAGAACGCGGCTGCCTGCGCGATAGTCGCGGCGGCCGCCTGCCTGCATGGCGTGCCCGCCCAGGCCCAGGCCTTGCCGCAGGAACTGCGCCCCGGCTTGCCCGCGGCCAGCCTGTCCGGCCAGGCCAAATTCACCTACTGGGGCTTTGAGGTCTACCAGGCCACACTCTGGGTCGCCCCCGGCTTTGCCGCGCCGGCCTATGACAAAAGCCCCTTCGCGCTGGAGCTGGCCTACCTGCGCGACTTCAAGGGCGCGGACATTGCGAAACGCTCCATCGCCGAAATGCGCCGCCAGGCGCCCGTGACTCCCATGTCCCCGGCGCAGGAAGCCGCCTGGGAAGCCCGGATGCGCGCGCTGTTCCCCGACGTCGGCGCCGGCGACCGCATCACCGGCGTGCACCAGCCCGGCACCGGCGCGGTGTTCTGGCACAACGGCCGCCTGCTCGGTGAAGTGCGCGACCCGTTGTTCGCCAAACTCTTCTTCGGCATCTGGCTGTCCCCGCAAACCTCCGAGCCGCAAATGCGCCGCGCGCTGCTCGCGCAGGACAAATCCCCGGCCCCGGCGGGCGCCCCACCATGAATCCCTCCATGGCCGCGCCCATTGAAGCCGCGCCCCGGGTTCTGGGTGTGAGTGGCGGCGCGCGCTACGGCCTGCTGGGCCTGCCCCTGGCGTTTTGCGCCTTGCCGCTCTATGTCCTGATGCCCAATCTGTACACGCGCCAGTGGGGTGTCTCGCTCGCGGCTTTGGGCGCCGTGCTGCTGGGCGCGCGCCTGCTCGATGCCGTCATAGACCCGCTGCTGGGCCGCTTGTGCGACCGCCTCTATGCCGCCTCATTGCACGCCGTGCTGGCCATGGGCGCGGTGGCCGCGGTAGTGCTGGCGCTCGGATTTTCTTTTTTGTTTGTGCCGCTGGTCAGTGAACCCGCGGCGCTGCTGTGGTGGGCGGGCTTCTGGCTGGTCGTGACCTACGCGGCCTACAGCGCCTTGTCGATCGCGCACCAGTCCTGGGGTGCCATGCTGGGCGGCGACGCGCTCTACCGCAGCCGCGTCGTGGCCTGGCGCGAAGGGCTGGGCCTGGTGGGCGTGCTGCTCGCGTCGGTCACGCCCGCGCTGCTGGGCGTGCCCGTCATGCTGGCCCTGCTGGTCGCCGGCCTGGCAGGCGGCTGGTGGGCCTGGCGCGCGGCGCCCCGGCCCGAGCGCCGCCCTGCGGCGGCAATTGCGGCAGACACCGCCGCCGGCGCGCTGCGGCATCCGTGGCGCAACCCCGACTTTCGCCGCCTCCTGGGCGTCTACCTGCTCAACGGCATCGCCAGCGCCATCCCGGCCACGCTGGTGCTGTTTTTCCTGCAAGACCGTTTGCTGGCCAGCGAGGCCATGCAGTCCGCCGCGCTGGCCGTGTACTTTGTCTGCGGCGCGCTGTCCATGCCGCTGTGGCTGCGCGCGGTCAAGCGCTGGGGGCTGGCGCACAGCTGGCGCTTCGGCATGCTGCTGTCCATCGCGGTTTTTCTGGGCGCGAGCCGGCTGGGCGCGGGCGACGCGCCCTGGTTCCTGCTGGTGTGCGCCCTGTCCGGCGCGGCCCTGGGCAGCGACCTGGTCCTGCCCGGCGCGCTGCTGGCCGGCGTCATCGCCAGGGCCGGTGACCGCGGCCGCGCCGAAGGCGCTTACTTCGGCTGGTGGAACTTCGCCACCAAGCTCAACCTCGCGCTGGCCGCCGGCCTGGCCCTGCCTTTGCTGGGCTGGCTCGGTTATGTGCCCGGCGTGCGGGATGCCAACGCGTCCGCCTTGCTCACCGCCGCCTACTGCCTCCTTCCCTGCGCGCTCAAAGCCCTGGCGGCCGGCGCGCTGCATTTTTTCATCCTCCCAACCACGGCCCCGCCGCACACCCCATGACACAACGCACTTTTTTCCACCGCTCACGCCTTCTCGCCGTCCTCGTGTGCGCCGCCTTGCTGGGCGCCTGCGGCACGCCGCAAGTGCAGGACTACGCCAAAGAGACCCCGGTGCTGGAACTGCGCGACTACTTCAACGGCACGCTCGATGCCTACGGCATCTTCACCGACCGCTCGGGCAAGGTCGTCAAGCGCTTTAGCGTGGTGATGACCTGCACCTGGAAGGGTGACGCCGGCGTGCTCGACGAAGCCTTCAGCTATTCCGACGGCACGACTCAGCGGCGCATCTGGCGCCTCACGCGCCACGCCGACGGCCGCTACACCGGCCAGGCCGACGACGTCGTGGGCACCGCCGAGGGCCGGCAAAGCGGCAACGCCTTCAACTGGGCCTACACCCTGGCCCTGCCGGTGGACGGCCGGGTGATCAACGTGCAGTTTGACGACTGGATGTACCTCATGAACGACAAGGTCATGCTCAACAAGGCCGCCATGCGCAAGTGGGGCGTGGGCCTGGGCGAAGTGACGCTGTCCTTCACCAAACGCTGAACGCCATGGCACTGAATTCCCGCATACAGGACTGGCGCGGCCGCACGGTCTGGCTGGTCGGCGCCTCCACCGGCATAGGCCGCGCCACCGCGTCGGCGCTGCACGCCCAGGGCACCAGGGTGGTGGTGTCGGCCCGCGGCGCGGATGCGCTCAACACCTTTGTCGATGCCCACCCCGGCGCCCTGGCCCTGCCGCTGGACGTCACCGACGCGCAGGCCGTCAAGGCCGCGGCCGCAACGCTGGCCGCGCAGGATGCGCTGGACTGCGTCGTGTACTGCGCGGGCCACTACCACGCCATGGACGCCGCCCACATGGACCTGGCCGACCTGCTGCGGCACAACGAAGTCAATTACCTCGGCGCGCTCTATATGCTCGACGCCGTGGTGCCGCAGCTGCTGGCGCGACAGCCGGACACGCGCACCGGCCAGCGCGGCCACATCAGCCTGATGGGCAGCGTCGCCGGCTACCGCGGCCTGCCCAACAGCCTGGCCTACGGCCCCACCAAGGCCGCGCTCATCAACCTCGCCGAAACCCTGTACCTGGACCTGCACGCCCGCGGCGTCGGTGTCTCCCTCATCAACCCGGGCTTCGTCAACACACCGCTGACGCAACAGAACCAGTTCAAGATGCCCGCCCTGATCACCCCCGAACAGGCGGCCCAGGAAATACTCAAGGGCTGGGCGCGCGGAGAATTTGAAATTCACTTCCCCAAACGCTTCACCCGCTGGATGAAAGCCCTGCAGCTTTTGCCTTACCCTCTATTTTTCGCGGCGACACGCCGCCTCAGGCAGGCCTAGACAATCCATGAACTCCACCCCATCCGCTGCCGACCGCATTGCAAACACCTTCCAGCTTCTCACCCTCCCGGGCGTGGAAACCCTGGGCGCCATCTACGCCCCCGACGCGCGCTTCAAGGACCCCTTCAACGACGTGCAAGGCCTGGCCGAAATCCAGCGCATCTTTCGCCACATGTACGCCAGCCTGGACAACCCGCGCTTCGTCGTCACCGGGCGCATCGTGCAGGGCGAGCAGTGCTTCCTGACCTGGGAGTTCCACTTTGCCTTCAAAAATTTCCAGCGGGGAAGGGCGCAGCGCATCCTGGGCGGCTCGCACCTGGTGCTGGACGGCGAGGGCCGCATCACGCTGCATCGCGATTACTGGGACGCGGCTGAAGAGCTGTATGAAAAGCTGCCTGTGGTCGGCGGCTTGATGAGGTGGTTGAAGCGGCGCGGCGGTTCGTCATAGATGACTGCCTCACCGCAAAGCAGACATTCCTCCCAGTGATCGAATCCAGCGGACGCATTGTCTGCCCGGCCTCAACCTTCAGCACATGC